>CAWDNY010000006.1:0-222922 GCA_963803695.1 uncultured Actinomycetota bacterium
ACGCGAGTGCGTCGTCGAGACGGTGCGTGGAGAATGACCCGGAGGTCGGCCGCGAACGGCCCGAAAGGTAAGGAGAAATCCGCCTCGCCTCCAACCTTACGCCGCGATGGCGGCCCTTGGAAGGGTCAGATGCTGTCGACCGGGCTAACTCCGCGCGGCTGTGGCTAAGGCCGGATGCGTCCGCGGGCACTGGCACGCAGGCCAGTCCTGTCACGAACTTCATTGTGAATCGTGTTGGAGGTCCGTTCGGCGGTCTCTGCTGATACGACCAGCGTGTACCGAATCGCGTCGTCCTTGGCATGAAGCCGCTGGGCGTCATCCATGCACTCGACACTAATCGGAAACACGTCCCCATCGACAAACGACATTGAGCGATTTCCTTGCACGATTTCGCGTTGAAGGCTTCCGCGTCGCACTGCATTGTGCTCTGCGTCAGACCGATCTCCGCCCGCCAGACTCATGTCCGGAGTGCTGAAGTAGACTTTTGGCGCTGCGATAGCGGGTGAGTTGGCCGACGGTGGGAGCCATGTACGCCAGGGTGACGGTGAAGCGATGCCACTCCGCCTTTGCGCGGAGCGAAGGCGGCAAGGGGAACTCGTAAGTATGGCGTTCGTTTCGTGCTATGTGTCCACCTGCGACCAGCACAGCCCGGTTGGATGCGGCTGTGCCAAGTCGGCTCAGGTCGAGGCGGCCGTAGCCGAGCAGGGCAGTTAGTTGGCGCCGAACGTCCGGGCCGCTGAGACCGAGGTCGCTGCGCAGACTCGTCTTCCAGACGCCCAGCTGCTTGCGTGAACAAGGAGCGCGCGAACGAGGAGCGGATGATACTGAGGGTCCGGGAGCGGTGTGTCCTCGAGATCGGCGTTGCCAGCTTCCAGGAGGTCAAACAGCCTGCTGGCTTCGCGTGTGACGAGCGCGGTCGCATTGCTGGTGCCGTTCGTGAACACGGTGCTGTTGGAAGCACCGGCTCGTCCCGGAACCCGCCACCTGTAGGCCGGGTCCTGTCGCGGCGGTGCGCGCAAGGCTAAAGCAGACCTCAGTTTGACCGGGCAGCACGACGGGGGCGTGTGTAGAGGGCACGGCCACCGGCGTGATGGAGGTCCGGCTTGATGACCGATCAACGCCAGGCCCAACGGCTCCGTAGTGCGCGGGAGCGTCCGGATGGGTGATGTCCGCACTGTGTCTGGAAGGGTGATCTCTCCGAGGCCGTCGGAGTGAGTGGCGCCGACGGTGAGCGCATTCAGGGCATCGCCGGGCGGAAGTATGCCGCGAAGCAGTGCGGCGTCAAAGCCAGCTCGCATTGCAACCAGGCGAGCGGCATCGGCGTCGTTTGCGGCATCGGCAGGGATCATGAACTCGTCGGTGTGGTTGCCAGCGCTGACCACGAAAAGCAGATTGTATGAGTATGCGAGCCAGTCCAACAGGCGGCCGACGGGACTCATTCTGCGTGTGAGGGCTCTCGTCTGCGCTCCGATGGACAGGTTTACGACCCGGACGCTCGGTGCCGCGGCAGTTTGGTTGCCTTCGCCCTTCACAATCCGTTTGACTGCACGGTGGAGGACATCAGTGAGCAGACGATTTGGGATGACTTGCTCGTGCCCAGAAACGAACTCGTGGGGTTGCAGAATCGGGCGTACGTAGAGGGGACGATCAAGAGGCTGGCCGCCATCGGTCAGGTCCCCATGAATGATGAGTGACGCCATAGCGGTGCCATGGTGGCGGGCCGCCACGGGGTAATTCCTTCCGAGTTCGTCCGGGTCATCGATCGAGAGCCGACCCTGTAGCGCGTCGTGGTTGGCGAAAGGCAACCCGTCTAGCAGCGCAACCCGAGGTCTACCCTCGATCCTCTCGGCGCTGGCGAGGTGAGTCTGCGCGACGGGCTCAAGCGTTCCCGGTTCAACGTTCATTGCCGTGAAGGGGCTGACGAACATGACTTCATCTGCGCTGAGGAGCCGAATCGCCGCAGCACCGTTGGTCAACACAGACTGGACCTGCTGGATCGGCAGTTCGGCCAAGAGCGCGTGGTACTCGATCTCTCCGATCTGCGAGCGGTCCGGTACCGCGACCGTTACTGGACGTGATGACCTGCTCGACATGAGCTTCAGCGGCAGCACGGTGCGCGGCGTCTCGCCTGTGCCACAGTTCGACCTCGACTAGGACCGTGCTTACGGACTGTCCCACCATGCTGAGCGTCTCTTCCCAACGCTCTCGAAGACCTGTCTCGCGTATGCGGTCTTCAGCGCCCCAGCGACGGATCGCCGTGAGTTGCTGGAACGCGGTCTTGAACTTCCCGAGTCCACGCTCGAAGGACGCAGATGGGTCTGCTTGCCACAGCGCGAAGAGTCGCAGTAGTTCGTCAATTGCCTTGGCGCTGGACATGACCAGGTACAGCGAATGTGCGACGCGCTTGCTCGTCCGTCCGGCAACACGCTCGGGTCATGTAGAAGTCGTCATCGGGGTCCGACTGATCACCAAGGAGTTCGGAGAGAAACTCCAGTCCGTCGATCCGGTTGATCGCGTTGCGGAAGTCCTTGACGCTCCCAGCGAGGTCGAACACGACCACAAGCGCTGGGTCGACCTTCCCCGGGAGTTCCGGCGCTCAGGCGAGCACGTTCGGCGTCGAAAGCTGTTGTCAGGTCCTTGAACTGCGGTGTCAGACGCTCGCCCTGTCGACCTGCACCAGGCTTGGCTAGACGCGGAAGGTCCCGTGGCGTCTGAGTTGGCCGCGCCTCAACGGCCGCCGGCCCGAACGCAAGGAGCGGCTGACGCGCAACGGTCACACCGCAGCCTGACCTCGGCGGTGTTCAAGGCGCTCCTGAACAATCCGTCGGATGTTGTCATCCGGGAGTTCCAGCACCGCGCGGCGTCGGACATCGAGCGCGAATTCTTCCAGCTCGGCAAAACTCGCCCCTGCCAACTTGTCCGCTAGAGTCCGCGGGGCGAACCCGAGGTCGCCACCGAGTCGGTCAGCGAGGCGCTTGAGGAATGTAGTTGCTTGTGCGCGGCTGGGAGCCCCTAACTCCGTCTGAATCTGGAATCGCCTCCATGCAGCGCGATCCAGCAACTCTGCGTGGTTTGTCGCCCCAATGAAGATCACGTGCGCAGGTAGCCTGTCGATCTGAAGCAGTAGCGTGGAAACGACGCGCTTGATCTCACCGGTCTCATGCTCGTCTGCCCGCTCTTTGGCGATGGTGTCGAGTTCATCGAAGAACAGGACGCAACGGCGAGTACGTGCGAACTCAAATGCGTTGTCTAGTCGCGCCGCCGTCTCACCGAGGAAGCTTGACATCACGCCTTCGTAGCGAATCACGTAGAACGGAAGCATGAGTTCCGCCGCGATGGCTTCTGCGACGCTGGTCTTGCCGTTTCCTGGAGGCCCGGAGAGCAAGAGTCGGTTCCGTGGCTCAATGCCATAACTGCGCAGAAGCTTCCGCACGCTTCTGTTCCTCGATCAATTCGGTTACGACCCGATGAGGGACCGGCGCAAGTTCGAGCTCATGCAGTCGGCGATTTGGGACAACCTCGTGCACCAGATCACGGATCGCCGCCGCCCTGTCATCGCGGACGGGCCCCTGCCCAGTCGTGGTGATGAGTTGAGAGAGCCGATCAGCCAGAAGGTGATGCTGATTGGCGCGCTCTTCGGCGATCACAGACTCGACCAGTACCTTGAAACGTTCTCGGTCTCCGCGACGTTCAGCCTCAACGAGGTCAAGAAGCAGATCGGCGCGTGCCATCGTCCAGCCTCCTTTAGCCGTGAGTCGTTATGTAAAATCAAGTCTACTGTCCTGTCGGTCTGAGGCTACCGGGCCGCGCCGACATGCGGGCACTCACTCAGTGGAGTGGCCCTACGCCCCTACGGTGTTCGGGACAGACCGCTTCGCGTCGCGCTCCGAGTCGCCTGATCTTCGGTTTGCGCTCCGGCGATCGCTCGCGCGCTGTCGAGAGCGGCGATTGCCCGTGCGCGGTCGATCTTCCGAGCGGCTGACTCGGGCGATGCGCCGAGGGGTGCGTAGTCGGCGATGCGGTAGCGGTCTCGGTAGGCGGCGACCACTCGCGCGGCCTTTCGCCACCTCGTGACCTGCTGGCGGTCGCGGGGCGGCGCGCCGAGCGCCTTGGTCCAGGGCGCTGCCTCAGTCAGTGCGGTGTCGAGTACGGCGTCGGCGCGCGCCTCGATCAGTGCCTCTCGCTCGTCGAGCGCTGCTCGCATCTCGGCATCGGTCACGCCGTGTGCCTGTGGGAGAAGGCCGGCAATGAGGCGCGGTGGCTTGCGGGTCCGCCCTGATCTGGCGGGGCGAGCGGTTGCTCGCTCGACGCGGTAGTGGAGGACGGCAGCGATGTCGTCGGCGTCGCTGAACCCGCGGGCTGCGACGAGACGCGGCAGAAGCGCGTCGAGATCGTGGTGGTTGGCTTCGGCGCGGCGGAGTTCGGCGGCCAGCGGGCCGAACGCATCGGACTCGATGGCGCTGTCTGCTTGCTCGTCGGTGAGTCCAGAACCACGGACGAGGGTGGCCCAGCGGTCGTGTTGGGCTGCGGCAGCGATGGTTTCGTACTCGGCGGCGAGCTGGGCGATCGAGCCCCACTGGTCCTGCTCGGCGGCGATGGTCTCGTGTGCCGATAGCTCGGCTCCGCTGTGTTGCAGAACGCCGTAGAGTACGCCTCGCGCGGTGGCGTCGGGACCGCCGCTGGGGTGAGGCTGTGCATGGTCGTTGACGAGGTCCAGGGTGACGTAGGCGTGGTTCGAGTGCCGTCCTCGAGTCATCGCGACGTAGAAGTTCTCCCTGGTTGAGGTCGGCTCGACCAGCACGTGCGCCGTGTCGGTCGTGACCCCTTGGGCGCGGTAGGCGGTAACCGCGTAGCCGAGATCGACGCGCTCAGCCACGTACGCCGCTGGGAGAAGGATGCTCCCGCCAAACCTACGCCCTCGTCTGCGGGTCGTGATGGTCCCGTCGTCGCCGACAGTGGTCTTGGTTCCGTAGTCGCGGGCGATGGTGATGGTGCCGTCGTCACCGACGGCGGTGATGATCCATACATCGCCGTTGCGCACCCAGTCCCGCCCCGTGATGGTGTGGAGCTTCCGGTCGTTCTCTTGGGTGATGATCGTGTCTCCGATGCCGGCGGCGGTGCCGTCGTGCAGCTCGACCTCGCTGTCGGGGTTCAGGGTGCCGTTGAGGATGAGGTCGGCCCGGGCTCGACGGTTCAGGGCCGTTACCTCCTCGCGGGTTTCGGCGATCAGCACCGACACCAGGCCCGCATCGCGGTCGGCGCGCCAGGCGCTGTAGGCGGCATCCGTCATGGTCTCTGCGTCGCCATCGTGGATGCGCTGATGCGCGAGGTAGGCGTCGATGGCATGGGTGCGTCCGTGGCGGAGGCCGAGTGAGGCGCTCTTCTCCCAGCTGTGGGTGAAGCGGTGGACGTCGACCAGTTCGGGGGTGTCGTGCCGGTCTCGGGCGATCATCGCGAACGCGCCGCCGGCGTCCACGGATTGCAGCTGGGCGTAGTCGCCGACCAGCAGCACCTTCGCTCCAGCCCTCTGAGCGAGGTGCGTGATGCGGTCGAGCGAGAGGGTGCCCGCCAGTGAAGCCTCGTCAATGATGACGAGCTGACCTGCCTGGAAGGTGGTGCCGTGCAGGAGGTGGTTCTGCCACCACTTCGCGGTGTTCTCGGTCGCGATCCCCAGTTCATCGGCGAGCACTCGGGCGGCGACGGCCGACGGTGCGAGACCCACCACGGAACCGGCGCCATGCTCGGTCTCCCAGGCCCGGTGGAGAGCGTTCATGGCGGTGGTCTTGCCCGCGCCGGCGGGACCGACCAGCACGTCAACCATCCGCCCCGATACGGCGATCCGCGTCAAAGCGTCGGCTTGGTCGTCACCGAGCATGCGACCGTCCTCATCGGGTCTGTGCGCGATCTGCTCGACCGTCGTCAGCGTCACCGCGGGGCCGGTGAGCAAGCTGGCGCGTTCGAGCAGTCTGTCCTCGGCCGCCAGCTGGGTCTCCGAGGTGAACACTGTCGCGCTCTTCGGGCGGAACACCGAGGTGCCGTCCGGTCTGCGGAAGACGACGGGTGAGGTGGCGAGCTCAGGCGGCGTCAGCCGGAGCGAGGCGAGTTCGGCGGCGTCGGTGACCATCGCGACGATGGCTTCTCGATCCTGCATGGTGGCGAACCACCAGCCCATCGTCTGCCTGGATGCCTCGGCCCTGAGGTTCCACCGGCGCCACGTCGAGCGTTTCTCGCCGACTATCTCCACGACCGAACGGCCCAGTTCGCCGATCACGTCGAGTGGAACGTCGTCGGCGCGCAGGAGCAGTGGCTTGTCGTTGTCGGTGAGGTCGCGCGCCCACATCGTCGCGTCCTGGCCCAGCGTCTTGGTCGCGCGAGTCCGCCCCTCCGAGGTGAGGTCGGCCAGGGATCGGACCTGCTTCTCGGGCCGGGTGCTCAGCGTGGCTTGCGCGCGCAGCTTCATGATCGCCGCCGGTGTCGGACGCCGCCCATGCTTGGCGACGTAGTCGGCGATGAGACTGTCAGTCTCGGCGTCGATGTGGCGTGCACGGGTGGAGAACTCCGCGATCAGCTCCTCCGGCACCCGGGCGATCGCCCAGGCTGGGTTACGGTCGCGCCCCATCTCTCTGACCTCCCACGCCACGCCAAAGGTGAGGGTCATGTGGTCAGCGAACACGGCTTCGTGCAGCTCGGAGAGGGCGACGACGGCGGCGTGCATCGGCCTTCCGTCGAGCGAGCGCCACCTGCCGTCGAGGACGGTCTTGACCTTGTTACTGATGACGACATGCGTATGGAGGTGGGGGTCGCCGGCGCGGGAGTCGAAGTGATCAAACGCCGTGGCGACCAGCCCGGTGACGTCGACCTGTGCAACCGCGCCGTCACCGGCGGTTGCGCCGGTACGGGTGGCCGCAACCTCGCGTTCCATGAACGCAACCACCTCCGCAACGGCCCGATGGTGCGCCTCACCAATCAGCGCCTGCACCCCGGCGTCAGCAACCGCCCACAGCACCGACGCGGACTTCGGGATCGAGAACGTGAAGTCGAACCCCGCCACCGCACGTCTCCTTCCGCGCGCGCTCTCCTCCGCCACGATCTGCGCGACAGCTTCGCCCTTCGCGCCAGGCGTCAGCGAAGGATCAAGGTCGGCGATCCGGGACTCGATCTGTTCCACCGGAGTTCTGTAGACCGGGAATGCCAAGCCGAGCGGATCGCCGGTGATCGGATCGCGGCCCATTCCCATCAGGAGTTGGAGTTGCGGCTCTGAGACGCAATCACCGGCCGACAGCTGACCGCGGCCAAGGGAAGAGACTCCGGTGCCGAGCCAGCGGCCCGGCGGGGTGCCGGCTGCCGCGTAGTAGCGGGTCAGGGGCGTTGACAGCGGCCTGTCGCCGTCGGCGGCCGCGATCGTCTTGAGCAGGTACTTATAGCCGTCGCCCGCCGACATCACACGCATCGCCACAGTCATGCCCACCTCCCGGTCCTGCCGGACAGGTGAGCACCAGCGCTCCCGTGACGTCTGCTGCCACGAAGTGCCCCTTCCCCTCGACCTGCAAGAGGCGTGTGGGCTCAGCAGGGGGGTCGGAGCTGCGGCCGGAGGTAGATGGCTTCAGCGGCGGTCGATGGGGCGTGGCCGAGGTGGCGCAGGTCGGTGAGTGCGGGCGGCGGGCGTGTGTCGGGGTCGTGCACCTGGCAGGTGACCTGCTCGGCATCTGTCCTCGACGAGGAGCGCATGCCCGGGCCGATCGTCAGCCGGAGCGCACTCCATGCACGAAGCCGATGGCAGCGGCGAATCACGACTCAGGAAACGCATCACCGGACGCATGCTCCTGCCCCAGCCCTCCGAAGACCCCATCGGCTCCCCGCCCGACGCCCGCATTTGTCGAGGGGCTGCGGGTCTGCCTCCCGACTGTGGCGCCGACGGCGGTGCCAGCGAGCTGACGTGACCGATCCCGCGGGGGGCTACGCGCTACTTCCGGCTTTCGGAGCGCCGGGGGCGGTTCCGAGTGCGGCGAGAAGGCGGCGCCTGATCCGCGCCTTGCGCTGCTCGAAGAACGAGGTGAAGTCGGTCAGGTTGAGCGAGAGTCCGTCGAGGTCGTTCTCGGCAAGGTAGGTCGCCCGCCTGTCCTCGCTCGGGAACGCAGTGTCGATCCAAGCAGCGGGCAAGTTGTCCTGTTTCTCGATGTTGGCGGTACCGGCAAGTAGCTGGAGGTTCGGCAGGAGGTTCACGGCGGCCAGGTAGTCGTCGATCCTGTCCAGCGGGACACCCGCGTCGAGGAGCCTCTTCTTGGTGAATCGCGACTTGGGGAAGATGTGATCCTCGTGGAACTTCTTGCTCAGGTCCAGTCCCGGATACAGCACGGAGAGAACGGAGAATGTCCGCTGGCCGGCGTACTTGAGGTTGAGCAGCTCGTCGATCTCGGCATTGTCGAACGCGAGGCTCTTGCCGACGGCCGCCATCGCGTCCTCGACCGCGGCGACCGGGAAGCCGTTCGTCGAGTTGGTCAGGAGGACATCGCGGATGCGGGTGAGGAGCGTGTCGAGTCCCGATCCCCAGATGCCGCGCTTGACCAACGAGCGGGTTACCCATCGCTGGAGGGCGAGCCTGTCGGCAGCGTCCGCGGTGGAGTCGAGGTAGGAGTCGCCCGCGCCCCGGAGGTGCAGGTAGTGCGCGACCGGGATGATCACGCTGTTGGCGGTGAGGTTGCGTTCGTTATACCCGAACTGCTGGAGCAGGGTCGCGGCTCGAAGCAGGGCCCCTTTGGTCTGCGGCCAGGCTGCCTCCACCTTCGCCATGTTTCCCTGGGTGAAGTTGGTGACCTTGAACCGCACATCCACGTCCGCAATGGTTAGCGCGGTCTTCAGGACCACGTCCTTGGAGAACGAGAACTGTCGTCCTGCGTTGCTGTTGATCTCGGAGACTAACGAGCGGACCTCTTCGCGGGCGTCGAGTTCCTGCCACTGGTTCGTGGCCATCGACAGCAGCAGGTCAGAGTACGAGAGGGTGGTGCCGCCGCTGTTGACGCGGACGAAGACTTCCAGCACCTTGTCGGCGTCCTGGTCGGTCACCAGGAAGTAGTTCATCGGCTTGAGGACCCTAACTGCTTCGTACAGGTCGTAGAGCCGCTGGAAGGCGTCGGCCGATCCGGCGATTCCCTGCCGCTCCAGCTCCCGCATGATCGCGGGGCCGGCGTTCGCGAGATCGAGGACCGCGCCGACGCGGAACCACTTGTCGGCCTCGCCGTCCACGGGTGCGGCCTCACGGTCTGTGAGGAAGCGCAGGTCGTACTTGGTGCCCAGCTCCTCGTCGTCGGGTTCGTCGACGAGGTTGAGGTAGAGACGCTTGAGGGGGAACGCGTCGGTGCTGTTCCACCAGGCGTACTTCTTCTTCTCCGCGAAGCTGCCGTACAGCGCGATGTTCAGCGACGTGAGCCGCTGCTGGCCATCGAGGACTGCGGTGGTGCCGTTCCCGGAGGGAACCGTGGCCTTATCCGCGTAGGGGTTGTCGCGTTCGTGGTAGTTCGTCAGGAACTCGTAGAACGTGTAGGCCTGTGCGGTCTCGGGCTTGACATCCCAGAGCAGGAGCGACCCGACGGGGTATCCGCGCATAAGACTGTCGACGAGCTTGGTGATTTGGTCGGCACCCCAGACGAACTCGCGCTGGATCGCGGGCATTAGGTACTCGCGCCTGTGGATGGCAGTGAGCATCTCCGCGATGCTGCGCGGGGTCTGGAACGACATGCGGTGTGGCTTCTCTCGATCAGGCTGGCGGATGGTCAGGCGATGGTCTCGTCGCCGATGGCGACGACGGTGTCGTAGAGGCCATAACGACGTAGACCCTTGTGGGATTCGATGCCGGTGTAGGACAGGGACGAGTCTTCGTAGCGGCGGAACGCGAAGACGGCCTGATTCATATGGGTGGCGTTGAAGACGCCGAGGTTCACGAGGAGGTGGAAGTCCCCAACGGTCAATCCGGTGACGGTTCGGAACAGCCCGGGTTCGAGCTTGGTGATGACGTCCTGAAGTGTGTTCTCGCGGTAGTCGGTCAGATACATGAACGCCGGGATGCGGGTGGCAAACTTGACGAGCTTGTCCTGGATCTGCTTCCGCTTGGACTTGTACTCCTTCTCCTCGGCCGTCAGTTCCTTCTTCTCCGCCGGCGTGACGTCGTCGCCCTTCTCCTTCTTGGCCCTCTTCACCGCGTCGCTCTTGTTCACGACGGTCTCGAAGATGTCGTTACCGAGCGCGCGGAAGCCCTCGATGTCCATCACGGCGTTGAGCGCGTCGGGGTTGTTCATGATCCGGCGCAGGGTGTCGTTGTCGACGTTGACGAGGATCGCGGACTCCCACTTGCGGGCCAGGAGTGTCGCGGAGGTGCCCGACATGGCAATGTCGAGGATGCCGCCAGCGTCCACCTGGGTCATGTTGGAGCCGTCGTAGGCCAGAACGGGCAGGAACTTCACCAGGTCTTCGACGGCCTGCTCGGGGTTCGGTGTCTCCGGGGAGAGTCCGGCGCCGTAGTCGGCGATCTGGCGCAGCGCGCGGGTGGGCGCGAAGTCGAACACGAAGCACACGGGCTTGAGGACGGCTTCGGCGTTCGGGTCGTCGCCGTCAGGATTCTTGATAGACCACGCCGACTGCACGCGGAACGCTGCTTGGAAGTAGGTCTCCGGTGAGTTCAGGTTGCGCAGCATCAGGATCGAGGACCACTGCTTGACCGTGACCCCCGTTGTGAGCTTGCCGCAGGACAGGGTGATCGTCTTGGTGTCGTGGCCGTCGCCGATGGCCGCCCGCACCGGGGGGAGCGCGTCGAGCCCGATGCCCGCGCTGGGGCCGGCGACGACGAGGACCTGGTAGTCGTGCCAGAACACGTTCTGTTTCTCGGTCAGGAGATTCGCCAACGCGTCGCAGGCAGCGACGTTGGGCAGGAACCAGAACGAGTGCTGGAGGTACGGCAGGAGTCGAACGTCGGAGTATGGGAACGGCGGGCGGGTGCCCATCCGCATGGCGTCGACCTGGGTGGGCATGTGCCCTCCGCGAATGATGTCGAGCCATTTCTGCACATCTGTCTTGTGGACGAACTCGGCGGCCTTGCCGGTCCCGGTGGCCTCGAAGAACGCGTTGAGGTCGAACTCGTCGAACTCTCCCTGGTTCGCGACGGCGATGAGCTCGTCGGGCATCTGGTAGGTGAACAGGCGCATCTCCGGCAGCGCCCCGTACGGGTTCCAGGCGTCGGGGTGCGCTGCCGAGTAGTCGGCCTTGGCGCGCTGCTCGTCGGTGTAGGTCCAGTTGAAGATCTGCTCTTCGATGAACTCGCCGGTCGCCAGCGCCTTGAATGGCGTGCCCGACAAGTACAGATAGGCGCGGGTCGTGATCGGAAGGAAGTCGTCTTCGTCGTTGCCGAGCTCCTCGAGTTCCTCATCGAAGGCGACGAGGCCGTCGTTGTACTCGGCGGCGAGCTCCTTCTGCTTGACCTTCTCGTCTTCGCCCTCGAACAGCTCCTTGGCGGACTCGCGCCAGGCGCCGAAATGGTACTCGTCGAAGATCACGAGGTCCCAGTTGGTGGTGTGGACCCACTCGTTCTTCGCCTTGATGAGCCCGGTCTTCCGGTCACGCCCGAGGAGGTCTTGGAACGAGCCAAAGTAGACCAGCGGCCGGGTCTTGTCAGCGTCGTCCGGGCTGCCGCCTGTGGCGGAGGAGAGGTACTGCCAGCCGTCGAAGTCGGCGTGAGACTCCAGGTCGGTCTGCCAAGCGTCCTCGACCGCAGGCTTGAAGGTCACCACAAGGACACGCTTCGAGCCAAGCCGTTTGGCGAGCTGGTAGGAGGCGAAGGTCTTCCCGAAACGCATCTTCGCGTTCCACAAGAACCGCGGCACCGCGTGCGAGTCTTCGGCCCAGATCGACTCGAAGTAGCCCTCAGCCTTCTCGACGACGCCGGTCTGCTCCGGACGCATCGGGAACGTCTCGTGATGCGTGCCGCTGAGCTTGACGCCCTCGCGCAGTTCGGTGATCGCAGTGAGCACCTCATCGGGGGTGCAGCGCATCCACTCGCGAGCCGAGCCGAAGGTCGGGTTCTCGAATCCCTTGTCGATCAGCCGCTGTCGCACGTCCGAGTCTCGGAAGACCGACCCGTCAGTCCGCTCCGCGAGTTCGTCGACATGCAGCGTGTATGCCTGTTGCATCTGCCCCTGCGACTCACGGATGCGCGCGTTCACATTCGCCTTTGTCGTTTGCCCCACCTTGAGCAGCCCCGCGTACCCGGTCGGAGGGTCGTTCGGCGACCACGCATAGATGCGTAGCCGCGCCTCCGGCTTCTCGGGGAGCAGCTCGTCGATGTCCCTACTCATCTGCGTCCAAGTCCATCGGACGGACGACCTTCTCAATGAAGCCGATCTCGTCGTCGGTAAGGCCGTACATGGCGTACAGGTCGGCGTCGGTCCAACGCTGCGTCCACTCCTGCTTGGGCACGAAGCCGTACACCTTGCTCGTAACGTGCTGGGATGCCTTGCGAAGCTGAATCAGCAAACGGGGCAGTCGGCACGACAGGTACGAGAACGCACTCTCCGCCTCGCTCCTGGAGTCGAACGGGCCGATGCACAGGTACGTTTCAGATGAAATCGTTCCGGGCTCACCGAGGAACGGAGTACTGATGACTCGGTGCGGGTACGTGTCTTTGTTGCCCGTGCCAGGGGCCGCGTAGCCGACGTACACCTTCCACTTATCCACCAGGTTGTGCCCGGAGGGAATCGCGTCTCTCGCGATGTAGCCCGGGTTGCCGTTCTGGTGAACCAGCACGTCACCAGCGCCGCGTGCCGACCTACCGCGGAACGTCGTCTCCAGACCGAACGGCTTTCGAGAGCTGACCAACTCCTCGAACCGCTGACCAGGAGGAAGCGAAAGACCCTTAGAACCCCCTGTTTCGGTGGCCACAACCTTCTTGAGGATGGAGACCCCCTCGTTGAACCGGATGAACACATCGGCGCCGTCTTCGAGCAGCGGCCTGATGTCAACTGAGTCATCCCATCCCTTAAAGTGCGTTGTGACTTCGCAGGTCCCAGGATGATCACGGTCCCAAAGGAAGTAGTTCACGCCACCCTTAAGTCCGACACCCGGGAAGACGTCCGCAGCGCTGAGAAAGTCGTCGATGGAACGGAGACGCCCGTCGGTGAGCATTGACTCTCGGAACTCGTCTAGGCCCTTCCCTCCAGAGAACCAGCGTGACGGTATCACCATCGTGAGAAAGCGAGGGTCTAGTCGCTTTGCCTGTTCGACGAACATCTGGTATATCGGGGCGGCGCTCGTTCCATGCCCCCCGTCGCTGAGTTGATAGGGCGGGTTGCCGATGATGGCGTCGAACTGCATGTTGTCTCCGAACAGCTCCGCGATACGAGCTTTGATGTCGTCGGTATGGATGAAGGCGTAGGCGTGGGTTTCGAGGTCGTCTCCACGCGCGTAGTCGTCTTCGCCTGCCCCGCAGTAGATGCACTTGCGGTTGGTGTAGACGGCGATCTCTTCGCTGGTCAGCGGGTCTGCCCGGAACTCGCGTTTCCCACCGCCCCAGGTGTGTTCGGTGCGCTCGAACCAGATGTTGCCGTCCTCGGTTGTGAAGGACTTGGCGATCGAGTGCGGGCCGTTGGCGAACTTCGAGCAATACACGCTTCGACGCGCCAGAAGCGCGGTGAGCTGGGTGATACCCATGCCGAACACTTGACGAGTGAGGATGTGATCGACGCGTTCGGCCAGGTCGGGGATCGCCAGGATCAGTCCATCGGTGAGCCGACGGACGATCTCGCGGAGGAAGACTCCAGACTTGGTGAACGGGTCGAGGAACGTGACATCGGGATTGGCCCAGATATCCACGCCGTCGTTGGCTTCCGACCATGCGGCGGCCAGGGTGTCGAGCATCTGGTTCGCGAACTCCGGCTGGGTGAAGACCTCATCGTTGGAGAGGTTGGCGATACAGGTGAGGACATCGGGGTTGTGACCCCGCAGTGTGAAAGGCGCAAGGTTCACGCGGCTGCCTCGGCGATCTGGCGGACAGTCATCGCCGGGTAGGTCTGCGCCGGAACGAATAGCTCGTCGTCGCCGAGGTCGCCGAACAGGGTTCCCTCGTACGAAGCGCGCTGGGTGAGGTCGTCATAGCGGAAGTCTCGTCGCTGGAACTTCCCCTTGCCCAAGTAGCCCCACTCCGGAAACGTGATGGGCTGCCCGCCTGGCACCCTCATGGTCAATGCGTCGCCCTGGACGATGTTCACCGCCAAGACCGCGCGGGCTGCCCGTGCCCACTCGTCGTTGCTATCGATGCCCAGGAAGCTGTTGAACACTTCAGCCAGGTTGTCGCGGCACTCAGCGGCGTTGTCGCCGAGGAGTTCAATCCCGTACGTGCACATGAGTGCGAACAGGGCGTAGTGGCGCTTCTCGAACTCGCTCCGACCGTGGCGCAGCTGGACGGTGACGAGCTTGCGAGCCAACACCGGGACGAGGAAGTTGCCGGAACCGCACGCTGGTTCGAGCACGCGGGAGTCGATTCGTTCAGACTCGTGCTTGACGAGGTTGAGCATGTCCTCGACCATCCACGCGGGTGTGAACACTTCGCCGTGGTCCGCGACACGCTGCTTGGACTTCACCAAGCGCTGTACCTGGCTCAGCGTCACCGTCGCCCCTCCCCGTCCTCATAGTTGCCATCAGCGTAGGAGCGACCACCGACAGGGGCCTGGGTTACCACGGGAGACTCAGGGTCACTGGCTGCCGCACCCGCACGCACCCAGTCGTCTATCTCGCTGGCTTGGAACTTCCAGAGGCACCCGATCTTGTGTGCGGGCATGGCCTTCTCGGCGATCCAGGTGTAGACGGTGTCCTTGGTGACCCCGAGGTGGGCGGCGATGTCGTCTGCGGACAGCCACGGCTCAGCCACGTTGGTCCTCCCTCGCTCCATGACCCGGGCGGGCCAACACTCCCGATGATACCGGTGGACGTGCCCCTTGAGTGGGGTTTCTCCGGGCGTAGCCGAACGAAACGGGTGCCGGGGGCGATGATGTCGCGGGTGTTGTCAGGATGGGCTGCGGGCGGCGAGCCACGTCGTCACCGTGTGGTGCCAGCGATCGGGGTCGGAGTTCCAAGAGAAGGTGTGTCCGGCATCGAAATTCTCCAGCTCGACGAGATCGGGACGGCGGTCTTGGAGTGCTTGTGAGAGCCGTATCGGAACTGAGTCGTCCTGCATGCCGTGGAGGATGAGCGTGGGGGTGGTGAGTTCGGCGGCGCGTGCCATCCAGTCGAAGGCTCCCAGTGGAAGGCGCTCCGGCAGGCCGACCAGGCGGACCAGTGGACGGAGCGTCAGCCACGGGATCGCGAGGCTGCCCGCTGCTGCGGGGAGGCCGCTGCGGGTGCAGTTCGCCTTGATGACCTCGGTCCAGTCGAGCACGGGCGAGTCGACCACGAGGCCGGCGATGGCGTCTCGGTGCGGCGAGCGGTTGGCGAGCTGCAGACCTGGAGACCGGCGAGGTGTGATCGTGGCGCGCCGCTATGTGCGGAAGACCGGGCATCGTCAGCAGAGCGAGCGCGAGCTGACGATCCGCGCTGACTTCCACGAGCCACCCGACCTGGACAAGATCAGCGAACTACTGATTCGCATAGCACTCCAGCAGTCCGGGTCGTGTCGCTCGGGTGACGCGCCAGGACCGAAGCGCCCTCGTGCCGCGGTGCAAAGGTCGTCGTAGAATGAAGTCCTCCGCCGCGGATGGCGGATGTTGTGGTCCTAGCGCTTCGTCGTCACGACGAGGCAAAGTAAACGTGGCCGTCTCGGCCTGGTCCTACAGCCTTCGGGCTCTTCCCACGGTCAACATCCGCCGTCATATCAGTCCGCGTCGGCAGGCCCAGTGACTGTGGAGAAGAGCCATGACCATCATCGACACGGACCGCACCGCGATAGACAGCCTCGTTGCGCCGACACCCTTTCCCGGAGCGATCGCCGTCTCCTACTTGTGGGTCTCTACGAAGGAGCAGGCGGAGAAGGGCGGCAACGCCAAGGGCTTCTCGATCCCGGCGCAACGGGAGGCGAACCAACGCAAGGCCGATCAGATTGGCGCGACGATCGTCGAGGAGTTCGTCGACGCTGGGGAGTCCGCGCGCAAGGCGGACCGGCCCGAACTCATGCGGATGATCCACTACGTCACCAAGCACAAGACCAACTACTGCATCGTCCACAAGGTCGACCGGCTCGCCCGCAACCGTGCCGACGACGTGACCATCCATCTGGCACTCAAGGACGCGGGCGTCACGCTCGTGTCGGCGACCGAGAACATCGACGAGACGCCCTCGGGAATGCTGCTGCACGGAATCATGTCCTCGATCGCCGAGTTCTACTCGCGCAACCTCGCCACCGAGGTGGTCAAGGGTTTGTCGCAGAAGGCAGCGCAGGGCGGCACAGTGACGAAGGCACCCATCGGCTACCGCAACGTCGGGGTGCGTGACGAGTTCGGACGGGAAGTCCGCACCGTCGAGACCGACGGTGAACGAGCGCCGCTGGTCCGGTGGGCGTTCCAGGTGTTCGCTTCCGGCGACTGGACGACGAGCCAGCTCCACCAAGAGCTCGTGTCGCGCGGACTCACCAGTGCGGCGACGCCACGACGGCCATCCCGGCCTATCGCCAAGTCGTCGGTGCACCGGATGCTGACGAACCCCTACTACAAGGGCAGCGTGCGGTATCAGGGTGTCACCTACGCCGGAGTGCATGAGGCGATCGTCCCAAACGAGGTGTGGGACCAGGTTCAGACCGTGCTCGGCACTCACCGCTCGGCGGCGGACGCGACACAGGTGCATGAGCACTACTTGAAGGGGACGGTGTTCTGCGGGCAGTGCGGATCGCGGTTGCTGGTGTGCAACGCGAAGAGCAGCCAGGGCACGATCTATCCGTACTTCGTGTGCGCGAGTCGGAATGGGGGCAGGGGCGACTGCACTCGGCAGGCGATGCTGATCGAGCACGTCGAGCGGCTCGTCGAGCGCTTCTACGCAGGGGTACAGATCAGTTCCGAGACGATGCAGGCACTGTCATCGATGCTGCATGCCAAGTTCGACCAGATGATGTCCGAGGGAGCGGTCGAGTTGGCTGACCTCGCGACGCGCAGGACGCAGCTGGAAGGCGAACAACAGAAGCTGCTCCAGGCCCACTACGCTGGCGCGATCCCGCTCGATCTCCTCAAGAAGGAGCAGGACCGGATCACGGCCTCGCTGGAGACCATCGCGTACCGGATCGCCGCGCACCACGGGCACTACGCGGACGCGCGGGCGAATCTCGATGACTCACTGAACCTGCTGTCCAACGTCGCCGACATCTACGCCAACGCTGACGACGCGAACCGCCGGCTGTGCAACCAAGCGCTGTTCAAGGCGATCTATGTCGACGAGGACAACGACGTGCGCGTCGGCTACCGGACTCCATACGACGGACTGAGCGACGCCGACTTGCAGGCCGACGCTCTCACCTGGGCCGCCGAGGCAAAGAAAGAGGGCCAGGTGCGAACTTCCTCCAAGGGTGGTCCCTTGGTCGAAAGTTCACACCTGACCCATCTGGGGTGAGTGACGGGACTTGAACCCGCGACATCCGCCACCACAAGGCGGCGCTCTACCTGCTGAGCTACACCCACCGTGATGTGCCCGCGTGATCGAGACCGCGCCAGGCAACGCCGACAATCGTACCTGCTGCTCACCGATGCTTTGAACCTTCGGAATCTCTGCCCGGCCGTGCTCGCAGCGAAGTCGAACGGGGCTAGGAATCGGTCGAGTTGTTGCGCTCTTCGGCAGCCTCGATACGGACCCGACGGGCTTCTTCGATCTTCTCCTGCTCGCCCTGGAGCTTCTTCTCGACACCTTTTCGGTTGCGCAGTGGCAACTGGATCTGCTCTTCTGCTGCCACCCCCGCCTGCAGTTGACGGCTGCGCTCCAACTCGACGTCGACCTCGGCCCCGATCAGCAACACGATGTTGGTCACCCACAGCCACAGCAGCAGGATGATGACACCAGCGAAGGCACCATACGTCTCGTTGTACGTGGCCAGACCCGATCCCACATACAGCCCCAACAACGCGGTGGCCAGGGCCCACACCACCAGGGCGAATGCCGAGCCCACAGTGATAAGTCGATACTTAGGACGCACATTCGGAGTCGCCCAGTACAGCACGGACACAATCCCCATCACGATCGCGACGACAACGGGCCATTTGGCGAGATTCCAGACAAAGACCACGGTCGAGCCGAGCCCGACAACATCAGCGATGGAGGCCGCAAAACTCGGGGTGATGACGAGCGCAGCGGCCACTAGAAGCACCATCGCAGCCATCACCACGGTGATGCCGTAGATCCACGGGCGCAGAGTCCAGATCGGCCGCCCCTCCTCGACGCCGTATACCTTGTTCATCGACCGCGAGAAGGCGTTGACGTAGTTCGAAGCGGCGTACAACGCACCCGCGACACCGATGACCAGCGCCACGCCGGCCCCACCGGATCCCAGATTGTTGGTGATGAACGTCTCGATGGGCTCTATCGAACTTTCGGGGGCACCCATGTCTTTGACGATGTCCAGCAAGGTGGCGATGGTGTTCGGGCCCAGCAGCCCGAGGATCGAGATCATCGCCAACAGCGCGGGGAACAGAGACAGCACCGCGAAGTAGGTCAGCGAGGCAGCAAGATCGGTGCCGCCGTCGGCCGCGAACTTAGGGATGCCGCGTTTGAAGGCGGCGAGAACGCTGGGCTTGGCTCGCTGCGGTTGAGACACGGGCTGCTCGACTTCGGTGACGCTCACACGCAGCAGTCTGCCTCATCGCGCCTGACATCTCCTGGGGGCCATCGAGTGCCGAGCAACGAAAATCCCCGTCGCAGTGAGGGATGCGACGGGGATTCAGTGAGTGCGCCAACAGGGACTCGAACCCCGAACCCGCTGATTAAGAGTCAGCTGCTCTGCCAATTGAGCTATTGGCGCAACAGCGCAGAACTTTATCACCGCAGGCCCAGGCCACTAAATCCCGCGCGAATAGGCCAGGATGTGAGGCATGCGCGCACTGGTCAAGACCCACGCAGGCCCCGGACTGGAGCTCACGGACATGCCCGAGCCTTCCGCCGGCCCCGGCGAGGTCAAGATCAGGGTCCTGCGGGCCGGACTCTGCGGCACCGATCTACACATCGAGGCGTGGGACAGCTGGGCTGCCTCGATGCTCAAACCCCCGCTCATCGTCGGGCACGAGTTCTACGGGGAGATCGTCGAGGTCGGCGAGGGGGTGCCGAGCGGCAACGGCACGTACGACCTGCGCGAAGGGCTGTGCGTCTCGGTCGAAGGGCACGTGATCTGCGGGGTATGCCGCAACTGCCGGTCCGGTCGACCGCAGGTGTGCGTCAACACCTCGAGCCTGGGGGTGAACCGCGATGGCGCGTTCGCGGACTACGTGTGCGTGCCGCATACCAACGTCTGGGTGCAACCCGACGACATCGATCCCGACTTGGGCGCGATCTTCGACCCCCTCGGCAACGCCGTCCACACCGCGCTGACCTTCTCCATCGCCGGTGACGACGTGATGATCACCGGCTGCGGACCGATCGGGGTGATGGCTGTCGCTATCGCTCGGCATGTGGGAGCGCGTTACATCGTGGCCACCGACGTCAGCGAATACCGCCTGGAGATGGCCCGTCTGGTCGGGGCCGACTACGCCATCAACGTGGCCAAGGAACGAGTCAAGCCTTACCAGTCCGATCTCGGCATGATGCTCGGATTCGACGTCGGTATGGAGATGTCCGGCAACCCGGCGGCGCTGAAAGAATTGATCGACAACTGCCAGCACGGCGCGGGCATCGCGATGCTTGGTCTGCCCCCGGCGCCGTTTGAGATCGACTGGGGCCCGGTGATCACCCGGATGCTCACGATCAAGGGCATCTACGGCCGCGAAATGTACGACACCTGGTATCGGATGATGTTCATGTTGCAAACTTCGGAGCAGTTGCGGGAGCGCATCCGCTCGGTGATCACCCACCGCTTTCCTGCCGATCAGTGGGAAGACGCGTTCGCGGCAGCCCGCACGGGTGAGTGCGGCAAGATCGTCATGGACTGGAGTTAACCTGCCCCGTCGCACCATAAGGAGCAATCGATGTATGCATTCAAGGACGATCTGACCACCGAGCTCGCGGGCATCCGCGAGGCCGGGCTCTACAAGAGCGAGCGCCAACTGACGACATCTCAATCGGCGCACGTCGCGACGACGGCCGGTGCGGCGCTGAACTTCTGCGCCAATAACTATCTGGGTCTGGCCAATCACCCTGACGTGGTCGAGGCCGCCCGAGATGCCCTGGACCGGTGGGGATTCGGTATGGCGTCCGTCCGGTTCATCTGTGGGACGCAGACCCAGCACCGTGACTTGGAGCGGGCTATCGCCGACTTCTCCGGCACCGAAGACTCGATCTTGTTCGCTTCGTGCTTCGACGCCAACGGCGGGGTCTTCGAGGTGCTGTTCACGGCCGAGGACGCGATCGTCTCCGATGCCCTCAACCACGCCTCGATCATCGACGGCATCCGGCTGTCCAAGGCCAAGCGATTCCGCTACGCCAACCGCGATATGGCCGATCTGCGGACCCAACTGGAAACGGCGCGCGAGGGCGGTGCTCGGCGGACGATCATCGTGACGGACGGCGTCTTCTCGATGGACGGGTACTACGCCCCTTTGGCTGAGATCTGCGACCTGGCCGACGAGTTCGGGGCGATGGTGTTCGTGGATGACTGCCACGCCACCGGCTTCGTAGGCGACAACGGTCGAGGGACCGCCGAGCACTGTGGCGTGCTCGGTCGGGTCGACATCATCACCGGAACTCTCGGCAAAGCCCTCGGCGGGGCCAGCGGTGGGTATGTCGCGGCGCACCCCGAGATCGTGGAGTTGCTCAAGCAGCGGGCTCGGCCGTATCTGTTCTCCAACGCGGTCGCGCCGTCGGTGGTGGCCGGCTCACTCAAGGCGGTCGAGATCGCCCGCGATGCCTCCGCTCCGCGCGAGCAGCTCAAGGCCAACACGTCCCTGTTCCGGTCTCTGATGGCCGACGAGGGCTTCGAGATGTTGGACGGTTCGCATCCCATCACGCCGGTGATGTTCCCAGGGGAGGACGGTGCGCGTCTGGCGGCGCAGATCGCCGATGCCATGCTGGCGCGCGGGGTCTACGTGATTGCCTTCAGCTTTCCGGTGGTGCCGATGGGCAAAGCACGGATCCGGGTTCAGTTGTCGGCTGCTCACAGCGAGGACGACGTGCGAGCCTGTGTCGCTGCATTCGTTGCCGCCCGCGCCGAAGTCGCCTGACCCGCTGACCGATATGCGCGCTCTCAGCGCTTCCGCCACGTGCAACGGCGCGCATATCGGTCATCCGGTCGGCGGGTCGGCGGGTCTGCGGGTCTGCGGGTCAGCGGGTCAGAGCCAGCCGGATTTGAGGAACGCCCGATACAGCGCGCCGCAGATCAGCGCCATCACCGCGATCGAGATGTAGAAACCTCCAGGCACGTTAAGCACGTTCATGTTCGTGAAGTTCATTCCGAAGATGCCCGCCAACAACGTGGGCACGGCCGCAATGGCCACCCAGGCGCTGATCTTGCGCATGTCATCGTTCTGCTGCACGCCGACCTGGGCCAAGTGGGCACTAAGGACGTCGGTCAGCAGCCCGTCGTAGGTGTCGATGTGCTCGACCACGTGGGCCAGATGGTCCGCCACGTCCCGCAATTGCAAACGCAACTCCTCGGAAGACACTGCGTGCGGGCCGGCATACAAGGCCGACAGAGGTGCCATCAGCGGTTGGGCAGCCCGCCGAAACTCCAGCACCTCACGTTTGAGCAGATAGATCGTCTCGGAGCGGGCCGGCTCATCCGTGCCAAACACTTTGGCCTCGATCTCGTCCAGGTCCTGCTGCACCTCTTCATCGATGGCGCGGTAAGTGTCCACGATGCCGTCGAGCACCGCGTGAAACACCGCCAGCGGGCCGTTCTCGATCATCAGCTCAGGGTGCTGCTCCAAGCGCTGTCGGATCCCGACCAGTGGTGCCGCTTCCCCACTGCGCACCGTGACGACGAACCGATCACCGACGAACATCATGACCTCGCCGGTCTCGATGTCGGAGG
The DNA here is from genome assembly GCA_963803695.1 of uncultured Actinomycetota bacterium. GTDB lineage: Bacteria > Actinomycetota > Actinomycetes > Actinomycetales > Dermatophilaceae > Ornithinicoccus. Next base: position 22,124 of record CAWDNY010000006.1, read on the forward strand.
TCTGCTCGACATAACGCAGCGTGCGTAGGACGGCGAAGTGAGTCTGGTCGTAGGCCTCGATCTTCACCCGCTGCTTGCCGTTGATGGCGTCGGCCACCGCCAGAGGGTGCAAATCCAGATCCTCGTTGACCTGCTCGAACTCCTGCGCGGTCGGGTCCTTCAGGCCAATCCACAGGAATCCGTCGCCGCTGGATCGCAGCTCGCGAAGGTCCCCGCTGAGGTCGCTGCAGGCACTGCGCTCGCCGTCTCGATAGACCGCCTGGTCGATGATCACGCGCTCGCCACCACGCCGTTCAGTCCTGGCGTATCGCCGGGTTAGCGCTTGTGGAAGACACGACGGGCAGCCCCCATGAGCAAGGCCACCCCGGAAAGTCCGCCGAGTGCCCCGGCGAGTCGCTCCAGCCGCGGCTCGCCCTCGGGGGTGAAGGCCAACTCGTTGCCCTTGGCCTTCAACTTCTCCACCTGACGACGCTTGACCTCTGCCGGGCTGGCGCGGAATGTCAATTGGTCAACGGTGCGAGCGAGACGATCACGGGTCGCGGCGAGGTCAGCCTCGATGTCTTTCTCGGAGCGGGGCTTCTGCTTCTCGGCCATGTGTCGTCCTTCTCGTGAAGATGTGATGAGGTCTAACGCACGCAGGCGCTTCGCCTGAGACGATAACGCAGAACACACCACGAAGAACGACGGAGGGCATCATGTCAGCACTCGAACTCGGCGCTGCAGCACCCGATTGGTCTCTGCGGGACGCTAGCGGGGAGACGGTCAGCCTCAGCGACTTTGCTGGCCGCAAGCTGATCATGTACTTCTATCCCGCAGCGCTGACGCCTGGCTGCACCACGCAGGCGTGCGACTTCCGCGACAATCTGGCCAGCTTCACCAGCCAGGGGTATGCCGTCGTAGGCGTCTCCCCCGACGCTCCGCAGAAGTTGACCAAGTTCGCCGACCAAGAGTCGTTGTCCTATCCGCTGCTGTCGGACCCCGATAAGACGGTGCTGACGGCATACGGGGCCTACGGCGAGAAAAAGCTCTACGGGAAAACCATCACCGGCGTCATCCGCTCCACCGTGGTGCTCGATGAGCAGGGCCGGGTGGTCTTGGCCAAGCACAACGTGAAGGCCACCGGTCACGTGGCGATGTTGTCCAAGGCGCTGGGGCTTACGTCGTCCTGACCTGTTTCAAGGGGTCACGATTGCCACGGAATCGCCGGACGCTATAGGCCAGGAGGCCCAGCGCGACCAGGCCAGACACGATGATGCTGATCCCGGTCCACACCCCGCCGAACAGCCACCACCGCTCATCCAGCGGCCAAAAGCTGGGAGGCGGCGGGGAGAGGACGAACGTCACGCCGACCGAGACGACGGTCATCGCCCCGAGCGCGCTCAGCACAATGCGCGGCCAGGTCTTCACGCCTTCTTTGGCGGCGCGGTAGGCCTGCACCTTCATCGGGTGGAGTTGGCGCTCGGCCCACGCATTGTTTTGGGCTAGCACGATGAGCCCGGTGACCACGATGAGCGTCCCCGGACCGGGAAGCGGCATCAAGATCACACCGACGACGAGCAGCGTCCATCCGATGATGTCGTAGCCGACACGACGGAGCCACCGCCTCAAACGATTCACCTGGTCAGCATGCCAAGAAAATCTGTGAGAACCATCATCCTTGGCGAATAGTTCTGGCGAATTCTGTGCAACCTTTGGAGGACATATCATCGTCGGCACGCGCTCGTGGTGGAATTGGCAGACACGCAGGATTTAGGTTCCTGTGCCTTCGGGTGTGCGGGTTCAAGTCCCGCCGAGCGCACGTGACGACGCGATCACCCCAGGACTATCCCTGGCCTGTTCCGTTGCACGACGGGCTGATCGGGCCCGACGGCTTTATGGCTGACTCCCCGGTCTCACCTTGGGCTCGTGCAACGGCCCAGCCCCGAACGCCCGTCCTGGCCGTCGGGTCGAACGCTTCCCCTGAGGTCTTGGCCGACAAGCTCGCCACCGCGTTGGCCGATGCACCTGATGAGCCTGTCGTCGTCGAGATCTGCGTCGCCGCGGGCCTTGCGGTGGGCCACTCGGCGCACATCAGCAGGCCAGGGTATGTCGCAGCGACGCCGTTCCTCATGACTCCGACTGGCGAGCATCTACGGCCTGGCCACGAGACGGCATACTCACTCGGCTGGTTCACCGACGACCAGTTGGCGGCCCTTGATGCCACGGAGCCGAACTACGACAGGGTCTTGCTGCCCCCGAGAGTTTGCGCGGTCGCCCGTAGCAGCGGTGCCACCGTCAACGGCGTGATGGTCTATCGGTCCCGACACGGAGTGCTGGGGGATGACGGACGCGCGCTTTCCTTGCGGCCTCAGGACGGCATACATCGCTGGTTAGCGCAGCGGCTGCCGCACCTGGCCGGACGTTCGGACCCATCGTCGTATGCCGCCCCACCGGCGCGAGAGCGCGTCCGGGTCGAGCTGATCCAACGCGGATTGGTCGTGCCGAGCGGTCTTAGCTGACCACCTGAATGCCGTTCGAGGCGACCCCCGGACGGAGCACCTGCCACCCACGTCCCCACGAGCGCACCTCTTCGACGGCTTCGCTCGCCCTAGCGGACTGGGCCAAGATCAACACGCTCGGCCCGGCCCCCGACACCACTGCGGCCAGGCCGCGATCACGCAGGGTGTCCACCGCGGCCATGGTGGCGGGGTATGCCGAGCGGCGTGGCTCCTGATGTAGCCAGTCGCTGGTGCCGTCCAGCAGCAGGCTGGGGTCAGCTGTCATCGCGTGCACCAGCAGCGCTGACCTTGCCGCCTGCCGGACAGCATCAGCCAAGGGCACCATCGGTGCCAGGACTGACCTCGCGGTCGCGGTGGCGAGCCGGTCGCCCTTCGGCACCAACACGATGGGCTCGATGTCCGGGTGCACGCGCATCGCAGCGGTGCGCACGACCTCGAGCGACGGCAGCCACGACAAGGTCAGCCCGCCGTAGACGCTGGCCGAGGAGTTGTCTGGATGTCCTTCCCACAGGCCCGCAGCGGTGTTGATTACCGCGAGGTCAGCATCAGTGAAGTCGGCATGCTCTCGGGTCAGCGCGTTGGACAGCCCGAACCCAAGCCCTAATCCGCCGACGATCGCGCTGGCGGAGGAGCCGAGCCCCGCGGACATGGGGATCACGTTGGCGCAGTCGATCTGCAGGCCCAGACCTTGCGCACCCATATCCTCTAACCAGGGCGCGCCGCATACCCGAGCACCCTCGCGGGCGGCACGCGCGACGAGGTGTTGCTCGGTTCTGGGCAGCTCGTCCGCGCCTTCGCCCTGCAGATTAACGTGCAGTCCAGGCTGCTCGGTGATCGAGATGGTGTAGTCGTCGAACAGACCTAATCCCAGGCCTACCGAGTCGAAGCCCGGCCCGAGGTTGGCCGAGCTCGCCGGCACCCGGAGCCGCACACTGGTCCCGACCGGCGAGGCGCTCACTCCTGCATACCGAGCGCTTGGGCTGCGCTGTAGGCATCCACCGAGATCCTGGTCGGCACGATGTCTCCACCGTCGGCACCCTTGAGCGCCCACTGCGGGTCTTTGAGCCCATGGCCGGTGACGGTGCAGACGATCCGCGCGCCCGAGGGCACCTGGCCGGCCTTCGATTGCTTGAGCAGACCCGCGACGGAAGCCGCCGAGGCGGGCTCGACGAAGATGCCCTCCCGAGCCGACAGCAGCCGGTGCGCGTGCAAGATCTCCTGATCGGTCACCGCCTGGATGACCCCGCCGGAGGTGTCGCGGGCCTCCAGCGCCTGCTGCCAGGAGGCGGGGTTGCCGATCCGGATGGCCGTGGCGAGCGTCTCGGGGTGATCGACCGGGTGGCCGAGCACGATGGGGGACGCGCCCTCGGCCTGGAAGCCCCACATCTGTGGCCGCTGTGTAGCCGGGCCGGGCTGCGGACTGTCCACGGTGTATTCGCTGTAGCCCTTCCAGTAGGCCGTGATGTTGCCGGCGTTGCCGACGGGCAGACAGTGGATGTCGGGTGCATTGCCGAGCTCGTCGACGACCTCGAAAGCGGCGGTCTTTTGGCCCTCGATACGTGCCGGGTTGACCGAGTTCACCAACTCGATCGGATAACTGTCGGCCAGTTTGCGAGCCACCGTGAGGCAGTCGTCAAAGTTGCCGTCGACCTGCAGCAGCGTGGCTCCGTGAGCGATGGCCTGGGACAACTTGCCCATCGCGATCTTGCCGTCGGGCACCAGGACACCGCACGTCATACCCGCCTTGGTGGCGTATGCCGCGGCTGAGGCGCTGGTGTTGCCGGTCGAGGCGCAGATGACAGCCTTGGCCCCGAGGGCGGCGGCGGCCGAGATGGCCGCGGTCATCCCTCGGTCCTTGAAGGACGCGGTGGGGTTGAGCCCTTCGTACTTGACGTGGACCTCAGCGCCGACGAGCTCCGAGAGGTGTTCGGCGAAGATCAGTGGCGTCCCGCCCTCGCGCAACGTCACCACCGTGCTGGTGATCGTGTCGGGCAAGCGGTCGGCATACTCGCGGATGACGCCGCGCCATTGGTGAACCATGGATTCCTTCTACGTCGGTATGCCGGTCAGCCGGCCGGTGACAGCGTTTGCACGAGGTCAACGGCCAAGGCGCGAAAGGCTGCGCCGCGGTGACTGATGGCGTGCTTCTGCGCCGGAGTGTATTGCGCCAAGGTGCGTCCGTCGGGAAGCATCAAGAGGGGATCGTATCCGAAGCCGCCGTCTCCGATAGGAGCTCGCGTGAGCGTCCCGCGCACTGTCCCTTCGCGGACGATCTCGGTGCCGTCAGGCAGGACGAGCGCCGCGGCGCAGACGAAACCGGCCGCTCGGTGTTCATCCGGGACGTCCGCCAACTGCGCGAGTAGCAGCTCGTTGTTGGCCCGATCTTTGTCGGTCGCCGCACCAGCCCATCGGGCGCTGAACACTCCGGGACTTCCGCCGAGCACGTCCACCGCCAGTCCCGAGTCGTCGGCGAGCGCCGGGCACCCGGTGACGTGCACTGCGGCCCGTGCCTTGAGCAGGGCGTTGGCCGCGAAGGTCACGCCCGATTCGACGACCTCGCCAGCCTCAGGAAAATCGGCCACGCTGACCAGGTCCATCTGCACCTGGGCTAACGCGTCCGCCAGGATGTCCCGCAGTTCGCCGACCTTGTGCTCGTTGCGGGTGGCCAACACCAGGCGACGCTGCGACACGCTCGCGCGCTCAGCGACGTTCACGGAGTCAGCGCGGTTCCTGGAGTCAGCGTTGTTCACGGGCGGGACGCCAACGCTGACTGCTGCGCTGCGGCGAGGTCGGCGCACCCGCCCACGGCGAGATCCAGCAGGGCGTTGAGCAGATCGCGGTCGAAGGGTGCGCCTTCGGCCGTGCCTTGAACTTCGATGAACTTTCCGTCACCGGTCAGCACGACGTTCATGTCGGTGTCGGCATTCGAGTCCTCGGGATAGTCCAGGTCTAGGACTGGCCGACCGTCGACGACGCCGACGCTCACCGCGGCGATGGAGCCGGTGATAGGGGTGGCCTTCTTGGCGATGAAGCCTCGCTCGCGGGCCACTTCGACGGCGTCGACCATGGCCACGTAGGCGCCGGTGATGGCCGCAGTTCGGGTGCCCCCATCGGCCTGCAGGACGTCGCAGTCGAGCTGAATGGTGTTTTCGCCGAGGGCCGAGAGGTCGATGACGGAGCGCAGGCTGCGACCGATCAGCCGCGAGATCTCGTGGGTGCGGCCGCCGATCCGCCCCTTGACGGATTCGCGGTCACTTCGGGTGTGCGTGGCGCGCGGCAGCATGGCGTACTCGGCGGTCGTCCAGCCCTTACCGCTGCCCTTGCGCCACCGAGGCACGCCGTTGGTCAGCGAGGCAGCGCACAGCACCCTGGTCTTGCCGAACTCGACGAGCACGCTGCCTTCGGCGTGATCAAGCCAATTACGGGTGATCCGCACGCCGCGCAACTCATCGGGGGCTCGGCCGTCGTGGCGCAGGGCGGGGGTTTCGGTCATCGCTCAAGGCTAACGGGACGCTGCGCGACGCACGACCATCCGGCATACCGACTAGCCGCCAGCGAGGCGTGCTCAAGCGTCGGCCCCCACCTCCTGCCACGTCTAGTGCTGCGTTTCGCGTCTGGTGCTGCGTTGCAGTGCAGCACCAGGCTGACAAACGGGCACTCGGCATACCCGTGTCTCGGCTCCCTGTTTGGTGCTGCATCGTGGGGCGTGTGCTGCCTGATTGGGCAGCACACGTCCCACAAACGCGCTCACGGCAGGCTTCTATCCTTTTCGCCATGATGTTGATCGCGATGAGTGGGCTGCCGGGGAGCGGCAAGACGACGATCGCCCACGCGCTGGCCAAGGAGCTGAGTTGCCCGGTGCTGTCCGTGGACACGATCGATGTCGGCATGCGCAACGCTGGAATCGATGAAGACCAACCGCGTGGCCTTGCCGCGTATGCCGTCGCCCAGGCTCTGGCTGACGTGCAACTCCGGCTTGGCATGAGTGTGATCGCCGACGCGGTCAACGTGGCCACACCTGCTCGGCAGGCGTGGATCGACCTGGCCGCGGCGCATCAGGTGCCCCTCGTAGTCGTCGATGTGCAGTGTTCTGTCCCGGCAGCGCACCGGGCTCGCGTAGCGGCCCGGCCCGTCGAGCTGCGCGAGATCACCTGCGAAGACGTCCAGCAAAAGGGGAAGGAAGCAACGCCGTGGCCGGTGGCGACCCATCAGGTCGATTCAGCCCAACCGGTCGAACGGGTGGTCGCGCATATCCTCGATCAACTCGGCGATTCCTGAGGACACCCTGTGGTGCTGCGTTTCGGGTCTGGTGCTGCGTTTCGGGTCTGGTGCTGCGTTTCGGGTCTGGTGCTGCGTTTCGGGTCTGGTGCTGCGTTTCGGGTCTGGTGCTGCGTTTCGGGTCTGGTGCTGCGTTTCGGGTCTGGTGCTGCGTTTCGGGTCTGGTGCTGCGTTGCAGTGCAGCACCAGACCGACAAACGGGCTCACGAGGTGGTGGGCCCAGGTGGACTGCTGGCAGCTGGGATCAAGCCACGGTGACGTTGATGGAGTGCCATCCTGTGGCACCGCTGGGCGCCGGGTTGGCCTTCTCCTTGGTCTGCGTCTCGCCGTCCTGGTTGGTCGCACGAACGGTGATCGTGTGGTCTCCGGCGGCCGCATCCCACTCCAGCCGCCACTGACGCCAGGTGTCGACGCTGACTTCGCCGGAGAGCTCGGCCTCCTGCCAGTCGCCGTCATCGACTTGGACTTCAACCTTCTCGATCCCGGTGTGCTGATCCCAGGCGACCCCGGCGATCACGGCAGCGCCAGCCTGGACATCTCCACCCGAGCTCGGCACGTCGATGCGCGACTGCACCTTGATCGGTCCCTTGGCGGTCCAACCGCGCGGCGTCCAGTAGGCCTCGTCGTCGGCATACCTGGTGACTTTGAGGTCGACCACCCACTTAGTGGCCGAGACGTAGCCGTACAGTCCCGGCACCACCATGCGCACCGGGAACCCATGCTGTGCGGGCAGCGGCTCATCGTTCATCAGCACAGCGAAAATGGCGTCGCGGTCGTCGGTCAACGCTTCGATCGGCGTTCCAGCGGTCCAGCCGTCCGAGCTCGTCGACAGCACCATATCGGCACCCGACTGCACCCCGGCCCGGGCCAACAACTCGCGGATCGGCCATCCGGTCCACACAGCGTTGCCGATCAGCTCACCGCCGACCGTGTTGGATACACAGGTCAGGGTGACGGCGGTTTCGATCAGATCCTCGTCCAGCAACTCGTCATAGGTCATCTCGACCTCTTGGTCGACCATGCCGTGCACTCGAATCGACCACGACTCAGGGTCGATCTGGGGCACGGACAATGCCGTGTCGATCCGGTAGAAGTTGTCGTTGGGCGAGATGTATGAGGCCAGCCCGTCGATCTCGAAGTCAGCGTCGGCCGGGATCGTGAACCCCGGTGCCGAGGTCGCACTGGCGCGTGATTCTGCGAAGCGCTCGGTCACCCGCTCACGAGCAACCTGCACGGCCTGTTGGGCATCTCCCATCGTGCGCCCGACATACATCCCGACGGTGCCGAGGACCGTCAATCCGCTGCCCCAAGCCAAGACGCCGCGCCTTGTCGGCGCGGCCCTCTCGGCGATCGTGTCATCTGTTGCCACGGCACCAGCCGCCGAGCCCGTCCGAGCCGCACCCTGGGCTAGCCATGCCAGGACACCCAGACCCGCCAAAGTACCCACCACGGTCGGTGCCGCGTCAAACGCAACGCTACCCGGTCGGTTGAGCACGGCTGCGCTTCCGACAATGCCGACCAGCGCATACAGGCCAAGCCCTATCTGCCGCTTCTTCGTCGCGATCACACCCAGGATCGCGCAGGCAATCAACAGGGTCATCCCCATGCCCACGAAGAGTGCAATCTTGTCGTTGGTGCCAAACGTCGCGACCGCGAAGTCCTTGAGCCACGGCGGAGTGCGGTCGACGAATCCTCCGCCGACAGCCAGCAGCGGCGAGGGTGTCCCGCCAGCAGAGTCGGCCCGCTTCATCAGCAGGGCCAAGATCTCGGCCAGGCCAAGGGTGACCGAACCGGCAGCGATGCCCGCCAACGGAGCAGCAATTCGGGAAGTCATACTTCATCCTCTCAACCGAGTGCGTCTTTGTTGATGACGAAACGATGACGAAGGCGTCCCGGCTCGTGTGAGAAATTCGTTAGCCGAGGTCCACCGGATTGGTCGGTATACCGTCAGGCAGATGGACCTTCAGGCCGGGTTCGGCGAGTTCTACGCTCCCGGACCAGACCTCAGCCGCCTCGGCTCGGCATACCTCCGGGTCGTTCCAGGCCGGGATGTGGGTGAGCATCAGGCGGCGCACACCCCCTGCCTCCATGGCAGCAATCGCCGCTCGCCGGCCGCTGAGGTGCACGCCGGACGTGAGATCTCGCCCCTCAACGAACGCCGAGTCAGCCAGCACTAGATCAGCGTCTCGCATCAGCGACGCGAGCGCCGGGCACTCATCGGTGTCGCCTGTATAGGCCAACACTGCGCCGCCACACTCGACGCGAAAGCCGAAGGCAGTCACGGGGTGATTGACCGCTATCGCGGTGATCGTGAAGGGACCGACGCGGACCGCCTGGCGGTCTCGCAGGAGCCGGAAGGCAAAGGTGTCCTCGACGTCCTTGGCTTCCTCAACACCATGCGCTCGGCCGATCCGCTCGGCCGCGCCGTCAGGGGCGTAGACGTCGAGCCGAGGAGGCGACTGGCGCTGCGGATGATGAGTGCGCATGACGTGCAGTCCGGTGAGATCGAGGCAGTGGTCAGGGTGAAGGTGCGAGAGCACTACGGCATCAAGCGTCAACGGATCGACGTGTCGTTGCAACGGACCGAGCGCACCGCTGCCGAGGTCCAAGAGAACGGCCCATTGGCGGGCCTCGTGGCGGGCCGTCAGGAGGTAGCAACTAGCCGCACTCTCCGGGCCGGGGAATGAGCCCGCGCATCCGACGATCGTGACGTCCATGCCCGACGGCAAGCCCGATGATGCGTGGGTGCTCCCTGCTGAGCTCACATGATCGCCGCCGCCGGCATCTCGTGCTCCTCGGGCCGCCCGACGTAGGCCCGAGCGACGTGTTCGACCTCGGGGCCTAGGAACCGGCGGGCCAACGGGGTAAATCCGTGCGGATCGCCCGTGGTCAGGAACTGGTGACTCGGAGTCCCTTGAGTGCTTGGCCGCAGCATGTTGGTGTCGGTCAACACACGAAACAGATCTGCTGCGGTGGCCGCCGCCGACGACACCAGCGACACCCGATCGCCCAGCACGTAGGACAACGCACTGGTGAGCAACGGGTAGTGGGTGCACCCGAGGATCAACGTGTCGATGTCGGCTTCTTGAAGCGGGGCTAGGTAGCCACGGGCCGCCTCGAGGACGTCGGGGCCGCTGGTGATCCCGTCCTCGACGAACTCGACGAATCGGGGGCAGGGCTGGCTGAGCACCTGCACGTGTGGGGGTGCGGCGGCAAAAGCGTCGAGGTAGGCACGGCTTTGGTGCGTAGCCAGCGTCGAGATGACGGCGACCCGGCCGGTGTGCGTGACCGACATGGCCCGCCGCACGGCCGGACGGATCACCTCCACTACAGGGACTTCGTATCGCTCGCGCGCATCGGCCAACACCGCCGCGGATGCCGAGTTGCACGCGATCACCAACGCCTTGACCCCGTGGTCGACGAGCCGGTCCAGGCACTGCAGCGCGTTGGCCCGGACATCGGCGATCGGCTGCGGTCCGTATGGAGCGCGGGCAGTGTCCCCGAGGTAGAGCACTGCCTCGTTCGGCAACTGGTCGAGGACTTCTCGCGCGACGGTGAGGCCCCCGAAGCCCGAGTCAAAAATCCCAATCGGCGAATCGGTCACAGGCTGAAGATTAGTTGCCGCAAACGATGGAGCCGAAAGCGGCGATGATGGGTCCGCACCGCAACCACCAGCCAGACATTGGAAGGGGCAACAATGAGCACATCTGAACAGGGCACGAGCCCTCCTGAAGCCACCGGCTCGACAGCCGCCACTGACGAGGCAGAACCCTCGGACACAGCATTGGCAGAGCCACCGGCAACAGGGGAGTCGACCACCGCTGCCACCCTGGATCGCGGCCTCGTCCTGGGGGCCTGGCTGGCCATGGCGTCGCGTTGGGTAGGACGGGCGATCATCGTGGGAGTAGGTCTCGTCCTTGCTCTGTGGGCTCTTTCGACGCTATGGGCCGGTCTGCTGCCGGTCATCCTGGCGTTGATCCTTGCTGCCCTGTTGATGCCGATGAAGACGTGGCTGGCCCAACGACTGGGCCACACCTTCTCGGCACTACTTACCTTGGTCACGATGTTGCTGGTGGTGCTCGGGGCGCTGATCTTCGTTGCCCCTGACGTCGTGGACCAGGCCAGGAGCGTGGGTAGTGCGGCACAAGGCGGCATTGATCAACTACAAACGTGGCTCACCCGTGGGCCCTTGGAGTTAGGGACCGACGAGATCGACAACGCGATTGACCGCGCCACAGCCTGGTTCAAGGACCGTAGTGGTTCGATAGCCTCCGGTGCCTTCAGCGGTGTGTCTGCGGCGGGCTCTTTGCTGGTGAATCTCATTCTGATCCTCGCGCTGACCTTCTTCTTCCTCAAAGACGGGCACCGATTTCTGCCGTGGCAGAGCTCGGTGGTCGGGCGTGGGGCGGGCGAGCACCTGACCGAGGTTTTGACGCGCAACTGGACGGTGTTGGGCGGCTTCATCCGCACTCAAGCGCTCGTCAGCGCGATCGATGCGGTGCTGATCGGTGCGGGTCTGTTCGTGTTGGGCGTACCGTTGGCACTGGCCCTGACGGTGATCACCTTCTTCGCCGGCTTCATTCCCATAGTGGGGGCAATTACCGCCGGGGCGCTGGCGGTGCTGGTCGCACTGGTCTCCAACGGTTGGCAGACGGCCCTGATCATCGTGGTCATCATCGTGCTCGTCCAACAACTCGAAGGCAACGTCCTCTCGCCCATGCTCCAGGGCAAGACGATGCAAGTGCACCCAGGTTTGATCCTGGTCGCGGTGACCATCGGCGGGACCCTGTTCGGCATCGTTGGTGTGTTCCTGGCGGTTCCACTGACTGCGTCTTTGGTGGCGACCGCACGGTACGTGGGCGAACAACTCGATATTCGGACTGGATTGGTGACCCCTGACCAGGCAGACACCCAGACCCAGGAAGGTGCCCTGGCCGGACAGCGCGGTAGTCGAGCGACGTCCCATTACCGCGCGATCGCCAAGGAGAAGGAGATGCGCCTCCACGCCGGAAGCACATCCGAATCCAGCCAAACCTGACCCCATGTCGGCGACACGCTCAGCGTGAGCGGCCCACGGGTGCAGGTGAACCCGTGGGCCGGTCTGAGCGGGCGTTTCTGCGCAGCGGCTAGTCGAAGCTTGCTTGGACGAACGGGTTGCTGAAACTGCCGATGCCCTCCACGGCTACTTCGACCCGCTGGCCGGGGAGTACCTGCGATATTCCGGCAGGGGTGCCGGAGAGGATAACGTCGCCGGGCAGCAGGGTGAATGCCGCGGACAGGGTCTCGACAAGGGTGCCGATTCCGTGCACCATGTCGGCCGTCGATTGGTCCTGCCGCAGTTCTCCGTCGACGTGACACGTGACCCGAAGGTCGGACGCGTCGATATCCGTCTCGATCCAGGGACCGAGGGGGCAAAACGTGTCCAGCCCCTTGGCGCGCGCCCATTGACCATCGGCACTCTGCAGATCGCGCGCTGTCACGTCGTTGGCCACGGTGTAGCCGAAGATCACTGACGCGGCGTCGGCCGCCGAAACGTTCTTGCACATCGACCCGATGACCACGGCCAACTCGGCCTCGTGGGAGACGTCTTGGGTCATCGCCGGGATGACCACCGGGTCGTCGGGGCCGACGACGGCCGTGTTGGGCACGAAGAACATCAGCGGCACGGCGCGCACCTCGGCCCCCCGTTCGGCAGCGTGGGCGGCGTAGTTGTGTGCGATTCCGATGATCTTGGAACGTGGGATCACCGGGGCGAGCAACCGGACCTCGTCGACCAGATGGGTCGCGCCCGTCAGTTCGATCTTGGTATAGAGCGGGTCGCCGCTGATCTCGGCGATCTTCTCCCCCGCGCCGTCGACCAGGCCGAACATTGGGTCTTCTCCGGTGGTGAACCTACAAATTCGCATGGAGGCGACGATATCGGCGCGCGGTCATTTCGCTCTATGGAGCAACCTCCAAAGCAGCGCTAGGCGTCAACCGGGTCAGTCCGGGTATGCCGTCGAAGTCGGTGTCGGCGCTCACGATGTGGTCGAACCCGGTGCCTCTTCACGCGCCTGCGGCGATTGGCGGCGCATTTGGTGATGCACGAACTCCTGCACCGCTTCGACGCTGATGTGAAGTTGGACCACCCGCCGCCAGCGTCGTATCAACAAAGAGTTGCTTCACAGGCCGGCCTTCTTGGAGACGTAGGCGTCGAACTCCTCGTCGAGCAACCGGCTGATGTCCGCTTCGGAGTCTCCGCCAGGGTCCGGGTCAGCGGTCATTTCGAGGAATAAGCCCGCCGCAGCCACCCGTTTCGCGTCGGCGTCGGGGTTGGCAAAACTGATATCGATGGCTTGCCGGATGACGACGGCCACACTGCGACCGCTGCGCTGAGCCTCTGCAGACACCAGGGCGTAGCGCTCTTGATCCAGCAAGGGTTGTAGGCGCTTGTCCACCACAGACATGGCACCAGCATCCCGACCTACACATGCATGTGTATGCGTCAGACGAGCCGGTGCAGCCATCCATACGTGTCTTCGGCGCGGCCACACTGAATGTCCATCAACGTTTCCCGCAGGTCCGAGGCGACAGCGCCGACCGACTCGCCATCGCCGATGCTCAACTCGCCGCCCTTCCACAGCAGCCGGCCCACGGGGGTGATCACGGCTGCCGTGCCGCAAGCGAAGACTTCGACCAAGTCGCCGGATGCCGCGTCGTCGCGCCACTCGTGGATGGAGTATTTGCGCTCCTGTACCTCGTGGCCGCGCTCGCGGGCCAGATCAATGAGAGACGAACGGGTGACGCCTTCCAGGATCGTGCCGGTCAACTCCGGGGTCACGATGTGCCCGTCGGCAAAGACGAAGAACAGGTTCATCCCGCCGAGTTCTTCGACCCACTGATTCTCCACCGCGTCGAGGAAGGCCACCTGGTCACACCCGTGAGCTAACCCTTCGGCCATCGGCGCGAGGGAGGCCGCGTAGTTGCCACCGCACTTGGCCGCTCCGGTGCCTCCTGGCGCAGCACGCGAGTAGTCCTCCGAGAGCCAGATGCTCACTGGCTTGACCCCGCTAGCGAAGTAGGCCCCCGCGGGTGAGGCGATCACCAGGAAAGCCGCACGATTGCTTGGCCGGACCCCCAGGCCGACCTCGGTGGCGATCATGAAGGGCCGCAAGTACAGGCTGGCCTCTCCCCCAGTCGAATCTGGCACCCAGTCCTGGTCCAGATTGACCAAGGCGGTCAGCGCTTCGAGGAAGATCTCTTCGGGCACCTCGGGCAACGCCACTCGTCGCGCGCTGCCGTTGAACCGGGAGGCGTTGCGGTCGGGGCGGAACGTCCAGACCGAGCCGTCAGCGTGCCGATAGGCCTTCATACCTTCGAAGATCTCTTGACCGTAATGCAAGATCGAGGTCGCCGGGTCAAGCTCGATCGGGCCGTAGGCCGCCACCGTGCCGTCGTGCCAGCCGGATTCGGCATCCCAGTCAATCCGGGCCATGTGATCGGTGAAGACGGCACCGAACTTCGGCGCGGCGAGCACCTCCGCAATCTGCTCGGGGCTGGCCTTATCGGCGCGGGGATGGACAGAGAATGCGGTCGTGGTCTGCACGGCTGTGTGCTCCTTTATTGCGGCACCGGCGAAGGGCTCCACGGTATCGCTTGACCCAGCGGCAATTGGTCGTCCGGCCTGGACGATGGCGCTAGTCGTCGGCTCTCGCTGTATTCACGGTTGAGAGTCGCATGGAGGCCCCCGAAGCGCCGGAGAGTGGTCCATCGGCGAACAACACGGCCGACGTCATCGTGGGGAAGCCCGTATTGAAGAGCTCGACCGCCTGCTCGTCGGCCCGCTCCGGGTCGGTGAGTTCGGCAACGAGCGCGGGTATGCCGGGTGCATGGCCCACGATCGCCACGGTGCCCACTGCGTCAGGGATCTCGGCCAGGACCTCGAGCACTTCACCAGGCGAGGCGTCGTAGATCCGGCGGTCTCGCCACACCTCGACATCGGCTAGTTCGTCACTGCCTGCCACCATTGCTTGCCACGTCTGGACCGCGCGGACCGCCGTCGAGCACAGCACGAGATCAGGCACAAGGCCCTCGCCGACGAGCCACCGCCCAGCTGCCTGGCCGTCGCCCTCGCCGCGCGGCAAAAGCGCTCGGCCGTGGTCACCCTGCGTTGGTGGCCCTTGCTGCTCGGTCTTGGCATGCCGGATCAACACCAACCGCGTGGTCTCCATACCGACCGATGCTAGGGGTGACGACGCTGACGCATCAACGACGTTGCGCATCAACAAGGTCAGGCATCAACGACTAAGTCGCCCTCGGGGTAGGAGCAGCACGGCAAGAACTTGCCGGCCGCGATCTCACGAGGCCGGATGCCTCCAGCGTGCTGCATATCAACGGACCCTTCGACCAGGTCGCTCTTGCAGGTGCCACACAGACCCTGGCCACAGGCCGAGCGGATCGAGATGCCGCCGGCCGTGGCGGCTTCCAGCACGGTCATGCCGGGTCCCGCTAGCACCTCCTTGCCGCTCTTGGCGAAGACGATGGACTTGGTCGCCGTCTCGGGCAGCATCCGAGAGTCGGGCGCCAGTGCATCGGGTGAAAGAGCATCGGGTGAGAGCGCGTCTGGCACGACTGACAAAGCCTGCAGGACGGGCTCGATAACGAAACTCTCCTGATGCACCTGCTCGACTGGCACCCCGAGCTCCATCAACACGTTGTGAGCAGCCGTCATGTAGGGCCCTGGACCGCACATGAAGACCTCCCGCTCGGCGATATCGGGCACCACGGCCCCGAGCAGGCCTGCGCTGAGTCGGCCACGCGGCCCGGTCCAGACCTCGCCCACGCTGTCCGACTCGCAGATGGTCGTCACCGCGAGGTTCAAGCCCGAGGCCGGCAGGGCAGCCAGTTCGTGACGAAAGACGATGTCGGCGGGGGTGCGAGCACTGTGCACAAACGCCACGTCGGCCTGTCCGGACAGGTCGGCCAGGGTGCGCGTCATCGACATCAACGGCGTGATGCCGCTGCCCGCCGACAAGAACAGGTACTTGCGCGAGGGGTAGTTGGCCAGCGTGAACTCCCCGAACGGGCCACTGACCTCGAGCCGTCCACCACGCTCCATGTTGTCGTGCAACCAGTTGGAGACCAGACCGTCGGGGGTGCGCTTGACGGTGATGGTCAGCAGGTGAGGCCGGGTGGGGGGCGAGGACAGTGTGTAGCAGCGCTGGTAGCGCTCGCCGTCGATGGAGACCGTCACCACGACGTACTGGCCGGGGGCGAAGGTGAACGAGCGCGGCGTCGTCGGCTCCAGCACGAACGTAGAGACGTCGTGGGTGATCGGCACGACGGCCTTACAGCGCAGGATCATGTCGAACTCGGCGTCGGCCCCGGGCAGGACCGTCAGCAGAGGCTGGGCAACCAGGTCCTGAGACGCCAGATCGTCGGTGGCCCGGCGCGATCGGTATCCGTGATCGTGCGTGTGGGTGGTGATGGCGGTCATGATCCGATCTCCTCTACGAGTCGGCGGACGTACCAACCGATGAAGGCGTCAACTTGGGATTCGCTCGGCATGTAAGGACCGGCTTCGTAGGCCGGGCTGGACACTCCGAGCTGGGCACGGGCGGTGAACACGCTGTCCTGATCGTTGGTCTCGCGCCATACGTGCGTGAGCGTGTCGACGTCGTAGTCCGTGCCCTCGACGGCGTCGGCGTGGACCAGCCACATCGTGCGCACCAACGTCGTGGTGGGGCTGATCGGCAGCGCGGTGAACAACACGGCGTGATCGGCCATAAGGTGGGCCCACATATTCGGCTGCATATGCAGCGTGCACCGGCCCAGTCGCGTGCTGGGGAAGTCGCCGAGTGGCTTCTCACAGAGCACGGTGCCATCCATGCTGAACGACTCGCCAGCCCCGTCGAGGGCCTCGCGCATGATCCGCAGGCCAGTGGCGGGCTCCTCCAGATCGATGATCAGCTCGTGCGGCAGGCCGGCCTTGTCGCAGATCATCTCCAGCTCGCTCTGGGCCAGCAGGTAGCGGTCGTGGTGGGGACGCAACTTTGGGGTGACTTCCTCCTCGGCGAGCCCGTAGGTCAGGAAAAACGTGCTGGACAACTCGGGGTGGCCCTCGCAGTGATAGCACTCGCGGTTGTTTTCCATCACAAGTTTCCAGTTGGCGTCCTCGATAATGTCGACCTGGGCGGCCACCTTGGCCTGAGCCAGGTTGTGCGGCTCGAGGTATGGGGCCACGCGGGTCATCGTCGCGTCGAAGTCAGCGGGGGGCGTCTGAGCCAGGCACAGGTAGATCAGGCCGCCGACGACTCGCACGTGGACCGACTTCAGCGCGAAGCAGGACGGCTTGAAGTCAGGGGCTTGACCGGGCGCGTGCAGCAGGCGACCATCGGTGCCGTAGGTCCAGTAGTGGTAGCCGCAGACGATGTTGCCGACCGAGCCCTGCTCGTCGTTGAGGATGCGCGCGCCGCGGTGGCGACAGACGTTGTGAAAGGCCCGCACCTCTTCGTCGTCATCACGCAGCACGATCACCGAGTAGGGACCGACCTCGATCGTGACGTAGTCGCCCGCTTCAGGGATCTGCGCCTCAACGGCGGCAAAGAACCAGTAGGTGCCGAAGATGGTCTTCACATCTAGGTTGAAGACCTCGGGGCTGGTGTAGAACTCGGCGGGCAACGAAAAGCCGGTTTGGCGGGAGCGCACATGCTCGGCGATGCTGCTCGGCACTCCGCTCTCCGTAGTGGTGTCGCCCACGGTTTTGTTGATTGCGGTGCTATCGACGGTCATGTCACTCCCTTTCAGATCGCCATACACAGACGCAGCGCGTCGTAGATGGCGGCGTGGATATTACGGCTGCTCACGGCATCGCCGACGCGAAACAGTTGGTAGGTGCCCTCGGGGTTGGTCGCCACCTCTTGGGCGCGCCCCTCGAGCAGGGCGCTCTGGTCGACCTCACCGAGGTTGACCGAGCCTGCGACGAGGTCGAAATAGAGTTCGTCGTTGGGCAGCGTTCCGTGCTCGACCACCACGGTGTCGACCTCGCGCTCCCACGTCTGCGGGGTGTAGTCGCTGCCCAACTGCGCGACCAACCGCTTGCCCGGTCCCTTGGTGACCCCGACGAGCCTGGTCGCGAGCGTGGTCATGACCCCGTGCTCAGCAAAAGCGGTCAGGTATGCCGGGCTGTTCATCCCGCCGACCGCAATGGCCAGCATGCGCTCGGGGGTGACGAACTCCAGCTTGGTGGCCAAAGGAGCGAGCATCTCTGCGGCTCCCATGGCGCTCTCGGTGCCGTTGTCGTCGTAGATCAGCACGTCACCGCGCGCCTTGACGCTTCCGTCCATGACGTCCCAGGTGTCGCGCACCAGCTCGCTGCCGTGGCCCAAGAACGTGGTGTTCGGCATGCCCCCGGTGGCGACGATGACGACATCTGGGTTGAGCTCGCGCACGGAGTCGGCATCGGCATACACGCCGAGTTTGAGGTGCACCCCGAGGACCGCCAGCTCGGAGACCCGCCAGTCGATGATCCCGATCAGGTCGGCGCGCCGAGGGGCCGCAGCAGCGAGCAACACCTGGCCGCCTGGGCGCTCGGAGGCTTCCAACACGGTGACCTGGTGGCCGCGCTCGCCGAGCACGCGCCCCGCTTCCAAACCAGCCGGTCCGGCCCCGACCACGACGACGCGCTTGGCGGTGCCAGCGGCCTTGGACACCAGGTGCGGCAACGACTGCTCCCGCCCGGTGGCCGGGTTGTGGATGCACTTGGCGTCGCCGGATTCGTAGATCGCGTCCAGACAATAGTTCGCACCGACGCACGGACGGATCCGGTCTTCTTCGCCGCGCTGGATCTTGGCCACCAGGTGCGGGTCGGCCATCTGCGGTCGCGTCAGCCCGACGAGGTCGATCATTCCCTCGCGGACGGCATACCGAGCGGTGGCCACGTCGGAAATGCGTGCGGCGTGCATCACGGGTATGCCGAGCGCGGCCTTCATCTCCCCCGCGAAGGCGAGCTGGGGGGCCGAGGGGGTGCCCATCCCGGGAATGGCCTCGGCCAGCGTGGCGTCCTTGTCGATGGTGCCGCGGATGACGGAGAGGAAGTCCGTGCCCGCCTCGATGTAGTGCTTCATGGCCAGCAGGGCGTCGTCTTGGCCAAGGCCGGGGCTGGTCTGCTCGTTCATGCTCATCCGGATGCCGACGATGAAGTCGGTTCCAACAGCCCCGCGAACGGCCTCGATGACCCGCAGCGGGAAGGTCATCCGGGCGTGCTGATCGCCACCGTAGATGTCGTCGCGGTCGTTGGTCGCCGGGGAGTGAAAACTGTCGAAGAGGTGGCCGTAGGACTGCAACTCGATGCCATCGAGTCCGCCCGCCTGGCAGCGTGCCGCGGCGTCGGCATACTGCCCGATGATGCGCTCGAGATCCCAGGTCTCGGCCTTCTTGGGGAACGACCGGTGGGCGGATTCTCGCTGGTGAGAGGCGTAGACCAGGGGTAGCCAGTCGGCGGTGTAGTTGCTGCTGCGGCGTCCCAGGTGGGTGACCTGGCAGACCACCGCAGAGCCCGCTTCGTGCACGTCGTCGCTGAGGCGTTGGAACCAGGGGACGATGTCGTCCTTGTAGAGCAGCAGGTTCCCGAAGGCGGGTGGGCTATCGGGCGCTACCACCGCAGAGCCGCCGATCATGGTGAGACCCACCCCGCCCCGGGCCTTCTCCAGGTGATAGAGCCGGTAGCGATCCTTCGGCATACCGTCGACGGAGTAGGCAGGCTCGTGTGAGGTGCTCACCACTCGGTTGCGCAGGGTGACGTTGCCCAAGTCGAAGGGTTGGAGCAAGGGATCACGCAACGTCACTCCCCCAGTGTGAAACCGCATTCAGAAAAAAGAAATCTCACGATGTTGCACGGTTTTATGCAATCCTTTTGCATGATCGATCCTCGGCTGCGCAGCCTGCAGCTTGTCGCCTGGCACGGCACGGTGACGGCCGCCGCCCACACCCTGCACTACACGCCGTCTGCGGTCTCGGCGCAGTTGAAATCGCTGGCCGCCGAGTTGGGCGTCGACGTGCTCGAGCGAAAAGGCAGGCAGGTCTACCCCACCCCCAGCGGACGACTCCTGCTGGCCTATGCCGAAGAGCTGTCGATGCGCTGGGAGCAGATGCATAGCGAACTGCTTAGCCGCTCCGAGCGCACCCCCGGGTCGCTGAGGCTGTGCGGGTTCTCCACCGCCGCAGCCAATCTGCTGCCGCGGGTGGCAACCGACGTGATGGCCGCTCACCCTGGCACGCGGGTCCGCATCATCGAGGCCGATCCGGAGGAGTGCTTCGAGTTGCTGCTTGCTGATGCCGCCGATCTGGCCGTCGTAGTGACGACCGACCGGCTCCCGCGATTGGACGATCCCCGATTTGAGCAACAGCCGCTAGCCAGCGACCCACTGGACCTGCTCCTGCCTGCCCACCACCGCTTTGCTCAAGAGGCATCGGTCTCGCTCGCAGCTATGGCCCACGAGGACTGGATCATGGACCACGAGGGCCGCCCCAACCACCAGCTTGTGATGACCTCGTGTCTGGCCGCCGGGTTCAATCCGACGATGGCGCACGAGATCGTGGAGTGGGACACCGGTGCCGCGTTGGTGCACGCGGGGCTTGGCGTCTGTCTGATCCCGAGGTTGGCTCGGCTGCCGATCGGATACGACATCGTGCGCGTGCCGTTGCACGGCGATCCCAGCCCGTCTCGCCAGATCCGCACGGGCATCCGAGCCGGCGCCAGCACGAGTCCGCTGCTGGCCACGGCGTTGGCGGCCTTGGCTCAACTCACTCCAGAGACGTTGAACTGATCTGCCGTTGAACTGACCGCTATCCCGTCGCCACCACGTGCGGCAGCACGCCATCGTCGCGGTATGCGGTCAGTTGCGTCCGCACGAAACGCGCCATCCGCGGCTCGAAAGCACTGGTGCTGCCGGCTGTATGCGGACTGATCAGCACCCCAGCGGTTGACCACAGCGGATGATCCGGCGGGAGCGGCTCTGGATCGGTGACGTCCAGTGCGGCTCTGAGACGGCCAGTTCCGCACTCGGCGATCAGCGCGTCGGTGTCGATAATCGGGCCACGGCCAACGTTGATCACCAGCGCGTCGTCTGGCAGCAGCCCCAGATGTCGCGGCCCGAACGCTCCTCGGGTCGCCTGGGTCAGGGGTGCCGCAATCGCGGCAATATCCGCGTGCGGCAGCAGCTCGCCTAGTTGAGACTCGGCATACACCTGCTCCACGACGCCGTCGCCAGGTTTGGCCCGCCGAGCGACGGCGATCACGGTGACCTCACAGGCCTGCAGACGCTTGGCGAGGGCCTGCCCGATGCCGCCGTAGCCGTAGATCAGGGCAGTGCTGTCGGCCAACGACCGCCGCTGCCCAGGCTTGGGCCACTCCCCTACCCCCTGGGCTCGGACGAAGTCCGGGATGTCGCGCTGCGCGGCCAGGATCAAAGCCAGCGCCATCTCTGCGGTAGCGGTGTCGTGCACACCAACGGCGTTGGCGAGCTCTACCCCGGCCGGCAGGAAACGCAGCGCGTGCTCGTGGCCGGCCGAGCCCAGCTGAAGACCCCGCAGTACAGGCAACTCAGCGAGCCGGGTGATCCACGGGGCGTTCCACGGCGGGAGCACCACAACCTCGATCCGGTCGTGCGCTGGGGGTGATTCACGCAGGTCCCAGGTAAGGATCTGCATACCCTCAAGGTCGCCGACGGCCCCACGCAAGGCACTCGGAACGGTAGCCACGATCACTGGTCCACGGTATCCCGCACATGTGCCTGACAGGCTCCGACCGTACGTTAGGGGTATGCATTTGATCTCTTTCAACTATCGCTTCCAAGCGTCCCCGGCCAGTCTCACTGCGGTCGCCATCCTCACGCTGAGCGCCTGCACCACCGACGAAACCCAAACTCGGACAGAGAGTTCCGCAGCGACCGAGGGGCAAGGTGAATCCAGTGGCGGGGTCATGACGCTGGCCAGCGACCTCGATGTGCCGTGGGGTCTTGTGGCACTCGACAACGGTGAAGCGTTGATAGGTGAGCGAGACAGCGCGACCGTATGGCGCGTGCTGACCGACGGATCGCGTGAACAGGTGACAACCGTGCCGGGAGTCGAACCCGGCGGGGAAGGCGGCCTGCTCGGCATTGCGGTGCCTCCGGGCGGGGATGGCTCTCAGTTCTACGCCTACATCACCTCTGGCCAGGACAACCGGGTGATCGATGTCGACACCGCTGGAACCAGCGCGGACGACGAGCCGCAAGTGCGCGAGGTGCTGGTCGGCATACCCAAGGCTGGAAATCACAACGGCGGCCGGATCGCGTTCGGACCAGACGACTACCTCTACGTGACGACCGGTGACGCCTCAGACGGTGCCAGCGCTCAAGATTCCGATTCACTGGCCGGGAAGATCTTGCGGATCACCCTCGACGGCCAGCCAGCCCCCGGCAATCCCGATGCGAATTCGCCGGTGTGGTCGATGGGCCACCGCAACGTGCAGGGCCTGGTCTGGGACGACGACGGAGCGATGTGGGCCAGTGAATTCGGTGAGAACGACCTCGACGAGCTCAACCTGATCGAGCCCGGCAACAACTATGGCTGGCCCCAGTGCGAAGGCCCGTGTGAAGGTTGGGACTTCACCGACCCGGCGCTCACCTGGCCGACCTCGGACGCATCGCCCTCAGGTCTGGCGATGGGTGCTGACGGTGCCCTCTATATGGCGGCGCTGCGTGGTGAGTCGCTGTGGCGAATTCCACTCCTGGACGGTGCAGCTGGCGCACCTGAGCGACTGCTGGAGGGCGACTATGGCCGCCTGCGCAGCGTGGTCAACGCCCCAAATGACTCGTTGTGGGTGCTGACCAACAACACCTCGCGAGGCGAACCGGCCAGCGACGACGACAAGTTGCTCGCCGTGCCGCTCCCCTGACCCATCTGCGCACCTGACCGATGTGCGCGCCGCTATCCGATAAGCGTACCCCCGACCGATCTGCGCGCCGATGCACATGGCGAAGTAAGGGAGCGCGCGCACATCGGTCATTGGGCCAGTCGCGCACATCGGTCATTGGGCCAGTCGCGCACATCGGTCAGCGGGTCAGTGGATCCACGCGCTCGAAGGAACCGGCGCGAAAGGCTTCGACGAAGAGCCGGTGATCGGTGCGGACCTGCGCGGCGTAGGCGTGCGCGAAATCGTGCATCTGAGCCACCAGGTCCTCCAGGTTTTCGCCGATCGCCCCAGTAATGACTTCTTCCACCGAGACATCAACCAGGTCGTGCCCGGATTCGTCGTCGGCCACGCAGTGGATCTTCGCGGTCGCCCGTCCTAGTTGGGCGACGAGAATCTTCATGTCGTCGGGCTCGGTGACGTCCTCCCAACTGAGATCCGCCTCGTAGGGCGAGAACTCACTCACGACGAACCCCGACCCATTCAGTTCGGTCCAGCCCAGGTACGGCGAAGTGTGATCTTGAAGCGCCCGCTGGGAGACCGCCGTCCGATGACCGTGATGCTCGAATGCCTTGCTTATCCGCTCGTCCGTGATGACTCGTTGCAGGGCGGCCTCCTGTCCCTGTTTCAGGGTGATGATCACGTCATTGCCCAAAGCCTGCGTCTCGCCCTCGATCAACACCGAGTATGCGGGCAGTCCCGCACTGCCGATGCCAAGAGCTCCCAACGCGGCGGCATCGAGAACGTCGAAATGAACGGCCGGGTTGGGCTCATTCCCGAGGGTCTGCTGATAGGCCTCGAATGCCCGGTGAACCGCGTCGCGATCCCAGGGCTCCAGGGGGCTCCCGTACGTCGCTTTGAAATGACGCTTGAACTCCTCGACGAGAGTCACTTTGCCCAAGAAGTCCTCACGGCTGACCACCTTGACGCTCTGCAGTAAGGCCAATACCGCACCTTCGGCGTTATCGAGAGTCAGCGCCCAGTCGATGGTGTCCTGCTCGATGAAGGACGCCGCCTGCTCCATACGCGTGCAGGTAGGCCGAGATCAGTTCGTCGATCACACGATCGGGCAGTGCCTTCTCCCAGCAGATGAGCGCCAAAGACGCCACGAACCGGCGGATTTCCCAGGTCCACGGCGCGACGTAGGCCTCGTCGAAGTCGTTGACGTCGAACACGAGTCGCCCGTCGCCGGACATGTAGGTGCCGAAGTTCTCCACGTGCAGATCGCCTTGGATCCAGATCCGGTCACCGCGCTCGCCCCACCACTGACTGTCTTCGCCGGTCTTGTCCGCGTCCAGGCCGGTGTTGCCAGCCAGATCGGCATAGAACAAGCACGCGGTGCCCCTGTAGAAGGCGAACGGATCGCGCGCCATCTTGCGAAACTTCGTCCGGAACGCATCGGGCGCGTGCTCCATCAGGTCCGCGAAACTCTCTTGCAGACACTGAACGATCATCTCGCTGCGCTCGGTCTCGCCTGCCTTGGTCGTCTGAGTGTTGGTCACGTCCGCCATACTCTCAGCGCACAGCATGCAGGCGCACTCTAGTCCCGTTCGGACCGTGCTTGGATCCACACGAGGGTGAGCACGATCGCCGCTCCTAGAGCCATCAACAGCAGCGGACCGCCGATGGGCGAGGTTGGCGCTAGCAGCGAGCCCGGTCCCTCCGCGTCGCCGCCGCCGGACGACTCTTGCCACGGCCACAGTGCTCGCAGTGAGCCGAGCATCAGGCCGGTCATCACGACCAATGTGACCCGCCGGCGCTCGCGCAGGAGATAGGCCAGGGTGGGCACAAACGAAGCCAACCCGAAGGCCGCCCCGGCCCCGAACACCGCGAGGTAGACCAGGTTTCGTTCGTCTACGGCTTCCAGGGTGACGGTGTAGAGGCCGACCGCGAGAAGCAGGAAGGACCCTGAAACCCCCGGCACCACGAGAGCACAGATCGCGACCGCAGCCGCGAAGAAGACGACATACAGCGGCGGGTCGGCGACGGTGCCACCGCCCGCCAAACTGACCAGCAGGTATGCCGTCACGGCGGCGATCAAGCCGATCACGACATCGACGATCACGGACCGGTGGGCAGGCGGCAGCATCCGGATGGGCACCAGAAGGCTGGCCGCAACCAGCCCGAAGAACAGCCCTCGGGCGTGCTCCGGGTGGTCGGTCACGAAGGCACTCATCGCCCCGGCGATGGTGAGCACTGCGGTGATCATCCCCAGCAGCACCGGAATGACCAGCCGCCAGTCGGTGCGCCGCAATCCTTCCGTCGCTCTCGGGACTCGATCGGGACCGGTCACTAGCACGCGAGCGGCGCCGAGGACGTGCGATGCCGAGTCGATGAGCTGTTCGTAGACGCCGGTGACCAGAGCCACGGTGCCGCCGGAGACGCCGGGCACGAGTTCAGCCGATCCGATCAAGAACCCTCGTCCGATATCGACGGGGAGCAACCACAGGGGTCGCGGCGTACTGGTCTGCGAGATCGCAGTGGATTCATGCGACATCGTTTAGGTCAACCGCTCCAGAATCAGTTCCCGCGCTTTAGCCGCATCTGCTTGACCGCGCATTTCCTTCATGACCTGCCCGATCAGTGCGCCGGCGGCGTTGAGTTTGCCGTCGCGTACCTTGTCGGCGATGTCTTCGTTGGCTGCAATGACCTCGTCGACCGCGGCCGCCAACGCGCCGTCATCCTGGACCAGCTCGAGCCCCCTGGCGTCGGCCACCTGGGTCGGCGTGCCTTCACCGGCCAGCACGCCCTCCATGACCTGACGGGCCATCGAGTCGTTCAGCCGGCCGTCGCGGATCAGCGCGTCCAGCTCGGCAATATGCGCGGGAGTCACGCCCAAGTCGGTGACCGCCACCTCGTGCTTGTTGGCGCGCCGGGCCAGGTCTCCGGTCCACCATTTGCGAGCGGCAGCGGGGGAGGCACCAGAGGCGACGGTCTCCTCGATGACCTCCAGCGCCGCCGCGTTGACGACATCGCGCATCTCGAGGTCGGTGTAGCCCCAGTCGGCCTGGAGCCGCTTGCGCCGTTCGGCCGGAGGCTCGGGCAAGGTCGCGCGGAGCCGCTCGACGTCCTCCGCGCTGGGTGCCACCGGCACCAGGTCCGGCTCGGGGAAGTAGCGGTAGTCATCGGCATCGGACTTCGGACGTCCCGAGGTGGTGACCCCCGTGTCCTCGTGCCAGTGGCGGGTCTCCTGGAAGATCGACTCCCCTGAGTCCAGCACAGCAGCGTGCCGCGACATCTCGTAGCGCACCGCCCGCTCGACCGAACGCAGCGAGTTCACGTTCTTGGTCTCGGTCCGGGTGCCCAGGGGAACGGCCAACTGCTCGGCTCCCCACGGGTCATCGCCGGCCTTGGGCCGAATCGAGACGTTCGCGTCGCAGCGCAGCGACCCTTGCTCCATCTTGACGTCGGAAACGTCCAACGCGCGCAACAAATCCCGCAGCGCACTGACGTAGGCCTTCGCGATCTCGGGGGCGCGAGCACCGGCACCGACCAACGGCTTGGTGACGATCTCGATCAGCGGGATGCCCGCCCGGTTGTAGTCCACCAGCGAGTGGTCTGCGCCATGGATACGCCCGGTGGACCCGCCGACGTGCAGCGACTTGCCGGTGTCTTCCTCCATATGCGCGCGCTCGATCTCGACCCGATAGGTCGTTCCGTCGTCCAGATCGACATCCAAGAAGCCTTCAAACGCGATCGGCTCGTCGTACTGGCTGGTTTGGAAGTTCTTCGGCATATCCGGATAGAAGTAGTTCTTCCGCGCAAACCGGCACCACGAAGCGATCTGGCAGTTGAGCGCCAGCCCGATCCGGATCGCTGACTCAACGGCGACTGCGTTGACGACCGGCAGCGCCCCGGGAAGGCCGAGGCACACCGGACAGGTCTGCGTATTCGGCTCCGCACCGAATCCGGTCGCGCAGCCACAGAACATCTTGGTCGCGGTGCCCAACTCGACGTGCACCTCCAACCCGAAGACCGGGTCATATCGGCTCAGCAGCTCGTCGTAGGCCACGACGGCTTCTGCGACGTTGGCGCTCATGCCGATGCCTCCTGCGTCTGGGGATGCGAAGGCTTAACGGCAGGAGCCCGATCGAGCAGCTGACCACCCCACGTATGGGTCAGCGCAGCCTCCAGGGCCGCCCCGACGGCATACATCCGGTCGTCCTGCGTTGCTGGTGCCAGCACCTGTATGCCGACCGGCAGGCCATCCTCGTCGGCGAGTCCGCACGGCAGCGAGAGGCCGGGGACCCCGGCGAGGTTGGCCGGGATGGTGGCGATGTCGTTCAAATACATCGCTAGCGGGTCGTCGTCGTTGGCACCGAACGCGAATGCGGTCGTCGGAGCCGTCGGACTGATGAGCACGTCGACCTGCTCGAACGCGGCCGCGAAGTCCGCGGCGATCAGGGTGCGGACCTTCTGTGCCTGACCGTAGTAGGCCTCGTAGTAGCCGCTGGAGAGCGCATACGTCCCCAGGATGATCCGCCGCTTGACCTCATCACCGAACCCGGCGTCGCGACTGGACCCCATGACCTGCTCGGCGCTGGGAGCCGCCACACCGTCGGGGCCGACCCGTAGGCCGTAGCGCATGGCGTCATACCGCGCCAGGTTGGAGGAGGCCTCGCTCGGCAGGATCAAGTAGTAGGCCGCCATGGCGTACTGGAAGTGCGGGCACGAGACGTCCACGATCTCAGCGCCCAGCTCCTGAAGCTGGCCGACGGCCTCGTCGAACCGCGCCTTCACCCCGGCCTGGAAGCCTTCGCCGGAGATCTCGGCAACCACACCGATCCGCATACCGGCCAACTCACGGGTTCCGGCCGCCTCGGTCACCGCCGGCACGGGTCCCTCGATCGACGTCGAGTCCATCGGGTCGTGCCCCGCAATGACAGAGTGCAGCAGCGCAGCGTCGGTCACCGTCCGGGTGCAGGGCCCGATCTGATCCAGAGACGAAGCCAAAGCGATGATGCCGTATCGGGACACCGCACCATAGGTCGGCTTGGCCCCCACAGTGCCGGTCAACGCGGCCGGCTGTCGGATCGAGCCGCCGGTGTCCGAACCGATGGCCCAGGGAGCCAGGTGTGCGGCGACGGCGGCGGCGCTTCCACCCCCGGAGCCACCCGGGATGCGATCGGTGTCCCACGGATTGCGGGTCGGGCCGTATGCCGAGTGCTCGGTGGAGGATCCCATCGCGAACTCGTCCATATTGGTTTTGCCGAGAATGGGCATCCGCGCTTCACGGATCCGAGCCACGATGGTCGCGTCGTAGGGCGGGATCCACCCCTGCAGCATCTTCGATCCGGCGGTGGTCGGCATACCCAACGTGCAAGCAATGTCTTTGATCGCGATCGGCACCCCGGCCAACGGCGGGAGCGCCTCATCGGCGGCGCGAGCCTCGTCCACCTCACGCGCGGTGGCCAACGCACCCTCGGCGTCGACGTGCAGATAGGCGTGGATCGTGCCGTCCAGCGCCTCGATGCGATCGAGGTGGGCCTGGGTCAACTCTTCGCTGGTGAAATCGCCAGCCACCAAAGCGTTGGCCATCTGCGCAGCACTCAGGAGGCAGGGATCATGGCGTGTGACATCGGCCATCGGGTCGCTCACTCCTCGTCCAGGATGCGCGGCACGCTGAACCGCTGCTGATCTGCTTCCGGGGCTCCTGAGAGCGCCTGGTCCGCAGTCAGCGACGGGCGGACCTCGTCGGGGCGAGTGACGTTGGCCAAGGGCAGCGGGTGCGACATCGGCGCGACATCGGCAGCGGCGACCTCGTTGATCTGGCCGACCCATCCAACGATCTGGTCGAGTTGCCCGGCGAAGCGGTCCAACTCCTCCTCTGAGAGCTCGATCCTGGCGAGCATGGCCACGTGCGCGACGTCGTCGCGGGACAGTGCAGGCATGGCCGCCAGTGTATGCCGCGTGTTGGCTCTCGAGGTCAACCTCGGTGGGCACGAGATCGTGGTCACCAACGCTAAGGACGCGGTGCTGAGGAGCGTGATCGGCATACACGGCACGAACGAGCCGGATCTCGTTGGGACGGACGTCAGCTCGGGCTGCATCCGACTCCCCAACTCGGAGATCACCGCGTTGGTGGACAAGATCGGTCTGCCGCTGGGCACGCCGGTCACGATTCGCGCTTAGGCGCTAAGCCGCTCCCGCACGACCTCGGGGTCGGGATTGGTGATGGGGTTACCAGCGAAGAGCACCGTTGGCACAGTCTCGTTGCCCTTGTTAAGGCTGCGGACGAACTCAGCGGCCTCGCGGTCCTGCCAAATATTCACCCACACGGCTTTGCTGCCCAAAGCGCCCAACGAAGACTTCAGGCGTGCACAGAATTTGCATCCTGGGCACCAATAGATGACGACTTCGCGGTCGCTCTCGTTCATGGCCTGGACGTCTCGATGGCGAACGGTCCGACCGCCCTTCCAAGGACTGATCCACCAGGAAAGCACCGCTCCGACGGCGAGCAAAGCCAGCCCGACCCATACCGAGCCGTCCAGCACGTACGTCGTGCCAGACCAGCCGGTCAAGATCAGCACAACGAGCCACAACCACCATTCCATCAGGCGTTCAACTTCTCCTTGACCAGCGCGGGGCTCGGATTCGTTATCGGTATGCCGTCCATCACCACGGTCGGCACCGTTTCGTTGCCGTCGTTGGCCGAGCGCACGAACGCGGCTGCGTCTTTGTCTTCCCAGATGTTGATCCAGGTCGCCTTGTCGCCGTCCGCGCCGAGCGTCGAGCGCAGCCGAGCGCAGAATCCGCAACCGGGACGCCAATAGATGACGACATCGCCCGCGGCCCTCTGGGCGGTCGAGTCTTGACGGGCAGAAGTCTTCGAGTCTGAGGTCACGAAAGCGGAACACGGATCTTGCCCGGTGTGATTCCCCAGTCGCCGGGGAGTCAGCACGGTCGATGCGTGAGACTGGCTCGGTGGCTGATTCCGCATTCACCCGACGTCGGGGGCTCTTCGGGCTCTTTGGCCTGTCGCTGGCCAGCGTTCTGGCGCTCGGCGGATGGTGGCTCTGGCCACGCCCATCCCTCGAAGCAGAGCCCACCCCAGCAGCGCTCCCCCTGGTGGTCTTGGTGTCGGGTTATGGCGGAGATGGACGCGACTTGGTCCCCATCGTCGCCGCGCTTGAAGCGCAGGAGAGGGAGGTCGATGTCTTCCCTCCGGTTGGCGACAACACCGGCGACCTGGAGGAGCAGGCGGCAATGCTCGGAGACTTCATCGACAAGGAGCGCGGCGAGGCGGAGAAGGTCGACGTCATCGGCTACTCAGCGGGCGGCGTCGTCGCACGCCTGTGGGTCACTGACGACGGAGGGGATGCTGTGGCCAGGCGGGTGCTGACGATTGCGGCACCGCATCATGGCACCGCTTTGGCCGGGCTGGCGGACCTGGCCGGATTCTGTGACGGTTCCTGTGCGCAACTGATTCCGGATAGTGACCTGCTAGCCCGTCTTAACGCGGACGACGAAACCCCGTCGGGGCCGGAATGGATCTCCATCTGGAGTGACAGCGACCGCACGGTCACTCCGCCCAGCACGGCCAGCCTGGACGGCGCACTGAATCTGACGGTTCAGTCGATCTGTCCCGACGCCACAACGGGCCACGCCGGACTGCCCGCCTCACCGGTAATCACGGCCGCCCTGGTCACCGCCCTGGGAGCGGACACCCCCTCCGCGCCGGTTGCCTCAGACGTCACCTGCGACGAATGACACCTGAGGGCGCTACGGATGTAAGCCCTTCTCGAGCAAGATGACGAATCCCTGCTCGTCCAGCACGGGGACGCCAAGTTCCTCCGCCTTCGCTGCCTTGGAGCCTGCGTTGGCTCCGACGACCACATAGTCGGTCTTCTTCGAGACCGACCCCGCTGCCTTTCCGCCGCGGCTCACAATCGCTTCTTTGGATTCGTCCCGACTGAAACCCTCTAGTGACCCGGTCACCACGATGGTCTTGCCCTCGAGTGTGCGCTCGATGGAATGATCGCGCTCATCGGCCATACGCACCCCATCGTCGGCCCATTGCTCCACGATGGCGCGGTGCCAGTCCACCTCGAACCAGGCCATGACCGCCTCGGCGATCACCGGCCCCACGCCCTCGGTGGCCGCCAATTCTTCACGGCTGGCCTCGCGGATCGCCTCCATCGAGCCGAATTCGGTGGCCAAGCCGCGTGCGGCCGTGGGCCCGACGTGCCGGATCGACAAGCCGACCAGCACGCGCCATAGCGGTTGGTGCTTCGCCTGCTCCAGATTGTCGACCAGTTTGCTGCCGTTCGCGGACAGCACCCGACCCTCGATGACGTCGCCCTCCAGGTCGCCCTTCTTCGCGTTGCGGGTGTAGAGCGGGACCTTCGCGATGTCCTCGACCCGTAGGCCGAACAGCCCGGACTCGTCGGTGATGACACCCGCGTCGAGCAGACCGGCCACACCCTCCCACCCGAGCGCCTCGATGTCGAAGGCTCCCCGCCCGGCGACGCTGAACAGGCGTTCGCGCAGCTGTGATGGACACGTCCGAGCGTTGGGGCAGCGGATGTCCTTGTCGCCCTCGCGCTCTGGCCTCAGCGCGGTCCCGCAGCTCGGGCAGTCGGTCGGCATAACGAACGGCACCTCGGTGCCAGTCCGAGCCTCGGCGACCGGCCCCACAATCTCAGGGATGACGTCACCGGCCTTGCGCAGCACCACGGTGTCGCCGATGAGCACACCCTTGCGGACGACCTCGGTGGCGTTGTGCAACGTGGCCATCTCGACCGTGGAGCCAGCGACGAGGACGGGCTCCATCACTCCGTATGGAGTCACGCGCCCAGTGCGCCCCACGTTGACCCGGATGTCGAGCAGCTTCGTGGTGACCTCCTCCGGCGGGTATTTGAAGGCGATCGCCCATCGGGGGGCACGCGACGTCGACCCCAACGCACGTTGCACTGACACCTCGTCGACCTTGACCACCACTCCGTCGAGCTCGTGTTCGACCGCGCTGTCGTGTCGGTGCTCGCCGTAGTAGTCGACAAACTCCTGCACCTGAGTCATGTCGTCCACGACCCGCCCGTGTGAGGAGACTGGCAGACCCCAGGCTCCGAGCACGTCGTAGGCCTGAGACTGTCGGGTGATGTCGAATCCGGTGCGCGCCCCGATGCCGTGCACCAACATCCGCAGGCCGCGCAAGGCGGTGACCCTGGGGTCCTTCTGGCGCAGGGACCCGGCCGCAGAGTTACGTGGATTGGCAAACGGCGCTTTGCCCGCTTCGACCAGGGACGCGTTCAGCGCCTCAAAGGCCGCCGGCGGGAAGAACACCTCGCCGCGGATCTCCACCATCTCTGGGATCGGCACCTCGTCGTCGCTCTGCTCGCTGGGCGGTGTCAGGCGGTGTGGGACGCCTTCGATCGTCCGTACGTTGTGGGTCACGTCCTCCCCGGTCCGCCCGTCCCCTCGGGTCAGGGCCCGCACCAGGCGACCCTCTTCATACAGAAGGTTGATAGCGAGGCCGTCGATCTTGAGCTCACATAGATAGTGCACCTCTGCGCCACCAGCGTCGCGTTCGACGCGATCGGCCCAGGCCAACATCTCCTCGGCGCTGAAGGCGTTGTCCAGGCTGAGCATCCGCTCGCGGTGATCCACAGCCGTGAACTCAGTCGAAAAAGTGCCGCCTACCTGCTGGGTGGGACTTTCCGGCGTGCGCAGAGTTGGATGCTGCTCCTCGATCTCCTGCAACTCGCGCAGCAGCGCGTCGAACTGCGCATCGGCGATGGTCGGCGCGTCTTTGAGGTAGTAGGCGAACTGGTGGCCCCGGATCTCCTCGGCCAACTCAGTCCACCGGTGCCGCACGTCGGTGGGGATCTCCCCGCTCTCTGGCTCAGTCACCGGACCATTGTGACCGAGACCACCGACAGCCTTGCGCTGCGCTGCATTGGACAAGCGTCACGTCGGCGAGACTGTTGGTCGGCGGGTGACCAAGAACGCGGCATACAGAATGAGCACCCCGCCGCCGAGCGCGAGCCAGCCCACCGTCTCGCCCAGGACGACATAACCCAGGGTCACGGCCACCACCGGGATGACGAAGGCAACGCTCGAGGCCACGGTGGCTCCTGCGGCCCGCACCACGTCGTACTGCATCGCCTGGCCGAGCCCTGTCCCGACGACCCCGAGGAACACCACGGCCAACACCGGCACGACCACTGACTCGCTGGTATGCAGTGAGAGCGGCGTCGCGCCGCCCTCGCCCGAGACCAGCCACCAGACTCCGACCACGAAGGGCATCTGCGCCGTAGCCAGCATGATTTGCGCCGTCGGTAGGGCCAAACCGCCAGCGTCGATGCCCGACATGAATCGCCGCACGTAGGTCCACCCCAGCCCATAACTGGCCGAGGCAACCAACACCATCGAAAGACCGATCGGGTCGGGGCCCTGCTCCAACCACCACGGCTGGGAGATCAGGACCACACCGGCAAACCCGATGCCGACCCCGGCCAATCGAGAAGGACCGACGCTCTCGTGGCGCAGCATCATCATCCCGAACAGCACAGCCGCAATGGGCGTTGTGGCGTTGGCGATCCCGGTGATCGACGATGTCACTCGCTCTTCACCGACCGCGAAGAGCGTCCACGGCAACGAGCACAGCAGGGTGGCGCTGACCATGATGTGCTTCCACGCCGACCACCCCCTCGGCAACCGGCCCCCGGAGATCAGCAATAGCGGCACCAAGACGGCTGCGGCACAGACCAGCCGCAGAGCGGCCACCTGTACCCCGTCCATCGCCTCCAACCCGATCTTCATGAGCAGATAACTGGACCCCCAAATCAGCGCGAGTGCGAAGAACTTCACCTGCCAGGGCGCGCGCGTCGCGGACTGCTCGCTCACCTGGACATCGGCTAGGACGCAGCCGTCTCGGCCAGCGCGCGCCCGAGGTCGACCGTGTCGCGGGTAGCGGCTGCTGCGGCATCGGGGCTCAGCCCGGCGAGTCCGCAGGTCGGCGTGACGGTGACGTCGGCGAGTCGGTCGATGGGCAGCCCCACGTCCCGCCACCGTGAGACCAGAGCGTCGTGATGCTCGCGGTATGCCGATGGCTGGCCCTTCGCCGTCCCGCGGGTGGTTGGGATCGCGCCGGCCCACAGGACGATTCCCGACTCGACCCCGGTGGCTAGGCCCTCCCACGCACGAGCATCAAGACCCGTCACGTCCACACTCAGCCCTTGACGACCGGACTCCCCCGCACTGAAGACTGCGGCCAGCGCCTCCCGCATGACCCGCAGCGGTGGGCGGGTGGCGCAGCAATGCAGGACTGTCGACACCGCGCCGGCCTGGTGCGCCGATCGCAGGACTGAGCCGATGACGGCCGAAGCGTCCTCGGGGTCTGGGGCCGGAAGCCGCCGGTAGCCCGATGCCGTCGGCACCTGGCCGTGCAGCACGCGGGGCAGGCTTGGCTCATCAATTTGCAGCACCACCGAGGCTAAAGGCAGCAATCGGCCCACGTGGTGGACGTGCTCGGCCACACCGGCCGCCAACGAGGCTGACACGTCGCGGATGGCTCCGGCATCGCTGAGCACCCGGTCGCCCAAGGGCAGCCAGGTCTCGCCGGCCAGGGTCCACGGGCCGACGACCTGCAATTTCACCTCGCCATCGAAACCATCGAAGACCTCAGCCAGCTCGTCGAGATCTTCGCGCCACAACGAACCGGTGCGCGTGGCGTCCAGACCTGGCCGGTCAACGAGTCGCCAGCCCTGAGGCTGTAGGTCGATCGGCATGTCCACCAGGAGATGCAGACTTCGACCCACCATGTCCGATCCCGGACCGCGGGCAGGCAGCTCGGGCAGATACGGCATACCGACGAGCCCTTCTTCGTCCACCCCAGCCAGGTGATCGCTGATCGCACCCAGTGCCTGGCGCACGTTGGCCCCCGGCCACGAGCCGATCCCACTCACGGTCACCATCGGCAGCACATCATGATGCCCAGTATGGCGGCCCGCACCTCTCGCTCCGACCGTCCCCGACCTCTTGACAGGTAACCATATGGTTACCTAATCTCGGCGTGTGGACCTCGTCTTCAGGGCCTTAGCCGATCCGACTCGGCGGGCCCTGCTTGATGCCCTCTTCGAGGCAGACGGGCAGACCTCGAGCGGATTGGCCGCGCGGTTCGACATCAGCCGGATCGCTGTCGCCAAGCACCTCGGCATCCTCGAGGAGTCCGGCATCATCACGACCGAGCGCCGTGGCCGCGAAAAATTGCACTTCCTCAACCCGATCCCCATTCGGATGATCCACCACCGCTGGGTCAGCAAATTCACCGAGACCTGGGCCGCTGGTTTGATCGGCCTGCAAGAAGAAATGGAGCACACCATGGAACGCGTCTTCGAGATCTATATCCGCACCACTCCCGAGCGACTGTGGGAGGCCATCACCGATCCGCAGATCCGAGCGAAATATCACTTCGGCACGCTTGTCACCTCCGATTGGGCCACCGGCTCCCCTTGGAAGCAAGAAGCACCCGGACGCTTCGAGGGATCCCTCAGCGAGGACGAGGTCATCGAGGCCGATCCCCCGAGCCGCCTGGTGCACACGATCCGATCACTGTGGAGCCCGGATGTCATCGCCGAGGGCACCAGCCGCGTGACCTGGCAGATCGAACCCGTGGGCGACTCGTGCCGCCTCACCCTGACTCACGACGAACTCCGCGAGGGAGCCAACGAGCAGGTGTATGGCGGCTGGCCGATGATCCTGTCCGGCCTCAAGACCTGGCTCGAGACGGGCGAAACACTGACCACCCCCGGCTCCCTGATGCATGCCGACTAGCCAACCATCTAAGGTAGGTACATACCTACTCTCGACGGGACTGCTATGGCAACGATCACCTCGCGCGACTTCAACCGAGACGTCAGTGCGGCCAAGCGGGCTGCCGCCACCGAACCCGTCATCATCACCGACCGAGGCGTTCCAGCGCACGTGTTGATCTCCTTCGATCACTATCGACGTTTGAGTGCCGAGGAGCGCACCATCGTCGATTGGCTCTCGGTCGAGGATGCGAACCAGTTGCCGATCGAGAAGATGAACCTCGCGTTGTCTATCCCCGATCTGTGACGTATCTGCTCGACACCAATGTCGTCAGCGAGCTGCGCAAACCCGCCCGAAAAATCTCTCCTGCGGTGCGCGTTTGGGCCGACAGCCAGCAGACGCGTGACCTGTCTATCAGCGTGATCACCGTCATGGAGGTGGGCATTGGCGTTGCCCGCTTGCAACGGCGCGACCCTCAGCAGAGCCCGAATCTGCATACCTGGCTCGAGGACGGCTTGTTGCCGGCCTTCGCTGGGCGCATCCTCCCTATCGACCTTGAGACCGCACGACTTGCCACTTCACTGCACGCTCCGGCGACCTGCCCGGAGCGCGATGCTCTGATTGCCGCGACAGCGCTGCGGCACCGACTCGCGGTGGTGACGCGGAATGTGGCCGACTTCGCGCCGATGGGGGTTCCCGTGCTCAACCCCTGGGATGGCTAGCCCTCTATCCACCCGGGACGGACGGCATACTGAAGGATATGAGCGAATCGACACCGAAAGGTGATCTGGCTCCGTTCTTCGAGCGAGACGGGGCACTGATCAGGATGCCGCGCAAACAGTCGAAGAAGATCGCACTGCTGGAGTGGCTGGTCACTCAGCTGCCAGCGGGCGCGACACTCTCCGAAGTCGAGATGAACGCTGCGCTGCGTCCGATCTTTGACGACGTGGCCGTGCTGCGGCGCTACTTAGTCGATTTCGGCTTCGTGGAGCGTCCCGAAGCCGGCGTCTACGTCATCCCCGACGCATCCGACCCGACTCCCCCGCCATCCGCATAGCCAGCACACCATCGACATCGCAAAATGCTCGCGAGTGACGCTGTATCCGGCGTATCTCGCGGGCATTTTGGGGTCTCGACGTTAGCTCTTGGCGGGCCGGCGGCCAGCGCACACGATGGTGGCTGAGCCGACGACGCGAGTGCCGTCGTACAGCACCACCGACTGCCCAGGCGCAACCCCGCGGATGCGCTCGCCGAGCCTGACCTGCACCTGCTCACCCTCGGCCCACGCGGTCGCCGGGTACTCCTGACCGTGAGCGCGGATCTGCGCCCCGACCTCGATCACGCCGTCTGGAGCAGGGCCGCACCAGCGGGCATGGTCACCGGTGATGTGGTCCACGCCAAGCAGTTCATGCGTCCCAACGACCACGGTGTTCGATTTCGTCTGTGTCGAGGTCACGTAGCGAGGCTGGCCGTCCGCCGCGGGCACGGTCAGCCCCAACCCGCGACGCTGACCCACGGTGTAGCCATAGGCCCCCTGGTGCTCCCCCAGCACCTCACCGTCGGAGTCCACGATCGGCCCCGGCTTCTCGCCGAGCCTCTTGGTCAGCCACGCCCGGGTGTCCCCGTCCGGGATGAAGCAGATGTCGTGACTGTCCGGCTTCTTGGCGATCGAGAATCCGCGCTCAGCGGCCTCGGCGCGGATGTCCGGCTTCGTGGTGTCGCCGAGCGGGAAGAAACTGCGCGCCAACTGGTCGGCATCGAGGACGCCCAACACGTAAGACTGGTCCTTAGCCATATCGACGGCTCGGTGCAGCTCGCGACGCACCCCGCCGGGAGCCGCGTCGTCGGGCACCTCCACGATCTGCGCGTAGTGCCCGGTCGCTACGGCATCAAAACCCAGCGCCAAGGCCTTGTCTAGCAGGGCGGCAAACTTGATCTTCTCGTTGCACCGCAGGCACGGATTGGGCGTGCGCCCGGCCTCGTATTCGGCAATGAAGTCAGCTACGACGTCTTCAGCAAACCGCTCGGCCATATCCCAGACATAAAAAGGTATGCCGAGTCGGTCGGCCACGCGCCGGGCGTCCCCGGCGTCTTCGATCGTGCAGCACCCGCGAGCGCTTTCGCGCAGGGTCGCCGCCGACTGGGACAGCGCCAGATGGACACCGACCACCTCGTGCCCCGATTCCATCATGCGAGAGGCGGCGACGGCGGAGTCAACTCCCCCGCTCATCGCGGCTACGACGCGCATCAGCTGGCCCGACTCGTGGCATGGCGAGCCCGGCGGGCGCGCTCGATCGCGGCCGGCAGGGCAGCCAAGAAGGCCTCCACATCGCCCGCAGTCGACGTGTGGCCGAGGGTCAGCCGCAGGGCCCCGCGCGCAGTCGCCTCACTCATCCCCATCGCCAGCAACACGTGGCTGGGCTGCGGCACACCGGCCTGGCACGCCGACCCGGTTGAGCACTCGATGCCTACAGCGTCCAGCAGATAGAGCAGTGAGTCGCCGTCACAGTCCGGCACCAGCAGGTGCGCGTTGCCAGCCAGACGGCGACGCGTGTCGCCAGCTTCGTAGAAGCCGCTGACGGTGATGGAGGGGTCGAGGTCGCGAGCACCGGCTATGAGCCCGTCGCGCAATCCGGCGAGCCGGACAGCCTCGCTCTCCTGGTGCCCCACGGCATACCTGACCGCCGTCGCGAGCCCCGCGATCCCCGGTACGTCCAAGGTGCCACTGCGCAGTTGTCGCTCTTGCCCGCCGCCGTGGGTCAGCGGCACGAGGTCCTGATCACGCCCGGTCACCAAGATGCCGACGCCGAGCGGGCCCCCAACCTTGTGGCCGGTCAGGGTCACCATGTCTGCGCCGGTGTCGCTGAGCTGGAGCTGCACCTGGCCAAGGGTCTGCACGGCGTCGGTATGCAGCGGCACCCCCGCCTCGTGCGCTAGGGCCGCCAAATCGGCGATCGGCTGGATGATGCCGACTTCGTTATTAGCCCACATGACGGACACCAGGGCTGCCGAATCGGGATCCTCATCCAGCGCCGACTTCAGCGTGGCCCCGGTGATGACTCCCTGACCGTTGGGCATCAGCCAGGTGACGTCGGCCTGCCCGGTGGTCACGAGGT
Source organism: uncultured Actinomycetota bacterium (assembly GCA_963803695.1). Taxonomy (GTDB): domain Bacteria; phylum Actinomycetota; class Actinomycetes; order Actinomycetales; family Dermatophilaceae; genus Ornithinicoccus. The sequence goes on from CAWDNY010000006.1 coordinate 60,700, forward strand.
GCTCCACCGGATCCAGCACGGCGTGGTGCTCGATGGCGCTGATCAGCAGCCGACGGCGCAGGGGGGCCTTGGCGACCTGCCGCCACAACGAGCCCTTGATCGCCATGTTGTCGGACTCGGTGCCACCCGAGGTGAAGACGATCTCCGAGGGCCGAGCGCCCAGATCGTCCGCGATGGATTCCCGTGACTCTTCGACAACGCGTCGTGCCGAACGGCCAGCGGTATGCAGTGAGCTGGCATTGCCGACATCGCGCATGGTCCGCGCCACGACGTCGATGACCTCAGGCAAGACCGGAGTGGTCGCCGCGTGGTCGAGGTAGGCAGTCACTCGCCCGAGTTTACGACCTACCCCGCGTTACTTCTGTCCGTCAATCTTCTCCGCGGCCTGAGGCAAGACGTCGAACAGGTCACCGACGACACCGAAGTCGACCATGCCGAAGATCGGCGCTTCTTCGTCTTTGTTGATCGCCACGATGGTCTTGGAGGTCTGCATACCTGCTCGGTGTTGGATCGCGCCCGAGATGCCAGCGGCGATGTAGAGCTGCGGCGAGACCGACGTCCCGGTCTGGCCGACCTGGTTCGAATGGGGATACCAGCCAGCATCGACGGCGGCACGCGAAGCGCCCACTGCCGCACCGAGTTTGTCGGCAAACTGCTCGACCGGGTTGAAATCTCCACCGGTACCGCGACCACCAGAGACGACGATCGAAGCCTCCGTCAGTTTGGGCCGACTGCTCTGCGGCTTCTCGGCGCGCTCGACGATGCGGGCGGTCTTGGCCGCATCCGACACCTCCACCTCGAGGACCTCGTCGCTCATTTCGACCGGTGCCTCGGTGGCGGCGATCGAGTTGGGCTTCACCGTAATGATCGGGGCACCCTGGCTGACCGTGGCCACCACCTCGAAGTTGCCGGCAAAGACGGACTGCACCGTCTCGATGCTGCCGCCCTCCCCTCGCCGGATGCCGACCGCGTCCGTGATCAATCCAGCGTGGGTTTTGATGGCCAAGCGTCCGGCGATCTCCTTGCCTTCTGACGTCGACGGCACCAGGACGGCGGCCGGGTTGGTCTGTGCGACCAGGTGAGCCAGCACCTCGGCGGTCGGCGCAACCAGAAACTCGGTGACCTCCGCGCTCTCGACCCGGTAGGCCTTGACCGCCCCGTAAGTCGCTAGCGTCTCGCTCGCGGCTTCAAAGCCGATGCCGATATAGACCGCGGAGGGCTCCCCCAACTCCCGAGCAGCGGTCAGCATCTCGGCGGTGCTCTTGCGCACCTCACCGTCGACGTGATCGACCAGGACCAGTACTTTTGCCATTGTCAGTGCTCCTCGTGCTGAAAGGGATGGCGCTCAGGCGAACTTGTGGGTGGTCAAAAAGTCGGCGAGGGCTTGGCCCCCGTTGCCGTCGTCGGTGACGATTTCACCTTGACTGCGTGGGGGGCGCTCAGTGATCGAGATCACCCGTGTCCAGGCTGCGTCAAGTCCAACGTCTGCAGGGTCCACCCCGATGTCGGCGAGCGACCACTCTTCTACCGGCTTCTTCTTCGCGGCCATGATGCCCTTGAAAGAGGGGTATCGCGGGTCGTTGATCTGGTCAGTGACCGAGACCAACGCCGGCAGCGTGGCCTCGATGGTTTCGCTTGCGACCTCACCGTCGCGGCGGATGCGCACCAGCTCGCCATCGATGCTCAGCTGGGCAGCAAAGGTGACCTGGGGCAGCCCCAGGCGCTCGGCGAGCATCGCCGGCACCACGCTCATCACGCCGTCGGTGGAAGCCAAGCCGGTGATAATGATGTCGACTGATCCCTGCTCGCCGATCTTCTCGATGGCCTTGGCCAACACCAGCGACGTGCCGACCGAGTCCGAACCGGCGATCCCGGAGTCGTTGATGTGAACTCCGCGGTGGGCACCCATTTGCAGCGACTTCTTGATGGCAGTGGCCGCCTCGTCGGGCCCCATGGTCAGCACGGTGACCTCACCGTCATGGTCCTCGGCGACGGTGAGTGCTTCCTCGACGGCATACTCATCCAGCTCGGACAGCAGCCCGTCGACGGACTCTCGCTCGGTGGTCTTGTCCTCGGAGAAGGTGCGCTCCGATTGCGCGTCCGGGACGTACTTCACACAGACGACGATGTTCACAGCTGACCTCTTCTTCGCGGTTCGCCAGATAGGACGGAGGTTGCACACGTTCCTGCGGCATTCTCGCACTTCCCCCCGCGTCAGGTCATAGCGGTGACGGTCACCGACGGCGGTCAGCCCGCAAGGGCGACCCCGCCCCCCTTCACACCGGTCGGGAGGTGCCCGCCCAACGCACAAGGAACATCGCACCCGAACAGGGTGTTGGAGGTGACACGTTCTCAGCGAAAGCACGTGGAGGCACAACGACGTGACCATGCCTAGCACCGCATTACCGAGCGTGCCCGAACAAGCCCAGCGACTGATCGACCTCGGTGTCCACGAAATCGCCATGATGTCAGCATCCGAGTTACGGGGGGCTGCCGATCGGGGCCAGGGTTTATTGGCTGTACATCCCCGCCATGCGCCTGCATCCGCACTTGCACCCCTGCTCACTCGGCTCGGGAAGAGCGGATTCGTGGTGGTGGACATGTCCGATGTCGATCAGTTCTCTGCCATCGAGGAGGTCATCGTCCCGGACTCGCCGGTCTACACGCTGCACGATGTCGACCGCGGTGACGCCATGTCGAACTGGAGCACCGACGAAGCACTTCCGGCGATCCTGACGGCAAGGCGGACGCCGCTGACCCTCACTGAGGGCATTTTCTGGCTGTTGCAACAGCCCGACGCACTCGAGCGCAACCACTGCTTCATGACGATCGGCTCGCGGCTCCTGACGGACTCAGGCAAAGTGGACGCCCGCACACCGGCCATCTGGATCAGTAACGGAACCGGTCGCGACGGCCGAGCGAACCGCGATGCCCCGAAGGTGGGCTGGTGCTGGGCTGGCAATCGGCACACGTGGTTGGGTTTCGCATCGGCCGCTGACCGCACCCCGCTCGACGCCTGACCGCGCAGACCGGATCAGCGCAAAAAGAGCGCCCGCAGGCGGAGGGTGGTCAGCCACAACCCGACCGCAGTCATACCCACGAAGTAGGTGGCGTGCACCCACGTCGAGCTGTCGAAATACCCGACCCCGAGTTGGCGCATCAGTTCCACTCCGTGCCACAGGGGCAGGGCCATGATCATCCACTGCATTGCCTGCGGATAGACCGCAATCGGATAGAGCGTGGCCGAGAACAGGAACATCGGCATGAGCACGACCGCGATGATGTCCATGTGTTGGAACGTCTTCATGAAGCTGGTGACCGCCATCCCGACGCTGGCGAATCCGGCAGCGATCAGCACCGCCGCCGGGACCATCAGCACCGCCCACCACGAGGTGACCAGGCCCATCCCGGTGATCACGACCAGGAACCCGACGGCATACAGGAAGCCGCGGAAGAGGGCCAGCATGATCTCGCCGAGGGCCACATCCATCGGGCCCAGCGAGGTTTGCATCATGGCCTCGTAGAGCCGTGAGTAGCGCAGTTTGAAGAAGACGTTCCAGGTGGAGTCGTAGATCGCCCCGTTCATCGCCGAGGTGGCCAACAACGCAGGCGCGAGGTATGCCGCATACGACACCTCGACACCGCCTGGGCCTTCCACGACGCTGATCAGCGACCCCAGACCCAACCCCATCGCCAGCAGGTAGAAGACCGGCTCGAAGAACCCCGAGGCCAAGACCATCCAGTTCTGCGCCACGATCGCCCGCAGGCCGCGCTCCAGCACGGCTCGCACGTTGCCGGAATAGACCCCGGCCAGGGTGGGCACGCTCACCTCAACCCGCCAGCCTTCGGGTGTAGACGGCGTGGGCCCAGCGCAATCCCAAGACCGTGCAGCCGATCAGGAAGAGGAGGTGGACCGCGATCAGCCACGCCGGTTCGACTGCCCCGTATGCCGTGATGCGGGCGAGTTGAGTGCCGTGCCAGACTGGGGAGATCCAGCCGACCCACTGCAGGTAGATCGGCATCGCGCCGAGGGGGAAGAACGTCCCGGCAAACAAGAACATCGGCATCACGATGAACCGCTCGATGAACGCGAACTGAAATCCTTCGTCCTCGAGCGTCGCGGCGTAGGCCTGCAACGGGGCGCCGAAGGCCGCCGCGCTGAGCACCCCGATCGGGATCACCAGCACAGACCAATCGATCGAGATCGCGCCGAACGCCAGCATCACCAGCCAAAACCCGGTGGCCTGGGCCGCGAAACGCAGCATGACGGCGATGAAGTGACCGTTGGCGATCTGCGCAGGGGTGATGGCGGTGGCGGCTGGCGCGTAGTAGTTGCGTCCCCACTTGAAGCCGTCCATCACCGGATAGCTCATCTCCGAGCCCACCGATGACACCAGCGAGGCCACCAACAGAGCCGGGGCCACAAACAGCAGATAGGGCACCCCGTCTACGTCGCCGTTCTGGGCATCCACGAGCGCGCCCAGCCCGATCCCCATCGCAGTCATGTAGAGCAGCGGCTCAGCGATCGCGCTGAGCAGGATCGAGGTGACGTAGGACCGCATACCCCTCAGCCGGTTCAGCGCGTAGTACCAGGAACCCCACACTCGCGCTCGGGACGCGCTCTCGTCGGGGGTCAGAACCCGGCGGGCCGGTCGCTCAATCGACAAGGGTCCGGCCAGTCAGTCGAAGGAAGACGTCCTCGAGCGACGAGCGCCGGACCAGCGAGGTCATCGGGCTCAGCCCGCGCCGCGAGATCTCGTCCAACACCGACTCGCCGTCATCGGCATACATCAAGATGCGGTCCGGCAGCACCTCGATCCGTTGGCCGATGTCACTGAGTTGCTCGATGACCTCGGCGTTGCGCCGCGAGCCGAAGCGGACCTCGACGACCTCACGAGTGGAGTGCTCGCGGATCAACTCCTTCGGCGAGCCCATGGCCATGATCGTGCCGTGATCGATGACTATTCATCGGTCACACAGCTGCTCGGCTTCGTCCATGAAGTGCGTGGTGACGACCAACGTCGTGCCAGCCTCCTTGAGCCGGAACAACCGGTCCCACAAGGTATGCCGTGCCTGCGGGTCCAGCCCCGTGGTCGGCTCGTCGAGCAGCAAGATCTCGGGCTCGTTGATCAAACCTCGGGCAATGGTCAACCGGCGCTTCATGCCTCCAGAGAGGTTGGCGACCTTTTCCTTGGCCTTGGCCTGCAACTCCACGAAGGCCAGCAACTCATCGGCCTTGGGCCCCAGGTAGTCGCGGCGCAAACCGAAGTAGCGGCCATACATGATCAAGTTCTCGCGCACCCGCAGGTCTTCGTCGAGATTGTCCTGCTGTGGAACCACGCCGAGGTGGGCGCGGACCTGCGGCCCATGCTCGGCCGGGTCCAAACCAGCGACGCTGAGGGTGCCGCCGGACCGATCCAGCGTGCCCCCGATCATCCGCATCGTGGTGGATTTGCCTGCCCCGTTGGGGCCGAGCAACCCAAAGCTCTCCCCCGGCTTGATGTCGAAGTCAATGCCGTCCACCGCGTGTAGGTTCCCGTAGGTCTTACGCAGACCTCGGACTTGGATGACCGGCGGCTCAGGCTGCTCGGGCACTGACGCTCAACCACTGGGTGAGGAAGTCGTGCAGCGCCTGACGAACCTCCTGGTCATAGCCATCGTCGCCCAAGTGCTGGTGCGCCTTCGCCACCCCGAACGTTGTCTCCACCGCGTCGGCACCAGCCCGGTTCAGTCCCTCCAGCAGAGCTGCCCGAGCACCGGCCGTGCCACCTGGAGACGGCGAAGCGCCGATGACGGCGGTCGGCTTCTCGTGGATGGCACCCTCCAATCGGGGCCGGGACGACACGTCGAGGGCATTCTTGATCAGGCTGCTCGGACCCCCGTTGTATTCGGGGGTCACGAAGAGCACTGCGTCGCTGGCCTCGACAGCCGCACGGAACGCGTCGATGTTGGCATCGACCCCCGAGGCGTCGAGGTCTTCGTAATAGTGCGGCAGTGACGCCAGGTCTGGGTAGCGCTGCACCGTGTGGCCCTGCTCGGTCAACACCGTCGTGGCAGCGGTAGCCAAGGCTGCGTTGAAGCCATCTCGCAGCGAGCCGACCAAGATCAACACATCACTCATGGGAGTCCTTCGTAGTTGTGGGTTTCGCGCAGCGTATGAGGTGCGCACAGTCCATGCGTCATGCAAAGCCCGTGGACGGCTGAACTGTTCCCCAGACCACTCAGGTGACGCTATTGATGGCCACCAAGACGAGGGCGGCCAACGGATAGAGAAAGACCATCAGCCACTGCAGCGCGACCGGTGCGCTGTCCGTGCCGCCGATCTGCGTGGGCTCGGTGGCCGCCGTAGGCCGGTGCGGCCAGGACGCCAGCACAGATACCCCCAGCGCCGCAAGGGCCACCGCCGCCGCGACCGGCCAACTCAGGCTGATGACCGACGTCGGGGTGAAGAGATACCCGAGCACCAAAATGCTGAGGGAAACCAGGGCCACTATCAGCACCGGGATCGGCCCACCGCGGGTCAGCACGGCCATGATCTTTGTGGACCAGATCACGCCGCACAGAGCGAGCACGAGCAGCAGGATCGCGATGACAACCCCGCCGCTGCGCAACGACAGATCCGTATCGGCCTGGGCTGCTGTCGCGGTGAGCGCCGACAGCACGATGCCCACAACCCCGGCGATCACCCCGATGATGTCGCGGGGCTGGTTACGCTTGACCCGAGGCTGGCCGGAGCGTTCACGGACGAGCCGGCGGGCGTAGGACGCGGCGTCACCGAACTCCCTACGCGGACCCTGACCCGCGTAGGCACACCGCGTCCGCACCTCGATGATGGCGTCCTCGATGTCATCCTCGGACCAGCCTGCTTCGCGCAAACCGTGGGCAAACTGGTCGGGCCAACTCGGCACCCTCTGGACCACGTCAGCGCCCTTCGAATTTCGCCTTGCCCGGACCCTCGGCGACAAAGGACGTCATGCCGATGTCGCGATCCGCTGTGGCGAAAACCCCGGCAAACTGCGAGGCCTCGATCGCTAGGCCCGTGTCCAAATCAGTCTCAATCCCCCGGTCGATCGCTTCCTTGACGGCACGGATCGCGTATGCCGGACCGCCGACGTAGCGCTTCGCCCGAGCCAGCGCCGCGGCATACACCTCGGCCGGCTCAACGACCTCATCGACGAGGCCGATAGAGAGCGCCTCCGCGGCATCGATCATCCGACCGGTGAAGATCAGGTCTTTCGCTTTCGCGGTGCCGATGAGTCGCGGCAGCCGCTGCGAGCCGCCCGCCCCGGGGATGACGCCGAGCAGGATCTCCGGCTGACCGAGCTTGGCGTCGCTGCCGACGACCCGGAAGTCACAACACAGCGCCAATTCGCAGCCCGCGCCGAGGGCGTACCCCGTGATTGCGGCCACCGTCGGCTTCGGGATCCGCGCGACGGCCTTGAAGCACTCCTGGATCACGCTGGCCCGATCGACCATCTCGGGATAGGTCATCGACTGCATCTCCTTGATGTCCGCTCCGGCGGCGAAGACCTTCTCGCCGCCGTAGACCACGACTGCCGCGGCATCCGAGGCTGAGATCTCTAGCGCAGCCTGACCGATCTGGTCCTGCACAGCAATCGACAGCGGATTCATCGGCGGACGGTCGATCCGCAGGATGACGACGCCCTCTTCGATCGCCCACGTCACGTACTGCTCAGGCATCGCTGGACCCGCGCTCACCGCTCTCGGGATCCGCCCCGTCATCGCTAGCCTCGACACCGACGTCTGAGCCCTCGGGATCGTCATCGAGGTCGATGTCAGCGTCACTCCCGGGGTCACTGCCAGCTGTCGTCGGCGAGGTCGGCACGGTGGCCTCTGACAGCCACGGCTGGGGCTCGACCGGCGGGCTGTCGTCGCCCTCGGGCTTCGGCACCTCACCGCCGGACTTCACGATCACGTTCTTGTGCCACAGCGCCACGGCCTGGAGCAGTAACCCGACACTGATCGACACCTTCGCCTTGGGGTTCTCCTTCTTGGCGATGACCTGCTCGACGGTCAAGATCAGATTGCCTCCGGCAATCCCGGCCTTGACCAGGTTCATCCCCAGCGTGACGTCGTTGCATGCGTTCAGCCGGGTCTGCATGTCCTGCGGGATTCGGTCCGAGATCTGCCACTGCCCGAAGGTGCGCATGATGTCGAACTTCTCGGCCTCTAGGCACCGCACAAACAGTTTGTGCTCGGCGGCCGTGAACGAAACATCCCCTTGGCTGTCCAGGTCGGGACCGAACTTCAGATCCTGTAGTGCGTCGAGCACGCGGCCACGCAGCGGACGGACATCGGCGGGGGGCGGGAAGTTCGGTAGGGAGGTGGGGTCAGTCATGGGTCCAACGTACCGACTCGAGCCGGGAGCGACCTACAGTTGCGGCCATGACCCCGCCCTTTCGCCCCTATCGGCACGCCCGCGACACGCCCCCTGGCCTGGGGGTCCGGGTTGACGAGAGCGGTGCCGAGGTCGCTGTGTTGGCTCGGCACGCCGAGCGCGTGGAGTTGTGCCTCTTCGACCCGCCAGCTGCGGACTCCCCCGACCAGGGCCTCGTGGAGCGCCGCGTTCCGCTGACCCGCAACGCCTATGGGATCTGGTGGGACCACATACCGGGGGTGTATGCCGGGCAGCGCTACGGATTCCGGGTGCACGGTCCGTGGGCGCCGCGCGAAGGACATCGACACAACCCGAGCAAGCTGCTGCTCGACCCCTACGCCAGGGCCATCGAAGGCACAGTCGACTGGGGTCCGGAGATCTACGGCCATCAGGTCGACGATTCGTGGGAGGGCAAAGGCGACCACCATCACAGCTCCGGACGGGACGAACGGGACAGCGCGGCATACGTGCCTCGCAGCGTGATGTTCGGCGACGGCTTCGACTGGGAGGGTGACCTGGCTCCGCGCGTGCCATGGACCGACACGGTGGTCTATGAGGCTCACGTCAAGGGGCTGACGATGCTGCACCCGCAGGTGCCGGAAGAGATCCGCGGCACCTACGCAGCGCTCGGCCATCCGGCGGTCATCGAGCACCTTCAGGCCCTCGGCGTGACGACTCTGGAGTTGCTGCCCATTCACGCCTTCACCCATGAGCCGCACCTGCAGCGCACCGGCGGCACAAACTACTGGGGTTACAACACGATGGGGTTCTTCGCCCCCCACGCCGGGTATGCCGCAGCGACCGATCCCGCCGAGGTCGTCGATGAGGTCAAGGGCGCGATCAAGGCGCTGCATGCCGCGGGCATCGAAGTCATCCTCGATGTGGTCTACAACCACACGTGCGAGCAGTCCGGTGACGACGGGGCAACCCTGAGTTGGCGCGGACTGGACAACCGCACGTATTACCGGCTCGATGAGCGCGGCCGAGACATCGACGTCACCGGGTGCGGCAACACCCTGGACACCCGAGCGCCGATGGTGACCCGGATGGTGCTGGACTCGCTGCGCTATTGGGTGCAGGAGTTCCACATTGACGGGTTCCGCTTCGACCTGGCACCGGCGCTGGCCCGGGGTCGCGATCACGGCTTCGACCCGGATCACGCCTTCCACGTGGCGCTGCGGACCGACCCGTTGCTATCCACCGTCAAGCTGATCGCCGAGCCCTGGGACCTCGGGGTGCACGGGTGGCGAACGGGGCAGTTCCCTCCCCCGTTCGCGGAATGGAACGACCGCTTCCGCGACGCCGTACGCTCGTTTTGGGGGCCCGATGTGGCCCGCAGCTATGCGGGTGAAGCCGGTCACGGGGTGCGCGACCTAGCCACCCGGATGGCCGGATCAGCCGACCTCTTCGACCATCAGGACCGGGGACCCATCGCCTCGATCAACCTCGTCACGGCGCACGACGGATTCACCCTGGCCGACCTCACGGCATACAACCACAAGCACAACGAGGCCAACGGGGAAGCCAACCGCGACGGCCACGGCGACAACCACTCGTGGAATCACGGAGCCGAGGGGCCGACGGATGACGCCGCGATTCTCGACTCCCGGGGTCGCACCGTCCGCAACATGCTCGCCACGGTGCTGTTCTCGCCAGGGGTGCCGATGATCACTGCTGGCGATGAATTCGGGCGGACTCAAGGCGGCAACAACAACGCCTACTGCCAGGACAACGAGACCTCCTGGATCGACTGGGACCTGGCTCCGTGGCAGCAGTCGTTGCTGGATGATGTGCGCGAGATGGCTGCGCTGAGGGCTTCGTATGCCGTGCTGCGCCCTCGCCAGTTCCCCACTTTTAGCCCGGTGTCCGGCCGGGTGCGGCTGCGTTGGTTCGATGAGGCCGGCGAGATCATGCAGGAGGCTCAGTGGGTCGACCCGCATCGGCGCTGCGTGCAGGCCCTGCTCGACACCGAGCACGATGGGTCGCCGGAGCCAGCGGTCCTGCTGGTGATCGACGGCAGTGCCCACGGGGTGTCGATGGACGTTCCCGGCCCCGCAGTCGACGCCACGCGGGTGGTGATCAGTTCCGCCGCCCTCGTGAGCGCGACCTAGCCGCGTCCCACAGCGAGCACCCAAACATGCAAAACTCTCGCCGACCTGGTCAAACGCAACCGGTTCGGGACTTTTGCGTGTCTGAGTGCCCGCGCTTCGGGCTGTATGCCGGCGCTACGGGGTCGCGACCAAACCCAACTCGGCAATGTTGCTGAGCCGGTCGTGATCAGGCAGGACGCGAACCGTCCACCCCAGCGAGCCGGTGCGACCTAACGTCAGGTTGCCGCTGAACTTGTGCCGTCCGCCCTCATAGGACTCGGCATACGCCAACGGCAAGGTTTCGACGTCTTGGAGCTCGTCGCTGCGACTGGCCCGTCCGAGCACCATCTGCACCAACACATCCGCGGGCACCAAGGCGCCGAGGCTCACGTAGGCATGTACTTCCACCTCGTCACCCACCTGCGGGGTGTCGGCGATGCCGGTGGCATCCACGTGATCGATGTGGACACCGGGCCAGGAGGCCGTGACCGTGGAGACGTATGCCGCCAGCTCGCGAGCGCCGGCAAAGTCACCCTCCGCCACGGCCCAGCCCGCTCTCGCAGCGGGTACGTACAACTTGAGCGTGTAATCCGAGACCATCCGGTCGGCCAACACCTTCGGCCCGAGCGTGCTCAGGGTGTGGTCGATCATGTCCATCCACCGGTTCGGCACATGACCGGCACCGCGGTCGTAGAACGTCGGGACCACGGACTGCTCGAGTAGGTCATACAGTGCGGAGGCCTCGAGGTCGTCGCGACGCTCAGGGTCCTCGACGCCATCTGCGGTCGGGATGGCCCAGCCGTTGCGTCCATCGAACCACTCGTCCCACCAGCCGTCCATGATTGACAGGTTGAGCGCGCCGTTCAGCGCTGCCTTCATCCCGGATGTGCCGCAGGCCTCAAACGGGCGCAGCGGGTTGTTCAGCCAGACGTCGCACCCGGGGTAGAGACGCTGCGCCATCGCGATGTCATAGTTCGGCAGGAACACGATGCGCGAGCGCATGTCGGGATCGTCGGTGAATCGGACCATCTCCTGGATGAGCGCTTTGCCGGTGTCATCGGCGGGGTGAGACTTGCCCGCGATCAACAACTGCACGGGCCGGTCGGGGTTCATCAGCAACTTCTTGAGGCGAGCCGGGTCGCGCAGCATCAGGGTCAACCGCTTGTATGTCGCGGCTCGCCGGGCGAAGCCGATGGTCAGCGCGTCGGGGTCCAAGACGTCTTCGATCCAGCCGAGCTCGGCCGAGGTCGCCCCACGGCGCTTCATCGACTTGCGCAGGCGGGACCGGGCATCGCCGACCAACTGCTCGCGCAGCTCACGCTTGGTGGCCCAGAACTGCTCCCGCGGAATCTGCGCAGCACGCGCCCAGATGTCACCGCTGTCGGCCGCTTCATTACCCAGGTGCTCGCGGGCCAGATCGGTGATCTTGCGATCCACCCACGTGCCGGCGTGCACACCGTTGGTGATCGAGCCGATCGGCACTTCTTCGGTGTCGAAGCCCGGCCACAAGCCGCTGAACATGCCCCGGCTCACCGCACCGTGCAGCTGCGAGACGCCGTTGGCCCGCTGAGCGAGCCGCATACCCATCACGGCCATGTTGAAGATGCCTGGTACGCCACCCTCGTAGGTCTCGGCGCCGAGGGCGAGTAGCTGATCCACCGCCACTCCAGGCAGCTCCGCCGAGCCGCCGAAGTGAGCGTGGATGGCGTCGGAACCGAAGCGATCGATTCCTGCCGGCACGGGGGTATGCGTGGTGAAGACGGTGCCCGCTCGGACTGTGCGCACGGCCTCCTCGAAGCTCAGCCCGTGCGTCGTGACGAGTTCGCTGATCCGCTCGATTCCGAGGAATCCGGCGTGACCTTCGTTGGTGTGGTGCACGTCGGGATCCGGCGCACCGGTCAGGCGTGACCAGGCCCGCAGCGCGCGCACTCCACCGATGCCCAGAAGCATTTCCTGCTCCAAGCGCTGGTCTCCCCCGCCGCCATACAGCCGGTTGGTCAGCTCGCGTCGGGCTGCGTCATTGGTTTCGACGTCGGAGTCCAGCAGCAGCAGGGGGACCCGACCGACGTTGGCCTTCCAAATATGGGCGTGCAAGACGGTGCCGCCGGGCATGGCCAACTCGATGAGCACGGGCGCGCCGTCGGTCTCACGCAGCATCGACAGCGGCAGGTCATCCGGGTCTAGCAGGGGGTAACTCTCCTGCTGCCAGCCGTCAGCATTCAGCCGTTGGCGGAAGTACCCACTCTTGTAGAACAGCCCGACCCCGACGATCGGCACGCCGAGGTCCGAGGCGCTCTTGAGGTGGTCGCCAGCCAGAATGCCGAGGCCCCCGGAATACTGCGGTAGCACCTCGGTGATGCCGAACTCGGGCGAGAAGTAGCCGATCGAGGCGGGGAAGGGGTCAGCAGCGGCGTCTGCTTCCCGCTGATACCAGCGCGGTTCGCTGAGGTAAGACTGCAGGTCGGCGGCGGCTGCTTCCAGGCGTGAGCCAAAGTCCTGATCGGCTGCGAGCGCCCCCAAGTCGGCAGGTGTCAACCGGCTGAGCAGCGCCACCGGGTCGTGCTTGACCGTGTCCCACAACCGCGGATTGATGCTGGCAAACAGGTCACGGGTCGGCCCGTGCCAACACCAACGCAGGTTCAGGGACAGGTCGCTGAGGGGAGTCAGTGCCTCGGGCAGGACGGTGCGGACATGCAGCCGGCGAATCGCTTTCACGGGTCGAACGATAAGGCACCACGAGGGATAGCACTGCCGTGGCCTTGGGCTATGTAACCCGGTAGCGTCGGGGTCGTGACCCATCGAACACTCGACACGCAGGCCACGATCGATCGCAGTTGGCTCCCGGAGGTAGGCCAACACCCCATCGGGCGGATCCCCGTCCAAAACGTCTCTCCCGCCGTCGACGGCGGGTTGCGCCCCACGTCCTCGGTCGTGAACGAGCTCTTCACGGTGACCGCAACCGTGTTCCGCGAAGGGCACGACGCGGTGAATGCGACCGTGGTGCTGACCGACCCTGATGGCGGCGAGCATCACGTCGCGATGACCTGCCTGAACCCCGGGCTCGATCATTGGTCGACCACCATCTACGGCGACCGCGAGGGCCTATGGCGTTACCGCGTCGAGGGGTGGTCCGATCCGTTCGCCACCTGGGACCACGACGCCACCATCAAGGTCGAGGCCGGGGTCGACGTCGAGCTGATGCTCGAGGAGGGTGCCCGGATGTTGGAGCGCGCCCGCGACGAGGTCGAGCGCAGCGAGGCGGACGCACAGACCTTGAGCGAAGCGATCACGGCTTTGCGCGACACCGACCGGCCCGACACCGCCAGGTTGGCTGCTGGCACCGGCGCCGAGGTCTCCCGGATGCTCACTCGTGATCCGCTGCGCGACATGGTCAGCCCGTCACAGGACTTTGCCTGGCTGGTCGAGCGCCCGCTCGCGCTGACCGGGGCGTGGTACGAGATCTTCCCCCGCTCGGAGGGCGCAACTCAGGACGAGGCCAGCGGGGTATGGACGAGTGGCACGTTTGCCACCGCAGCCAAGCGTTTGCCGGCGATCGCCGAGATGGGCTTCGACGTCGTGTATCTGACCCCGATCCACCCGATCGGGACGATCAACCGCAAGGGTCGTAACAACACGCTGGATTCCTCGCCGAGCGACCCCGGCTCGCCGTACGCGATCGGTGCTGCTGGGGGCGGCCACGATGCGATCCATCCGGATCTTGGCGATTTCGACGACTTCGACGCCTTCGTCGCGACGGCCCGTACTGAGGGGCTCGAAGTGGCGATGGACTTGGCCCTTCAGGCCGCCCCGGATCATCCGTGGGCGACCGAGCACCCGGAGTTCTTCACCACCCGCACAGACGGCAGCATCGCGTACGCCGAGAACCCGCCGAAGAAGTATCAAGACATCTATCCGATGAACTTCGACAACGACCCCGCGGGAAGTTATGCCGAGATGCGCCGGGTCGTGCAGGTGTGGATCGACCACGGCGTCAAACTCTTCCGCGTCGACAATCCGCATACGAAGCCGGTTGAGTTTTGGCAGTGGCTTATTGCCGATGTCGCAAAAGATCACCCTGAGGTGATCTGGCTCGCCGAGGCTTTCACCAAGCCGGCCATGATGCATACGTTGGGCAAGGTCGGATTCCAGCAGTCGTATACGTACTACGCGTGGCGTCATTCGGCCTCGGAGATCCGCGAATACTTGACCGAGCTCTCCGGTGACGCCGCGGCATACATGCGCCCGTCGTTCTGGCCGACCACGCACGACATTCTGACGCCGTTCATGCAGTACGGCGGACCAACAGCCTTCAAGCTTCGTGCCGCGCTCGCCGCCACGTTGGTGCCGACCTACGGGATCTACGCCGGATACGAGCACTGCGAACATGTGGCTCGACCCGGCGCCGAGGAGCAGATCGACAACGAAAAGTACGAATACAAGAACCGGCGCTGGGATCTCGACGGCCCCGATGGTGGCACCGGCGAGGCGCAGGGCCGGCCAAACTTGGCACCCTATGTGGCAAGGCTCAACAAGGCACGCAGAGACCATCCGAGCCTGAATTGGCTGCGCAACATCACCTTCCACAGTGCCGATGACGAAAACGTCCTCGTCTATTCAAAACGTGGCGGCGGCGCGCACGATGGCTCTGATCAGGACACGGTCATTGCCGTGGCCAATCTTGACCCGCACGCGTTGCGCGAGTGCATGATCAACCTCAATATGCCGGCGCTCGGCCTTGATTGGCATGACGGCTTCATCGCCCACGACCTGATCACCGGTGAGCAGTGGAACTGGGGCAGCCGCAACTTCGTCCGTCTTGGAGTCGGTGCCGAGCCGTTCCACCTGATCCACGTCCGGAGGTTCTGAGGTGGTGCGCGGACTGAACCTCTATCAACCCGGTTTGAAGAACGACCCCGACTGGTATCGCAAGGCGGTCTTCTACGAAGTCCTAGTGCGAGCCTTCGACGACTCCACGGGCACCGGGTCCGGCGACTTCAGCGGCTTGATCGGTCGTCTCGACTATTTGCAGTGGCTAGGCATCGATTGCCTCTGGATCCCACCGTTTTACGCCTCTCCGTTGCGTGACGGCGGATACGACGTGGCCGACTACACGGCCGTGCTGCCTGAATTCGGCACGGTGTTGGACTTTCAAGAACTTATTGGAGCCGCGCACGCCCGCGGCATTCGGATCATTACCGACCTGGTGATGAACCACACCAGCGACCAGCACCCGTGGTTTCAGGCCTCCCGCTCCGAGCCCGACGGCCCCTACGGCGACTTCTACGTCTGGTCCGACACCGACGACAAGTATGCCGACGCGCGCATCATCTTCGTGGACACGGAGGTTTCCAACTGGACCTTCGACTCCGTGCGACGGCAATTCTTCTGGCACCGCTTCTTCGGTCACCAACCCGACCTAAACTTCGAGAACCCCGCTGTCCAAGAGGCGATGTTCGACGTCGTGCGCTTCTGGCTCGATATGGGTATCGACGGCTTCCGACTCGATGCCGTGCCCTACCTTTTCGAAGAAGAAGGCACCAACTGCGAAAACCTCGAGGGCACGCACGCGTTCCTCGCCGACTTGCGAGCCATGGTCGACGCCGAGTTCCCGGTCGCGTCCTGCTGGCCGAGGCCAACCAGATGCCCCACGAAGTGGTGGACTACTTCGGGACCGAAGAAGCGCCCGAATGCCACATGTGCTTCCACTTCCCGGTGATGCCGCGGCTCTATTACGCGTTGCGCGAGGAGAAGGCCGAGCCCATCATCCGAGTCATGCAGGAGACGCCCGAGATCCCGAGCGGCACTCAATGGGGCACCTTCCTGCGCAACCACGACGAGCTCACGTTGGAGATGGTCTCCACCGAGGAGCGCTCGGCGATGTACGGCTGGTACGCCCCGGATCCCCGGATGCGCGCCAACATCGGGATCCGGCGGCGGCTGTCCCCGCTGCTGGACAACTCACGCAGTGAGATCGAGCTGATCAATGCCCTACTGCTCTCCCTGCCCGGATCGCCGTGCCTGTATTACGGCGACGAGATCGGGATGGGCGACAACATCTGGCTCGAAGACCGCGACGCGGTACGCACGCCGATGCAGTGGACCCCGGACCGCAATGCTGGCTTTTCCACGGCCGATCCGGGCAAGTTGTATTCCCCCGTCGTGTCCTCGCTGGTCTACCACTACAACAGCGTCAACGTCGAAGCCCAAATGGCTTCAGGCAGTTCGCTGCTGCACTGGACGCGCGGCATGCTGTCGGTGCGAGCCGCGAATGAGGTCTTCGGCACCGGGGCGTTCGTGCTCTGCGAATCCGACAACGATGCGGTGCTGGCCTTCGCCCGCATCTTGCCCCCCGGTGACCCCAAGTCCCGTGACGGCTACCAGGCCGTGCTGTGTGCGCTGAACCTGTCCTCACGCCCGCAAGCCGCAGTGATCTCGACGCCCGAACGGCTCAACGGGGTCTTGACATACGACCTGTTCGGCGGAGTGGGATTCCCCAATGTGACTGCGGAGGGCACGATCCATGTGACCTTTGGCTCCCGCGATTTCTTCTGGCTCGGATTGGCTGCCGACGATGGTGAATTCAGTGAGTGACACCGACATTGCCCAGCTGCTCAGCTCCTGGATGCCGGATCAGCGGTGGTATGCCGGCAAAGGGCGACGACCACAACTGCGCGAGGTCGGGATGGTCACGCTGGCTCGACGCGGCAGCGAAGACAGCGAAGGTATGGCCGCGCTGGAGGTGCGCACCCACCTCGTGCTGGATGAATCCGCCGCCAGCGACTCTGCCGGAACGCTCTATCAGGTGCCGTTGACCTACCGGCGCCACGCGCGTCCGGAGTTACTCGACGCCTTGATCACGAACACGCCCACTCATCACATCTACGACGGCACGCACGATCCGGCATACGCCCAAGCGGTGCTCGACCTGATCGGCGGCAACGACACCGTGGGCGCAGGCGACGACACCATGGCGACATCAGTCAGCGGCGTCGGCTTCCGCGAAGAGCCCGAAGCTGCAGAGGTTGTCCGGGCAGCGGTGCTGAGCGGCGAACAATCAAACACCTCCATCATCGTCCAGACGCGGCCGCTCTCACCCGAGACAGACCGGGGAGAAACACGTCCCAGCATTGTGAAGATCTTTCGCGTGCTGCACGATGGCGAGAATCCCGACGTCGTAGTGCAAGGCGCGCTCGCCCGGGCCGGATCCCCTCTCGTGCCTAGCCCACTTGGCCACCTCGACGGGACCTGGAAACGCGGCGACACGCAGGAGCACGGGCACCTCGCCTTCGCCCAAGAGTTCCTCACCGGCGTTCAAGACGCTTGGCGGACGGCCCTCGTGGCCGCTCGGGACGACCAAGACTTCGCCCCGCGCGCGTTCGCGCTCGGTGAGGCCACCGCCCAGATGCACAGCGTGCTGGCACAGACCATGGGCACTGAGCCAGCGAGCGACGACCGCCGAGATGCTTTGGTCCGCCAGTGGCAGCGGCGGGGCGAAGAGGCTCTGATCGAGGTGCCGGACCTACGACGTTTTGCGAAGGGCATTGCCGAGGTTTTCGACCGTGCGGCGGCGAACAGCTGGCCCCAATTGCAGCGCGTGCACGGTGACTATCACCTCGGCCAAGTGCTGGATTCCCCCGAGCGGGGATGGGTGCTGCTCGACTTCGAAGGCGAGCCGATGCGCCCGTTGGATGAGCGTTCACTGCCTGATCTGGCGTTGCGCGATGTCGCTGGCATGCTGCGCTCTTTCGACTACGCAGCAGGCTCCATCGACCAAGAGCACGACCTTGATCGCTCACGCTGGGCTGGCGGAGTGCGCAACGCCTTTTTGGATGGGTATGCCGCATCTCTGGGGCAGGATCCGCGCGCGCAGCAGACCCTGCTGAGCGCGCTGGAACTGGACAAGGCGCTATACGAGGTTGTCTATGAGGCCCGAAACCGGCCATCGTGGGCCACCATTCCGATTCAGGCGATCGCCCGCCTGCTGAGCAGCAGTGATGGCAGCACGCAGCTGACCAACCCGACACAGGAGAGCACCGTGAGCACATCGACCGGGCCCGAAGCCAAGCCACTGCCGATGAACGAGGTGGAGCAACTGATCCGCGGCCAGCACGGCAACCCGCACTCCTTGTTGGGGGCACACCCGCATGACGGCGGGGTGACGGTGCGGGCCTTGCGCCCGCTGGCCGATCGCGTGGAGTTGGTCCTGGCCGGCGGTGAAAAAGTACCGATGGAGCACGAGACCCACGGGATCTTCGCCGCTGTGCTCGACACCGACGCGGTCACCGACTATCGCCTCGAGGTCACCTGGGGCGACGGCGTCGCTCATCGCCAGGACGACCCCTATCGCTTCCTGCCGACTCTCGGGGAGATCGATCAGCATTTGATCAACGAAGGGCGTCACGAGCAGTTGTGGACGGTCCTAGGGGCGCACGTTCGCCGCTACGACGGACCGATGGGTGAGGTGCTCGGGACCTCCTTTGCGGTCTGGGCGCCCAATGCCAAGAGCGTGAACCTGGTCGGTGATTTCAACACCTGGGACAACTCGAGTCTGCCGATGCGCGCGCTGGCGACCTCCGGCATCTGGGAGTTGTTCGTGCCCGAGGTCGGGGTGAGCAGCCGATACAAGTTCGACATCACCGGACCTGACGGCAACCGGACGATGAAGGCGGACCCGATGGCTAGGGCGGCCGAAGTCGCCCCGGCTTCGGCCTCCATCGTCACCGAGTCAGCGCACGAGTGGCACGACTCGGCCTGGGTGGAACGCCGCGACCGCACCCCCGCGGTGACCGCACCGATGAGCGTGTACGAAGTGCACCTCGCCTCCTGGCGTCAGGGACTCAGTTACCGCGAGTTGGCCAGTCAACTCGTCGACTATGTCAGCGAGCTCGGCTTCACCCATGTTGAGTTCATGCCCGTCATGCAGCACCCGTTCGGGCCGAGCTGGGGTTATCACGTCACTGGCTATTACGCCGCCGATGCACGGCTAGGAAGCCCGGAGGACCTGAAGTTCCTCATTGACGCGCTGCACCAGGCCGACATCGGGGTCATCTTGGACTGGGTGCCCGGCCACTTCGCCACCGACCCGTGGGCCCTTTCCCGCTTCGACGGGACTCCGCTCTACGAGCACCCGGACCCCCGCAAGGGATGGCACAGCGAGTGGGGCTCCTACGTCTTCGACTTCGGTCGCCCTCAGGTGCGCAACTTCTTGGTGGCCAACGCGCTCTTCTGGTTGGAGGAGTTCCATGCTGACGGGCTACGCGTCGACGGTGTGGCCTCGATCCTGTATTTGGACTACTCCCGCGAAGAAGGCGAGTGGATCCCCAATGAGTTCGGCGGCAACGAAAACCTCGACGCCGTGCGCATGCTGCAGGAGACCAACGCCACGGCATACCGCAGGCATCCGGGCGTCACGATCATCGCCGAGGAGTCGACCTCATGGCCCGGCGTCACTCGATCCACTGACGACGACGGCCTGGGCTTCGGCTTCAAATGGAACATGGGCTGGATGAACGACTCACTGGACTACATGGCCAAGGACCCGGTCTATCGGCAGTATCACCACCACCAGTTGACGTTCTCGCTGGTCTACGCCTTCTCGGAGAACTTCGTGCTGCCGATCAGCCACGACGAGGTGGTGCACGGGAAGGGTTCGTTGCTGCGCAAGATGCCTGGGGACCGGTGGAAACAACTGGCCAACCTGCGCGCCTTCTTGGCGTTCATGTGGTCCCACCCCGGCAAGCAGTTGCTGTTTATGGGGTCCGAGTTCGCCCAAGAGTCGGAGTGGGCAGATGGCCGCAGTCTCGACTGGTGGCTACTCAATCAGCCCGATCACTTGGGCGTGGCGCACCTCGTGCGCGACCTGAACGCGGCATACAAGGACACACCGGCGCTGTGGCAACTGGACCACACCGAGGAAGGCTTCCAATGGCTGGACGCCGACGACTCATCTGGCAACACCTACTCCTACATCCGTCGAGGCAAGGAGGATCCGGCTGGCCGGCGCTCGATGCTGGTCGCCATCGCCAACTTCGGTGACGGCAGCCGCAGTGTGCACGTCGGGCTGCCGCACGGTGGTGTATGGCGCGAGGCGCTGAACACCGACGCTGACACCTACGGCGGCTCTGGGGTGGGCAACATGGGCCAGGTCCATGCCACCGACGAGTCGAAGCATGGTCAGAGTCACAGCGCGCACGTCGTCGTACCCCCACTCGGGGTGCTGTGGCTGACCCCGATGGACACCGATTCACACTAGGGAGAACACTGATGGCATTGCACGACCGCGCTGGGCAGACCGCACTCCCCGAGGACCTCATCGACGTCGCGCACGTCGTGACGGCCTATTACTCCACAGTCCCCGATCCCCAGGACATCGGGCAACAGGTGGCGTTCGGCACCTCCGGGCACCGGGGCAGTTCACTGGACGGGGCCTTCAACGAGCGCCACATCCTGGCCACGACCCAGGCCATCTGCGACTACCGCCGCGAGCAAGGTATCGGGGGGCCGCTCTTCATCGGCCGGGACACACACGCCTTGTCCGAGCCCGCGTGGGCGAGCGCGCTGGAAGTGCTCGTGGCCAACGACGTGACGGTGCTGGTCGATAGCCAGGACCGATACACCCCGACCCCAGCGGTCTCCCGTGCCATCTTGGCAACCAACGTGTCGCGGACCGGCTCTTCGGTGGCGGACGGGATCGTGGTCACCCCCTCCCACAACCCACCGCGCGACGGGGGTTTCAAATACAACCCGCCCAACGGCGGACCTGCCGACACCGACGCAACAGGCTGGGTAGCAGACCGTGCCAACGAGATCCTGCGTGCCGATATGGAAGGCGTTCAGCGCATTCCGTTCGCTCGGGCCCGCGCAGCGGCTCAGGACTACGACTTCATGGGTGAATACGTCGCAGCACTGCCACGGGTGCTCGACATGGAGGCGATCCGCGACGCCGGCATTCGGATCGGGGCGGACCCGCTCGGCGGTGCGAGTGTCGACTATTGGCAGGCCATCGCCGACACGCACAAGATCGACCTCACCGTGGTGAATCCGCTGGTCGATGCGACCTGGCGGTTCATGACCCTTGACGGTGACGGCAAGATCCGGATGGATTGCTCCTCGCCCAACGCCATGGCCTCGTTGATCCGGGCCAAGGACGATTACCAGATCAGCACCGGCAATGATGCCGACTCAGACCGGCACGGCATCGTCACGCCCGATGGCGGCTTGATGAACCCCAACCACTACTTGGCCGTGGCCATCGACTACCTCTACGGCGGAGCCCGCCCGCAATGGGGCTCATCGGTCGCCATCGGCAAGACCCTCGTGTCCTCCAGCATGATCGACCGCGTTGCCGAGGGGCTAGGTCGATCGCTGCTCGAGGTCCCGGTGGGCTTCAAGTACTTCGTGGACGGCTTGCTCGACGGCAGCATCGGATTCGGCGGCGAGGAGTCCGCCGGTGCCTCGTTCTTGTGTCACGACGCCTCCGTGTGGACCACGGACAAGGATGGCTTGATCCTGGCGCTCCTCGCCTCAGAGATTCTGGCCAAGACCGGGTCGAGCCCCTCGCAGCGGTATGCCGATCTGACGGCGAAGTTCGGCGACCCGGCATACGCCCGAATCGATGCCCCCGCCGACCGGGACGCCAAGGCCCGGTTGAAGAAACTGTCGGCGGATTCAATCACGGCCACGGAGGTCGCGGGCGAGCCGATCACTGCGGTGCTGACCGAGGCACCCGGCAACGGCGCGGCTATCGGCGGATTGAAGGTGCGCACCGAGAACGCGTGGTTTGCGGCGCGCCCTTCCGGCACCGAGGACGTCTACAAGATCTATGCCGAGTCCTTCGCCGGTCCCGAGCACCTCGCTCGTGTCCAGCAGGACGCGCAGCAGGTCGTGGATGCGGCGCTCAGTTCCTGACGCGTTGAGCTAGAAGAGCGCGTTCGTCAGTGCCCGGCGGGCTTTGGTGACCCGTTCGTCGTGGGCTCCGATGACCTCGAAGAGTGACAACAGATGGTCGCGCGCGGCCGCCCTTTCGTCGCCGGTGGTCGCGCGGACGAGCGCGACGAGCCGCCCGAAGGCGTCCTCGACGTGGCCACCGACCAGCTCCAGGTCTGCGGCCGCTGTTTGGGCGGCGACATCGGTCGGGGCATCCGCAGCAGCCTTACGAACGTCGGCAAGGTCCAGGTCTGCCGTGCGCTGCAGGAGCGCCACTTGGGCTAGGCCCAGACGCGCCTCTTCATCGGCGGGATTGGCTCTCAGGGCTTTGTCGTATGCCGCCGCGGCAGCTGGGAGATCCCCGCGCTCGATCGCGTCGTAGGCCTCCTGCTGCATCGGGGACAACTCGGCCTCAGCCTCGCTGTCATCCTCGGCTGAGTCCTCGCCAGTGCCCGCTGCGCGACCGTTCACCCCTTGCGTCACAGCCGCCTCGAGGAACTTGTCGATGAGCGGCCGAAGCGCAGACACCTCTTGGATGCCGAGATAGAACGGCATCGGCTGGCCCCTCAGCAGACCCATCACGATGGGCAGCGCGTCGATCTGGCCAAACGTCTGCTGCAAGATCGGCGTCAGCGCCTGCACGATGCCGGGGTTGGCGTCCAACTCGACGCCGATCACCTGGAAACGACCTTCGTAGGTCCGCGACAGAGCGACCAGCGCCTCGGCGTGTTGCCGCGACTCCGGCAGTTGAGAGCTCCACACGACCATCACACCGGGCACGCTCATCGTGCCGTTGACGATCGACTCGAAAGTCTGATCGGTGGCAGTGATCAGACCTTCGGCACCGCTGGCCGCTGCCGGGGGCGCAGCGCGCTTACCCAAAGAAGAGAGATCGATCGCGCCGCGCATCGCGGCAGCACTCAGGGGTTGCTGTGTCATGCGCCTATTGTCCCTGATCTGCGAGCCCCGCGACATCCGCCAAGGCTCAGGAGCCAGAGGCCCCCACGATCTGCTCGCGGGCGGCGATCATCTCAGGTGGCCCCGATCCCTTAGGGATCATGACCGCGACGAAGACGTGCGTGTCCAGCGTGGCACTGTCGGTCAACGAATCGTCGTCGGCGAACACCAAGAACGGCTTGGGCGGCGTCAACTCCATCCCGCTCTTGATGTCGAAGGTCGACTCCCGATCAAGCAGCGCAAAGGTGATCGCCGAGCCGTCTTCGCGCAGCAGTGTCCAGATTCTGCTGTCGGACAGCGAGTTCGTCTCGGTGAAGTCAGCCTGACGCTTGACCTCTTCGATCTGTGCCGCCGCAGCCTTGCGCACCTGCGGGGCGTAGTCGTTGGTCCGCATCTCCGGCTGGGCTCCCACCGGATAGTTGATGTAGTCAGCGAACTCCTCGAGCACCGTTCGAGGTGCCTGCGCCAAGTCGTCGGCCTCGGTGTCGTCACGCACCACGGGACTTCCCAGGCTGCGACGGTCAAACGTGCCGATATCGGTGTCCGGGAGCATCGGTGCGCTCCAGGTGATCCGGAACTTGTCTGTGCCAGTGGGGCTCGTCATCAAGTAGAGGATCGGGTTGCCGGTGTCCGGGACGGTCTGCACCAATAGGACGTTGGGCTCCTGGCCGTCGTCGCGGCTGATCGCCAGCACGTTCGGCTCGATCGGATCGGCAATGAGGTCACGCGACTCCGGATTGCCAGTGACCGGCTCTAAGAGGTCCGCAGCGATCGCGGCCTCCAGCGCGGGTCCGCGGTATGTCGCCTCGAGCTCGTCCTTGATCGCGTCGCCGTCCTTCGCCAGGACCGTCTCGTTAGAAGTCAGCAGTTGAGTGGCCACCGCCTCGGCGTCCTCGACACTCATCACGCCCATGCTCTGGGCCTGCTCGGTCGACTCGGCGCCGTCGTCGGGCCCGGCAGTGCTGGCCTCGTCGTCGGTAGCGGCGGCAACGTCGGAGTCAGCAGGCGATGTCGTTACTCCCTCTTCGGAAGTGGTCTGCGATTCACTGTCACTACAGGCGGAGACGAGGATCATGGACGACAACGCCGCAACAGCGGCTACACGGGGGGACTTCATCACGAAACCGTAACGATCTGGCTCGGCGGGGTGAAATCGCGGCAGCTAAAAACGGGCCGGTTCACGATAGACCCCCCATTTCTGCCGCAGAATGTCGCATATCTCACCCAGCGTGGCCTCGGCACGCACGGCATTCATCATCGAGGGGATCATGTTGTCGCTCCCTTCGGCGGCAATCGCCAACTGCTCCAGCGCCTGGTTGACGACCGCTGCGTCGCGAGCGGTGCGTCGGGCTCCTAAAGCCTCATTCTGGTCGCGCTCGACCTCATGGCTGACGCGCATGATCTCCAGCTCATGGCTTACCGAAGCGGTGTGACAGTTGACTCCCACGATCTTCTTCTCGCCGGTCTCGAGTTTGCGCTGATAGTCGAACGCCGCTTCGGCGATCTCGCCCGAGAACCATCCGTCCTCGATGCCGCGCAGAATGCCGGAGGTCACCGGGCCGATCGGATGCTCAATGCGCCCCGACGGTCCCGGCTCGCGGCCGCGCTCACCCATCTCGCGGATCGTAGCAAAGATGGCTTCGGCTTCGGCCTCCATCTGATCGGTCAACGCCTCGACATACCAGGAGCCACCGAGCGGGTCGGCCACATTGGTGACCCCCGTTTCCTCCATCAGCACCTGCTGCGTCCGCAACGCGACTTCGGCCGACTGCTCGCTGGGCAGCGCCAGCGTTTCGTCCAACGCGTTGGTATGCAGCGAGTTCGTCCCCCCGAGCACCGCCGCGAGCGCTTGGACTGAGGTGCGGACGACGTTATTCATCGGCTGTTGGGCCGTCAGCGACACCCCAGCCGTCTGAGTGTGGAACCGCAGCCACATCGCCTTCTCGCTCGTGGCCCCATACACATCGCGGGTCCACCGAGCCCAAATCCTGCGAGCGGCGCGGAACTTGGCGATCTCTTCGAAGAAATCGAGGTGGGAGTCGAAGAAGAAGGAAAGCCCGGGCGCGAAGACGTTGATGTCCAAGCCTCGGGACTGGCCCAACTCGAGGTAGCCGAAGCCGTCAGCCAGGGTGAACGCCAACTCTTGCGCGGCCGTGGCTCCGGCCTCGCGGATGTGATAGCCCGAGACCGATACCGGCTTGTAGGCCGGGATGGTGCTGGAGGTGTATTCCATCAGGTCGCCGATGAGGCGCAGATGCGGCTCTGGTGGGAAGAGCCATTCCTTCTGCGCAATGTATTCCTTGAAGATGTCCGTCTGCAGGGTGCCGTTGAGCGTGGATACGTCGACACCCTGACGTTCTGCGGCGGCCAGGTACATACAGAACACCGGCACTGCGGGACCGCTGATCGTCATCGAGGTGGTCACATCGCTCAGCGTGATGTCGCGGAAGAGCAGGTCCATGTCGGCCGCTGAGTCAATCGCCACGCCGCAGTGACCGACCTCCCCTACACACTGCGGGTCATCAGAATCGCGCCCCATCAGGGTGGGCATATCGAAGGCCACCGAGAGGCCCCCGCCCCCGTGGGCGAGGATCATCTTGTAGCGCTCGTTGGTCTGCTGTGCGTTGCCGAAGCCAGCGAACTGCCGGATGGTCCAGGGCCGCCCCCGATATCCCGTGGCGTGTAGTCCGCGGGTAAACGGGAACTGGCCGGGCCAGCCGATCCGCTCCATCCGCTCATCGACTTCCTCGACCTCGGCGCTAGGACCATAGACCGGCTCGACCTCGGTGCCCGACAACGTGGTGAAATCGGCATCCCGCACCCGACCGGCGGCTAGGGCCTGCGCATACTTCGCTTCCCACGCAGCCCGCCCCGACGATGAGGCGGAGGCTCCGCTGGGCGTGCTCGGACTCAGATCCACGACACTGTTGGACATTCACCCAGCCTAGCGCCGCCTGCGGTGCTAGCGTCTTTGGATGGCCAGCACTGCAGCGACCATCGCGAGTTCCACGTCAGATTCGGCCGGGGGTCCGTGGGCAAACCGGCTCGCTGCCCTGGGGCCGGGGATCTTGATGGCCTCGGCCGCGATCGGCGGCTCGCACCTGATCAGCTCCACCCAGGCCGGTGCCCGGTTCGGGTGGCAACTGGCGGCCGTCATCATCGCCGCCAACCTGCTCAAGTATCCGTTCTTCCGCTTCGGCCCGCAGTACACGATGGAGAGCGGGCAATCGCTGGTCCAGGGGTATGCCGACAAAGGCCGGGGATATTTGTGGGTCTTTTTCGCGCTCGTGGCGGTGTCATCGGTCATCTCCACGGCGGGAGTCGGACTGCTCTGCGCGGTCATCTTGAGTTTTATGCTGCCGGACAGTTGGGGTCTGGGCATCCCGGTGCTGGCCACCGTCATGATGGCCTCGGCCTGGCTGCTGCTGATCGCCGGCCACTATCGAGCGCTCGACCGCGTCACCAAGCTCATCATTGTGGTGCTCACGGTCGCCACGATTACCGCCACGTTCATGGCCGCCTCAGCCGGATCAGCCCGTACCGCTGATTTCGTTGATCCCTCCCCCTGGACCTGGGCCACGTTGCCGTTCTTGGTGGCGATCATGGGGTGGATGCCGGCCCCGATCGAGATCAGCGCGCTGAATTCTCTATGGATCCAGGCTAAGCAGAAGTTGCATCCCAGTGCCGCGAAGGACGTGATGTTCGACTTCAACGTCGGATATGCGACCTCGGCGGTGCTGGCGCTGTTCTTCCTGGCCTTGGGCGCTTTGGTGCAATACGGATCCGGTGTCGAGGTGGCCAGCGAGGGCGGCGCATACGTCGACCAACTGCTTCAGATGTACGGCAGCGCCATCGGGCAATGGGCTGTGCCGCTGATGTCCGTGATCGCGTTTGCGTGCATGTACGGCACTGTCATCACAGTCATCGACGGCTACGCGCGAGCGTGCGCCGAATCTCTGCGACTTCTCCGCGGCGAATCCGAGTTCTCTCCTCGCTCGTTGAATCTGTGGCTGAGCGGCATTGCCGCAGCTGGCCTGGTCATCGTGTTGGCGATGAGCGCGTCGTTGGCCACCATGTTGACGTTCGCCATGATCAGCGCGTTCATCACCGCGCCGGTGTTTGCGTGGTTGAACTTCAGCTTGGTGCGGGGCCAGCGCACGATGAGTCCCTCGTTGCGCTACCTTTCCTACGCTGGCCTCGTCTACCTCGCCGGTTTCGCCGGACTGTTCTTGCTCAACTTTGCCGGCCTCGTCGGCTAGCCCTCGGACCACTCACGATCCGTTCCAAGCCCAGGTAGGCGACATACAACAGCGCCAACAGAATCGTGACGTGAAGCAGCAAAGCCAGCGCTACGCCGATGATCACCCCCGCCTGCCATGCCTCCCCCCACGCGATGGCCAGCACCGAGGGCACGATGACGGCGAAGAGTGCCCCGGACGCCAACTCGACCGGGGTTGAGCGATCGCCCATCCACGGCAGCACGTTCAACACGTCGAAGAGATCCAGTGTGGCAAGGATCCCGAGGATCGTGACGACGCCGATCGTCGCGATGAGCGCCACCTTCTTCAGCACCTGGGTGCTCAACCACATGGTCGTGACCGTGACCGCTGACCACATCAAATAGGCGCGCACCTTGCCGGTGCCCAAACCGATCATCGACGCGCGGAAGATCCGGTCGGCCTCCATCCGGTCGATTTCGGGACCGATGTACTCCCCTGGCCGGGTCAATGCGTCGTGCAGCACGGCAGCCGGAAGGAAAAGTCCACTGCGCGGCACGAGCCAGGTGAAGACCCCGGGCACCGAGGCGAGATCGGTCTCAAAGGTCAGCAAGTCAGCCGGGGCCGTGAACGACTCGTTGTGCGCATCGCTGTCGTAGCCGATCTGGCGCAGCACCGTGAAGTCTCGCCCGTCGACGCTGCGTAGCTCCAGGCGGAGCGGACCGCCATCTTCGACGTCGAAGAACCTACCCATGTCGCACCATCCTCACCTCAGTGATGCCGTCGTGTCCGTCGACGACCTCGGTCCCGTCCAAAGCGAACCCGTGCCGGAGATAGAACGCGATCGCTCGATCATTGCCCCGGGCCACGTGGAGGTATGCCGGGCCGTCGCCAAGCCCCTCGGACATCAGATGCTGCGCCAATCCCGTGCCCTGATGCGCGGCAACAATGTTCAGCGCCCACAGTTGCCATGGCGTCGGTGGGTTTTCGTCTCGTGCTGGCCCCACACTGATGAAGCCCACGATCCCGTCCCGACGGTGCTCAGCAATGCGAACGGTGTCGCCGCCAGCCATCAGCCCCTCGTCGCTGGCTCCCTCGAGTCGGCAGCGCCAACCTGCGGTGAACCGCTTCGGCGACAACGCGGCATACGCCGCCGGGTCCATCACATCGGCATACGTATCCCGCCAGACCTGGCAGTGCAACCGGCCGAGCGCCTCAGCGTCCGCTGCGACTGGAGGCCGCAGTTCGTAAGCAGCACGCTCGATCACCACCCTCGACACCTTAGAGGCTGCATCCGACTGACCCGGTGCAATCGACTCGCAGGAAAGTCACTGCAGATCAGCAGGATCCGTGATTTTGCTGCCACTCGACGTATGCCCTGCCCGCGACCTAGGTGAGCTCGGCCATCACGCGCTCGGCGGCGGCATACGGATCGAGGGTGCCGGTGGCTACCTGTTGGGCCAAGGCGCCGAGCGAGGCATCGGAGCGCAGGTCACCGATCTGTCGCCGCAGGCTGGCCAGCACGATGGCTTCGACTTCACGCTCAGCTCGGGCGACCCGCCGGGCCTGCAATTCACCGTTGGCTTGACCGGCCTCGCGGTGCTTGGTCAACGCTTCCATGACCTCCTCGCAACCTTCGCTGCGGTCAGCAATGGTCTTCAACACCGGCGGTCGCCACAGTCCAGGCTCGCTGCGATCGCCGAGGGCGATCATGTGCCGGATCTCGCGCACCGTGGCATCAGCGCCGTCGCGATCGGCCTTGTTGATAACGAACACGTCGCCCACCTCGAGGATCCCGGCCTTCGCGGCCTGCACCCCGTCGCCCATGCCTGGAGCCAGGAGCACCACCGTGGTGTCGGCCAGGCCGGCAATCTCGACCTCGCTCTGCCCTACGCCCACCGTTTCGATGATCACCACGTCGCAACCGGCCCCGTCAAGCACCCGAAGCGCCTGCGGCGTAGCCCAACTGAGGCCGCCCAAGTGCCCGCGACTCGCCATCGATCGGACGTAGACCTCGGGGTCCAACGCGTGATCGACCATCCGGATCCGGTCCCCGAGGAGAGCTCCGCCCGAGAAAGGCGACGAGGGGTCGATGGCCAACACCCCCACCCGTTTGCCCTGGGCGCGGAAGGCATGCACGAGCATGGTCGTCGTGGTCGACTTGCCGACGCCGGGGCTGCCGGTGAGGCCGATGATCCACCCATGGCCGGTATGCGGTGCCAACAGCGCCATCACTTGAGGCAGCGCGGGATGGGCGTTCTCGACGAGCGAGATCAGTCGCGCCACGGCGCGCGGGGAGCCTAAGCGGGCCTGGTCGATCAGCTCGGGTACGTCGTATTCGCGGGCTTTGCGCATGCGCTGAGGTATTCCGACCTCAACGGGTCGGAGACGGAGCCGGCACACGCAGGATCAGGGCATCGCCTTGGCCGCCGCCACCGCACAATGCCGCAGCGCCGACCCCGCCACCCCGGCGGGACAACTCCAGCGCGAGGTGCAAAGCGATCCGAGCGCCCGAGACCCCGATGGGGTGGCCCAAAGCGATGGCCCCACCGTTGACGTTCACCCGCTCGGGGTCCACGTCCAGTTCGGCGGTCGAGGCCAAACCCACGGCGGCAAACGCTTCGTTGATCTCGATCAGGTCGAGGTCAGTGGCGTCGATGCCTTCTTTGGCGCAGGCGGCGGCGATGGCACGTGAGGGCTGGCTCTGCAGGCTGGAGTCCGGCCCGGCGACGACACCGTGCGCCCCGATCTGGGCTAGCGGCGTCAACCCAAGCTCTTCGGCCTTGGCCTCGCTCATCACCACCACGGCGCACGCTCCGTCGCTGATCGGCGATGCGGACCCCGCGGTGATGGTGCCCTCGGGGTTGAACGCCGGGGGCAGCTTGGCGAGCGCCTGGGCCGTGGTCTGGTCGCGGATCCCCTCATCGGCCGTGAACGGAACGGGGTCGCCGCGCCGCTGAGGCACTGGGACCGGGACGATCTCGTCGTCGAAGAGGCCGCCATCGCGGGCCGCTGCCGCCCGCTGGTGGCTGCGCACGGCGAAAGCGTCCTGCTCCTCGCGCGAGAAGGACGGCGCCGACTCGGCGGCGTTGATGTCTTCGGTCAACCCGCCCATCGCCTGATCGGTGAAGGCGTCCCACAGTCCGTCGAAGGCCATGTGGTCACGCATAGTGACATCGCCGAACTTGTAACCCGCGCGGCTCTGGGCCAGCAGGTGAGGAGCGTTGGTCATCGATTCCTGGCCCCCGGCGACCACCACCTCGAACTCGCCCGCGCGGATCAGCTGGTCGGCGAGCGCGATGGCGTCCAGGCCCGACAGGCATACCTTGTTGATCGTCAGCGCCGGCACGGACATCGGGATCCCACCGGCCACCGCTGCCTGCCGAGCCGGGATCTGCCCGGCCCCGGCCGTCAGTACTTGGCCCATGATCACGTAGTCGACCTGATCCCCGGTGATACCAGAGCGTTCCAGGGCCCCAGCAATCGCGATCCCCCCGAGCTCGGCTCCGGAGAAGTCTTTGAGCGATCCCAGCAGGCGACCAATCGGGGTGCGTGCCCCGGCAACGATGACGGACATGCGGCTCACTGTAACCCTGCCGCCAGCGCCTGCCCAGCGACGATCTTGCCTGCGATCACGGTGGCACCAACCGACATACCCGCCAGTGCCGTGGCCTGATCGCGGCCCGACTCCCCCTGCAAGGGATCAGCGTCCAACAAGACGAGGTCCCCCCGGGCACCTGCGCGCAATCGTTGACCGTCCACACTGGCAGCCAGCGCCTGTTGCGCGGTCAGCGCCTGTTCGTCGTGCCATCCGGGTTGGTCCAGCGGGCCCCGGTGCACCGCAGCGGCCATGGTGAGCCACGGGTCGAGGCGGGCGACAGGCGCATCCGAACCCAACACCACCGGTATGCCGTGGCGCAGCAACTCGGCCACCATGAAGGTGCGTCCCGTCCTGTCCGGCCAGCACTGCTCGGTCACACTGCGGTCATCGAGCAGGTGGGCCGGCTGGACACTGGCCGTGACCGGCAAGGCGGCCCAGCGGGGCAGGTCTTCGAGACGGAGCAGTTGGGCATGCTCCACGGAGCCACTCGCCCCTGTCGCCCCGAACACGTCCAGCACCGCTGACACCGCGGCATCACCGATGGCGTGCAAAGCGGCGGTCAGTCCGTGAGCGTGGCCGCGGGCGACCAGCTCGACCATCTGCTCGACGGAGAGATTCGCCATGCCCGCTGGATTCGCCAGGGCCGCACCGTCGGCATACGGCTCGCAGCACCACGCGGTCCTGGTGTTCAGCGATCCGTCGGAGATGATCTTCAGCGGCCCCTGAGTGACGAGTCCATCCGTGCCTGGCAGGACGGTGCCGGTCGACCAGCCGAGAGCGATGATCTCCTCCAGCCGTGCCGGATAGACCCCCGTGCGCACTCGCAACGGCCCGATCCCCGCGGCATACCGCTGCGGCCATTGCTCCCACGGCCGGGCGAACTCCAGGTCCACGATGCCGACGACGCCGCGCTCGTGAGCGCGGCGAACGGCCAACTCCATCGAGGCTTCGGTCTCCTGCTGTGCTCCCGGCAGCGCATCGAGTTTTGCGTAGAGGTCGAACCACTCGTCCTCGGCGATGACGTCGTTGCGCGCCGGGACTCCGAGCATGGCCAAGGCAGCCGAGTTGAGCCATCCGTGGTGGCAGTCACCGCTGATCAACACCACGGGAACCGACCCGGTGACGGCATCCAGCTCCGCGACCGTCGGCTGGTGGGCCCACTCGGCGCAGCGATGCCCCAAGCCGGTGAGCATGCCGGTGGGGGTCTGACCTGCGCCGTTGCGTAGCGCCTGCCGGACGAGATCGCACGCCTGCCGCGAGTTCTGCACGGCGCTGGTGTCCAGCCGGGTGTAGGACATGGCCCACTGCGTCATGTGCACGTGCTGATCCCAGAGTCCCGGGATGGCCCATCGACCTTGGGCCTTCAGCACCGGCACGTCGGAGAACACTTCGATCGCACCGGCCGGGGCGATGGACGCGATCATGCCGTTGCGGATGAGGATGTCGTTGAGTTCGCTGGTGGGCAAAGCCCCTGACGCAGCCGCCACCCCATCTGGAGGAAGGCCATCCAAGGGCACTAGTCGGGCACCGTGCACGAGGACGTCAGACATGCCCGAAACCGTACGTGGTGATCTCCCGTGCTCTGACCTGCCCCAGAGCGTCGGCGCGGCGGTAATCTCTGCCTATGACTGATGACTTGGGTCTTGCAGTGCTGGCGGTCGACCACGTGGGGGTCGCCGTGCCCGACCTCGACGCCGCTATCGCCTTCCATTGCGGAGCGTTTGGGCTTGAAGTCACGCATCAAGAGGTGAACGAGGAGCAGGGCGTGGCCGAGGCCATGTTGGCTCCGGTGGGCGCACCGGCACGGGCCACTGCGTTGCAACTCCTGGCCCCGTTAACCCCCGAGTCGACGATCGCAGCCTTCATCGGTCGCAGTGGTCCTGGGCTGCAGCAGTTGGCCTATCGGGTCGCTGACGTGGAGGCTGCCGCCGACTCGTTGCGGGCCAACGGAGTGCGGGTCCTGTATGCCGAAGCCAAGGTCGGTACCGGGGGGAGCATGATCAACTTCGCTCACCCCAAGGACACCGGCGGCGTGCTGATCGAGCTTGTCCAACCCGTGCCTCACGATTGAGAATCCTCCCCAGCGAGCCCACGCCGGCGGTCGTTCGAGCCCGCGGCTACCTCGCCGTGTGCATGAGCATCCTGGCGTTCTTCCTCGCTGTGTGCGTCGGTGCCTTTCTTGATCCAGCGGTGGGCGCCCAAGCAGACCCTGATTGGGGATTCTGGGCAGTGGCGCTCCCGATGGCCGCACTGCTCGTGCGCGGCGTTTTCGTCGGGGTATCGATGACCGATGACCTTGTCATGAAACGAGGTTGGTTTTGGACACGCTCGTGGCCAGTGACCGAGATCGGGTATGCGGGACACTCTGGGTACTCGGGCTACCTCAATCGCAATTCCACGTCGCGGCGCTACCACATGGTCATCCTGGTCAAACCTGACGACCAGCACATCGAGGTGCCTGAACTCTCAGGTCGACCCGGCTCGGTGGCCCGGTTTACCCAGTCACTCAACCGAACGCTGGTCACCGACCAGGAGCTCAGCGCGTCGATAACTCGGGAGGAGGTCAGTTGGCTACGGAGCCACAGCCCCGGGTCTAGGCGACCACCAGCTCGTCATCGACCTCCGTCGGCAACTCCCCCCGGTCCGGAGTGACGACGCTCACGATCTCGTTCAAAGCCCGGCGGACCATTGTCTCGCCCACCCACAGGTGTTTGCACTCGTCGATCCCTTTGATCTTCACCTGAGTCAGCGGAGCAAAGCGCTCCCGGGCCTCCTCCGGTCTCAGGAAGTCGTCGAACTCAGGCACCAGCGCCACGATGGGTTTGCCGAACTCAGCCCACTGCTCCAGGTGCTCATCGGTGACCTTGCGAAGTGGGGGGCTGAGCAAGATGGCCCCCTCGATCGAGGGATCCGTGCCGTGCATCAGCGCGAGGTCAGTCCCGAACGACCAACCCAGCAGCCAGCGCTTCGGCAACGCCGGGGCCTCATGGAACTCGGCGAACTCAATCGCCGCCGCCACGTCGAACCGCTCGTCGAAGCCCTCGCCGAACGTGCCCTCACTGGTCCCCCTCGGCGACGAAGTGCCGCGGGTGTTGAAGCGCAACACGGCGATGTCGGCCAGCGCGGGAAGCCGATACGACGCCTTCTTCAGGACGTGTGAGTCCATGAAGCCACCGGCGGTCGGCAGCGGATGCAGCGTCACCAACGTGGCCACCGGATCGCGCTGCGCCGGCAGTGCCAACTCCCCCACCAGGGTTAACCCGTCGGCCGTATGCAGCTCGATCTCGTTGCGGCGCGCGGCCAGGACGGTGTTGGAGCGGACCTGCTGCATACCTGAGGGGCTCATGGCGGCTCACCCTAACGGGAGAGCCCCCAGTCCGGACGCGCTCACCTAAAAGCTCAGGCGAACGAGCCGCCCGGCCGGCGTCGATCCCGCGCGCCCCAACACTGGGCGTGCCAGTGCCGCCGATTCTCCACGCCGTGCATGGTGTCGCTGGGCCAGACGACCGTATGCGGCATCGCAGCGGTGACCTCCTGCTGGCAGCCTGGACAGCGAAACGTTCGGCCCGAGTCGTTGCCGCGGACCTGTCGGACCGTCCACTGAACGCCCTGGTAGTCCACATCACTGGGCCCGTGGTCCAGCAACGGCCGATGGCCGGCCGATCGTTGACCCGCCGGACCAGATCCTCGACCCAGACGACGTCGGGGGCGGTTGGACCTCGGCATACCGACAATCTTTTCACGCCAGGCCCACTACAGTGGTCGCTCGTGCGTGTAGTGATAGCTCGATGCAGCGTGGACTACGAGGGGGCCCTGCAGGCTCACCTGCCAACGGCCACCCGGTTGCTGATGGTCAAGGCCGACGGCTCGGTCCTGGTGCACTCCGACGGTGGGTCCTACAAGCCGCTGAACTGGATGGCCCCGCCGTGCCGGATGACCGAGCTGGCGCCAGAAGACCTCGAGGTCGAAGAAGGTGTCGCGTCGATCTGGTTCGTCCAGCACGGCAAGCGGGATGACACCTTGCGCATCAAGATCTATGAGGTCCTGAGCGACACTGCCCATGACCTGGGCATCGACCCCGGCCTGGTCAAGAGCGGAGTCGAGGCCCAACTCCAAGAGCTGCTCGCTCAACACATCCACACTCTCGGCTCGGGCTATCGCCTGCTGCGCCGCGAGTTCCCGACCGCCATCGGACCGGTGGATATCCTCTGCCGCGACGAGGCCGGGGCCACCGTGGCCGTGGAGATCAAGCGCCGCGGCGACATCGACGGCGTGGAACAGTTGACCCGCTATCTCGAACTGCTCAACCGTGACCCTCACATTGCCCCCGTCGTCGGGGTCTTTGCCGCTCAAGTCATCCGCCCTCAGGCTCGGACCCTGGCCACCGACCGAGGCATCCGCTGCGTGACGCTGGACTACGAAGCGCTGCGCGGGATCGACGACACGGAGGACCGGCTCTTCTGAAGGCGATCAGGCCCTCCCCGGACCTGGAGGTAAGGCAGAATCGCGGGATGACTCGCCGCGCTGCCATCGCCGCACCCAATCCGACCGCCACCCAGGCCGGCCTGGTTGCGCTGTCCCACGGGGGCAATGCGGTCGACGCCGCGATGGCCGCGATGCTGGCCGCCTCGGTCACCGAGCCCGGCATCATCAGTCCGTTGGGCGGCGCCTACCTCAACATCTGGCCCGAGCACGGCTCCCCCATCGTGGTTGACGGCAACGTCGAGATGCCCGGCCGCGGGGTGGAGCGGGAGCGCTTCGGGCAGGGCCTCATCGAGTGTGTGACCACCTATGGCGGCGGCCTGACGACCTACGTCGGGCCAGGCTCCGTGGCCACTCCGGGCATGTTCGCCGCCATGGGATGGGCTCACGAGCACTACGGCCAGGCACCGTGGGCCGAGCTGTTCGACCCCGCGGTGCGCGCGGTGGAGCAGGGCTTCGCGGTCAGTCAGACGGCCGAGACCTATAGCGCCCTGGTGGCCAACAACATCTTCGCCTGGGACCCGGTGACCCAGGATATCTACACCAACGACGGCGGTCCGATGCGGGCTGGCGACATCATCGTGGACCCCGACCTTGCCGCTGCTCTGGCCCAGATCGGTGCCGAGGGCGCTTCGGTGGCCTACGCCGGCGACATCGGGCACGCTCTGGCCGACGATGTGCAGGCGCGCGGCGGGCTTCTGAATAGGGCCGACTTGGCGGCATACCGACCCTCGGTGCGGCCAGCCCTGCGTGCGACGTTGGGCTCCTGGGACTTGGCGTGCAATCCGCCGCCCGCCATCGGGGGGCCGGTGCTGACCGCCATGCTGCGCCTGCTGGGCGGGCTCGCCCCCGCCGAGATCACGGCCGTGCATGCCGCCCTGGTCATGCGCCAGGTGCTCGACCTGCGACTGGCTAACGTCGACATCGCCTCCGATTTGGAGTTGGCCGGGCGTGACCTGCTGGAGCACATTGCCGCGATGTCGGGCGAAGTGCTCCCGACGCCGGCCTCGACGGCGCACGTATCCGTCGTCGATAGCCGCGGCATGGCGTGCTCGATCACCGCGAGCTCGGGCTACGGCTCCGGGATGACGATTCAAGGCACCGGTATGTTGGCCAACAACGCCCTCGGTGAGCCGGAGCTCAACCGACGCGGAATGCATACCCTCACTCCTGGCACCCGGATGGCCTCCAACATGGCCCCCACCACGGCGCGGCATAGCGACGGCACCGTGCTCTCGATCGGCACCCCCGGCGCGGATCGGATCACCACGGCGCTGACCCAGGTGCTGCTGCACATGTGTCTGAACGGCGAGTCGTTGCAGGACGCCATCGATCGACCGCGGATGCACGTGCGGCATCTGGACGACGGGTCGGTGCGGATCGACCACGAGCGCGATGCCGAGCTGTCCGCCGAGCTCGCCGAAGCGGGTATGCCGTTGTACGAGCATGAACCCCACGCCATGTTCTTCGGTGGTGTCGGCGGTGCGATCCGGCACGCAGACGGGGCCCTCAGCGCTGGGGCCGACCCCCGGCGTGCAGCAGCGACGGCCGTGGGGTGAGCGAATCCCTAGTCAACGAACCCAGTGACGACGAACTGCGCGCGGCTGGGGTGCTGAAGTGGTCACTCGATCCGCCAGGAGTGATCCCCGCCTGGGTTGCCGAGATGGACTTCGCCCTTGCCGAGCCCATCCAACGAGCCGTGATCGACTACGCCGCCAAGGGCATCTTCGGGTATGCCGATCCGCACGGTCCTGCGCGCGTCGGTGAAGCCCTCGCCGGGTTTTCGCAGCGTCGATGGGGGCACCGGATCGACCCCGAATCCGTGCTGTTGGTCGGCGATGTCATGGACGGTCTCACCCTGACGCTAAAGCACGTCGCGCAGGCAGGGCCCGTGATCATCCCCACGCCGGTGTATCCACCGTTCTTCATTGTGGCCGAGTCGCTAGGTCGCGAGGTCCGCCCTGTGGCTCTCATCCGTTCAGGCAACACACCCCAGACGCACCCTGCCCAGCGTCCACTGACCCTCGACCTGGACGCGATCGAGGCTCAGGCACTCGGCGGTGCCAAGACCCTAATGCTCTGTCATCCGCACAATCCCGTGGGTCGGTGCTACTCGCGCGCTGAACTCCTTGCCCTGCGAGAGGTGTGCGAGCGCCACAACGTGCACGTGATCAGTGACGAGATCCACGCGCCGTTGACGCTCCCTGACACCGACTTCGCTCCGTACGCCTCGGTCGCCTCGCCCGGCGCGGCGGTCACGACCCTGATCTCAGCCACTAAAGCGTTCTCGATGCCGGGCCTGCGCTGCGCCCAACTCATCAGCCATCGCGCCAGCGATCAGGCAAAGTTGGCCGCGCTTCACCCGGTCTTGAACCACTCGATGAACACCCTCGGTCAGCACGCCACCGTGGCGGCCTACACCGCCGGCGAGCCGTGGCTCGATGAGGTCCGCGAACGTTTCGCGGACAATCACCGGCGCTTCCGGGAGACGCTGGCCACCGAGGTGCCCGAAGTGGCCGTCGAAGTGGCCGAGGCGACATACCTTGCCTGGCTGGACGTGCGCTCGCTGGCCCTGGCCGACCCTGTCGGTGCCGCCCTAGAGCACGGGGTGCGGGTCGACAACCAGGCTGAGGGTTATGGGCCTGGCAGCCGTGGCCGGATCCGCGTCAACCTGGCGACCTCGTCGCAGCGGGTGGAGCAGATGGCGGATCGCCTGTGCGAGGCCTGGACCCGCGGGTGCGTCCTAGCGCGACGGCGCGTCGAGGAACTCAGCAGGAGCCTGCGAGGATAGCCCGATGGTGACACTCTCGCGTATCTATACCCGCACCGGTGACGACGGCACGACCTCACTGGGTGACTTCAGTCGGACGACGAAGATGGACCCCCGTCTGGTCGCGTATGCAGACACGGACGAAGCCAACAGCGCCCTGGGGATCGCGGCGACCACGGGCGCAGTCCCCGACGCCATGGCTGCTGTCATCCGCCGGGTCCAAAACGATCTCTTCGATGTCGGTGCTGACCTGTGCACACCGCTACTGGAGGTGCACGAGCATCCGCCGCTGCGCGTTCAGGCGCGGTGGATCGAGGAACTCGAGCGGGATTGCGACACCTTCAACGAAGGGCTGACGCCGCTGCGTTCCTTCATCTTGCCCGGCGGATCACCGCTGGCTGCTGCTCTGCACGTGGCCCGGACCATCACCCGTCGCGCCGAGCGGTCCACGTGGCATGCCATCGAAACCTACGGGACGATGGCTGCAGCACCCGGGTCCGAAGGCGGAACGGGTGGGGTGAACCCGTTGACCGCGACGTATCTCAATCGGCTCTCTGACTTGCTCTTCATCTTGTCGCGTGCGGCCAACACACAGGGCTCGGGTGATGTCCTGTGGGTGCCCGGGGGCGGCCGCGAGGCAGTGGACTCTCCCACCGTTTCGCTGGAATCCGAAGCGCCGAGCGAGGATCAGTCGAGCTAAGCCACGTTGGCGTGCGAGCCCGGGGGTACGGCCTCGACCCAGGACCGTAGCGCGGTGTATCGCCCCAGCGTGACGGCCAACTCGAAGGACTGTTGGCCGTAGCGACACGGGACGCTGATCATGTCGACTCCGGCCAGCGCGCCCGCGACCTCTGACCCATCGATGGATGACCCGATGCTCACGTCGAGTCCGGAGCGCTCCCAGTGTTGGGTTCGCGACCCGAAGAGACCGCCTGGTCGGATGTTGACTAGGCGGTCTTCTTCGTACGTCAACGTGCCAACCGTCCAGGGGCCATGGTGGGCCTGGCGGTAACCGCAGTGCATCCGGCTCGTTGATCCAGCCGAGGGTCCGAACGAGGAGAAGGCCCACCAAGCCAACACGGCTAGGAGCGCGGCAGCAGCAACGACCATGATCCCGAGGACCAGGGCGAACACTGCTGAATCCACGGTTCGTCCTTAAGAAGCGCTGCTCATGCTGGAAGCGTCCACGCTGTCGGCCACGATAGTGACGCGATTGTGGTCCACCGACAGGAAGCCGTGGTCAATGGTCACAGTCTCGACGCCCCCGGTGCCCTCGATGCGTACCTCACCACCGACGAGCACACCGAGCATCGGCGTGTGACCGGGCATGATGCCGATCTCACCCTCGCTGCTCCGGGCACGGATGAAACTGGCTTCGCCCTCCCACACAGTGCGGTCGGCAGCCACCAGGGACACGTTCAGTTGACTCATTGCGGCTCAGCTGTTCTTTTCCAGGTCAGCGGCCTGGCGCTCCACGTCGTCAAGCCCACCGCACATGAAGAAGGCCTGCTCCGGGAAGTGGTCGTATTCGCCGTCGGCAACCTTGGTGAAGGCTTCGATCGTCTCTTCCAGAGGCACCGTCGAACCTTCAAGACCCGTGAACTGCTTGGCCACGTACGTGTTCTGGGACAAGAAGCGACCGATCCGACGGGCGCGCCCGACGAGAATCTTGTCTTCCTCGGACAACTCGTCGATACCCAAGATGGCGATGATGTCCTGCAGCTCCTTGTAGCGCTGCAGGATCGACTTCACCCGCACTGCGGTGTCGTAGTGCTCCTGAGTGATATAGCGAGGGTCAAGGATCCGACTCGTCGAGGTCAGCGGATCGACCGCCGGGTAGATCCCCTGCGAGGCGATGGGACGCGACAACTCGGTCGTGGCGTCCAAGTGGGCGAACGTCGTGGCCGGAGCGGGGTCGGTGTAGTCATCCGCCGGGACGTAGATCGCTTGCATCGACGTGATCGAGTGGCCCCGGGTAGAGGTGATTCGCTCCTGCAGGACGCCCATCTCGTCGGCCAGGGTGGGTTGGTAGCCCACCGCGGACGGCATACGGCCCAACAGGGTGGACACCTCGGAGCCAGCCTGAGTGAAGCGGAAGATGTTGTCGATGAACAACAACACGTCCTGCTTCTGAACGTCGCGGAAATACTCGGCCATCGTCAGTGCCGACAGCGCAACGCGCAGCCGGGTGCCCGGCGGCTCATCCATCTGGCCGAAAACGAGTGCCGTCTGTCCGAGGACACCGGCCTCTTCCATCTCCACGATCAGGTCGTTGCCTTCGCGCGTGCGCTCCCCGACACCGGCAAACACCGACACACCACCGTGGTCGCGAGCCACTCGGGCGATCATCTCCTGGATCAGCACGGTCTTGCCGACGCCGGCTCCACCGAACAGGCCGATCTTGCCACCTAGCACGTAGGGGGTCAGCAGGTCGATGACCTTGATCCCGGTCTGGAACATCTGCGTCTTGGGCTCGAGCTGGTCGAAGGCCGGGGCCGGGCGGTGAATTCCCCAGCGCTCGCCGACCTCCAACTTCTCATCACCCTCGAGGCTCAAGCAGACGCCCGTGGTGTTGAAGACCTTGCCGAGCGTCACGTCACCCACCGGGACCGTGATCGGGCCGCCGGAGTCCTGCACTGAGGCACCGCGAACCAAGCCGTCGGTCGGCTGCAAGGAGATGGCGCGCACCATGTTGTCGCCGATGTCCTGCGCGACCTCGAGGTTCAGCGTGCGGGTCTGACCGGACAACTCGACCTCGGCGGTCAGCAAGTTGTACATCTGGGGAATCTGGCCCGGGGGGAACTCGACATCGACGACCGGGCCGATGATGCGGGCCAGACGTCCGACGCCGCCTTCGGTGTGCTCCTGCTCGGGAGCCTCAGTGGTAGCAGTGCTCATAATTCAGTGCTTCCTTCTCACTTGGCATCGGCGAGGGCGGTTGCGCCACCCACGATTTCGCTGATTTCTTGGGTGATCTCGGCCTGGCGCGCTTGATTAGCCAGTCGGGTGTAGGTCTTGATCAATTCTTCGGCGTTGTCGGTTGCCGACTTCATCGCCCGCTGACGAGCGGCCAACTCCGAGGCAGCCGCCTGCAGCAGGAAGTTGTATATCCGCGACGTGATGTACTTCGGCAGCAACTCATCGAGGACTTCGGCCCCCGAGGGTTCGAACTCGTACAACGGATACACGTCGTCGGACTGCTCCGGCTCGTCGCCCTCGGTCACCTCTAGCGGAAGCAGGCGCACCACCTCGACCTCTTGGGTCACCATGTTGACGAACCGTGTCGAGATGATGTGCAACTCATCGACGCCACCGTTCTCCGAGCCAGCGATGAAGTCCTGCACCAACTTGGTGCCGATCTCCTTCGCGACGTCGAAGGTCGGTGCGTCGGAGAAGCCAGACCAACTCTGCGCGTAGTCCCGCCGGCGAAAGCGGAAAAAGCCTTCAGCTTTGCGCCCGGCCAGGTACGGCACGACTTCGAGGCCGCCGTCCTGCAACAGTTCGCGAAGCTGCTCGCTGCGCTTCAGGACGTTGGCCGAGTAGGCACCAGCAAGCCCGCGATCACTGGTGATGATCAGCATCCCGGCCTTACTAGGGCTGTCACGCTCGGTGGTCAGCGGGTGGTCCACGTTGGAGAACGTGGCTACCGCCGAGACCGCGCGGGTGATCGCATTCGCGTATGGAGTCGTCTCGTTGACTCGCTGACGTGCCTTGACGACGCGAGAGGCCGCGATCAACTCCATGGCGCGGGTGATCTTTTTCATCGACTTAATGGACGTCGTCCGCTGTCGATACTCGCGCTGTTGGGCTCCCATATCTTCCCTCTCAGCGCTTCTGGGTCTTGATCTGCTCTTGCTCGACGTCGTCGGAGTCCATTGCCTCGACGTTCTCGTCGTCTTCGTTGCTGCCGGGGCGGACGCCGCCGTCTTCGCTGGCGCTGAACTGCTTCTTGAAGTCCTCCATCGCGCTTTCGAGCGTGCTGGACGTGTCGTCACCCAACTTGCCCGACTCGCGGATGCCGTCGAGCATTTCCGTGCGCTCGCGGCGCAAGTAGTCCAGGAACTCGCGCTCGAAGCGGCGGATGTCTTCTGTCGGCACGCTGTCCAGGTGACCCCGGGTGCCGGCCCAAATGATGGCGACCTGCTCCTGGATCGGCAGCGGGGAGGACTGCGGTTGCTTGAGCAACTCGACCATCCGGGCACCGCGGTCCAACTGCGCACGCGAAGCGGCGTCCAGGTCCGAGGCGAACATGGCGAAGGCTTCCATCTCGCGGAACTGCGCGAGGTCGACCTTCAGTCGTCCGGACACGTCCTTCATCGCCTTGATCTGCGCGGCACCCCCGACCCGGGACACCGAGATGCCTACGTCGATAGCCGGACGCACGTTGGCGTTGAACAGGTCACCCTGGAGATAGATCTGACCGTCGGTGATCGAGATGACGTTGGTCGGGATGAACGCAGCAACATCTCCAGCCTTGGTCTCGATGATCGGTAGTCCAGTCATCGACCCGGCGCCCAACTCGTCGGAAAGCTTCGCGCAGCGCTCCAGCAGACGCGAGTGCAGGTAGAACACGTCGCCGGGGTAGGCCTCACGGCCCGGCGGGCGACGCAGCAGCAAGGACACGGCGCGATACGCCTCGGCCTGCTTGGACAGGTCATCGAAGATGATGAGGACGTGCTTGCCCTGATACATCCAGTGCTGGCCGATGGCCGAGCCCGTGTATGGCGCGAGGTACTTGAAGCCT
The DNA here is from genome assembly GCA_963803695.1 of uncultured Actinomycetota bacterium. Classification (GTDB taxonomy): domain Bacteria; phylum Actinomycetota; class Actinomycetes; order Actinomycetales; family Dermatophilaceae; genus Ornithinicoccus. The sequence goes on from CAWDNY010000006.1 coordinate 103,884, forward strand.
GCAGAGTCCGAAGCGGGAGCGGCCACGATGGTGGTGTAGTCCAGCGCACCGTTGTCTTCCAGGGTGCTGCGCACACCGGCGATCGTTGATGCCTTCTGGCCGATGGCCACGTAGATGCAGCGGACCTGCTTGTCCGGATCCCCGGACTCCCAGTTCTGCCGCTGGTTCAGGATCGTGTCGACCGCCACCGTGGTCTTACCGGTCTGGCGGTCACCGATGATCAACTGCCGCTGACCGCGACCGATCGGGATCATGGCGTCGACCGCCTTGATGCCGGTCTGCAGCGGCTCGTGCACCGACTTGCGGTCCATCACGCCGGGAGCCTGAAGCTCGAGCTCGCGACGCTCATCGGCGTCGACATCGCCCAGCCCGTCGATCGGCTTGCCGAGCGGGTCGACAACCCGGCCGAGGTAGGCGTCGCCTACGGGAACGGACAGAACCTCTCCCGTGCGGCGGACCTCTTGTCCCTCATCGATACCGGCGAAGTTACCGAGGATGACCACGCCGATCTCGTGAACGTCGAGGTTCAAAGCCAAGCCGAGCGTGCCGTCTTCGAACTTCAAGAGTTCGTTGGTCATGCACGAGGGCAGCCCCTCAACATGCGCGATGCCGTCGCCGGCATCGGACACCCGGCCGACCTCTTCACGAGAGGCAGCGCTGGGGTCATACGACTTTACGAATGAGTCAAGTGCGTCGCGGATTTCCTCCGGACGGATGGTCAACTCCGTCATTGTCTTCTCCTCGTTGATGTCCCGCAGCACGCGAGAGGTAGTGCTTGGTCAATCGGATCTGTCATGGGTGGCTATCTGCTCACATGACGTCGGGCGTCTGCGAGGCGGGTACTGATGGTGCCCTCGATCACTTCGTCGCCGATCTCGACGCGCACGCCGCCGATGACGTCAGGATCAACAACGACATTGAGGTGCACGTCACGTCCGTACTGCTTCTTCAACGCCGTAGCCATCCGGTCAAGCTGTTGCTCGTCCAACGTGGTCGCCGTGGTCACGACGGCCGACATCTGGCTCTGCCGTTCCGCAGCGAGTTTAAGATAGGACTCGATGGCGCGGTCGAACCGCATACTCGGAGTGGCCACGGCGTGACTGGCCAATCGCAACGTCTCCGGAGCGACCTTGTCGCTGAGCAACCGATTGACCAAGTCGCCCTTGGCGCTTCGGCTCGCCCGGCGATCGCTCAGGGCTGACTGCAACTCGGGATCTGCGCTGACGATCCTTCCGAAGCGGAAGAGCTCGTCCTCCACCTGGCCAAGGCGGCCCTGCGACTGCGCGCCAGCGAGCAAGGCTTCGATCGCCAACTCTTCCAAGGCGATCGTCAGGTGCGCATCGCGGGTCCAGCGTTGGGCCACTGCATGGCGGGCGATGCTCTGGGCACCGTCGCTGATTCGGCCGGCAAACAACCGGTCGATCAAGCCCGAGCGATCCCGTCCTTCGCGCGAAGGATCGGCTGCTGCCCGCCGCAGCGTCGCCGAACCACCCAGCACTCCCGACACGGCCAGCAAGTCTTCGCCTATACGAGCCGCATCGACGTCGCCGTCGAGGGTCTCGTTCAGCGAGCGACGTGCTTGCGCCCGGGAAGCGCGAGAGGCTCCCTGCATCAGGAATCCCCGTCCGAGGAACCGGCAACCGAACTCACCGCAGCATCGTCAGCCGTGCTGGATTCCAGCTCGGCCAAGAAACGCTCGATGACTCCGCTTTGACGGGTCTCGTCCTGGAGGGACTCACCCACGATGCGACTAGCCAGGTTGGTGGAGATCTCGCCCACCTCACCGCGCAAGGTCACCATCGCCTGCTGGCGCTCGGCTTCGACCTGCTTGTGCGCTGTGGCCGTGATCCGGGCTGCTTCGTCTTTGGCCTGCTGACGCATCTCGGCGATGATCTGCGCCCCGTCTTCTTTGGCCTTCTCACGGATACGGCTGGCCTCGTCATGGGCCGTGGCGAGCTGGTCCTCATACTCCTTCTTCGCCGCCTCGGCCTCGGCCTTGGCCTGCTTGGCCTCGTCCATGCCACCTTCGATCGCGGCGGTGCGCTCGTCGTAGGTCTTTTCAAGAGCGGGCACGACGTACTTAGCGAAGACCCAGTACAAGATGCCGAACGCAATCAGCCCGACGATCATTTCACCGGGTTGCGGCAGCAGTGGGAAGCCCTCGGGGTAGCCCGGGCCACCCGGAGCCATGGGTAGCGAAACGCTCATCTCGTCCCGTCCTCTCTGTTAGGCGGTAGGAGCGGGATCAGCCGCGGAAGACGAACGCGAAGACCAGACCGAGGATGGCCAACGCTTCGGTGAGCGCGAAGCCGGTGAAAGCGATGGTCTGCAGCATGCCGCGCGCCTCGGGCTGGCGAGCCACACCGTTGATGTAGGCAGCGAAGATCAAACCGACACCGATACCCGGGCCGATGGCAGCCAAACCGTAGCCGAGGAAGGCAATGTCACCAGTCATGTGCGAGTTTCCTTTCAGGTAGCTCCGAGAACGGTTCCCGGTGCTTAGTCGTCAAGATATTGAGTTGTAGTCGGTGGGCGACCGTATTCAGTCGCACTCAGTGCTCCTCGGAGACCGCGTCCGAGATGTAGAGCGCGGCGAGGATCGTGAAGATGAAAGCTTGCAGGAACTGAATCAGGAGTTCGAAGAAGGTCATCACGATGGCGAAGAGCAGCGAGAAGACGCCCGAGAGGTTCAAGAAGATGCTGCTTCCCTCCAGCAGCAGGTACTCGCCGCCGAGGATGAACAACAACAGCATCAGGTGACCTGCGAGCATATTGCCGAAGAGTCGAAGTGCCAGGGTTACCGGACGGATCACGAAGTAGGTCAGGAACTCCAAAAAGAACATCAGCGGTATGAGCCAGATCGGCAAGCCTGGGGGCACCAGCGACTTCATGTATCCGATGACGCCGTGCTTCCGCTTCAATGCGACCGTGTGATAGACGACATACACGATCAAGGTCAGCACGATGGGGAACCCGAGACGCGACATCGTCGGGAACTGCACGAACGGGATAATCCCAGCGATGTTGTTGACCAAGATCATCGTGAACAGCGTCAGCAGCAGCGGCACGAAGGGCTTGAACTCTTTGCTGCCGATGACGTCTCGACCGATGGTGTTGCGCGCGAAGTTATAGATGCCCTCGGCGATGAACTGCCGCTTGTTGGGCACCACCGACAGGTTCCGAGTCACCATCAGGAAGAAGCCCGCGATCAGCACCACGGAGAGCAGCGCAACCAGCGAGGGCCGGGTGAAGGTCCAGTAACTGTCTCCGCCGATCAGCGGCCACCAGAAGTCTTGAACCCCGGGAGACTCGAACTCTTCAGCCGCAGCGGCAAAACCCACCATGGTTGCCGACAACGCGTTCAGGCTCACAGGCCCTCCTTGGCTGAGACGGATGATGTCGTGGGACCTGACTCGGCGCAAACGTCAATGCGCAACGGTGTACGACCCGTGCGCTGAGCAGCTCTGGCAGGACTGTCCCCGTAGGCTACCGGACATTCACATCGCCCTGCGACCACCTTCGCTCTCATGGTGCCTCCTGCGTGTGAGGCTCGTCATACACCAGGACTCGAGCATGTCGCCAGGCTCGCATTTGGGCCACCTGCCAGACCAGGACGGTGACCAACATGGCGATGCCGGCTGAGCGCATATCGAGCGACTCGATTGCGCGGGCCACGATCAGCACACCGAGCAGCACGATCACCTGCGCGAAGTACAGGCTCATTCCCACGGCCATAAACAGCATGGGCTCGGCGTTGCGCACGAAGCGCGCCATACCCAGGAGGGCAGAGGTGAAGAACGCCAAGGCGATAAGGGCACCCACGATCCCGGACACGAGCGCAGCCCAACCGCTGAGCGCACCGAGAATTGCCGCGGTCGCCAGGCCCGCCACAGCAGAAGGGGGAAGCGATCCGCGCATCATCACGGTGAAGACGCTGTCGGTGGGTGGGCCCTCGGGTGTGGCCTCGTGAGCCTTAGGGGTGGCCATCTCGTCCAATCCGGTGTCGGGCATCGGGGGCTGGAGCAGGTCAGGGAACTGATTCACGGGTTTCAGGAGAGGATACAGAACGTCTGGCCCAAGGGCTCCAGGTCAGCGTCGCGGCGAGGGCCAAGACGGCCGCTATGCCGACGAGGGAGACCCACACCGGGACGTAGGCAAAAGACACGGCGCCAACCGCGATCAGGGCCGACCAGAGATAGAGCAAGGCAACGGCGCGACGGTGACTATGCCCGATCCGCAGCATTTGGTGGTGGATATGCAGGGCATCCGGCTTCCACGGGAGTTGACCGCGCCGGGTCCGCCGAACGATGGCCAGACCCATGTCGAGAATGGGCAGGGCCATGATGGCCACCGGGAGCAGCACGGGCAGCAAGAACGCCGTAACGGTCGAGGTGGTCGCAACACTGGAATTCGGGTCGACGCTGCCGGTCATCGAGATCGTGGCCGCCGAGAGCAGAAGCCCCAGCAGCAGGGCACCGGCATCTCCCATGAAGAGCCGGGCCGGGTGGACGTTGTGCGGCAAGAAGCCCAGGCAGCACCCCATCAGCGCGGCGGTGATGAACGTCGCGCTGGAGAAGACGTTCGGCGGGTCGAAAGCACGGCTGACCAGATAGGTCCACGCAAAGAAGGCACTCGCGGAAACCAACACCACACCTGCCGCGAGGCCGTCCAGGCCGTCGACGAAGTTCACCGCGTTGGTCGAAATAACCACCACCAGGATGGTCAATGACACCAAGACGGGCTCGGGGAGGATGGTCACGCCGAAGACCGGCAAACTAAGCAACTGGACGCCGAAGTAGGCCATCACTCCGCCGGCTACGACCTGACCGGCCAACTTGGTCAGCCAGTCCAGCTCCCGGACATCGTCGAGGGCTCCCAGGGCAGTGATGATCGCCGCCGCGAGCAACACTCCATAGATCTCGGGGGTGTCGAAGAGTTGCCCCAAGAAGGGCAACTGGCTGCCGACCAAGACGGCGGCGGCGAAGCCGATGAGCATGCCGACCCCACCCAACCGCGGGGTGGGCGTCGAATGCACGTCGCGTGACCGGACCGGTGTGATCGCCCCGATCTTCAGAGCCATCCGTCGCACAGCCGTCGTGGCAACGAACGTGAAGATCGCCGCGGTCAGCAAGACCAACAGGTATTCGCGCATCGGCTAACCCAAGGCCCACCTGATCGCAGGTCGCTGCGCGCAGCAACCCGTCATCAGGGAATCGGGTATGCGGGGTATTGCGTGAGGAGGGATGCGACCTCATCGCGCAGCGCGGCAGCGGTCGGGTTCTGCGGGTCACCGTCGGTGCCGGTCACCGCGCGATGAATGACATCAGCAATCTGCGTCATCTGCTCCACACCCATCCCTTGGGTCGTGACCGATGGGGCCCCGACACGGATGCCCGAGGCAACGTTCGGCTTCTCAGGGTCAAACGGAATAGCGTTCTTGTTCAAGACGATCCCGGCCGCATCACAGCGCCTCTCGGCGTCGGCACCGCTCACCCCCACCCCGCGCAGGTCGTGCAACGACAGGTGGGTGTCCGTGCCGCCGGTGATGGGCCGGATGCCCCGCTCGTCCAACGCCCCAGCCAGGGCCTGGGAGTTGGCGATCACCGAGGTGGCGTAAGACTGGTATGCAGCGGTCGCACATTCTGCGAAGTTGACCGCCTTCGCGGCGACAGCGTGCATCAACGGGCCACCTTGCATCATCGGGAAAACGGCTCGATCGATCTTGGCAGCATGCTCGGCCTTGCAGACAATTGCTCCGCCGCGAGGCCCGCGCAGCACCTTGTGGGTCGTGAAGCTCACGACATCAGCGTGCGACACCGGTGACGGGATGGCCTTGCCTGCCACGAGACCGATGAAGTGGGCAGCGTCCACCCAGAAGATGGCCCCGACCTCGTCGGCGATCGCTCGGAAACGGGCGAAATCGATGAGCCGGGGGATCGCCGAGCCCCCGGCAATGATGATCTTGGGACGGTGCTCCTTGGCCAGCGCTTCGACCTGGTCGTAGTCGATGTCCTCGTTTTCCTTGGACACCCCGTAATGGACCGCGTTGAACCACTTGCCACTGAACGAGACCTTGAATCCGTGAGTCAGGTGCCCGCCGTGATCCAGCGACATGCCCAAGATCGTGTCGCCGGGCGAGGCGAACGCGCCGTAGACCGCCTGGTTGGCGCTGGCCCCGGAGTGCGGTTGCACGTTGGCGTGATCGGCACCGAAAAGGGCCTTGGCGCGCTCGATGGCCAGCGTCTCGGCCTTGTCGACCTCAGCGCAGCCGCCGTAGTAGCGACGGTCGGGGTAGCCCTCGGCATACTTGTTGGACAAGGTGGACCCAAGGGCCGCAAGCACGGCGGGACTGGTCTGGTTTTCGCTGGCGATCAACTGCAATCCACCACGTTGCCGCTCGAGCTCACTGACCAGCAGAGAGGCGATCTCTGGGTCGACCCTCAAGAGGGCTCCGAAGTCGGGTCCGTAATAGATCTGCGGGGTCAATTCGGTGCTCACGCCATCTCCTGATTCCCTGCGTCCGGACCGATTCCGGTGCTCAATGGCTCACTGTAGGGGGTGCCGTGGGCTGCTCGCCATCATCTGGCTCCAGTCCCCGCAGCGCGGCGGATGCGACGGCAACCCCGCTGGCCCGAACGCTGCCGACCAGGTGTGGCCCAGTGCCCGAGCGGCGCGGCGCAGGCAACGCGTATGCAGGCTCGGGCTCGGGAGGAGGCGGCGGCTCGTCGTGCAGCGCAGTGTCGCCCAGGACCTCGCGCAGGGCATCGGCCGACAATGACCCGTGACGCAAAACGACGGGCTCCTCACCCGTGCAATCAACAATCGTTGAGGCACCCTGTTCGTGTCGCGGGCCATCGTCAAGGTAGATCGACACCGATCCGCCAAGTTGCTCGTGTGCCTCTTGGGCCGTCGTGGCCGCCGGCTGCCCTGTGAGGTTTGCGCTCGTGACTGCCATGGGCCCGACTTCGGACAACACATCCAGTGCTACCGAATCCTGCGGCATACGCAGGGCAACGGTGCCGTTGGTCTTGCCCAGGTCCCACGCCAAAGACCGCTGGGCGCGCAGCACGAGAGTGAGGGCACCGGGCCAAAACGCCCTCATCAGGATCTTGGCGTACATCGGAACGTCAATGGCCAAACCATCAACGGTGCGCGGGCTGGGGACCAGCACCGGAGGTGGCATGTCCCGGCTGCGGTGCTTGGCCGCCAGCACCATCGCCACGGCTACTTTGTCGAACGCATCTGCTCCGATTCCGTAGACAGTGTCGGTGGGCATCACCAGCAAACGGCCGGAACGGACGACTTCAGCGGCTTGCGCCACCGCCTCGGCGCGTGCGGTGGCGTCACGGCAATCAACAATCACGCGCACAGTCTGGCATCCTCCCCGGGGTAGAGCCTGCGTGCGCTCTGGTGCACATTTTCGAGATGCGCGACCTCACACTTCTCGCTAGTGTCGCTCTGCTGGCCAGGGATGGATCCTGGCCCTGACTAAGGAGTTCCCAATGCCGCGCAGCACCATTTGGACCATCGTGGGCGTTCTGCTCATCGTCGCCCTACTGATATGGATCTTCAGCGTCCTCTGAGTCTGGCTCAGGCTCGGGTGGCCTCGACCATCCGTGGGCGGTCAGCCAGGTCGCGGTGGTCGCGTATCGTGCTCCAGCAGGTCATCTCCTGCAAGCGCTTCTCGATCACGGTGGCCTGGCTATCTGCATGCTCCATCAGCAAAATCCCTCCTGGCCGCAGCAACACGGCGGCTCGGGCCGCCATATCCATCGGGACCTTCAGACCGTCGTCACTGTCGCCGTACAGCGCCACCGACGGATCGTGCAGTCTGACCTCTGGGTCGACCGGTACCGCGCCGGTGGGGATGTACGGCGGGTTACAGGTGACGAGGTCCACCTGATGCTCGAGCTCCGCGAAGGCCGTCTGGCCCTCACCGCGCCGTAGCGCGACATCCAGAGCCAAGCGGTCGAAATTCTGTCGTGCCCAGGCGTGCGCATGGGTCGAAACCTCCACGGCATACACATCGGCACCCGGCAGTCGGTGTTTCAGCGCCGCGGCGATCGCTCCGCTCCCGGTGCCTAGGTCGACGATCAACGGATGCGCTTGGTCTTGGGCGATCTCGTGCGCGCGAGCCACCAGCACTTCGGTTTCAGGGCGGGGAGTGAACACCCCTGGACCGACCCGCAGACGGATCCCGGCGAAGTCGGCATACCCGGTGAGGTGTTGTAACGGGACCCGCTGAGCGCGTTGGTCGACGAGATCGAGGTATGCCGTGGCTTGGGTGTCATCCAGCGTGCGGCCAAGTATCGCGTGACGAAGCACCTCGCTGCGGGACAGGCCTTGCGCCTCCCCCAGCAGGATTTCGGCGTCAACACGCGCACTGACGATGCCAGCCTGACGCAGTTGCGCCGTCGCCGCTCGCAACAGCGAGTCGATGAGCGGGCTCACGACGACGTGTCGGCCAATCCAGCCAGTCGCGCGGCTTCGTCGGCCTCCATAGCCGAGATCACCACCGGATCGAGGTCGCCGTCCAACACGTGGTCCAGGTTGTAGGCCTTGAACCCGGTGCGGTGATCGGCGATCCGGTTCTCCGGGAAGTTGTACGTCCGGATGCGCTCACTGCGGTCCACCGTGCGCACCTGGCTGCGACGCTGCGCTGAGGCCTCTGCCTCCGCTTCGTCCACGGCGAGTTGGTGAAGTCGAGCCCGGAGAACGCGCATCGCCGACTCCTTGTTCTGCAGTTGTGACTTCTCGTTCTGGCAGGAGACCACAGTGCCAGTCGGCAGGTGGGTGATGCGAATGGCCGAGTCGGTCGTGTTGACGCTCTGACCGCCGGGACCGCTGGATCGGAAGACGTCGATCTTCAGGTCGTTGGCGTCGAGCTCGACGTCTTCTGGATCTTCCACCTCGGGCATGACTAGAACGCCGACAGCTGAGGTGTGGATCCGGCCTTGGCTCTCCGTGACCGGCACGCGCTGCACGCGATGCACCCCGCCTTCGTACTTCAGCCGGGCCCAGGGCGCCTCGCCCATGGCTTGAATGCCGCTGGCCTGCACGGCAACTCGAATGTCTTTGTAGCCGCCCAGGTCCGACTCGGTGGCGTCCAAGACCTCGGCCCGCCAGCCACGCCGCTCTGCATACCGCAAGTACATCCGCACGATGTCACCAGCAAACAGGGCCGACTCGGCACCGCCTTCGCCCGCTTTGACCTCCAAGATGACGTCTTGGTCATCGTCTGGATCGCGCGGCAGGAGGAGTCGTCGCAGTTCCTGTGCAGTGGCGTCCTCGGCGTCGGCTAGGCCGGGCACCTCGGCGGCGAATCCCTCGTCTTCCAGGGCCAACTCGCGTGCCGCGGCGTGATCCTGGCTGGCCGCCTGCCACGCACGGTACGCAGCGACTGTCGGGGACAGCGCTGCATACCGCTTGGTCAGTTTGCGGAAGACCGCAGGATCCGCGTGGACGGAGGGGTCAGCCAAACGCCCTTCTATCGCGAGATATTCGGCCACCAGCGGAGCGGCTGAATCATCCATGCCGCCTCCGGACTGTGTGGCTGCGTGAAAGAGCAGTAAAGACGAGACCTACTTGGCGACCTTCTTGCCATAGCGCTCCTGGAAGCGCGCAACGCGGCCACCGGTGTCGAGGATCTTCTGCTTGCCGGTGTAGAAGGGATGGCACTGCGAGCACACGTCGGCGCTGACCTTGCCGCCGGGCGCCGTGCTGCGAGTGGTGAACGTCGCGCCACAGGTGCAGGTGACTTGGGTCTCGATGTATTCGGGGTGGATGTTCTTCTTCACGCGATTCTCCTTGGGTGGTGTTCCTCCGGGTCGCCATGCTGATGCACAAGCGTGAACCGGTAGGCCAACGGATGAGTGTGCCAGAAGGCACAACGATTGCCTAACGTATGCCGACCGCCGCGCATTCCAGCACCGTGACGGCCATAGGGGCTCAGTCCTCGTCGTCGAGCTTGATCGAGGAGGTCTGCTGCACCTGAGTGAGGAACTCGTAGTTGTTGCGGGTGTTCCGCAAGCGGTTGAGCAACAACTCCAGGGCCTGCTGGGAGTCCAGCGCGGTCAACACGCGCCGCAACTTCCAGGCAATCTTGAGCTCTTCGCCGGACATGAGGATCTCTTCGCGGCGGGTGCCCGAGGGGTTCACGTCCACCGCAGGGAAGATGCGGCGGTCGGCCAGTTGCCGCGACAGCCGCAACTCCATGTTGCCGGTGCCCTTGAACTCTTCGAAAATGACCTCGTCCATCTTTGAGCCGGTCTCGACCAGGGCCGTGGCGAGGATGGTCAGCGAGCCACCCTCTTCGATGTTGCGGGCGGCACCGAAGAAGCGTTTGGGGGGATAAAGCGCACTGGAATCCACACCACCAGACAGGATCCGGCCGCTGGCCGGTGCGGCCAGGTTGTAGGCCCGCCCTAGGCGGGTGATCGAATCCAGCAGCACAACGACGTCCCCGCCCAGCTCCACCAGACGCTTGGCGCGCTCAATGGCCAATTCGGCGACCGTAGTGTGGTCTTCAGCCGGCCGGTCGAAGGTCGAGGCGATGACCTCACCCTTGACGGTGCGCTGCATGTCGGTCACTTCTTCGGGACGCTCGTCGACGAGCACGATCATCAGGTGCGCTTCTGGGTTATTGGTCGTGATCGCGTTGGCGATGGACTGCAACACCAGCGTCTTACCCGCCTTTGGCGGGGAGACGATCAGGCCTCGCTGGCCTTTACCGATCGGTGCGACGAGGTCGATGATCCGCGTCGTGAGGTTCTTGTTGTCGGTCTCCAGGCGGAGTCGTTCCTGAGGGTATAACGGGGTGAGCTTGCCGAACTCCGGGCGCTTCTTGGCCTCATCTGGTGTCATCCCGTTAACGGTGTCCAGGCGAACCAAGGCGTTGAACTTGCCACGGTTGTTTTTGCCGCCGCCTTGCTGCTGCGGGACTTCTTGCTCCCCACCAACGGGGGCCTTGATCGCTCCGGCAACGGCGTCCCCCTTACGCAATCCGTTGCGGCGGACCATGCCCATCGGGACGTACACATCGGTCGAGCCAGGCAGGTAACCCGTCGTGCGGATGAAGGCGTAACTGTCGAGGACGTCCACGATGCCTGCCACCGGCACCAGGACATCCTCCTCGGAGTAGCCACCCTCTTGGTCGTCCTGGTAGTTCTCCCGCGCTCCGCCGCCCTGTTGGTTGGCGGGTCCGCGGCCGCGCTTGCGGTCTCGACCCCGCTGGCGCTGACGACGACGACCCCCGCGCCCGTCGTCATCGCTTCCACCCCGGTTGTCGTTGTCCCCACCACGGTTGTCGTTGTCCCCACCACGGTTGTCGATACTGCGGTTGTCGATACTGCGGTTGTCGTTGTCCCCACCACGGTTGTCGTTACTGCGCTGATTGATGTCACCGCGGTTGTCATTGCCGCGCTGATTGTTGTCACCGCGGTTGTCATTGCCGCGCTGATTGTTGTCACCGCGGTTTTTGTCATCGCTACGGTTTTCACCGTTCCGGTTGTTCCCCTGGCGGGTGGACTCGGCAGGCGCTTCGTGCGACGTGGCCGGCTGCTCTTGGCCCCGGGACTCGCCATTGCCCTCGGTGGCGCCCTCAGATCCAGCGCTGCCATTGCGCGACTCGGATGGCGGAGTCGGGGAAGTCACCTCAGCTGTCGCTTGGCCGTTCTTCGTAGCCTGCTTCGAGGCGCCAGCACGCCGGCTTGCACCCGAGGTGCCTTGAGCACCGCGGATCGCGGAGACGAGGTCGGCCTTGCGCATCTTCGGGTTGACCGAGATGCCCATTCCCCCAGCCATGCGCTGCAGATCTGCCAGGCGCATCGCGCTCAGCGAGCCAGTCTTAGAGGTGGCCGCTACGTCGGTGGTTTCAGTCACAGAGGTTCCTTCTTTGTCCGTCTCTCCGGGTCCGGCCGGAGTGAGGGTCATCAGTGGATCAGCGCTATGCGCCGTGGAAAGTGCTGGTTGAGATCTCAGATCGGTCGCTACCGGTGACGGCACTCAACAAGGCAAAACCTAAACCACGTGAGAATGTCAGCGAAGTTGCGACTCGCCCTGTGGGCCCAACTCGCAATCGGGCAGTAGATGCTCCGATGTATTGCCCCTTGAGGCGTGAGTCACAATATCACCCTGAGATGGTTCGCGCGGCATTGACGATGTCACCCAGCACAGCCGAGGCCGTTTCAGCACCTCCGGCCCCCGCACCATGCAGGCGCAACGTGCCGGCCAACTCCGCCTCGATGACCACTGCGTTTTGACTCTCTCGCACCTGCGCCAGCGGATCATCCACCCCCAGGCTCACCGGTCGCACGGCCAGTTCGACGCGCGGGTGATCGCGATCTCCAGAGACCCACGCCGAAGCCAGCAACTTGATGACCTGCCCCGAGCCTGCTGCCGCGGCGAAATGGTCGTCGGTGAGGCCAGCGATCCCCTCGCGCTGGACATCCCGCATACCGACATCGACCCCCCAGGCGAGCCTGGCGAGGATCACGATCTTGGCGGCGGCGTCAATGCCTTCGAGGTCTTCGGTGGGGTCGGCCTCCAAATAGCCCAACTGGGCCGCGCGTTCGACCGCCTCAGCGAAGCCGAGCCCGTGCCGCGCCACCATGTCGAGCACGTAGTTCGTCGATCCATTCACGATTCCGCTGATCGAGGTGATCCGATCCCCTGCCAACGCCTCTCGCACGACCCGCAGCACGGGCACCGCGGCCACGACCGCGGCCTCGTAATCCAACGTCGTTCCGTGCTCATCGGCCAGGGCGTGAAGACCGATCCCCTGCGCCGCGATCAACTGCTTGTTGGCGCTGACCACCGGTGTCCCAGCACGCAGAGACTGCTCGATCAGGGCCCCGGCAGCATCGATCCCGCCCATCACTTCCACCACGAGGTCAGCCCCGGCCGCAACGCCCTCCGCATCGTCGCTGAACAACTCAGCCGGCACCAGACCGAGGTCACGCTGGCGCGCCAGATCACGCACTGCGACGCCGGACAACTCCAGGGGGCGACCTGCCCGTTGGGCATAGACATCTGCGTGGGTGATCAGTTCTTCGGCGACCGCCTTGCCGACCGTGCCGAAGCCCAGCAGTCCAATACGAAGGGGGACTTGATCCACGATTACATCCGCTCCGGGGCACCGACGCCCAAGAGATCGAGTCCGTTAGCGAGCACTTGACGGGTCGCGTTGTTCAACCAGAGCCTCGTGCGATGAAGGTCGGTGATGGCCTCGGCCGGATCCAATGGCCGGACTCGGCAGTCGTCGTACCACTTGTGATATCGCCCGGCGAGGTCCTCCAGATACCGGGCGACCCGGTGGGGCTCCCGCAACGAGGCGGCCTGAGCGACGATCCGGGGGAAGTCTCCCAAGATGGCCAGAAGTGCGGACTCTGACTCGTGCGTCAATAGAGCAGGATCAAAGCCCTCATTCGTATGTATGCCGTCCTGCTGGGCCAGTCGGTCAACGTTGCAGGTCCGTGCGTGGGCGTATTGGACGTAGAAGACCGGATTGTCGTTGGTGCGCTCCCGCATAGCCTCGCCATCGAGGTCCAAGGGTGAATCGGCCGGGAAACGCGCCAACGAGTACCGCACCGGGTCGGCCCCGATCCACTCCAGCAGGTCAGTGAGGTTGATCGCGTTGCCGCGACGCTTGCCCATCCGCTCCCCCGAGATGTTGATCAGCTGACCGATCAAGACCTCGATATTGCGCTCGGGATCATCGCCTGCACACGCGGCGATGGCCTTCAACCGATTGACGTAGCCGTGGTGGTCCGCACCCAGCATGTAGATCTTGCGTTCAAAACCGCGGTCCTTCTTGCTGAGGTAGTAGGCCGCGTCGGAAGCGAAATACGTCGGCTCCCCGTTGGCCCGCAGCAACACTCGGTCCTTGTCGTCACCGAAGTCGGTGGTGCGCAGCCACACCGCCCCATCGGCTTCGAAGACATGTCCCTGCTCGCGCAACCGCAGCACAGCAGACTCCACGGCACCCGAATCGTGCAGAGACTTCTCGGAGAACCACACGTCGAAGTGCACCGAAAACGCGGCCAACGTGTTCTTGATCTGTTGGACCTGCAGCTCGGAGCCGTGCTCGCGGGCGATGGCCAGCGCCTCACGACGTGGCAGGTCGGACCAGCCGGGCGAAACGGCATCCAATTGCCCGGCGAGCGCGTCGACATAGGCACCCGAGTAGCCCCCCTCGGGCGGGGTCTCGCCGAGCGCCACGGCCAGTATGGAGGCCCCCAACTTGTCCATTTGCGCGCCAGCGTCATTGAAGTAGTGCTCGGCCACGACCGCCGCAGCACTGGCCTGCAGCAGCCGGCGCAGCGAGTCGCCGAGGGCCGCCCAACGGGTGTGTCCCAAGTGCAGCGGGCCGGTGGGGTTAGCCGAGACGAACTCGAGGTTGATGATCTGACCGGCCAATTCCTGGTTGTGACCGTATGTAGCGCCGGTGTCGACGATTGATTTGGCAAGCGCACCGGCACTGGCTGCTTCCACGGTGATGTTGATGAACCCCGGCCCGGCGACCTCGGCCCGCTCGACACCCGCCACTTCATCCAGCCGGGCGGCGAGGATGTCCGCCACCTGGCGGCCCGACATACCGGCCGACTTCGCCAACTGAAGGGCCACATTCGTCGACCAGTCTCCGTGCTCACGGCTGCGCGGACGCTCGACCCGAACATCCGGAATCTGGGCTGCGTTCAGGTCACCGGCTTCATGAGCCTGGTCGAGGGCATCGCGAATGGCGTCGGCAAGTTGCTCGGGGGTCACCGGGCGATCCTATGCGTGATCATGAGTGGGGCAGCGAGCACCAACAGGGCCACCACTGCCGCCGCAATCGCGGTGACGATCGACTCCGGCTCGGAGGTGAGGCGCGCGACCGTGATCCAGGCCAGCCCCCACGCCATTGCGGCCGCCACGGCATACCTGCCCCCGAGGGCTCGCGCGAAGATCACCCCTAAGGCGGCCACGATCGCCAGGACGAGTGCGGCCACCAGATCGCTGACGGCGGCGCTCGGCTCAACCCCGCTGGAGACAAAGGCGGCAGTGACGTTGGCGCAGGTCGCGACAGCGACCCAGCCCAAGTAGAGACCGAACGTGCCGTCGACGATGACCCGATCGGCCACGCCCGAGCGCGGCATCGCGGTCAGGCGCTTCAACAACACCCCGAGCACTAGGGCAAGGGCGAAGATCACGCCGACGCTGGCCCAGATCCACCCTTGTTGGGTGACCAGAAGCCAGGCTGCGTTCAGCACCATCGACGCCGCGGCCAACCAGCCGATGCCTCGGTGCAAGGGACGGACGGCTTGCGAGGGCAGCCATTGCCACACGGTGTATGCCGCCAGGCCGAGATAGATCACCGACCAGATCGAAAACGCGGGGCCAGCCGGTGCCAAGCGAGTGGCATCGGCCGCGAGCGCTCCCCCCGATGACTCCTCTACCCGAGTGCCGAGCACCCCGACGCCATAGAGCGTGCCCACCACGCAGAAGATCTCGGCGGCGGTGACGCTCACCTGACGGAGTCGGTCGTTCCTGGTCGCAGTAGCCATCCCTGCAGCCTAAGCACGATGTCATCGCGTCGCCTTCCTGCTGCTAGCCTGACTCGCTGTTGCCCCCGTAGCTCAGGGGATAGAGCACCGCCCTCCGGAGGCGGGAGCGCAGGTTCGAATCCTGCCGGGGGCGCCCCTAGTTTTAGGCGCTCGGCAACACGCCCCACTCTCGACTTCCCGGACCTCCCCAGTGAGATCTCGTCCTGATCGTTCATCCCTTTTGCTGATGCGTCCTACCCAATCGGACTGGTTGACTACCGCCATGAGTCATCGCAGCACAGAGCCCGCTGATGGTCAGACCGATATCCAAATCCGGGGACTGGCGAAATCCTTCAAGGACTTCACGGCCGTGGACGACCTCACGTTCGAGGTGCAGCCTGGGAGGATCACCGGGTTCTTGGGCCCCAACGGTGCCGGCAAGACCACGACGTTGCGCATGCTCTTGGGGTTGGTGAAGCCGAGCGCCGGCGAGGGACTGATCGGCGGCCAAAAATATGCCGATCTGTTAGCCCCGCTGAACGTCGTCGGTGCCGCGCTGGAGGCCACCAACTTCCACCCTGGACGCAGCGGACGCGATCACCTTCGTGTGTTGGCAGCCACCCATCAGATTCCCGATTCTCGGGTCGACTCGATGCTCGAGCTGGTCGGCATACCCGCGGCGGCCCGCAAACGCGCTGGGGGCTACTCGATGGGTATGCGGCAGCGGCTGGGCCTGGCCGCGGCGCTGCTGGGCGATCCGCAGGTGCTCATCCTCGATGAGCCGGCTAATGGCCTAGATCCTGAGGGCATTCGCTGGTTGCGGGGCCTGTTGCGCGCGCTGGCCGCCGAGGGCAAGACCATCTTGATCAGCTCACACCTTCTCAGTGAGGTCGAGCAGACCGTGGATGACGTGGTCATCATCGCGAACGGCCGCCTCGTGCGTCAGGGCACCATCGAGGAACTGCACGGAGAGACGACGACGCTGGTCCGCAGCGACGATCCGGCCGCTCTGCTTGCGGCCCTGGAGGCCCGCGGCATGACCGGCACGCGCGAAAGCGAGCACGGCGACGGCGCGATCGAGGCATACACCAGCGATCTTGTCGCCGTCGGCGAGGCAGCGCACACCGGCGGCATCGCCGTGCACGAGCTCCGCGCACTGCGCACCGATCTGGAGCGGTTGTATTTCCAGCTGACCGAAAGCCCCGAGAACTCGGACCGAAACCGGGAGGTCGCATGATCCGTCTCGTCCGTTCCGAAGTCCTGAAATACATCACCACGCGCACCGCCTGGGGCCTGACCATCGGCATGTTCGTCACCGGACTCGGCTTCTCGGCGATATTTGGAGCACTCTTTATTTACGGCAGCCCGATCCCGGGCGTGGAGTTGTCCGAGATGGCCCCGCCACTGCTCTTCGCGCGCTTCGTCTACACCTCAGCCATTCAATTCGGCTACGTGCTGGCTCTGGTGATCGGAGTCCTCTGCATTGGACAGGAGTATCGGCACCACACCATCACCGGCACGTTCCTGGCGACTCCGAAGCGATCGCGCGTCATCGGTGCCAAAGTCATTGCGTTGTGTCTCATCGCCGCGGTGAGCGGCGCGGTGCACGTCATCGGTTCCCTGATCGGCGGCGGCATCCTGCTCGGTACAGCCGGCTTGCCTGTTTATCCGGATTCAGGCGAACTGACGAAGACCCTCGTCCTGATGACGTTGGTGCTTGCCCTGTGGACCCTGATCGGGCTGGGAGTCGGTGTGTTGATTCCGAATCAAGTGGCCGCGTTGGTCCTGGCGATTGCGGTCGCCTGGATCGTGGAACCACTCGCGGGCTTCGGTTTGAGCTTCGTCTCCTGGGGTCAGGACATCTCGAGGTTCTTTCCCTCGCAAGTGACCGCTTCGACGCTCGATGTATTCACCGGTGCCGATGACTCGCTGCGTGCTGCCTTGAACGGCCCGACTGACCCCCTGGGATGGGTCGCGGGCGCTGCGGTGCTGCTGTGCTACGCGGCAGTGATGGCGCTGATCGGTCTGCTTCTGACTCGGTCACGCGACATCGCCTGATCTCCGCGCGGGCGGCGCACGGCATACCCCGACGGGGTTGGGCGTCGTTCCCCCACCGCGGCTACGGACAGGGCTAGGCTGGGTGTCACAGTTTTGGCTCACCCAGTTCAGGAAGAGGCGCACCCGCCGTGTCAGCTCACCCAAGCAAGAGCACCCATCCCGCCGGTGGACCCGGGGACACAGACTTCGGAACCAACGAGTGGCTCGTGGAAGAGCAGTACGAGCTCTATCTGGAGGACGCCGACTCGGTCTCCGAGCAATGGCAGGAACTGTTCAAGACCTACAGCCCCGAAGCCTCGAACGGGCAGTCCTCCGGCAAGCACGCTGCTCCGGCGGACAAAGCCGCCCCGGCCTCGAAAGCATCCTCACCCGCGACAAAGGACACCGCGGACAAGCCTGCGACCAAGGCCAAAGAGGCCAGCGCAAAGGAGACCTCCTCGAGCCAATCCCCCGCTGAGAAGCCGTCGGAGAAGCAAGCTGCCTCCCCGACGCCACGCGACGCTCCGGCGCGGAAGAACATCGCCCCCCAAGGCGAGGCTCAGGTCACTCCGCTACGCGGAGCGACAGCGCGTGTGGTGTCCAACATGGAGGCCAGCCTGGCGGTACCCACCGCCACAAGCGTGCGATCGCTCCCGGCCAAACTGCTGATCGACAACCGCACCGTGATCAACAACCACTTGGCGCGCAGCCGAGGTGGCAAGGTCTCGTTCACCCACCTCATCGGCTACGCGATGGTCAAGGCCCTCGAGGCCATGCCCGAAATGAACAACGGCTTCGCCGAGCAAGATGGCAAGCCCGTGCTGGTCAAGCCCTCGCACATCAACATCGGGCTGGCTATCGACGTCCCGAAGTCCGACGGAACGCGTCAACTCCTTGTCGCCGGGATCAAGAGTTGCGAGGGGATGGACTTCCACAACTTCTGGGCGGCATACGAAGAGGTCGTCCGCAAGGCCCGAGACGGCAAGCTCACCATCGCTGACTTCCAAGGCATCTCGGTCTCCCTGACCAACCCCGGAGGCATCGGGACAGTCCACTCGGTTCCCCGGCTCATGCAGGGGCAGGGTGCCATCATCGGGGTCGGCGCGTTGGACTACCCGGCCGAGTGGCAGGGGGCCAGTGCTGCGCGAATCGCGGACAACGCCGTCAGCAAAGTGCTGACGCTGACCTCAACGTATGACCACCGGATCATCCAGGGGGCGCAGTCGGGTGAGTTCCTGAAGATCATGCACGGCCTGCTGCTGGGCGAGAAGGGCTTCTACGACGACATCTTCACGTCGTTGCGGATCCCGTACCACGCCATACCGTGGTCCTCCGACGTCTCGGCGTCCCACGAAGACGACGTCTCCAAGGCGTCTCGAGTGCAGGAGTTGATCCATGCCTATCGGGTGCGCGGGCACCTGATGGCCGACACCGATCCCCTGGAATACCGCCAGCGCGAGCACTACGACCTTGACATCACCAACCATGGCCTGACGCTGTGGGACCTGGAGCGCGACTTCGCCACTGGCGGGTTCGGCGGCAAGCCGCGGTTGACCTTGCGCCGCATCCTCGGGATCCTGCGCGATTCCTACTGCCGCACGGTCGGTATCGAGTACATGCACATCCAGGACCCCGATCAGCGCGAGTGGATCCAGAAACGCATCGAGATCCCCTACCAGAAGACATCGCCCGACGAGCAACTGCGCATCCTGCGCCGCCTCAACGCCGCGGAGGCCTTCGAGACCTTCCTGCAGACCAAGTTCGTTGGTCAGAAGCGCTTCAGCCTGGAGGGTGGCGAGTCGGTGATCGCCCTGATGGATCGCATCTTGAATGCGGCCGCCGAGGACGGGTTGGACGAAGTCTGCATCGGTATGCCGCACCGGGGCCGCCTCAACGTGCTGGCCAACCTTGCCGGCAAGTCCTACGGGCAGATCTTCCGCGAGTTCGAGGGCAAACAGGACCCCAAGTCGGTGCAGGGCTCTGGCGACGTGAAATATCACCTGGGCACCGAGGGGCAGTTCACCACTGAGGGCGGCAAGACGACCGAGGTGTATTTGGCGGCCAACCCTTCACACCTCGAGGCAGTCAACCCTGTCCTCGAAGGGATCGTGCGCGCCAAGCAAGACCGGTTCAACCTGCCCGGAGACACCTTCAGCGTGCTCCCGGTGCTCATGCATGGGGATGCTGCCTTTGCCGGGCAAGGCGTGGTGGCCGAGACGCTCAATCTCTCGCAACTGCGCGGTTATCGCACCGGCGGCACCATCCACGTCGTCATCAACAACCAGGTCGGCTTCACCACCAGCCCGTTCGCCTCGCGCTCCTCGGTCTATTGCACCGACGTGGCTCGGATGGTGCAGGCACCGATCTTCCACGTCAACGGCGATGATCCCGAGGCCTGCGTCCGGGTCGCCGAGTTGGCGTACGAATTCCGCAAGGACTTCAAAAAAGACGTCATCATCGACATGGTCTGCTACCGCCGACGGGGTCACAACGAGGGTGACGACCCCTCGATGACCCAGCCGTTGATGTATGAGCTGATCGAAAACAAGCGCTCAGTCCGCAAGCTCTATACCGAGTCGCTGATCGGACGTGGTGACATCACGGTCGACGACGCCGAGGCAGCGCTGCGTGACTACCAGCGTCAGCTTGAGCAGGTCTTCACCGAGACCAAGGCGGCCCTTAAGGACACGACGTCGGACGCTTCGTTGGATCGCCCGGCTGCTCAAGAGCAGGACGCTGCGAGCCGCGGCTCCTCCTTTACCAGCGCGATCAGCGACGAGCGACTGAAGCACATCGGCGATTCCTTCCTCAATACACCGGAGGGATTCACCGTCCACCCCAAGTTGGCCCAACTCATGGAACGGCGTCAAGAAATGACCCGTTCTGGAGGGGCCGACTGGGCGATGGGCGAGTTGCTTGCCATTGGTTCGCTGCTGATGGAAGGCGTCCCAGTCCGTCTTTCCGGGCAGGACTCTCGGCGCGGCACCTTCGTGCAGCGGCATGCGGTGCTCACCGACAAGCGCAATGCGGACGAGTGGGGGCCGCTGCAACATTTGGCCGACGATCAAGCTAAGTTCTGGATCTACGACTCGCTGCTGAGCGAATTCGCGGCGATGGGCTTCGAATACGGCTACTCGGTGGAACGACCCGACGCGCTCGTGATGTGGGAGGCCCAGTTCGGTGACTTCGTCAACGGCGCCCAGACCATCGTCGATGAGTTCATCTCATCCTCGGAGCAGAAGTGGGGTCAGCGGTCCTCGGTTGTGCTGCTGCTGCCGCACGGCTACGAAGGTCAAGGCCCCGATCACTCCTCGGCGCGGATCGAGCGGTTCCTGCAGATGTGCGCAGAAGACAACATGACCGTGGCCTATCCCTCCACCCCCGCCTCGTACTTCCACCTCCTGCGTCGGCAGGCTCACGCCCGACCGCGCCGACCCCTGATCGTCTTCACCCCCAAAGGGATGCTTCGGCAGAAGTCGGCCAGCAGCAATCCGGAGGACTTCACCTCGGGAGTCTTCGAGTCCGTGTTGGCCGACCCGCACGCTGGCAACTTCACCAACGACGAGGTCGAGGTCGTCCTGTTGGCCTCCTCCAAGTTGGTGCACGACCTGCGCGAAGACCGAGCCAAGCGTGAGGACGAGAAAGTCGTGGTGCTAGGCGTGGAGCAGTTGTATCCCTCGCCGGCCAAGACGATGGCCTCGCTGTTGAGTCAGTATCCGAATGCGGATGTCCGCTGGGTGCAGAACGAGCCGAAGAACCAGGGCGCGTGGCCGTCCATGGCGTTCAACCTGCCGGACGAGTTGGCTCACCATGGTGAACGCCGACAGATCAGCGTCGTCTCGCGTGCGGCTTCGGCCTCGCCAGCGGCTGGCTCGGCCAAGGTGCACGCCAGTGAGCAGGCCGAGCTGCTCAAGGCAGCGTTCGATCGGTGACCTCGGCCCGATCGTTGGAGCCCCCAGATAGGCACAACATCACCGACCTGCCTGGCTTGCCCGACCTCCCGCCGGGCTGGACGGCATACACCCCCACCGAAACCGATGTCGAAGATCTGACACGGCTGCTGCGTCGTCATGAACGGGAAGCACGCGGCTTCCCTGGTGCCGACAGCGAGAACGTCGCGTCCGAGGTGACGGGCCGAGGCGCTCGCACCCGCACCCACATGTTAGTCCGAGACGACGTCGAGGCGGCACGCGCGTGGATCAACTGCCACGATCGGGCCGCCGGTCGGGTGCTCGTCGGCGTCACGATCGATCCCGATCTGAGCGAGCATGCGGACACCGTTGCGCTGTACTCCTTCCAACTCGCCGAGGCGTTCTCGCGGCAGATCAACGCCTCCCGCGACATCGGCGACTCGCATATGGACTCCGGGGCCTTTGAGGAGGACGAGCGGCAGCAGCGGTGGCTGCGTGAGTCGGGTTTCGACCTCGTCCGGCATTGGTGGCAGATGTCTCGGCCAGTCGACCCCGACGAAGCAAGCAGCCTGCCGCCACCCCGCGAAGGGGTCATCGTGCGCCGGGTGCGCCGCGACGACCAGGCCGGTATGCCGGTCGAGCACGATCTGCGGGATGTGCACGACGTTCTAGAGGCCTCGTTTGCCGACCACTTCAATTCCTATCGAGAGACCTTCGAGGAGTTCGTCGCCAGGCTGAGAGAGGATCCAGGTCATCGTTGGGATCACTGGTGGATCGCCACGGTGGACGGGGAGGCCGCCGGCGCACTGGTCGCCACGATCACGACCGGTCACCTCGATGAGCATGGCGACCCGGAGCCAGACGGTTCCTACGTCGACTACATCGGGGTCAGTCAAAGCGCTCGAGGCCGCGGGGTGGCCAAAGCGCTCCTGCATGCCGTCATCGCGGACGCAGCTGCTCGCGGCCGAGATCGAGTCGGTTTGGAGGTCGACGCCGACTCCCCCACGGGGGCGGACGGCCTCTATACCTCGATGGGGTGGAGCACGAAATACGTCACGCAGTCTTGGCATAAGGACCTGCCAGGCACGGACCTTGCCTGACCGGCCACGTGAGCACCGCTACGGGGGTGCGTGGCGTTAGGGTCAGCAGAGTCCACCGCACCGCATATGAGAAGGGCCATTCACGTGACATCGGGATCGCAGGAATCAGCCGTGGAGTTCACTCCGAGCGCTGAGTTCGGCGTCAGCGACGGTCCTCGCGACATCGGGCTGTGCTTCATCGGCGACGGATTCGTCGCAGGGTACGGAGACCCGAAGGCGTTGGGGTGGGTCTCTCGCGTCGTGGGCCGCACGTCGACGCACGACGCCGACCTGACGGCATACAACCTGGGGGTCCGGGACGACTCCAGCGCTGATGCCATGGCCCGCTGGCGCACCGAGTGTGTTTCGCGCTGGAACGGTCGGGCGGAGCGCCGCCTCGTCGTCGCCGTGGGGGCCCAAGACATTCCGACGGGGGTGAGCACTGCGCGTTCGCGGCTCAATCTCGCCAACATCTTGGACGAGGCGGCGACATCCGGGATCGCCACCTTCGTCGTTGGTCCCTTACCGACTCTCGACGCGGAGCTCAACGTCCGGCTCGAGGCCTTATCCGTGGCACAGGCTGACGTCTGTGAGCGGCGTGGGGTGCCGTTTGTTGACTGCTTTCACCCGCTGCAACACCACGATCAGTGGCTATCGGATTTGGCTGCTGGCGATGGCACGCACCCAGGGCAGGCTGGCTACGGCTTGATTGCCTGGCTCGTCCTGCACTACGGCTGGCAAGACTGGCTCAAACTCGACGCCTGAGATCTCGCGTGCGGTCTCGTCTCAGGCCTCGCGCGTGAGCGAGGAGACCCACGAGCGGGCCTGCTCGTATGCGGCCCCGCTCGCCTGCGCCGGCACCCGATGGGGCAGTCCGTCGGCCCGGGGATAACTGCCCAGATAGCGCACTTGGCCGCAGGCCCGATGCAGTCCCGTGAGCGCCTCGGCCATCCGCGGCTCGCTGATGTGCGCATTGGCCTCGATGACAAAGCAGTACTCGCCGAGGCCCTCACCGGTCGGCCGACTCTCCAAACGGCTCAGGTCCACCCCCCGCGCGGAGAACTGCTCGAGCAACTCCAGCAAGGCACCCGGATGGTTGTGCTCCAGGAAAGCGACCAGGGTAGTGGTGTCCGCTCCAGTCGCAGCTGGCGGTGGCACGCCCGGCAAGGCAACCTGCACGAAGCGAGTCACAGCGCCCGAGCGGTCGGCGACGTCATCCGCGACGATCTCCAGGCCGAACTGATCGGCGGCCACGGGCGCGGCAATGGCGGCATCGTAGGTCCCCGCCGCTACGAGTTCGGCCGCGCGCGCCGTTGATGTTTCCGGAAGCACTTCGGCCCCCGGCATGTGGGCGGCCACCCAGGCACGGGTCTGTGCCGCCGCGTGGGGATGCGTCGCCAATCGGCGGATCTCCGCACGCGAGATGCCCGACTTCGCCAGGACGGCAAAGCGCACAGCAATGTGGGTCTCAGCGGTGATCACGAGAGACTCGCCGTGAATCAAGGCATCGAGGGTGACCGACACCGACCCCTCGACCGAGTTCTCGAAGGGCACGATCGCCGCGGCCGCACGACGTTCCCGGACCATATCGAGTGCATTCTGCACCGTCACGGCCGGGAACGAACTGCTTGCCTCACTGGTGAGGGCACGGACAGCCTGCTCGGTGAAGGTCCCACGGGGACCAAGGAAGGCAACGTCGACGTTCGGCGGGATCACCCGGCAGACCCTACTGCCCTCCGGCGTCCCTCAGTAGGCACCGGCTTTATCGGGGTTGGTGACGACCTGCACGGTGCGCCACAGGATCATCAGGTCCAGCAGCGGGTTCCAGTTCTCGACGTAGTAGAGGTCCAACCGAACGGCCTCTTCCCACGACAGGTCGCTGCGACCGCTGATCTGCCACAGGCCGGTCATGCCTGGCTTGACCAGCAGCCGACGGTGGGTATCGTCCTCGTACTCGGCGACCTCGCGCGGCAGCGGCGGGCGCGGACCGACCAGAGACATCTCGCCGCGCACAACATTGATGAGCTGCGGCAACTCGTCCAGGCTGTACCTACGGATGATGGCACCAATGCGCGTTACCCGGGGATCGTCCTTTAGCTTGAACAATGGGCCAGAGCCTTCATTGCCCTCCATAAGCGTAGACAAGCGCGCTTCGGCATCAATTGCCATGCTGCGGAACTTGATCAGTTTGAAGGGGCGACCATCTCGACCGATGCGCTCTTGGCTGAACAGGACAGGGCCGCGGTCCTCGAAAAAGATCAAAGCGGCCATAAGGCCGAGAATGGGAGAAATGAAAAGGATGCCCAAGGCAGCGCCCACCCGATCGAGCGCGCGCTTAAACATCAGTTGCGGGCCATCGAATGTCGGTGCCTCGACATGCAGCAGGGGCAGACCTTGAACCGGTCGTGTCTTGACCCGCGGCCCCGCGACGTCCATGATCCCCGGCGCCACAACGAGGTCAATGTCAGTGCCCTCTAGAGCCCACCCCAGCCGACGCAACCCCTCGCTGCCAAGGGCAGAGGAGGAAGAGACGGCCACGACGTCGACATCCATATCCAACGCCTGCACGACTGCGTCGGAGCTGCCACCCACGACGCTCACACCATCGATAGAGGCCCCGGGAGCGTCATCAATACACGCGCCAACTACGTTGTAGCCCGCGCTGGGGGTGCGGTGCAGAGCCGTGATCAGCAAAGACATGTCGGCACGATCGCCAATCAAAAGCACACGATCCGACAAGTCGCCCTGGATTCGTTGGTTGACCAACCAGCGGCGGGCCACCCACCGGCCCGCGAGTAGCAACGCCGTCCCCAGCGGAAAGGCGATCATCACGTACCCGCGAGCAAAGTCCAGCCGGAACACGAAAGAAACAATGGCAAGCACCGAAAACAACTGCATGGAGGCGCTGAAAACGGCGCGATACTCCTGAATACCATGACCGCTGAGTCGCCCGTCGTAGGCATCCTGAAGATGGAGGATCGCCATCCACCCCACGATCAAGATCGCTGAAACCATCCCGTACTCCACCGCGAGGGTGGAGTCGCCCGCCTTCACGAGCCGATCCTCCAGGCCGAACCGGCCCACATGGGCCGCGACAACCGCCAGCGCAACGACGGCAAAGTCAAGAACTCGTAAAGTTCGGAGGTAGCCGAGCAGATATTGGCGTGCCCGGTGGGGACGCTTCAATCGAGTGCCGGCCTCACTCGACCTCTTACTCACATGCGGCGGAAGCACGAATTGTCTTGTCGCGCTTCTCTTCTCTAGCGCGTCAACCAAAGCATCACGGGTCCCCGCATGCGTCGGTGGCTCGAGCGTAGTTGTCATTGACGTTCCTAGCTGCTGTCATCGGAGGTATAAACCGTGGACAAGCATCCCCAGTGATGTTGGCCAAATCTTTACTTACTGTAGACACAAGAGTGACCCGGAGTCTACCTGGGGTTTGCCAATTCACGAGTTTTCACGCCTGTGACGTGCGTCATAGACAGTGCCGCAACGGGTTCTGCGAAGGTCAAGAAATGGTAAAGGTCGGCGCTAATCCGGCCTCGCGGTGGCACGATGACCCGAGACTGACCCTCAGATCGAAAGGCACCCCATGACCCGGCGCACCTCGCCCTGGTTGGCCACGACGGCCTCCCTCGCCGCACTGACCCTTACCCTTGCCGCTTGCGGCTCAGAGACCGACGACGCCGCAGACCCCGCCGGCTCAGAAGACTCCGCTGCCTCTGACGACGGCGAATTGAGCGAGGCAGCGGCCATGGTGCCGCAAGCACTCCGTGACAGCGGCACGATCCGGATTGGCACCGACGCCACATACGCCCCCAACGAGTTCTTCGACGAGGACGGCGAAACCATCATCGGGATGGACATCGACCTATTCGACGCGGTCGCCGCAGAGCTCGGCCTCGAAACGGACTACCAGAGCGCGGACTTCGGCTCCATCATCGCGGGCGTCAACAGCGACAAGTACGACGTCGGCGTCTCGAGCTTCACCATCAACGACGAGCGCAAGCTCGAGGTGAACATGGTCAGCTACTTCAGCGCGGGCACGCAGTGGGCCGTCGCGGCTGGCAACCCCAAAGGCGTCGATCCTGACTCCCCCTGTGGTCTCGCCGTCGCCGTGCAGGCCAACACCGTGCAGGACCTCGAGGACCTGCCACCAAAGGTCGAGGCCTGCGAGGCTGAAGGCAACCCGATGACCGTGCAGCAGTACGACGGTCAGGATCAGGCCACCGCAGCCCTGGCCTCAGGCAAGGCCGACGCCATGCTCGCCGATTCCCCGGTCGTGTCCTATGCCGTCCAGCAGGTCGGCGACACGGTGGAGACCGTCGGCGAGGTCTACGACGCTGCGCCCTACGGCTACGTGATCCCGATGGAGAGTCCCGAGTTGGCCGAGGCGATCGCGATGGCCTTGACGGCACTGGGTGAAGACGGCAGCTACGAGGCGGCTCTGGACACCTGGGGCCAGACCGACGGTGCTATTGACACCTTCGAAGTCAACCCGTGAGTAGCAACCCATCGCCCGGGCAGGAGCGCCCGGGCACGATCGATGCTGTCCCGGTGCGCCATCCCGGGCGGTGGGTTGCCATCGCGTTCATCGCTGTGTTGGTGGCGATGTTTGTCAATATGTTGATTACCAACGAAGCTTTTGAATGGCCCTTCGTCCTGGAGACCATGACCCAGGAGCCCGTCCTACGAGGCCTACTCATCGGCACTCTGTGGGTCACGGTGCTCGCGATGATCATCGGCGTCGTGATGGGCGTGGCGCTTGCGGTGATGCGGCTCTCACCAAACCCCGTCCTGAGTTACGTGGCCTTTGCCTTCATATGGTTTTTCCGCGGAGTCCCCCGCTTGGTCCTGCTCACGATTATGGGCTCGCTGGGAATCCTCTTTCAAGGTGGCATGGACATCGGGGTCCCGTTTGACTACGTGTTCTTCAACCTCACTGGCCTCGACGGCGACATGACCTTCCTGACCCTCGATGCCAACGCGGTGTTCATCGGGGTCACTGGCGGAGCAATCGGCCTAGGACTTAGCGAGGCGGCCTACATGGCCGAGATCGCCCGGGCAGGAATCACCTCGGTCGACGACGGCCAACGCGAGGCAGCGCAAGCGTTGGGCATGACGCCGGGCAAAACGATGCGTCGGATCGTGCTCCCTCAGGCCATGCGAGTCATCGTGCCGCCAACCGGCAACGAGTTGATGTCAATGGTCAAGGACACCTCGCTTCTGCTGGGCATCCCGGTGACCAATGAGTTGTTCTTTCAGCTCACCGCCATCGGGTCGCGAACCTTCAAGATCGTGCCCGTGCTGACGGCTGCGTGCTTGTGGTACCTCATCATCGGCAGCATCTTGATGGTCGGCCAGCACTTCTTGGAGAAGCGATTCAACCGGGGGTATGGCGCTCGCACGAGCGGCCCAGCAGCCCCCACTGACATCGATCTCACCACCAACCCGACCGCGAAGGACCCAGCATGAGTGAGCCTCTGGTCTCGGCGGTCAACGTCACCAAATCATTCGGTGACAATCAAGTCCTCAAGGGCATCGATCTCTCGGTTCACGCGGGCCAGGTCGTCACCCTGCTGGGACCCTCAGGCTCGGGCAAGACCACCTTCCTGCGGTGCATCAACCAACTCGAGACCATCGACGGCGGCCGGATCTATGTCGACGGTGACCTCATGGGCTATGAGGACAAAGGCGGCAAGCTGCATCAGTTGCCGGACAACCGAGTCGCCAATCAACGCCGTGAGATCGGCATGGTCTTCCAAAAGTTCAACCTCTTCCCGCATAAGACGGTCTTGGACAACGTTTGCGAGGCCCCGATCATGGTGCAGGGTCGCAGGCGTGCCGAGGTCCAGAAGGAGGCCCTCGCGCTACTGGACCAAGTCGGCCTGGCCGACAAGCCCTCGGCATACCCCAATCAGCTCTCGGGCGGGCAGCAGCAGCGCGTCGCCATCGCGCGCGCGCTGGCCATGTCGCCGAAGCTGATGCTGTTCGACGAGCCGACGTCCGCGCTGGACCCGGAGTTGGTCGGTGACGTGCTGGCGGTCATGCGCGACCTGGCGGAGTCGGGGATGACGATGATCGTAGTGACTCACGAGATGAGCTTCGCCCGCGAAGTGGCCGACGAGGTGGTCTTCATGGACGGCGGCGTCGTTGTCGAGGAAGGCCCACCCGCCGAGGTTCTGAGCAACCCGCAGCACCAGCGCACCAAGGACTTCTTGAGCCGGGTCACAGCCGACGAGGAGGACGGTGGGGTGCTTGACCACATCCCCGATCACGTCCAGCGGCCGGGCGAATCTGCACGGGGCTAGTCGGCTGCCGGTGTCACGCGCCAGGTTCGGACTGGCCCGAGTATACGGCACCTCGATGGAGCCGACCCTGCGTGAGCGCCAACTTCTGCTGATTCGGTATGCCGTCTCCCCGTCTCCCGGTGCGTTGGTCGTGGTGCAGTTGCCTCCCGACACCAGGGGTCGGCCTCGTCCGCTGAGCATCAAGCGTCTGACCCACTACGACGCAGACGGGCGAGCCTGGGTGGAATCGGACAATCAGCGCGCGCCCGGACGGGTCGACTCCTGGACGGTGGGGGCCCTGGACCCCAGCACCATCCGTGGCGTGGTCATCGTGCGGCTCCCTCGCCGGGGTCGGCGGGGCTCAGCACCGTGAGGACCGACGGCATCCACCGACTCACGCTCTGGGCCATCGCTTCGTAGGCCACCGCGTCGCGGCCGTAGGGGTCATCCAGGTCGAGGTCTGTCGGAATGATCCCGGACAGCGCCGGTCGATGGGCCACCACTGCGGCCGCCACAGCGCGTAACCATGCCGATAGGTCTGGACGGTCCGATGTGGTCTGCGGCACCGCGTCGATGGCCAGTGCAACCTCAGCCAGCGTCACGCTCCGCCGCAACACCGTGGGAGCCATTCGCACGGCCGCCGATCGATGAGCCCGGGTAGCCGTGATGACCAGGTCCGCACCCGCCAGGTCCGCGACGCTCAACCGGCGAGCGCGGAAACTCTGCGCAGAGGCCACCAGGTCGCCAAGCTGCGCCTCGGATGCCGGCGTCATCGGCTCTCCCGTGAGCCCGTGGGTCCCTGCACTGCTCACCATCACGCGGCCAGGGCCCCATACCCGATCAAGCCCGTCGCGCAACACGTGCTCGATGAACGGCGAGCGACAGATATTGCCGGTGCAGATCACCAGGATGCGTCCCGGGCGCGATCCGGTTTCGGCTTCGGCGCCCGCGTCGCTTTCTATCACGCGCGTTTCCCGCGGTCTTGGCTGAGCCACGGGGCAAGGGCGTCCATGCTTCGGGTATGCAGCCACGCTGGACCGATCGCCGTCATCGTGATGTCCCGGGCCGGTGCCGCGTCCGCCAACGTGGACGCGGTGCCGTCAGTGGACTCCGCGGTCATGCTCAGCGAAATCTCCAATCGACTCTCCCCAAGACTCTCGGCCAATCCGGCACCCCACTCCACGATGGTCACGGCGCGCTCCAGGTCGGTATCCAGGTCGAGATCGTCCAACTCCGCGTGTCCGCCCAAGCGGTAGGCGTCCACGTGGACCAGCATGGGGCCGTGCACCAATGACGGGTGGACGCGGGCGATCACGAACGTCGGCGACGTGATCGGGCCGCGCACGCCCAATCCCTCGGCGATGCCCTGCGTCAACGTCGTCTTGCCTGCCCCCAACGGACCATTGAGGACCACGAGATCACCCTCCCGCAAGAGCGACCCCAAGGCACTCCCGCACTCATGGGCTTGCTGTGGCGAGGTCATCCTGCCCGCCCACGTCCTCATGCTGGCGAGCCGAGGGTGAAGGCAGGTCGGCCCCGACCTGGGCGCACGTCGGTGCTGCGCACGCGCGTCTGCGGCATCACCCGCTCAGGGTCATCCGTGGCTCGCCGCACCAACTTCAGGATGTAGTCGCTGATCAGCTCTGGATGCTCGAGCATGATGTTGTGGCCGGCGCGAGTGACCAGGACATGCTCGGCCAACGGGAGATCGGCGGCGAGCGCCGCGCTGCGCTCAGCCGGGGTCAGCACATCCCGATCGCCGACCAGCACCAGGGCAGGGATGTCGGAGAACGCCTGGATGACCGACTTCTTATCGTGCTCGGCCAGCGTGGGCGCGAAGTCCGAGATGACCGAGAAGTCGGTCTCCACCATCATCCGCTCCGTCAGTTGAGCGGTCGATCGCGGCACCGCAGACCCGAATGACGACGCGGCCACCATCTCGTTGCCGAGCCACGGCATACGGTCCCACAGGGCCCTGACCTGAGGTTGGTATGGGGCGGCGTGCGTCGCCAGCCGGGGTCCGAGGCCGTTGACCCAGACGCCGAGGCGCGTGCCCAGTCCCCACGTGACACGCTCCATATCGCCGCCACTGGTGCTGACGAAAGCCACGCCGATCACCCGTTCGGACACGAGGGCCGGGTGCGAATCGGCTAACGCCATGATCGCCATCCCGCCCATCGAGTGGCCGACGAGCACGACGGGGCCTTCTGGAACGCACTGGATCAGGACGCTGGCCAAGTCGGAGCCCAATTGGTCGATCGTGTAGCGCTCGGTGCGGCCCTTGCCGGATGCTCCGTGGCCTCGATGGTCCCAGACCAGGGCCCGGTATCCGGCAGCGGCGCAGGCTTTTCGTTGGTGAATCCACGACCGACGATCCAAGGTGTAGCCGTGGGAGAACACCACCGTCGGCCGGCCCTCGCGCTGCTCAGGATCGCCGGATCCGACGACCCGCGAGGGCTCCTCGATCTCGACGTGCAGTCCTACGCCGTCGTCTGCGACAACGTTTTGGCTACTCATGGGTCCCGGTCGACTTCACGGCGGTTGCGGCGGGGGTGATCTCTGGTCCCCCGACGTAGACCCTCGGCAAACTGGGTCCAAAGCGCGTGACGATCTCGTAGTTGATGGTCCCAATGGCCTCCGCCCAATCTTGGGCCGTCGGCTCCCCCCGTGTGCCAGAGCCGAAGAGCAGCACCTCGTCACCGGCTTGCACGTTGATCGCCCCTGGTGGCCCGGCGTCGACCACGATCTGATCCATGCACACGCGGCCGGCGATCGGGCGACGTTTCCCCCCGATGAGCACTTCGATCGCGTTTGACCCATGCCGAGGCAAGCCATCGGCATACCCCACCGGCACGTCGACCAACGTCGCCGGTGCAGTCGTGGTGTACGTGTGCCCGTAAGAGACCCCTTGGCCCGCCGGAACGGTCTTCACCGTGGCCGCGCGCGCCGTGACGCTCATCGCCGGGATGAGATCGAAGGAGGCAGTGTCGCCGATGTCGGGAGCGGGCGACAGGCCGAACACTGCGAGGCCGGGGCGGACCATGTCCCAGGCAGCGCCCGGATTGGTCAGGGTCGCGGCCGAATTCGACATATGGCGCACCTGCGGGTTGAGTCCGGCTCGCTCGGCTAACAGCACGGCCTCGGCGAACGACTCTTCCTGATGCCGCACCGTTGGGTGCTCCGGAGCGTCGGCGTAGGCGAAGTGCGTAAAGATGCCGGTGACCTGGAGCAACCCCTCGGCTTCCGCGTGCACCGCCGCCGCCACGAGCGCCTCCCAGTCGCCGGAGCCGGTGTAGGCACCATTGCGGGCTAGCCCGGTGTCCGCCTTGAGTTGCACGCGCGCCGGCTGGCCGCCGCCGCGCACCGCATCGCAGACCTGCTCCACGGCCCACGGTGCCGACAACCCGATCTCGATGTCTGCCTCGATTGCCCGGGCGTACGCCACGCCACTGGTATGCAGCCAGGTCAGCAGCGGAGTACTCACCCCAGCCGCCCGTAAAGCAAGAGCCTCCCGCATTTGCGCCACCCCAAGCCAGTCAGCCCCCCCACGCACGGCTGCTTGGGCCGCCGGCACGAGCCCGTGGCCGTAGGCGTCGGCTTTGACGACGGCCATCAGCGCCGCCGCTCCGGCGTAGCCCTTCAGGACGCCGACGTTGTGCTCGATGGCGTCGAGGTCGATCGTCGCCCACGCCGGGTGGATCTGCGGATCGAACTCAGCGTGCATCGAGCACCCCCTGGTGGCCGAGCGCGGCCAGTTGGGTCATCAGCGAGGCGGGGTCTCCTTCAGGGCTCGTGGCCGCGAAGTCGCCCACTCGGGCCGCGATCCGCTCGGCAATCTCTTGGGTGCTCGACCCCATGGCGGCACCGGCCATCGCGGGCAACTCACCCAGCACGCTGACCGTGGCCGCTTCGATCGCCGAGGACGCGGCCGCTTCCCCAAGGGAAGCCAGGCAGAGCCCCAACGACAGCACCGCCCCGGCCGGGTTGGCCCACCCGCGACCCGCGATGTCCGGTGCGGAGCCGTGAATCGGCTCGAACATCGAGGTGCCAGTGCCGTCGAGGTTTAGGTTGCCGCTGGCCGCGACCCCCAGCCCGCCCTGGAGGACGGCTCCGAGGTCGGTCACGATGTCACCGAACAGGTTGTCGGTGACCACGACGTCAAAGCGCTCCGGGCTCACCGGAAGGTGCATACACATGGCATCGACATGGACGTAGTCGGTCTCGACCTCGGGATAGCGGCCTGAGACCTCTTCGAGCACCGCCAGCCATAGCGCCCCAGACTGGACCAGCACGTTGGTCTTGTGGCACAGCGTCACCTTCTTGGACCGCTGCATCGCCAGCCGGAAGGCGAAGTCGACGGCTCGCTCGCAGGCAAACCACGTGGTAATCGAGTCTTGCGTGGCCACCGCCGCCGTGGTGCCGCGGTGCACCATGCTGCCGGTGCCGGCATAGGCGCCCTCGGTGTTTTCCCGCACGACCACCAGGTCGCACCGCTCCGGCGTCAGACCGGCGATGGGGCTCTGCACGCCCGGATATAGCCGGACCGGGCGCAGGTTGATGGCCTGGGTCATGGCCGCCCGCAGCGCCAGGATGATGCCACGCTCCAACACGCCTGGCGTGACCTTGGGGCTGCCGATGGCGCCGAAGATGATCGCGTCTTGGGCTTGCAGGGTGTCAATGTGCTCGGCGGTGAGCAGCTCGCCAGTGGCCATGTAGTGGTCGGCCCCCAGCGGCACGCTGACGCGCTCGGTGTCGAAGCCGAACACCTCTTGAGCGGCATCCAACACGGTCAGGGCCGCGCGATTGACCTCCGGTCCCACTCCATCGCCCGGGATGATCGCGAGGCGGTGTGGTCGAGGCTGGGTCAAAGACGACATCGGCGGGTGCGGCTCCTGTGCTGAGGCGGGTGAGGGTGCGGATACAGTTTCGCTCACATCATCACAGGCAAGCGCGGGAGAGGTCGATGGGCAGCACGTTGGCAGAGAAGTTGTGGCGCAGCCACTTGGTCCGTCAGGCACAGGGCGAGCCCGACCTGTTGTATATCGACCTGCACCTGGTGCACGAGGTCACCAGCCCCCAGGCCTTCGAAGGACTGCGCACCGCGGGCCGCCCTGTCCGCCGCCCCGACCTGACGCTGGCCACCGAAGATCACAACGTGCCGACCACGCTCGGCCCAGTCACGGACCTCATCTCGCGGACCCAGCTCGATGCCCTCGGCACCAACTGCGCCGAGTTCGGTGTCGTGCACCACAAGCGCGGCAATCTCGGTCAGGGCATCGTGCACGTCATCGGCCCCGAACTCGGGCTGACCCAACCGGGTATGACGATCGTGTGCGGTGACTCACACACCTCCACCCACGGTGCGTTCGGCGCACTCGCCTTCGGCATCGGCACCAGCGAGGTCGAGCACGTCCTGGCTACCCAGACCCTGCCGCTGAAGCCGTTCAAAACGATGGCCATCACCGTCAACGGCACGCTCAATCCGGGGGTCTCCTCCAAAGACATCATTTTGGCGGTCATCAACCGCATCGGCACCGGCGGCGGGCAGGGCTACGTGCTGGAATATCGCGGCAGCGCGATCGAGGCTCTGAGCATGGAGAGCCGGATGACGATCTGCAACATGTCGATCGAGGCAGGCGCTCGGGCGGGGATGGTCGCTCCGGACCAGACCACCTTCGACTACGTCCGCGGCCGCGCCCACGCCCCCACCGGCACTGATTGGGATGACGCCATCGCCGCCTGGCGGGAGTTGCGCACCGACGATGACGCGGTCTTCGACGCCGAGATCGTGCTCGACGCGGACACACTGACGCCCTACGTCACCTGGGGCACCAACCCTGGCCAGTCCGTGCAGCTGGGCGACGTCGTGCCCAATCCCGAAGACCTCGGCAACGAGGACGACAAGGACGCCGCCCAGCGAGCTTTGGCATACATGGACCTGCAACCAGGGACCGCGATGCGCGACATCCCGGTCGACGTCGTCTTCCTCGGCTCCTGCACCAACGGTCGCATCGAGGACCTTCGTATCGCGGCCGAGGTCATCCGGGGCCGTCACGTCGCCCCGACCGTCCAGATGCTCGTAGTGCCGGGGTCGCACGCGGTCCGCCTGCAGGCTGAGGATGAGGGATTGGACCAGATCTTCATCGACGCCGGAGCCGAATGGCGCCTGGCCGGGTGCTCGATGTGTTTGGGAATGAACCCGGACCAGATGGCCCCCCACCAGCGCTGCGCGTCCACCTCGAACCGCAACTTCGAGGGCCGCCAAGGCGCGAAATCCCGCACCCACCTCGTCTCCCCCGTCGTCGCGGCGGCCAGCGCGGTGCGTGGCACCCTCGGCTCTCCGGCCGATCTGTTGCCGATCGGCGAATTGCAGGAGGTCCACTGATGGAAGCGTTCAGCACTCACACCGGCACCGGCGTCCCGATGCGCCGCAGCAACGTGGACACCGACCAGATCATCCCGGCACACTTCCTCAAAAGGGTCAGCCGCACGGGATTCGAGGACGGCCTGTTTGCCCGATGGCGTGAGGATGAGTCGTTCATCCTCAACCAGCCTACGTATTCAGGTGCCTCCGTCCTGGTGGCCGGGCCCGACTTCGGCACCGGCTCCTCACGCGAGCACGCCGTCTGGGCGCTCATGCAATACGGCTTCCGCGTGGTGATCTCCTCCCGGTTTGGCGACATTTTTGCCGGGAACTCGGGCAAGGAAGGTTTGCTCTGCGCCCAGACTGCGCAGGACGATGTCGAGCTCATCTGGAAGTTCTTGGAGAACGAGCCGGGATCGCTGGTCACCGTGGATCTGCAGGCCAGGCGCATTGTGGCCGGTGACATCGTGGCCCGGTTCACCGTGGACGACTACGTCGCGTGGCGGCTGACCAACGGCTTCGACGACATCTCGCTCACCCTGCGCCATGCGGACCTGATCAGCGAATTCGAAGCGAACCGGCCGGCATACAAGCCTGTCGTGTCTTCTGCTGTCTGATCATCTGCGTTAGGCTCCCGAGTTAATGGCACGTTTGCTCCTCCTCAGCTGCCGCAGCGAGACCTCCTAGGTCCGGCCCTCGCTGCGGAGTTGCTGCGCCTCGGACGCCACGCACATCCAGTGAGGAACCCTCGTGACCGTTAAGACCAACCCCCAGCAACCCAGCGGTATGCCGTATGGCCGCTACTCCCCCTTCGCCCCGATCGACCTGCCGGGTCGCACCTGGCCGGCCAAGACCATGACCACCGCGCCGCGCTGGTGCGCCGTGGACCTGCGTGACGGCAACCAGGCGTTGATCGACCCGATGACACCGGACCGCAAGCGGCGGATGTTCGAGCTGTTGGTCTCGATGGGCTACAAGGAGATCGAGGTCGGCTTTCCGGCTGCGAGCCAGACTGACTTCGACTTCGTCCGGATGCTGATCGAAGAAGAGCTGATCCCCGACGACGTCGTCATCCAGGTGCTGACGCAGGCCCGGGAGCACTTGATCGAGCGGACGTATGAGTCCATTGAGGGTGCCAAGCAGGCCATCGTGCACCTCTACAACTCGACCTCCACCTTGCAACGCCGGGTCGTTTTCAACACTGACATGGACGGCATCATCGACATCGCGATGACCGGTGCCCGGTTTTGTAAGAAATACGAAGAGCAGTTGCGCTCCGACACCGAGGTCTTCTACGAGTACTCCCCCGAGTCCTATACCGGCACCGAGTTGGAGTTCGCGGTCCGGATCTGCAACAAGGTCATGGAGGTCCTGGAGCCAACCGCCGAGCGCCCGCTGATCGTGAACCTGCCGGCCACCGTCGAGATGGCCACCCCCAATGTGTATGCCGATTCGATCGAGTGGATGAGCAACCACCTGAACCATCGCGAGCACGTCGTGCTGTCACTGCACCCGCACAACGACCGTGGGTGCGCGGTAGCTGCGGCCGAGTTGGGCTATCTGGCCGGCGCCGACCGCATCGAGGGCTGCCTGTTCGGCAACGGCGAGCGCACCGGCAACGTCTGTCTGGTGACGCTAGGGATGAACCTGTTTAGCCAGGGCATCGACCCGCAGATCGACTTCTCCGACATCGATGAGATCCGGCGCACAGTGGAGCACTGCAATCAGATGCCGGTGCCTGAGCGTCACCCCTACGGCGGGGACTTGGTGTTCACGGCGTTTTCCGGCTCACACCAAGACGCGATCAAGAAGGGGCTGGAGGCGCTCAACAAAGAAGCCGACGCGGCATCGACCCCGGTGGATGATTTCGACTGGGCCGTTCCTTATCTGCCAATCGATCCCAAGGACGTCGGCCGTTCCTACGAAGCGGTCATCCGGGTCAACAGCCAGTCCGGCAAGGGCGGCGTGGCCTACATCATGCGCACCGAGCACCACCTCGATCTGCCGCGTCGGTTGCAGATCGAGTTCAGCAGAGTGGTGCAGGGCTACACCGAAGACTCCGGCGGTGAGATGTCGGCCGCGGCAATTTGGGCTGCCTTCGAAACCGAATACATCGTGCCGACCACGCCGGTCTTGCTGCGCAAGGTCGACACGCGGATGGCCGACAACGGCAAGGACGTTATTTCGGCCACCGTGGTCGCGGACGGCGTCGAGCAAGTCATCGATGGCGTTGGCAATGGGCCGATCAACGCCTTCGTGGCTGCCCTGTCCACACTCGGTCATGACGTCCGGGTGTTGGACTACGCCGAGCACGCCCTGTCCTCCGGAGATGACGCGGTGGCGGCGGCATACGTCGAGTGCGCCATCGACGGCGAAGTCCGCTGGGGAGTCGGCATCGACGCCAACATCGTCACCGCCTCGCTGCGCGGCATCACCAGCGCGCTCAACCGCGGCCACTGACGGCCTAGCCCACCACCGCGTCTCGTCATGCCATCCCATCGCCGCCTTCTCCCCCTCCCGCCCCTCTGTCAGCTCGGCCGACCCCACCTGCTCGTGCGATGCAATCTGGGTCGTGTGCTGTCTTCTCAGGCAGCACACGCCGGAAGATGCAGCACCTGAGTGAGGCGTCGTGCCGCGTTGCCCGTCTGGTGCCGCGTTGCCCGTCTGGTGCTGCGCTGCAGTGCAGCACCAGACGGGGAATGCAGCACTCGAGACCAACCGAGCGGGCGGCACCGAGGTCGTGAGTCAGCGACGCTGCAACAGGCGAGCCACAGTGCCCGGTATGCCGCGGGCCACGTTGAGCGCCCGGACCGGACCACCGGGATTGCTGTCGTGAGCGGCCACACCGTGAACGAGCGCGGCCAGGGAGCCAGCGTCTCGTGGTGAGAGCCCAGCGGCGAGCAGGGTTCCACATAAGCCGGCAAGGACGTCGCCCGCTCCGGCTGTGGCCAACCACGGTGGCGCACTGCCGGCAACTCGGATGGGGACGTTTTCGCCAGGGTCGGCGATGACCGTCGTCGCGCCTTTCAGCAGGACCGTCGCGCTGGTCTCGTGTGCAGCCGCGTGAGCCCACGCCACTGGATCTGCTTCAACCTGCGCGCGAGTGACCTCCTGGTGACCCGGCCAGTTGGTCAGCAGCCGCGCCAGCTCGCCCGCGTGCGGGGTAAGGAGAGTCGGCGCCGGGCGCGGGTAGTCAAACAGGGCCAGCGCGCCAGCGTCGATCACGCACGGATCGTCGGACTCGATCGCCCGGCAGATGCGGTCGATCTGACCCCGTGCGGTGACGCCGCCGTCGTCTGGGTCCACCCCGGGTCCCAGCACCCAGGCTTGGACTCGACCCTCGGCCGGCACCGCCTCGGGCACAGCTTGGACGACGAACCGGGTCGCCGTCGGCGGACCCACGTAGCGCACCAATCCCGCGCCGGACTCGACCGCAGCCGTTGTCGTCAACACCGCAGCGCCCGGAAAGGACTCACTACCGGCGATGATGCCCAGCACGCCGCGCGAGTATTTGTGATCCCGCGCCGTGGGCACCGGCCACAGATCGGCGGCATCGTCGTGCTCCATCCGCTCGACCGCCGGACTCGCGGAGACCGTCAGACCGATGTCGACGACGGTGAGCAAACCCACGGCAGGCTCGGTGTTGGGCAGCAGGTGGACAGGTTTGGCCACCCCGAAGGTCACCGTTTCGTCGGCAAAGACCGCAGCGGCACCGATACGATGGCCGCTGGGGTCGACACCGCTCGGCAGATCGACGGCAAGCACGTAATTCTCGTCGCTGATCGCGCCGACCAGGGCGGCCATCGCGCCGGTGAGGCCAGCTCGTCCCCCGATGCCCACGAGGGCGTCGAGCACGATGTGAGCCTCTGCCAGCGCAACGAGCACCTCGCCCGGCAAATCGGAGTTGGATCGCTCGAGTCCGATCAGCGGGATGTGCGCAGCTTCGACTGCTTTGCGGCCATCGGGATGGATGTCCTCCCCGACATAGATCACCACGACGCCGTGGTCTCCCGCCAGATCGACCGCCGCAAACAGGCCATCCCCACCGTTGTTGCCCGGCCCAACGAGCACCACGACATTCTTGGCCTCGAACTGCTGAGCTCGGGCCCTCGTCACGTCAGCCAGTCCTCGGGCCGCCCGCAGCATCAACTCACCTTCGTGCAGGCCCGCCATCAACTCGGCTTCGGCTGCCCGCACGTCCGCGACGGCATACCCGCAGATCATCGGCGTTCCCCTGATGTCGGGGTCGCGCTCGGCGTCAATGTCCGTGTCGCCATGTCAGGGCCCTTCTGCGATGACGACGGCCGAGGCGATCCCGGCGTCGTGAGACAACGACACGTGCAGCGACGTGACCCCCAACGCTTCGGCGCGTGCGGCCACGGTGCCGACGATCTGCAGCTCGGGACGTCCGTCGTCGTTGCGCACCACGGTGGCGTGACCCCAGTGCAGACCGACAGGTGCTCCGAGTGCCTTCGCAAGGGCCTCCTTCGCTGCGAACCTGGCCGCTAGGGAGGCCAACCGCAACTCACGCTCGGACTCGGTGAACAGCCTCTCCATCAAGCGGGGAGTGCGCTCCAATCGTCGCCCGAAGCGAGCGATGTCGACCACGTCGATTCCGACCCCGACGATCATTCGGTATGCCGACTCACTCGACCGTGACCGACTTCGCCAGGTTGCGCGGCTGGTCGACGTCCAGGCCCTTGGCAGTGGACAGGTGCAGCGCGAAGACCTGCAACGGGACGACCGTCAGCAGCGGGGCCAACAACGCGGGGCTCTTGGGCACCCGGATGACCTCGTCGGCAAACGGCACGACATCCTCATCGCCCTCCTCGGCGATTACCAGGGTGCGTGCACCGCGGGCGCGGATCTCCTGGATGTTGGAGACGACCTTGCCGTGCAGCCCGTGCTCGGCGCTCGGCGAGGGCACGATGATAAACACCGGCTGGCCGGGCTCGATCAGCGCGATTGGGCCGTGCTTCAACTCACCGGCCGCGAAGCCCTCGGCGTGGATGTAGGCCAACTCCTTAAGTTTTAAGGCGCCCTCCATGGCGACCGGATAGCCGACGTGACGCCCGAGGAACAGGACCGCCCGACTGTCCGCCATGAAGTGAGCGATCTCGCGCACGCGGTCCATGTTTTCCAGCAGGCTCTGGATCTTGTCCGGGATCTCGTGCAGGTCGCGCATCACGTCGGCGGCGGCTCGCCCGTAGGACTCCCCCCGCAGTTGGGTGAGATAGAGGCCCAGCACATAGCTGGCGGTGATCTGCGCCAAGAACGCCTTCGTTGAGGCGACGGCAATCTCCGGACCGGCGTGGGTGTAGAGGACGGCGTCGGATTCGCGGGGAATCGTCGAGCCGTGGGTGTTGCAGATCGACACCGTCTTGGCCCCGAGTTTGATGGCATGCCGCACCGCCATCAGGGTGTCCATGGTCTCGCCCGACTGCGAGATCGAGACGACGAGAGTCTTCTCATCGATCACCGGGTCGCGGTACCTAAACTCGTGCGCCAACTCGACTTCCACGGGGATGCGGGTCCAGCGCTCGATGGCGTATTTGGCGACCATCCCGGCATACGCCGCCGTGCCGCAGGCCACCATCACGATCTTGTTGACCTGGGCCAACTCCACTTCAGAGATGCTGACCTCGTCCAGCACGAGCGCCCCAGTCTCATCCGTGCGACCGAACAGCGTGTCCTGGACGGCTTTGGGCTGGTCGTAGATCTCCTTCTCCATAAAGGTGGCAAAACCACCCTTCTCGGCGGCCGCGGCATCCCACGTGACCTCGTACGCCTTGCCGTCGCTGGGAGTGCCGTCGAAGTCGATGACGGCGTAGGAATCGGCCGTGATCGTCACGATCTGGTCCTGGCCCAACTCCAGCGCCTGACGGGTGTGCCCGATGAAGGCCGCGACGTCGGAGCCCAAGAAGTTCTCACCCTCGCCCAGGCCGACCACCAATGGAGAGTTGCGCCGGGCAGCCACGATGGTGTCCGGAGAGTCTGCGTGCACCGCCAGCAACGTGAAGGCACCGTTGAGCTCACTGACCACCGAGCGCATGGCTTCGGTCAGATCACCGGAGGAGTCGTAGGCCCGAGCCAGCAGGTGCGCCACCACCTCGGTGTCCGTCTCAGAGGTGAACGCCACCCCATCATCGAGGAGTGTGGTGCGCAGTCCGTGGAAGTTCTCGATGATGCCGTTGTGCACGACGGCGAGCTTGCCATCGGATCCGCCACGCTGCGGGTGAGCGTTGGCATCGGTCGGT
Source organism: uncultured Actinomycetota bacterium (assembly GCA_963803695.1). Taxonomy (GTDB): domain Bacteria; phylum Actinomycetota; class Actinomycetes; order Actinomycetales; family Dermatophilaceae; genus Ornithinicoccus. Next base: position 145,343 of record CAWDNY010000006.1, read on the forward strand.
CCGCCGTGCGTGGCCCAGCGGGTGTGCCCAATTCCGGTGGCGGCGATCGGCATACCCTGCTCGGCCAGTGCCGACGTCAGATTGGTCAGTTTCCCGGCACGCTTGCGGATGACGACCTTGCCGTCCGCGACCAACGCCACCCCCGCCGAGTCGTATCCCCGGTATTCCATCCGGCCCAACCCCTCCATCACCACCTCGAGGGCTCTTTCGCTGGCGACCGGTCCGACGTATCCGACGATTCCACACATGCCCGCCACCCTAATCCGTTTTCGGGTCCATCACGGGCACAATGACGCTCATGCAGACGACGCCGGACAGCCTGCCTTCACCGTATGTGGAGTTGGACCGAGCCGCGTGGGCCCGCCTTCGTGAGCACTACCCGATGGAACTCACCGCGGCCGACGTGGACAGGCTCCAAGGTCTGGAGGACCGTCTTGATCTGGTCGAGGTCGAGCAGGTCTATCTGCCGTTGTCCCGGCTGCTGGGCTTCTACGAACAGGCCACCACCGACCTGCACCACGTCACCACCGACTTCCTCGGCGAGCGCAAAGCACGCACCCCCTTCGTCGTCGGTGTCGGCGGCTCGGTCGCAGTCGGCAAGTCCACGACCGCGCGCATCCTCAAAGAGCTCATCTCCCGGTGGGACTCAGGCCCCTCGGTCGAATTGGTGACCACCGACGGATTCCTCTATCCCAACCGGGTCCTGGAGGAACAGGACTTGATGAGCCGCAAAGGCTTCCCGGAGTCCTACGACCGTCGGGCCTTATTGCGCTTCGTGGCCGAGGTGAAGGCGGGAAAGACCGAGGTGTCGGCACCGGTCTATTCGCACCTGACCTACGACATCGTGCCGGACGAGCAGGTCATCGTCCGAGCGCCCGATGTGCTCATCGTCGAGGGCCTCAACGTGCTGCAACGACCCCAGCCCCGCATCGGCGGGCAGACCGGCATGGCCGTCAGCGACTTCTTCGACTTCTCCGTGTATGTCGATGCGCACGTCGATGACATCAAGGAGTGGTTCACTCGGCGCTTTCTGCGGCTTCGCGAGACGGCCTTCGCCCAGCCGGAGTCGCACTTCCACCGTTACGCCAGCCTGTCCGATGACGCCGCTCGGGATCTGGCCGACAACATCTGGGAAGCCATCAACGCGCCGAACCTGCGACAGAACATTCTGCCTACCCGCAGCCTGGCCACCCTGGTGTTGTCCAAGGGCGAGGACCACTCCGTGCGCCGCGTCCGCTTGCGGCGCCTCTAAGCCCTCGACACCTCCGCCATCCCCATCTCTGCTGCCGCCCACCCTTCCGGCGGCTCGGGTGCTGCGTTTCCCGTCTGGTGCTGCATTGCATTGCAGCACCAGACGAGAAACGCAGCGCGCGAACGTGAGCGCGGCATAACGTGAGCGCGGCATACGGTAGAACTGAGGCTATGAGTTCCTCGTCAGTGGCTGGTCGGCATACCGGAGAAACACGCACAGAGCACGACTCGATGGGCGAGGTGCAGGTGCCCGCCGACGCTCTCTACGGAGCGCAGACCGCTCGTGCCGTCGCGAACTTCCCGATCTCGGGCCAGGTGATGCCACTGGCCATCGTGCACGCGCTAGCCCAGATCAAGGGCGCCGCCGCACAGGTCAACGCCGACCTCGAGGTCATCGAGCCAGAGGTGGCCACCGCGATCAGCGGAGCCGCCGCCGAGGTCGCGCGAGGCGACCACGACGAGCACTTCCCGATCGACGTCTATCAGACCGGCTCCGGCACCTCCACCAACATGAACGTGAACGAGGTCATCGCCCGCCTGGCCAGCAGGCAGTCCGGGATCGAGGTCCATCCCAACGACCACGTCAACGCTGGCCAGTCCAGCAACGACACCTTCCCGACCGCCCTTCGCATGGTCGCGCTGACGTTGGCCCACCAGAGCCTCGACCCGGCACTGGCCCGCCTACACACGGCTTTGAGCGCCAAGTCGAGGGAACTGGCCGACGTGGTCAAGGCTGGGCGAACCCACCTGATGGATGCCGTGCCGGTCACGCTCGGCCAAGAGTTCGCCGGCTACGCGCGCCAAATCGAGCTGAGCCGTGAGCGAATCGCTGCTGCGGCCGACCACGCCCGCGAGATGCCCTTAGGCGGGACCGCGGCCGGCACCGGGCTCAACGCTCACCCGCAGTTCGCCCAACGGGTGCTGGCGAAGCTCTCTGAAGACGTCGGTATGCCGATGCGCGAGGCCAGCGACCACTTCGAGGCTCAGTCGGCTCAGGATGCGCTCGTCGAGGTGTCTGCCGCAGCCAAGGTCGTGGCCGTCTCCCTGACCAAAATCTGCAACGACCTGCGCTGGATGGGCTCCGGGCCGCGCACTGGCCTTGGCGAGATCCGCTTGCCAGATCTACAGCCCGGATCGAGCATCATGCCCGGCAAAGTCAACCCCGTGATCCCCGAAGCCACCCTGATGGCCTGCGCACGGGTGATCGGCAACGACACCACGATGACCGTGGCCGGAGCGTCGGGATCCTTCGAGCTCAACGTGATGCTGCCGGTCATGGCGGCCTGCATCGTCGAGTCACTGACCCTGCTGTCCACAACCTCCACGGCGTTAGCCGACGCGGTCATCGACGGCATCGAAGCCAACGTCGAACACTGCGCCGAGATGGCCCAGAGCTCCACGTCGATCGTGACTCCGCTCAACCGCTACATCGGATACGAAAACGCAGCCAAGGTCGCCAAAGAGTCACTGGACACTGAGCAGACCATCGCTGAGGTTGTCGTGGCGCGCGGTCACATCGAGGACGGTGACCTCACCCAAGAGCAGATGGACCAGGCGCTCGACGTGCTCAGCATGGCGCGACCCCACGACCGGGACTAACCGCGAGCATTCACAACCGCGCGTAGCGAGCGCGCGCGAAGCTGTACAGACCGAAGGCCACGAATCCCATCGCGATGACGATCAACGTGATGGCACCACCCGCGCTGCCAGATAGGGCCTGGGCCGCGCCGTCGAGGCCGGTGGCCTCCTTCGGGTCCGTGGTCCAGGCTGCCCAGCCGAACAGCGCACCGACGATTGCAAGCGCAAGGCCCTTGGCGACATATCCGGCGACACCGGCGATAATCACGGCACGACCCAAGCCCCCGTCGGCGTTATCGTCCAGATCATCCAGGAAGCCTCGGCTCAGGCCCTTCCACACGTGATACCCGGCAACCCCGACGACAGCGACGCCCACTCCTGCCACCAAGACCTGGCCCAACGGCGCGCCCATCAACGCCGTGGTGAAGTCAGCGGTGCTTTCGCTGCTGTCGGTGCTCCCACCGCTGGCGAACTTCCACGTCGTCCAGGCCAAGACGGCATAGACCCCGGCCTTGCCGGCGTCCTTGGCCCGATCCGCCAGGCTGGCTGCGTCACCACCTGGGCGATAGCCGGTGAACGCGTCCAGCAACTGCCAGATCGCGAGTCCGACGTAGCCGATTGTCCCGACCCAGAGCATCACCCCGCCCAACGGCGCGCCCGCCACCGCCTGGAGGGCTCCCGACTGATCCGCCTCGCCGCCCTGCCCGATGACGATCCGCACCACGATCGCGGCAATGAGCAGATGGAGCAATCCGTTGACGGCATATCCGGCGCGCGCGAGCATCTCCAGCGCCCGGTGATCGCCCATGTCGGAGGCGACACTGGCCGCAGTTTTCGTCACCCTCACAGTGTGGCCGGTGTGGCACCGGTGTCAAAAGATGACGGAACAACAACGAGAGCGGCCCGGAAAGGATCCGAGCCGCTCTCGGGCAGTGCTGTCTGTTGAAACTCAGTGCTTGTTCAACCACAGTGCTTGTTCAACCACACACTCTTCAGACTCAGTACCAGTTGTTCGCTTGGCTCTGCGACCAGGCACCGCAGGGAGTGCCGTAGCGACCGCTGATGTAACCCAGGCCCCACTTGATCTGCGTGGCCGGGTTGGTCCGCCAGTCTGAGCCGGCCGAGGCCATCTTGGAGCCGGGCAGCGCCTGAGGTATGCCGTAGGCACCCGAGGACGGGTTGGCGATGGTGGGGTTCCAGCCGCTCTCCTTGGCCCAGAGCGAGTTGAGGCAACTGAACTGGTCAGAGCCCCAGCCGTAGCTGCTGAGCATTGAGCGAGCGATCGAGCGCGGGTCACCCGACGACACTGGAGCGGGCTCAGGCTCGGGTGCCGGCTCTGCGGCCGCCTCAGGCTCGGCACGTTCCTGCGAACGGGAAGCGGCTTGACTCTGCGACTCACGCTCTGCGCTGGCCGCGGCTTGGGCTTCGGACTCTGCTTGAGCCTTAGCCTGCGCTTCTGCTTCCGCCTGCGCTTCTGCTTCCGCCTGCGCTTCTGCTTCCGCCTGCGCTTCTGCTTCCGCCTTGGCCTGTGCTTCAGCTTCCGCCTTGGCCTTCGCCTGAGCCTCGGCTTTCTTCTCAGCGGCAATCTTCTCCGCCTGCTCTGCTGCGACCTTGGCCGATGCTGTGCCTGCCTCCTCCGAGGACTGCAGCGAAGAGACGCCGAGCACCACGTCATCGACCCGCTCAGAGTTGCTCACGACGTCAGCGAGCGGCTGTCCGCCTTGGACACCGTTGAGCGCAGAGTCCGCGATGACGGGTGCGCTCTGCTCGATGCCAGCGCGCAACTGCTCGCTCTGCCAACCCTGCGAGGAGCCGTATGCTGTGTAGCCGGCGAGCGCTACCGAGCCGGCGGCAATGACGGCGGTGACCATCGTGGCGGGGTGCTTTGCGAATGCTGCTCCGCGATGGCGACCCGAAGCGGCGCGGTCGAACGACACGTCGTCGGCGCGCTGGTCGGCGGCCTCGGTGTCGACGAAAACGTTTTCAGTAGTCGAATCGTTGGGCATGTTACCTCCGGTGAAAAGTTCTGGTAGGGCCACACTTGCTCGCGGACTCGGTCAACGCGAGCGTTATCATTCCGTGACCAAGTGACCCCACCGTGCCACTAACACATACCCGGGTGCAACCTCACACGGGTGATCGTGGGCAAGGTCACAGAGCCTCTTTCAGCTGGCCTCGCCCTCGAGCATCTCGGTCACCAATGCGGCGATCGGGCTCCTTTCGCTGCGGTGCAGCGTGATGTGAGCAAAGAGCGGGTGTCCCTTGAGCCGCTCGATGATGGCGGCCACGCCGTCGTGTCGGCCGACCCGTAGGTTGTCTCGTTGGGCCACATCGTGGGTCAACACCACCCGGGAGCTCTGCCCGATTCGCGAGAGCACGGTCAGCAAGACGTTGCGTTCTAGCGACTGGGCTTCGTCGACGATGACGAACGCATCGTGCAGGGAGCGCCCGCGGATGTGCGTCAGTGGCAGAACCTCGAGCATGTCTCGCGCAACGATCTCCTTCACCACTTCTTTACTGACCACCGCGCCGAGGGTGTCGAAGACGGCCTGCGCCCACGGCCCCATTTTGTCGTTCTCCGAGCCGGGCAGGTAGCCCAACTCCTGACCGCCGACGGCATACAACGGGCGGAAGACGATGACCTTTCGGTGTTGCCGTCGCTCCATGACGGCTTCGAGCCCGGCGCATAATGCCAGCGCACTCTTGCCGGTGCCCGCGCGACCACCCAGGCTGATGATCCCTACGTCCGGGTCGAGCAGCAGATCCAGGGCCACGCGTTGCTCCGCGGATCGGCCATGGAGCCCGAAGGCGTCTCGGTCCCCGCGGACCAGCCGCACGGTCCCGTCCGGACCGACCCGGCCCAGGGCGCTGCCCGAGGTCCCGAAGATGGTCAGTCCGGCGTGACACGGCATACCGGCAGCGTCGGGGTGTGCCAGGCGGCCGGTGTCGTACAACGTCGCCATCTGCTCGTCGTTGACGTCGAGTTGACCCATCCCGGTCCATCCGGTGTCTACCGAGCACTCGGCGCGGTATTCCTGGGCGTCCAGGCCGACGGCCGAGGCCTTGACCCGCATTGGCAAGTCCTTGCTGACCACCGTGACGTCGGCGCCCTCGGCGGCCAGGTTGTTGGCGACGGCCAGGATCCGGGTGTCGTTGTCGCCCAGGCGGAAACCGGCGGGCAGCGACTGCACGTCAGTGTGATTCAGCTCCACGCGCACGGTGCCGCCCTGCTCGTTGGCGGGCACCGGCATACTCAACCCGCCGTGCTTGACCCGAAGGTCATCAAGCAGCCGCAAAGACTCTCGCGCGAAATAGCCCAACTCAGGGTGGTGCCGCTTGCCTTCCAGTTCGGTGATCACCACGACCGGCAGCACGACCTCGTGCTCGGCGAACCGCAGCATGGCCCTGGGATCGGACAACAACACCGAGGTATCGATGATGTAGGTCTTCAGCGCCAAAGGAGACACAGACACGGTCGATGCAGAACTCATGCTGGATGTGGTCATGAGGCTCCCTGAGTGGGCGCTACGACATCTGAGTCGAAGCGGTGCGGGTTCCGGGTTCGTCTCTGCGATCGACGCAGGGCCGCTCCCGGCCCTCCGCCCAGAGCACATGCTCCATCTGGTGAGCCTCCCGTGGCGATGGCGGGTGCCGTCGCTAACTCGACGGTATGACACAGGCGGGCTCGGAGTCGGCAGGGCCACGCCGTGGATTGGCTTCAAGAACCGTAGCGGCGCTCTCGCTCGGCGTAGGCCCGCAGCGCCCGCAGGAAGTCGACCTTGCGAAAGTCCGGCCAGAACGCCTCACAGAAATAGAACTCGCTGTGCGCGCTCTGCCAGAGCAAGAAACCCCCGAGACGCTGCTCACCGCTGGTGCGGATCACCAGATCGGGGTCGGGCTGCCCCTTGGTATAGAGGTGCTCGGCGATGTGCTCGATCTCCAGAGTTGCTGAGAGCTCTTCCAGGCTGGTGCCCCGCCGGGCGTGTTCGTTCAGCAGAGAGCGCACCGCATCCGCGATCTCCTGCCGCCCGCCGTAGCCGATCGCAACGTTGACCAGCATCCCCGGCAAGTCCTGCGTCGCCGCCGCCGAGACGTCGAGCTCGGCGCGCGTCTCCTCGGGCAACAAGTCCCGCGCACCGACCACGTGCAGCCGCCACCGGCCGGTGGACGCTAGGTCGGAGACCACGTCGGAGATGATCTGCAACAGCGGCTCGAGCTCGGCTGGCTCGCGATTCAGATTGTCGGTCGAGAGCAGCCACAGCGTGACGACTTCAACCCCCGCTTCCTCACACCAGCCCAGCAGCGGCTTGATGTTCTCCGCGCCCGCCCGATGCCCATCGGCCGTGGCCGCCCCCCGCTGCTTGGCCCAACGGCGGTTGCCGTCGAGCATGACGCCGACGTGCCGCGGGACTCCGGCCGGGGGGAGTTGTTTGGTCAGGGATGCGTTGTAGGCGCGATAGATGAGATCACGCAGTCTGGCCATGAGGGCAAACCTACTCGGCCCTCGGCGACGGTATGCACCTACGAACGGCCAGCATGACCGAACCTGATATCAACTTACGGTTGCGTAGGTTAGCGTGAGAACTATGATTTCGCCGCCGGACCACGACCCCCAGGAATCAGGGGTGGCTCAGGCCGCGCATGAGCTCAAGGACGATGTGGCACAGGCCGCACACGGGGTCGCCGCGACCATCAAGCCGAAGTTGCGCGGCTGGCTCCACCTCGGCATGGCACCGTTGGCGTTGGCGGCTTCGACCGTGCTGATCGTGTTGGCCCCTACCACCCTCGGCCGGGTCTCGTCGCTGGTCTTCGGGTTCTCTGCCGTGATGCTCTTCGCGACGTCCGCGACGTACCACCGGGGCCAGTGGAAACCCACCACGAGCAAGCTGCTCAAGCGGATGGATCACGCCAATATCTTCTTGATCATCGCGGGCAGCTATACGCCGCTGGCACTGATGCTGCTCCCCCTTGACTCGGCCCGCACCCTGCTGATCATCGTCTGGTCGGGCGCAATCGCCGGCATACTCTTCCGGGTGTTTTGGGTGGGCGCGCCGCGCTGGCTCTACACGCCGGTCTACGTCGCGCTGGGTTGGGTCGCCGTGTTCTACATCGTGCCGTTCTACCAAGCCGGCGGGGCTGCCGTGGTCACGCTGATCGCTACCGGCGGGTTGCTCTACACCGTGGGGGCCGTGGTCTACGGACTGAAGCGGCCCAACCCCTCACCGCGGTGGTTCGGCTTCCACGAGATCTTCCACGCGTTCACGATCGCCGCCTTCACAACGCACTACATTGCCGTGTCACTCGCGGTCTACGGGGCTATTCCCGGGCTGGCGTAGACCCGCCGTCGGACTCGTCATCCTCAGATTGCGCGTCGCCTGACTGGCCTTCGCGGGGTGGGTCCACTCGCCGCTCCTTGGCCTGCTGGTCTAGCCGCAGTGACTCTCGCTGTCGCATCCCGCGCAGCCGCCGACTCAGGTCACGCCCCAAGAACCACAGCGCCAGACCCAAACCGAAGAGGACAAGGAAGCCGCCTAAACCGGCGGTGTACTGAACATTGCTGACGTTCACGAGGCGCGCTCCCTGGGCTCGTCGGCCCTCCCGTCGGAATGGCCTTCACTCCCCCGCAACTCGTCGTCGCCGTTGTCTCGCTCGGCCGCCTCGGTGACCTTCTGCTCCGGTTCAGGGACAGGCGCTGTGTATGCGCATCTGACCGTCCCGTCCGCGTCCCTCGCCGGTGCCGCGGCGCAGAGCTCCTCGAGCTCGCCGAGCGCGGGCAACCCGGTGAAGAGGTCGTCTTCGGGCAACTCGACGGGGACCAGCGATGCCGCCAGTTCGAAGTCTTCGACGGGATGCTCCCGGCGCTGGATCTCCATCGGGATTGCGAACCACATGCCGTCCGGATCGACCTGCGTGGCGTGCGCTAACAGGGCCGCGTCCCGAGCGCCGAAGTAGTCCGCGCACGGCACGTGGGTGTGAATAGCACGCTCGGGCCGATCACCCATCCGCTCGATCCACTCCGCGAACGGAGACTCCAGACCCTCATCCAACATGGCCTGGTGCAGGTTGATCAGGCGCTCTGGGGAAAACATCGTGTAGTACACCTTCTGCGGCTGCCAGGCCGGGCCGGTGTGCGGGTAGGCCTGCGGATCGCCCGCGGCTTGGAACGCGGCCATGCTCACGGTGTGCGTCATCACGTGATCGGGGTGGGGGTAGCCGCCGTTCTCGTCGTAGGTGGTGATGACGTGCGGACGGAACTCGCGGATGACCCGGACCAGCGCCTCGGTGGTCACGTCCAACGGCTCGAGGGCGAAGCATCCTTGCGGCAACGGCGGCAGCGGGTCGCCCTCGGGTAGACCGGAGTCCACGAACCCCAACCAGGTGTGCTCCACGCCCAGTGCCGCTGCGGCGGCTGCCATCTCGTTGCGACGCACTTGCGCGACATCCCGGATGATGTCGGGCTGATCCGCCAATTTCGGGTTGAGGATGTCCCCGCGCTCACCCCCGGTGCAGGAGACGACACGGACTCGAACGCCGTCTGCCACGTACTTTGCCGACGTCGCCGCCCCCTTGGACGACTCGTCGTCCGGATGGGCATGAATCGCCATCAGCCTCAGGCCCTGCTCCACCTGTGCACCTTCTTGTCATTGTCGTGCGGAATAATGCCGTGACATCCTCTCACCTGCTGTTCGCAGGTGGTCCCAGGCACCGGAGACTCTCGATGACCCAGACGCTCGTCCCGACCACGAACCGCCGCTGGTGGGTGGTAGGCATCGTCGGAGTCTGTGCGATGTCAGCTATCGCGATTTGGTTCGGCGTGGCATCAGCCACGGGCAAGGTCAACTGGACCAATACCGGCTTCGAGGTGACCTCGAACGAAGAAGTTCAAGTGCGTTTCGACCTGAGTCGCGACCCCACCCGCGCGGTGGAATGCGTGCTGGAGGCTCAAGACGAGAGTCACTTCGTCGTAGGCCAGACCAGCACCATCGTGGAGCCGGGTGACGCGTCTCGGTCGCGGCACGTCGCAGCGGTGCGGACGGCAGGCCCCGCGGTGACGGGGTATGTGGAGCGCTGCGACTACGTCGAGTAACGCTTCGGTGTCGATCGCGCGATCTTTGGGTGTAAACGTCGCCTCTTGATAAACTCATACGAATCCGGTCCGGGCATGCCGAAATGACCACACCTTGTGTCATTCGCCCGGACTTTGTGTTTTGTTCAGACCAAGGAGTGAGCACCGTGACCGAGACCGCGAAGGCAACATCGAGTTTCTTGACTCAAGAGGCCTATGACCGTCTGCAGGGCGAGCTGAAGGACCTGTCAGGACGCGGGCGCTCCGACATCGCCAAGCGCATCGAGGCGGCGCGCGAAGAAGGTGATCTGAAGGAAAACGGCGGCTATCACGCAGCAAAAGAAGAGCAGGGCAAAATGGAGGCCCGCATTCGCCAGTTGCAGCATTTGCTGGACAACGCCAGCGTGGGCGAAACGCCGACCGGCGAGGGGCCGATCCAGCCCGGCACCGTGGTCAGTGTCGAAATGTTTGGCGACACCGAAAAGTTCTTGATCGGAAGTCGTGAAATCACTCACGGCGGCGACAACATCGATGTCTACAGCGAGCGCTCACCCCTGGGTGCAGCGATTTTGGGACACCAGGCCGGCGAAACCGTCTCCTACGAGGCCCCCAACGGCTCTTCGATCGAGGTGAAGATCATCAGCGCCGAGGCTTACCGCCCCTGACTCTGCTCGAGCAATCCTGCGGCGAGCGAGGCTGCCGTATCCGGATAGTCGTGGGCCAGCAGGCCCACCGCACAGAGCAGGTATGCTGTGTCGACCGTGCGACTGGCCCGTTCCGGTGGTCGCCATCCGCTACCGAGATCGGCGCACACACCCCGCAGGACCACGTCGGCTGCCAGCGGGTCGGCATACCGCAAGACTCCCCCTGAGCCGATCAGCGTGCCGACCTCGGCGAGCGCTCGTGCACTGCCACCTGGGCGCAATGGACGAGCATGACGACGAGCCGCGATCAGAGCAGCCATCCAAGCGAGGCGAAGGTCGGCACTTCGCTCGCTCGACGTCTCCGCCAACAGGTGTGGCGATCGGCTGGCTCGGGCTGCCCACGACTGCACGTCGGCCAGGCTTGCGTCTGACAGTCCCTCGCGCTGCGCCGCATCGAGCACGGTGCTGGCGCTATGCCGCATCCCGAGATCGCCCTCGACGGTGCGGGCAGTCCACAGCGTGCCCACGACCTCTTTGGCCAGTGAGGCATCCTCACCTTGAGGCCGGACTGCGGAGTAGACGTCGGTGGTGGCACCGCCGATATCGATCAGCATGACGTCGTGATCGCTGACGTCTCGCAGGACTTGGACCCCGTCGAGCACGGCGTCAGGGGTGGGGCACCGTACGGCCGCCGCAAACTGGGGTCCCTCCGACAGCCCTTTGCCACCGATCACGTGTTGCAGGAACGCCGACCTGATCGCAGCACGCGCGGACACCGGCATCAGATTCCCGATCCGCGGCAAGACGTTGTCGGCCATCAGCACCAAGCAGCCGCCTGAGCGCAGGATGTCCGCCGCTTCGATCTGTGCCTCTGCGTTGCACGCCACGACGCAGGCAGCTGGCAAACGTGCCTCAGCGAGGGCCCGGGCGTTTCGCAGTGCCACATTGGCGTTGCCCCCATCCGTGCCGCCGACGAGCAGGATGAGGTCGGGTTGCGCGTCGCGGAGGGCGCTGACCTCGGCGGCCGACAGGTGGCCGTTGGTGCAGTGGATGACTCGCGCACCCGCCGACAGCGCCACGATCGAGCCAGCGACCGCACTGACATCTCGCTCGAACCCGACGATGGCCAGCCGCAGTCCCCCGCCCGCACTGGAGCAGATCCGGACGGCGTCATGGTCGTGGAGGCCCGGGGTATGTCGGTGGCGACCGGCAATCCTGGCTCGGACGTCGCTCACCCCCTCCCACACGTCTCCGGACAGGGTGGTCGGGACGCTGGCCGTCTCGAGGAGTTCGCCGGTGGAGGAGGTGACGAGGGCACCTTTGGTGTAGGTCGACCCCACGTCGAGGCAGAGCAGGTTCAGGAGAAGATCCTCCAGAAGGTGACGCCGAGCAGCGTCAGCACCGCGATCAGCATCACGATAAGTCCGATCAGCACCTTGCGTGTCGCGGCGCTGATCTGATCAGCGGTCCGCTCGACGCCGAACCCCTCGGCGCTGCCGACGTCGCTGGATCCCGGGGGACCGCCGAAGCCGCCGCGCTCGGCCGCGTCGGCGCGCAGCGCTCTGCGCTCGGATCGCCCGGAGAGGAAGTAGATGAGTCCCAGGAAGAACACGACAGTCGGCATACCGAATCTCACGGCGATCTCGCTGACGGACCAGGGCTCAACCTGGTCCACGACCCTCATCAGTGCGGTGCCCATGGCGTCACGCTACCCGCGCCGACGTTGTCGCAGTGAACGCCCACGCGGCGGCTCGGTGGAATGTCGCCCCGGCCCCTCGTGTTAAGCCTCGTGTGAGTTTCTTTTCTGCCAAGACCCCCGCCGGACGCAATGCGAACGACAATGACGCGTCTGTGCGACACGTCGTCCTCGATGTCCCGCTTCGCGGCCCCTGGGGCGACAATGCGGAAGTCCTCTACATCGCTATGGGCTGTTTCTGGGGAGCCGAGCGGATGTACTGGAGCGTCCCGGGCGTGCTCACCACTGCTGTGGGCTACATGGGTGGCAGCACCCCAGACCCCACCTACCGCGAGGTCTGCACGGGACGGACCGGTCACACCGAGTCGGCACAGATCGTCTACGACTCCACCCGGGTGAGCCCGGCCGAACTTTTGAAGATCTTCTGGGAGAACCACGACCCGACGACCCGGAACCGGCAGGGCAACGACATCGGCACCCAATACCGCTCCGCGATCTACTGGACGACCCCGGCGCAAGAACAAGCTGCCCGTGAGACGAGCGCCGCTTTCGGCGAAGTGCTGCGACAGCACGGCCATGGAGCGATCACGACAGAGTTGGCCTCCGCGTCATATGCCGGTGACTTCTACTACGCCGAGGCCGAGCACCAGCAGTACCTGCACAAGCACCCCGGCGGCTATTGCAATCACGGTCCGAATGGCTTGACCTGCCCGGTGGGCATCGTGCGGCAGGACGAGTTGCCCTCACAGCAGTCCGTGGTGGACCCGACCACCTGAGACTGCGGCCGACTCAGAAGTTCGGCAACTCCAGCACGTCAGCGGCGTCGGGTGCCTGGACCTGGAGGTCTTGACCCCAGTCATCCAACAACACGATGGCCGAGGCACCTTCGATGTCCAGCATCATCTGGGCGATGAAGTTGTCCTCGCCCACCCAGACTCCGTAGGTCCCTGAATCGGGCAAGTCCATGTCCGATGGCGCAGTCTGGCCAGCAGCGTCCAAAGCAGCCTGAGGGTCCAACGTGATCTCATAGTGGTCCGTGCTGGCTCCGTTAATGTCTTCGGTGCCCACGAAGGTGACCTGAGTCAGGTCGGTGTCCCACTCCTCCATCAGTGTGCCCAGGTCCAACGACTCGCTGACGTCGGAGACCCCGAAGTCGGCCAACTCCTCGGCAGGAACCTCGTAGTACTTACCCGCCGGAGTCAGTTCGGGGATATTGACGTATGCCGACCCGTCCACCAGCAGCACATCCAAGGCACCGAGTGGAGGCAGGTCTGCGGTCACCTGGGCCGCGGGCGAGTCACCGGCCAGATCGACAGCACCGAAGACTTTGAACTGTTCCTCTTGGTCAGTCAGGTCGAGCTCAAAAGAGAACGCGCTCAACTCCTCGACTCCAGGAGAGCTCAACCGCTGGACCAACTCGGTGGCCGAGACGTCACCACCGGGCTCGACTTCGGACATCTCGGGCGAGCTTGGCGAGGAGGTTTCCTGCGCGACTTCGGCCTCTTCTGCATCCGAACCACAGGCTGCGACCCCGGTTAGCAGGACGGCACCAGCGAGTGCAGCCCCTGAGCGACTCCGAACTGTTCGTGCCATGATGTGCTCCTGTCCTTGTGGTGCTGACCTAGCGTGGGCCATGTCCCTGGGAATTTGTTGATACGAGAACGGGCTGTGGTGTCATAGTCCGGTTCTGATTAGACGTCTGCACACCTATCGAGGTTCCTTTGAGCGGCAACATCACCTTCCGTCACCACGACACTGCCGTGTTGTCGATCACCGCAGTCGATGCGCCAGTAGTAATGACATCACACGAGTTCGACCGCATCCTCGGCGACTCCTACGAACGCAACGGCATGCGACCTGGCATGTTGGCCAAACTGGCCGGCATCAAGGAGCGTCGTTGGTGGCCGACGGGCACGAGTTTCGTGGACGGAGCCGTCGAAGCCGGGGCCAAAGCCATCGCCGAATCCGGCGTCGATCCGGCGCGGATCGGCATGATGATCAACACTTCAGTCAGCCGGGAGCACCTCGAACCCTCCGTGGCCGTCGGCATCCACCACCAACTCGGTATGCCGTCCAGCTGCCTGAACTTCGACCTCGCCAACGCCTGCCTTGGCTTCGTCAACGGCATGCAGTTGGCCGCGAGCATGATCGATGCGGGCCAGATCGACTACGCGTTGATCGTCGACGGCGAAGGCTCGCGGACCCCCCAGGAAAACACGCTGGCGCGACTTGCCTCCCCCGAAACCACCGCAGAGGACATCCAGCGCGAATTCGCCACCTTGACGTTGGGATCGGGCGCGGCCGCGATGGTCTTGGGGCGGGCCAGCGAGCACCCCGGTGCCCACCGCGTCGTCGGCGGAGTCTCGCGAGCAGCGACTCAGCACCACGACCTGTGCGTCGGGGACTTCGACAAGATGCGCACCGACACCAGCGGGCTCCTTGTCGCCGGCATCGGTCTGGCCACCGACTTATGGACGGACGCGAAGGCCGACTTCGACTGGAGCGACATGGACTGCTACGTCATGCACCAGGTGTCGCAAGTCCACACTTCCAAGACTGCTGAGGCGCTCTCTCTGCCCGAGGATCGCATCCCGCTGACCTTCCCGACCCTGGGCAACGTGGGGCCAGCCGCCGTCGCGATCACGTTGGCCAAGGAGGTCGAGAACCTCGAGCCCGGTGATCGGGTGCTGATGATGGGCATCGGTTCCGGTTTGAACATGACCTGCATGGAACTCGCCTGGTGATCCCCGCTGGCCTGCCCGGCCTCGACCCGCGGTGGTCGCGACAGGTCCACGCTCCTGATGCCGAAGGCATCCAGCGCCAATGGCACGTCCTGGACAACGGCCCCCAGTTGGCCGACCGAGGTGAGCCGATCGTCGGCACCGTTCTTTGCGTTCACGGCAACCCCACCTGGTCCTATCTGTGGCGTCGGGTGTTGCAGCAGGCTCCGCCTGGCTGGCGCGTCATCGCCGTGGATCACCTGGGGATGGGCTACTCCGATCGCCTGACCGCGTCGCGCACGATAGCCCAGCGGGTCGATGACCTCGGCCGCCTGACCGATGCGCTGGACGCCAGTGGCCCCGTGGTGCCGCTCGCGCACGATTGGGGTGGGCCGATCGCGCTGGGCTGGACCCTTCGTCGTGCTGCTGCCCACGCCACTGCTACGGCCAAGGACACCGGCCTCACCATCGCGGGCATCGTCCTCACCAATACGGCTGTGCACCAGCCCGAAGGTCAGCCCAAGCCGACCGCAATCACGACGACTCGTTCGCGTCCCCTGCTCGACCTGCTCACCATGCGCACGCCCGCGTTCGTAGCGGCCACGACCGCATTGAGTCGGCCACCGCTGCCCAAAGACGTGCGACGTGCCTTCGCGGCACCCTACGACAGCGCCGCACATCGGAACTCGGTGCGGGACTTCGTGGCCGACGTGCCCTTCGAGAGCGACCACCCCAGTTACGCGACCCTGAACGGCATCGCTGCGGGGGTCGCCGAGCTCACGGTGCCGGCCATGTTGGTGTGGGGCATCAAGGACCCCGTCTTCTCCTCCCGCTATCTCGTGGACCTGCAATCGCGTCTGCCGCACGCGGACGTGCAGGTCTATCCGCGCGCCTCGCACCTTGTTCTGGAAGACAACCCCGAGGGTGTCGAAGTGATCTGGTCCTGGATCACCGAACGGTTCGGGCACCAGACTGCTTCGGTCAGCGATGCCGATGCTCCGGCCGACGAACCGGCGGTCGACCTGCGCGACGCGCAGCGGGTCTCCCTAGAGGTCCGAGACAGCGACCCCGACACGCTGGCCATCGTGGAGTTAGGCGCGGGCGGCGCGCAGATCACCAGGGGTGCCCTGGCCGAACGCGTCGAAGACGTCGCGCGGGGCCTGCAGGCCCGCAGCGTGCGCTCTGGTCAACGGGTCGCCGTGCTCATCCCCCCAGGCATCGATCTCAACACCGTGGTGTACGCCGTGTGGCGGCTCGGAGCCATCGTGGTCGTCGCGGATGCCGGACTCGGCCTGGCCCGTTTGGGAGCCGCCCTGCGCAGCACATCGCCCGATCACATCATCGGCATACGAGCCGCTCTGCTGTTGACCCGAGCGACGCGAGTGCCGGGGTCGCGGATTAACGCCGAGCCTTCGGCGGTGCACGAACTGGTCAACCGAGGCAAGACTGCGCCGCCGCTTCTGGCTGAGACTCCAGGCGAGGATCGGGAGGCCGCGATCCTGTTCACGTCCGGAGCAACCGGTCCGCCTAAGGGTGTGGTCTACACCCGCGGCCAACTCAGCTCCCAAGTCACCACGCTCCGCGATGCCTTCGACCTCCAGGACGGGGAGGGTTTCGTCGCCGCGTTCGCGCCGTTCGCGCTCTACGGCCCGCCGCTCGGCCTGCCGTGCGCGGTGCCCGACATGGATGTCACCGCCCCGCATACCCTCACCGCGGTGGCCCTGGCCGAGGCCGTGGCGTCCGTGAAGGCCACTGCCGTCTTCGCCTCCCCCGCAGCGCTGCGCAACGTCGTGGCTACCGCAGGCGACCTGAGCGATGCCCAACGGTCGGCGCTGGCACTCCCTCGGCTCGTCATGTCAGCCGGTGCCCCGGTGCCTCCAGCCCTGCTGAATCAGGTCAAGGCGCTGATGCCTGCCGCTTCCACGCAGACTCCCTACGGCATGACCGAGGTCCTACCCGTGGCCACGATCGACCCCACGACACTGGACCACGTCTCACCCGAAGCACCCGAAGTCGGTGCCACGAGCGGCGGCGTCTGCGTCGGTGCCCCACTGGCCGGGGTCGATGTCCGCATCGCCCCCCTGGCCGACGACGCGCTGGGGGTCGAGGAGGCAGGTCGCGACGGGCTCACCGACCAGCCCTGGGTGCTTGGCGAGATCGTGGTGCGGGCACCTCACCTCAAGTTGCGTTATCACCGCGCGTGGGCAGCCCAGCACGCCAGTGAGCGCCCCGCCGGATGGCACCGCACCGGCGATGTCGGCCACCTGGACGATCACGGCCGACTCTGGGTCCAGGGCCGCCGAGTGCACGTGCTGCACACCAGCGACGGTCCGCTTGCCCCCTATCCGATTGAGCACCGGATCTCAGGTCTGCCCGGCGTGGCCGATGTTGCCGTGGTCGGGGTGGGTCCCGCAGGCACCGCACAGTGTGTGGCCGTGGTCATCCCCGAAAGCCGAGTGCGCCGTGCCGACTCTCCCTTGGCCGATGCTGACCTCGCCGCCGCAGTGCGTGGCACGGCTGGCGTGTCGATCGCGGCCGTGCTCGTGAAGGACTGGCTGCCCGTTGACATCCGGCACGCGTCCAAGGTCGACCGCACAGGTCTGGCCACATGGGCATCGAGGGTGCTGCACGGCCGCTCTGCGCAATCGCCGATCAGCAGAGCGCGGGCTATCGTCGGTCGCCCTGGCTCGGCGCAACCCAGCACCCGGAGTCGTTGATGCGCGTCCTCGTCACCGGGGCCAGTGGCCTGCTCGGCGGCGCGGTGGCCGACCAGCTCGGCCGGCGCGGCGACGACGTGGTCGTGATGCAACGCCGCACAGCCGGCGGTCGACATACCGAAGTCCTGGGCGACATCACCGACCCGTCGGCTGTCGATGCAGCCGTATCGGGCGTGAAGGCCATCGTCCACCTGGCCGCCAAAGTCGACGTGGTCGGTCGCTGGGGTGATTACGCCGCGACGAACATCGAGGGCACCCGCAATGTCGTGAGCGCTGCACGCACCCACGGCGTCGACACCCTTGTCCACATCTCCTCACCCTCGGTAGCCCACTCCGGGCACTCGATCGTCGGAGAAGGTGCCGGACTGGCCGACCCCACCGTGGCTGGGCACTACGCACGAAGTAAAGCGATGGCCGAGCAGGTGGCCCTGGCCGCGCACAGCAACGGATTGGCCGTGACCGCTATCCGACCCCACTTGGTCTGGGGACCAGGCGACACCCAACTGGTGGGCCGGATCGTCGACCGGGCTCGGTCGGGGAGGCTAGCGATGGTCGGCTCTGGTGCGGCGCTGGTGGACACCACGTTCGTCGACAACGCGGCCGACGCGATCATCGCGGCCCTGGACCGCATCGAGTATGCCGGTGGGCAGCCCTTGGTGGTCACCAACGGTGAGCCCAGACCAATCGGTGAGTTGGTCGCTGACATCTGCCGCGCCTGCGGTGCCCCGCCGCCCCGGCTGCACGTGCCCTACCCGGTGGCCTGGGGAGTCGGTGGTCTCGTGGAAGCGGTCACCACCGCGAGCCACCGCATCCCCGGGGTGCCACCCATCACACAGCCCCCGTTGACCCGATTCTTGGCCGGCCAACTGGCGACCGCGCATTGGTTCGACCAACGGCATACCCGCGAGGTGCTGGCGTGGACTCCCAAGGTGAGCATCGCGCAAGGGCTGGATACGCTCAGGGAGCACTCATCGGCTGCGGGTACGGTGGGCGGCTGATCCGACACCGAAGGGGGCGCAGCCAACCGTGAGCAGGGCAGAGCGGGCGCGCTCGATCGCGGCACGAGCCGCCGTCGGCGGGGGCGGACTCGCGGCCGCAGGTTTGCTGGGCGTCGGCGTGCTGAAGGCTGAGGCTGCTGTTGCTCGACGCGTCATCGGTGACGGACCGGGTCTGAGTCAAGACGACAACGGCACGTATGGCGCGGGCTCCGGGAAGCCACACCGCCTCCTCATGCTGGGCGACAGCACTGCCGCTGGCGTGGGGGCCAGTAGCCCTACGACCACGCTCGGAGCCACGATCGCCGTCGGAGTGGCCGCCATCACCGGGCGGCCCGTGGAGTTGCGCAACGTCAGCCGCAGCGGAGCGACCTCACTCAACTTGCCCGCTCAGGTGTTCACGGCGCTGCGCGAGGCCCCTGAGGCCGAAGTCGCGGTCATCATGATCGGCAGCAACGACGTCAAGGATCGGGTCGAACAGGCGACGTCGGTGCGCCACCTCGCCGAGTCTGTCGCCGCCCTCAGTGAGGCTGGTGTGCACGTCGTGGTGGGCACCTGCCCCGACCTCGGCACCATCCGGCCGGTTCCGCAGCCACTGCGCGCGTTGGGTCAGCGATGGAGCCGGGATCTCGCTGCGGCGCAGACCGTCGCCGTCGTCGAGTCTGGGGGCCGCACAGTGTCCATCGGTGACCTGATCGGGCCGGACTTCCGCGAATCACCTAGCGAGTTGTTCAGCGCCGACCGGTTCCACCCTTCGTCGGCTGGATACGCCCGAGCGGCCGCGGCCATGCTGCCCAGCGTGCTCGATGCCCTCGGTCAGTCGACGGCAGACTCCCACCGCGCACCGGACTACCGCCGTGGCGAATGGGTCGAGCCCTTGCCTGCAGCCGCCGAGCGGGCCGTGGCCGACCCCGGCAGCGAGGTCAGCGGCACCCAGGTCGACGGCAGCGCCCGCAGCGAGCGCGGCCGGTGGGCACAATTGCTGCGCCGGCAAAGACCCGCAATGCCGGCGCCCGACAACGGTGATTCGGCAGACGCAGACGATTCAGCGGACGACAGTAATTCAGCAGAGGCTGGCGTGTCTGCTGGACCGACTAGTCAACCGCCAGCGCATCGCTCAGATTGAGCAGTTCCATCCCGTGCGCGCTGGCCACCCCAGCGTTCGTCACGTGGCCACCGACCGTGTTCAGGCCGGGAGCCAGGACGGGGTCGCGTCGCAGGGCGGGCGCCCAACCGCGGTCGGCGATCGCGACGGCATACGGCATGGTGACGTTGGTCAACGCGTAGGTCGAGGTGCGGGGCACGGCGCCAGGGATATTGGCGACGCAGTAGAAGACCGAGTTGTGCACGGTGTAGATCGGGTCGGCATGCGTCGTAGGGCGTGAGTCCTCGAAACAACCACCCTGGTCGATCGCGATGTCCACCAGCACGCTTCCCGGCTTCATCCGGCTGACCATGTCGTTGCTCACCAACGAGGGAGCCTTGGCCCCGGGGATCAGGACCGCGCCGATGACCATGTCTGCCGCCAACACGTGCTGCTCCAACTCGAGCCTGTTGCTCGTGGCGGTCTTGATGCGCCCGTTCCAGCGGCGATCCAGGGCCCGCAGTTTGTCCACGTCAGTGTCTAGCACCGTGACATCGGCCCACAGGCCTAGGGCCATCGTGGCCGCGTGTGATCCGGACACGCCACCGCCCAGCACCACGACCTTGGCCGGGTCCACCCCGGACACCCCACCCATCAGCAGCCCGCGGCCTCCGTTGACCCGCATCATCGCCTGGGCACCTGCCTGGGGCGCGAGACAACCAGCGACTTCACTCATCGGATAGAGCAGCGGGAGTCCGCGGTTGGGCAGTTGCACCGTCTCGTAGGCAATGGACGTCGTGCCCGCGTCCATCAGGGCCTGCGTCAGCGGACGATCGGCCGCAAGGTGCAGGTAGGTAAACAGGGTCAGGTCGTTGCGCAGGTAGCCGTATTCGCTGGCGATCGGTTCCTTGACCTTCATCACCATCTCGGCCTGCGCCCACGTGGTCTCCGCATCGGGAAGGATCGTCGCGCCGGCCGCGACATACTCGGCGTCCTCAATCGATGACCCCAGTCCGGCACCTTCTTGCACCGACACCGCGTGACCGTGCTCGACGAGCTCGTTCACCCCTGCGGGAGTGATCGCGACGCGATACTCGTGATTCTTGACCTCAGTGGGCACGCCTATACGCACAATGTCCTCTTTTCGGCTCACGCTGATGTGAGCAATCGGGTAGCCCGCTCATCGTGGCACCCCAGGCCCCGTGCGTACAGTCTTAGACTCAGCAAACGCCCCGCACACCGACATCACCGAAGAGGGACCATGGTCGAAGCAGTCATCGTTGCCGCGCGCCGCACGCCGATCGGTCGAGCTTTCAAGGGCTCTTTGCGCGATGTGAGACCTGACGACCTCAGCGCCGTGGCGATCCAGGCTGCTCTGGCCGATCTGCCTGGGGTGGACGCCTCGATGATGGAAGACCTGTATCTGGGGTGCGCCGAGCCCTCAGCCGAGCACGGCAGCAACATGGCGCGGATTGTGGCTGTGCTGCTGGGCCAGGACGCCCTGCCGGGGAGCACCGTCAACCGATTTTGCGCGTCGTCCGTGCAGACCACACGGATGGCGTTCCACGCGATCAAGGCCGGTGAGGGATCGGCATTCATCAGCGCTGGCGTCGAATGTGTCTCGCGCTACCCGACCTTCGCGGGCGCAGGCGGATCGAGTACGGACGATCACAACCCCGTGTTTGCCGAGGCCGGGGAGCGCACGAAGGCCACAGCGATCAGCAATGAGCCGTGGTCTGATCCTCGCGAGGCCGGCCTGCTGCCTGATGCCTACATTGCCATGGGCCAGACGGCCGAAAATGTGGCCACGATGCGCGGCATCAGCCGTCAGCGTCAGGACGAATGGGGGGTACTCAGCCAGAATCGGGCCGAGGCGACCATCGCTGCGGGTCTATTCGAGGACGAGATCGCCCCCGTGACGTTAGCCGATGGCACCGTCGTGGCCACCGACGATGGCCCACGGGCCGGGGTGACCTACGACAAGGTCTCGACGCTGAGCCCCGCTTTCCGCGAGGACGGCACGGTCACCGCTGGCAACTGCTGCCCGCTGAACGACGGGGCCGCCGCGGTGATCGTGATGAGTGATGCTCGGGCCGCCGAGTTGGGTGTGCAGCCGCTGGCGCGGATCGTCTCCACCGCCGCCACCGGACTGTCGCCGGAGATCATGGGCCTTGGGCCGGTCGAGGCCTCGCGGCTCGCGCTGGCCAGGGCGGGTATGTCCATCGGCGACATGGATCTCTACGAGATCAACGAGGCGTTCGCGGTGCAGGTGTTGGCTAGCGCTGACGATCTCGGGATGGACCCGGACAAACTCAACGTGCACGGAGGAGCGATCGCGCTCGGCCACCCGTTCGGCGCGACCGGCGCTCGGATCTCGACGACCCTGTTGAACGCCCTGCGCGTGCGGGACGGTCAGTTCGGCTTGGAAACCATGTGCGTCGGCGGAGGACAAGGTATGGCGATGGTTCTGCAGCGCCTCTAGGCCCGCGCAGCACTTACGGAAGCGAGCGCCGAAGATCGCCTAGGCTGCGAGCCAGGTCGGCCTCATCCAGACCGGCCTCTTGGTGGTCGAAAACCATGACGCGCAGCTGATCCATCAACACCGCTGGCCCGAGATCGGGCACGGCTCGATGCGGCATACCTCGGTCGTGGGCGACCTCGTCTGCGACGTCTTGGACTAAGGCACGCACGCCGACGGCAACACGAAGCGCGTGGTCCAACGGCAGTTGTTGCCACCGTCGAACCACGCGCTCTAGTTCCGTGGAGCTGCTATCCGTTGCGGCTGAGCCAGCCGGTCGATCGGGGGTCGGCTCAGTCGCGGTCACGTCAGTCGCTCTGCAGGATCGCGAACAGACGCAGGAACTCGATGTAGAGCCAGACCAAACTGGCCACAAGACCGTGACCCAGCAGCCAGGAGTACTTCTCCGGGGCGCCCGCGCCGACCGCGCGGTCAATCGAGTCGAAGTTGATCGCCAGGGAGTATGACGCCAAGGCGACACCCAGGACCGATATGCCAATGGCCAGCATTCCGCCGCCAGCGTAGACACTGCCGAACCCGAGCATGCTGGACCCGATGTTGATCAGGGCGAAGACCAGGTAGCCCATCGTCATCATGCCGAAGATCCGGCGTGACTTGCTGGTGACCTTGATGAAGCCGATCTTCCAGGCCAGGAACATGCCAGCAAAGGTGCCGAGGGTGGCCATCACTGCTGCGGGTACGACACCCTCGTAGAGCGCCTCGAAGACCACACTTACCGCTCCCAGGAAGGCACCCTGGAGCACGGCGTGCACCATGATCAGCGGGACGTTGACCTTCTTGGAGAAGGCAATCGCAAACGACAGACCCAGCGAGCCGAACATGCCAATCAGCCAGACTGGCATGGCCAGCGGGTTCATTTGGGTCTGGCCAGCGCTATCGACAACGGGTTGGACGAAGAACCAGGTGGCTCCCGCGACCAACAACACGAGGCCGAAGAGTCCCAGGGACTTCATGATGACGTCGTCCAAGGTCACGCGACCGGTCTGCGCGGGCCCGGCGGGCGCCTGGCCATACATCTGGTCGAGTTGCTCGTTGGACATGGATCCGGATGGACCGGAGTAACCGACAGGAGCCTGCTGAGGGGCTCCACGGGGCGGAGCCATCTGGCCGCCACCCTGCTGTTGGGCGTTGCCGAAGCCGGCATACCCGCTGGTTTCACGATCGATCCGGTTGAAAACCGGGTTGCTGCCCATGTGCCCTCCGAAAGTATGGTTCAGCTGCGGTTGCAAGCTGAATCGTGTGTGCGTACATGATAGAGCGTTTGAGCGATCCGCAATGTTCCCGAGCGCTCGACTGTGGATGCGCCTGCGGGAGCATGATTTCGGGCCTCGGGGTTTGTCATGGCGTCGGGCTAGTCTGCTTGCTTGCGCCTTGGGACCGCCGGGCGACGATCAACAAGCAAGGATCACCGCGAGGAGGTATGCCGTGAGTACAGTCGACGCATCAACGCCGAGGTCTGCATGCAAGGCCGGCTGCCTCGTCGTCGCGCTATGTCTGAGCCTCATCGGGCTCGGCGTCCCCGCGACCGCGATCCCGGCCCCGGTGACCCCGCAGATCAGTCTCGAGGCGGCATACCCACGCACCACAGATCTGCCCGAGCCCGAGGCTGACGACCAAGACGCGGCCGCATCGGTCGGGCTGACGCCGTTTCACGAAATCGCACCCGTGCTGAACGAGGCCCAAGCGTCCTCAGATCGGGTCAGCGTGGAGATTGTTGGGCGCAGCGCCGAAGGTCGGGACCTCTACTTGGTGACCTTGACCGCGCCGGAGAAGAAATCGCCGTCCGCCGAGAAGCTGCCGGTGTTGATCAACGCCAATCTTCACGGGGAAGAACGGGAGGGTACCGATGCAGCATTGGAGTTGGTGCGCGACTACGCCTTTTCGCGGGACCCCGCCGTCGAGCGGACGCTGCGCTCGACCCGCATCCACATCCTGATCTGCGCCAACCCCGACGGGCGGGTGTCCGGCACCAGGGAGAACGCCGCCGGATTCGACCTCAATCGTGACCTGCTGACCACCAGCCAGCCGGAATCGCAGGCGGTGCGCGACACGATCGTGCGACTCTCCCCAGCGATGGTGCTGGATGTGCACGGCTACGCTAACGGCACCCTGATCGAGCCGACGACCGCGCCGTTCGCGCAAAACATCGAGTTCGACCTGGCGATGAGGCACGCACTGCCCAATGCCGTGGGCATCGAGGAAGCGATCACCAACCTGGACCTGGATGACGCCGACGACGTCCGGCCCCCGCAGATCCCGCTGCGTGATTGGGATCAGGGGTGGGACGGCTGGGCACCGGTCTTCACCGCCCAGTACGCCGGCCTTCACGGCGCCATCGGGCAGACTGTGGAGCTGCCCCTGGCGACCAACAACGAAGCCGAATCGCTCCCGACGAGCGAGCTGGCGCGGCGCGGCACCATCAACACCCAGGTGGCCAGAGCGGCCATGGAAGCCACGATCAAGTATGCCGACCGTCACCACGACGATCTGCTAGCCGACCAGGGCGAAGGCCTTCGACGCGCCCTCGCTGGGGAGCCCGGGCGCGCCGCGCCCTTGGGGCAGGCAGCGCCCGACCCCGACCTCATCGCTGACCCTGGTGCCACGGTCGCGGTCGAGCCGTTCGCCTATCCGCGGGCGTACGTCATCCCGACGGGTGTGTCGCAGCGGTCGGGATCGGCGGCCGCACGATTAGTGAGGCAGCTCAACGACCACGGCGTCGAAGTGCAGGTCGTCACCGACCCCGTGCGGATCGGTGGTTCGACGTATTCGCGGGGGACCTACGTGATCGACATGCATCAAGCCAAGCGCGGCGTGGCCAACGCCATGCTGAGCGAGGGCACGGACGCGTCCTCTCTATCGACGGCGATGTACGACGTGTCTGCGTGGAGCCTCGCGGCATTGTGGGGTGCCGATGTCGTCACCGTGCCTGCGGACGGGACCGCGATCCTCTCGACGTCGGCGGCGTCGGCAACGCCGGGCTCGGCGGCAATCTGGAACCAGCCCTCGCTGCGTGCGCTCACCGCCGACGACCTCGTGCCTTCTTCTTCCCCGAGCCCGCGGGGCCCTTGGCGGCTGAACCTGCGTGACCCCGCGGACATCGCAGCGATGAATGCGCTGCTTGATGAGGGCGTCTCGTTGCGTTTCGAGGCCAGGTCTGGCTCGGTGATCATCCCCGCCGACGCACAGGCTGAGGTGCGTGAGGCGGCCTCGACGTTCGGCATACCGATCCGGCACACAGGTGATTCACCCGCGGATCGCGCGGCGGGAGTCCCCCTGGATCGCATTCGGGTGGCCGCTGCCGCTGACGACGAAAAGATCTTCGCCTTGCGCGAAATGGGCTTCGATGTCACCCCCGTGACCGCCACCACCCTGAATAGGGGCTTCGATTTCGACGGCATCGACACGCTGATGGTCTCCGATGGTCTTGACGTTGACGACCTGTCGGCGGATAGTCGGGCAAGTCTCGTGGATTTCCTTGACCACAAGGGTGGGTTTGTGGCACAGGGACCCGATGGACTTGAGTTCAACGACGACCTCGACCTGCTGCCCGTCTACCTCAACTCTGGGCGCGGCGACGCCAACGGAGTCGTCGCCGTGACCAGTTCGCCCACCGGTTTGGCCCGCGGCGCGAGCAGCGAGACGTTTGTCAACGCACCGTATTGGTTCACCGACGTCGGCGAAGGCGTCATCGTCGATCAGCGGTATGCCGCATCGGATCCCCTGCGCAGCGGTCACTGGAGGGCCACTCCGGGGACGCCGGACTCACCGCAGGACGCCGCCGGAGGCGCAATGATGGTCCACGGCATCGACAGCCAAGGCCCCACCGCTGGCGCAGCAATAACACTGTTCGGCAGCGATCCGCTCTTCCGTGCCCACCCCAAGGGGCAATACGCCCTGGTGGCCCAAGCGTTGCTGTGGACCGCCACCGCGCAGTAGTGCCACCCGCCATCACCAAACCGTAGATCTCTCTTCCCCCCGGCCATCACCAAATCCCTAGCCACCCATCCCTGTGTCAACCCTTCCCCCTGGGGGTCACCCCATTCCCCCTGGGGGTCAACCCCTATCCGCCATCCAGCATCTGGTCACGTCGCGACGGCGTCAGCCGACGACACGCCCGGCTTCACCGGCCCAGGCGAGCACGTGCACGCTCAGGCCGAAATTCTCGGGCGTGTCGTCGGCCGCAACTCCACAATGGTCCGATCGCAACCAGGCCAGCCAAGTACCCCCGGCGGGACTCGAACCCGCACTGGACCCATTTTAAGTGGGCTGCCTCTGCCGATTGGGCTACGGGGGCTCAGCGTCGGCCCCCAGGTTACCCGGTCACAATCGGGCGATCACCGCATCGAGCATCGGCTCGGTCAACCGGCCGGTGAAGGTGTTTTGCTGGCTGACGTGATAGCTGGCGAGCAGCCGGATCGGTTGGCCGTCAGAGCCAAGCAGGTCAGCCTGAGCGCCATGGCCGAATTTCGGTTTGGGAGTCGGGACCGTCCAGCCCACCGCGCGCGCCCCGACCAAGGCCGCGTCCCAGCCGATCGAGCCCAGCGCCAACATCGACCGCAACGTCGGCTCAGCCAACCGCAAGTCCTGCTCCAGCCATGGCCGGCACGTGGCCTTCTCATCGGTCGTGGGCTTGTTGGCCGGCGGCGCACATCGCACGGCGGCGACGATCCGTACCCCGCGGAGCCGTTGACCATCGCCTGCGTGCTCACTGGTTGCCTGATCGGCATACCCCCCGCGGTGCAGCGCGGCGTAGATCCAGTCGCCGCTGCGGTCGCCGGTGAACATCCGGCCTGTCCGGTTGGTACCGTTCGCTGCCGGTGCCAGGCCCACGACCAGCACGGCGGGTGCCTCATCGCCGAATCCCGGGCCAGGCCGCCCCCAGTACGGCTGGTCGACAAACGAGGCACGCCGTCCCGTGCGAGCCACCTCTTCACGCCAGTTGACAAGCCGCTCGCACGCTCGGCATACCGAGATGCGCGCGTCGAGCTCGGCGAGGGAGCCCGAGTCGGAGGCCAAAGCGGCGACGTCGGCGGCACTGGCCGCCACCGGGGTGTTGCGATCCGCCGGATCACCCGGCCATCCGGTGCCAGGAGGCACCGGGGAGGCGAAGACCTGTCCGGTGATCGGGTGCGGCTCCGCGCTAGTCAACGCGCAAGTAGGGGTCGATGAAGTCGTTGCCGAAGACCCCGCGGGGGTCCATTCGGGCCACCAGTCGGCGGGCATCTTCGATCCGTGCATATCGACCAGCCACCAGGGCGGGGTCGAGGAAGGCCACTTTGCCCCAGTGCGGCACCGGCGCAAACGGCTCCAATACCGACTCCACCGCGAGAGCGGCCGACCGGACCGCGTCGGGGTCGGGATGCCAGGTGAAGTGGATGCCCAGCAAACCCTGGTCATACGCGGGAGACAGCCAGAGCCCATCGGCCGCCACCGTGCGCAACTCACAGATCTGCAGCGCTGCTCGAAGGGACCCTCCGATCGCCCACACGGCCGCTAGCGCTGCCGGACCGTGCTCGCGGGAGACGTAGTACTCGGATTGGACTTCAGCTCCGCTGCTACTCGGGGGCGCGTCGGGTGTGAAGTGCGGCAACCGCTCGAACCATCGACCAGGTATGCCGCCCTGCAGCGTGCAGCCCTCCCCTTCCTCGCCGGGCACCGGCCGCCGCGGTTGCACAGCGGGCGTCCCTCCCCATGGGCTCAGGTCCGGGTCCGGCTCGTCCATCCGCCGTTTGACCCACACCTCGCCAAACCGTTGCTCATCCAGCGTCGTGAACACGGAGACGCTGTAGGCGCAGGCCATGATCGCGTCCAGTTGTTCGATCCCGGTCTGCGCCTCGATGCCCTGCCAGACGGTTTGGGCCACGTTGAATGAGAATTGGACGTCGAAGGTCAGGGAAGTGAGCACGCCCAATGCGCCCATGCTCGGGACCACCCCCGCGAAGTCGGGGTCGCTACGGTCGAGCATCATCAGGTCACCGTCGGCGGTCACCATCTCGACCGCTGCCACTGCCGCCGCCAGGCACCCTGCGCGATCACCCGAGCCGTGCGTGCCGGTCGAGCAGGCCCCGGCAGCCGAGATATGCGGAAGCGACCCCATGTTGTGCATCGCATAGCCAGCCGCATCCAACAGCGGCGCCACCTGGGCGAACGTCATCCCGGCCGCGATGGTCACCACGGGCGACCCTGTCAGCGGATCCGTGCCCACATCGCATCGTGGCGGCAGGTTCACCGCCGAGATCAGCGTGCCTCGGCTGTCGGCTACCGGGGTAAAGGAGTGGCCGGTGCCGACCGCGTGGGCGTGCGATGACGCAGCCACCAGTCGCTGCACTTCGGTGACACTGGCCGGAGTCAGCACGGCTGAGGAAAACGTGACGTTGCCCGCCCAGTTGGTGTGTAGGTCGAGGTCAGCCGCGTGCTCACTCACCACAGTCTCCTTCTCGTTCGAAGCGCTATCGCCGAATCTGTGACCAGGCGATGCCGTCGAGAATGTCATGCTCAGAGGTCCGCACGGACACCAGGCCAGCGTCGCGCACCAAGCGTTGCACTACCGTGCGCCAGATCAGAGCACCAGCCCCGATCACGTCCACGCGACCTGGGTGCATATAGGGCAGGGCTTCGCGCTCGGGACGGCCCATCCTCAGCAGATCGTTGGCAGCCTCGACCATGTCAGCGGCGGCAATCACCGACCCGTGGATGCGTTCTGGCTCGTATGCCGACAGCTCAAGGGCGTGCGCGGTGGTCGTGGTGACCGAGCCGGCCAGTCCGATCAAGGTCTTGATACCGGTGAAGTCCACGCTCTGCGCTGCGTGATCGATGGCCGCAGTGATGTCGCCGAGCGCGGCCCAGACCTGGTCTTCGGTGGCCGGGTCATCGTGCAGATGCCGCTCGGTCATCCGGACACAACCGATGTCCACCGAGATCGACTGCTCGACGTCGCGGCTCCCGCGGACGAACTCCGTCGAACCGCCACCGATGTCGACCACCAGGTATGGCGCGTCCGCCTCGTCTGCCTCAGCCAGTTCTGCCGTCGCACCGGCAAACGACAACTGCGCCTCGGCCTGACCGGTGATGACCTCCGGGCTGACGTCGAAGTCACCGAAGATCTCGTGCACTCCCCTGAGGAAGTCGTCCGCGTTTGCCGCATCTCGGGTGGCTGAGGTCGCGATGAAACGGACAGAGTCCACGCCGGCGTCGGTGCACAACTGCGCATAGTCACGCGCGGCAGCCAACGTGTCGCTCAATGCCTGGTCACCGAAGCGGCCCGTGGCATCCACTTCTCGCCCCAAGCGCACCACCCGCATTTCGCGGTGGACGTCCACCAACCCGCCGACCACACCTTCGCCCCCACTGCCACTGCTGGCCTCGGCGATCAGAAGCCTGATGGAGTTGGTGCCGCAGTCGATTGCGGCAACTCGACCATGGTTGGTCATCCTGTCTGCCCCGTCATGGCCTCAGTCCCGTCGTCATCTGCGCAACAACCGCCTTCCCACCATTGAGGCAACGCGGCCAGCGCCTCATCACCCAGCGGATTGATGCCCGGGCCGACGGCTAACGAATGAGCCACCAGCACATGCAGACATTTCACCCGGGTGGGCATGCCACCGGCCGAGATGTCCTCGATCTGTGGCGGTGACCCCAGCGCGGCGCGCCGAGCCAGATAATCACGGTGCGCCACGGCATACCCCCGGGCGAGTGGCCCATCGGGATCATCCTGCAGCCGTTGCGTCATCTCCCGCATCATCCCGTTGCTCTCCAGCGTGGAGATTGCTCCCGTCAGGGCAGGACATGTGGCATAGAACAGGGTCGGAAACGGGCTGCCATCCGGCAGTTGCGGCTCGGTCCGCACCACCGCAGGACACCCGCACGGACACCGTGCCGCCACGTCAACGACCCCTCGCGGCGGCCGTCCGAGTTGGCGTTCGACGACAAGCAAATCTTGCTCCAGGGCCTGCTCAGCCGCCATCGGTGACGGTCTCCGGCAATCCTTCGTTCGCAGTCTTGACGGACTCCCACACCTCGCCATACCAAGGTCGGGACTCATGGATCTCGTTCGTCACTGCGGCCACTCCGGGCAGCGGCTCGACCAACACCGCACCGGTGTCGTCGAGCACGGTGAAGGCAGTCTCGCCAGGTCGCACGAAACGAAGCCGATCGCGAGCGTTGCGCTCGATGAAGTCTGGATTGCTCCAGTCTTTGATCTCGCCCTCGAGGGTGGTGATGTCGCTGCGCTGGGCTTCGATCTGCTGCTGGAGCTGGGTGACCTCGCGACGCTGATTGACGTAGCCCGAGATCGTCGGGAAGAGGAACACGCCAAGGAGCACCAATACGAGCGCCACCGCGCTCAGTCGCCAGACCTGCGAGGACCCCGGGCGGCGCCCACTGGATGAGCCTGCGAGATCCCGCGACGACGTTGTCCGAACGCGATTTTTGCCTGTCCCAGGCTTCCCGCCGGGCTTCACGCCTGCGGCCGGACCACGAGTGGCCGAAGCGCGAGGCAGGGTCGGCTTCGAGCGCTTGCGCGCGCTGGACCGATCCTCACTTCGTCCAGGACCACTCACGTCTGGTGCTCTCCTCGGGCAGGGCGGTTGTGACCGTTGGGGGTCAGCCGGAGAAGCGCGGGAAGGCCCCGGCTCCGGCATACAGCGCTGCGTCATCGAGTTCTTCTTCGATGCGCAGCAACTGGTTGTATTTGGCGACGCGCTCGGAGCGGGCCGGCGCGCCAGTCTTGATCTGGCCGCAGTTGGTCGCGACAGCCAAGTCGGCGATCGTCACGTCTTCGGTCTCCCCGGAGCGGTGGCTCATCATGCACCGGAAGCCATTGGTCTGGGCCAGGGTGACGGCATCCAGCGTCTCGGTCAGCGACCCGATCTGGTTGACCTTCACCAACAGGGCATTCGCCGACCTCTCGGTGATCCCGCGCTGCAACCGGGTCGGGTTGGTGACGAAGAGGTCATCGCCCACCAACTGCACCTTGGTGCCCAAACGCTCAGTGATCGTGGCGTAGCCAGCCCAGTCGTCTTCATCCAGCGGGTCCTCGATGGACACCAGGGGGTAGTCCTCGACGAGTTGTGCGTAATAGTCGGTCATCTCAGCGGCACTCTTGGAGCCGCCCTCGAAGGCATACACACCGTCGGTGCAGAACTCGGAGGCGGCCACGTCAAGGGCTACTGCGATCTCGGTGCCGGGAGTGTAGCCAGCCTTCTCGATCGCCACCAGGATCAGATCCAGCGCGGCCCGGTTGGACTCCAGGTCCGGCGCGAACCCACCCTCGTCGCCGAGGCCGGTGGACAGCCCGCGCTCCTTGAGCACCCCCTTGAGGGCGTGATAAACCTCAGCACCCCAACGCAGGGCCTCACGGAAGGAGCCGGCACCGATCGGGGCGATCATGAACTCTTGGATGTCGACATTGGAGTCGGCATGCGACCCGCCGTTGAGGATGTTCATCATCGGCACGGGCAAGACGTGCGCGTTCGGGCCGCCCAGGTAGCGGAACAACGGCAAACCAGCAGACTCCGCAGCGGCCTTGGCCACCGCCAGGGACACTCCGAGGATGGCGTTCGCGCCCAACTTCTCCTTGTTGTCGGTGCCGTCGATGGCCAGCATCTCGTTGTCGATCAGGCGTTGCTCGCTGGCGTCGTAACCCAGCAGACGGGGCTCCAAGTCGTCCATCACAGCCTGGACGGCCTCTTGGACACCCTTACCGAGGTAGCGGCCCTTGTCGCCGTCGCGGCGCTCGACCGCTTCGAAGGCACCCGTGGAAGCACCGGAGGGAACGGCTGCGCGGCCGACGGTGCCGTCGTCCAAACCGACCTCGACCTCGAC
Organism: uncultured Actinomycetota bacterium; assembly: GCA_963803695.1. Lineage (GTDB taxonomy): Bacteria > Actinomycetota > Actinomycetes > Actinomycetales > Dermatophilaceae > Ornithinicoccus. Next base: position 177,455 of record CAWDNY010000006.1, read on the forward strand.
CGTGGGGTTGCCACGGGAGTCCAGGATTTCGCGGGCAATGATGGCGTCGATGACGGCCATGAAAACACTCCTCAAATGACGGGTGGGGGCGTGATTGTGCTCGCTCAGGTCAGCCTAGCCGCTCAGCACGCCGCGCCGAGGCACCAACGCACCGGCGCTGATTGCTCGCTAGCGCAGGTCTTGGGCGCGGGACTCGATCGATCGAAGGGCTGAGCGCAGCGCCGCAGACGGGTCGACAGCGTGCTGATGCGCCTCGACCACGATGTCAAGCAGTTGGGAAGCGTACTCCCCTTCGGAACCGGTGCCGGCCGTTCGGGCCACCGCGTCGGCGAGCCATGCGGTATGCCCCGCTCGCACCAACCGCCCCACGAACGTGTTGGCCCGGGCGAGCTCCGGCATACCTTGGGGTATGCCGTCCAACAGGCGCTCACGCTCCGGCTTCTCCGCGGCTTTGAGGTCCTGCCAGGAGGACTCCACTTCACCTGGCGTGCTCGCACTGCCGCCGGCGAAGACGTGCGGATGACGCCGGATGAGCTTGTCGACCAACGCCGCCGCCACGTCGTCGACATCGAAGGTTTGCTCATCCTCTTCGCCGATCCGCGCGTGGAAGAGGACCTGCAACAACACATCGCCGAGCTCCTCAACGACGTGATCCTGATCTTGCGTCTCCAGCGCCTCAAGGCACTCATACGTCTCTTCGATCAGGTATGGGGTGAGTGACTGGTGCGTCTGGTTCGCGTCCCAGGGGCATCCGCCAGGCGAGCGCAGCCGATCCATGACCGCGACGGCATCGAGCAGCCGGGAGCCGGGCACGTCCCAGGAGCCGATGAGCATCTCCAGCTCAGGAGGTTCCTCCATCGCCGTCAGCCGATGGGCCAGCGCCTCCGACAGCCCGGGGTCGGCGTCGCTCGATCCGATCCAGATCACGGTGCCGGTTTCGGCTTCTCCGATCAGGGCTTGGGCCAATTCACTCGCATCGGAGCCATCGAGGAGTCGCACGTGGATACCGGCCCCCCGCACAACCTCGATCAGCGGACTATCCGCCGATCCCCGGGCACAGACCTGATCGGCGTCCTCAAGGGCCTGCCATGCCTGATGTGACAACAACCCCGGGGCAACCCGGGGCGAGGTCACCAACAGGCTCAGCCTGCGGGGGTGATCCATTCCGGGACAACCGGCAGGATGGTGCGAGTCTCTGCGTCGAACTCGCCGTAGCGAGGATTGATGTCTTCGATCATCGCCGCGATGTCCTCGCCCGTCAGCTCCTGCAATTGCGCCAGAGCGTCCGCCATCTCAGGGTTGGCCAGCACCTCCGGGTTTTGCAGGGTAGAGGTGTAAAGGATCGTCCGGGCCACCTCGATCGTGAGCGGGGACGGGTTCTCCAGGCCGCTCTCGGACAGGACGTCGATCACCTGTTGGTCGGTCAGTTCCTCGGAGGTGCCGGCCATGATCGCGTCAACAGCGGGCGTCAACGTGCGTTGGCTGAGCACGGTCGTCGGCGGTGCCGGCTCGGCCGAAATCGAGTTGAACTCTTCGGTGGTCTGCTGCAGCTCCGAGACCCCGATGCTCTGGCCGTCGATGATCGCGGCCTCGTTGGCCGAGATGCCCGAACAGGCGCTGAGCAGCAGCGCGAGGGCACCGGCGGCCACTGCCGCAACAGGCTTGGAGAAGGTCTTGGCCGCAATCGCTGAACTCACGCCGCCCATCATGTCATCCCGCGTTGGCTGCAGCCGCGATGTCGTCCAACAACACCCCTTTGATGAGGTTGGCGGACCAGTCCAGCATGGCGGTGTCGCGCAGCGGCTTCCCGCCGATGCCCCCAACTTTCGGCACCGGGACGAGCACCGTGCGGGTCGCCGGTTTGATCAACGTGCCGGGGTAGAGCCGGTTGAGCCGCAGTTGTTGTGATTCCCGGAGGTTGCCGACCGGGGCAAACCGCACGCGAGTGCCCTGCATGGCAACATCCGCAATTCCCGCTTCCCGCGCGACCGTGCGCAACCGGGCCACCTCGAGCAACGTCAGCACCGGCTCCGGTGGCGTGCCGTAACGGTCGACCAACTCGGCCTGAATATCGGCCAGTTCGGTCTCGTCCTTGACCTGCGCCAACTTGCGGTAGGCCTCCAGGCGCAGCCGTTCCCCCGGAATGTAGTCGTGCGGCAGGTGGGCATCGACCGGCAACTCGATCTTGACCTCGACTGGCCCGGACTCACCCTCGCCTTTGAACTCCGCAACCGCTTCGCCGACGAGACGGACATACAGGTCGAATCCGACCCCGGCGATGTGACCGGACTGCTCACCGCCCAGCAGGTTGCCGGCTCCGCGGATCTCCAAGTCCTTCATCGCCACTGCCATGCCAGCTCCGAGATCGGTGTTGGCCGCGATGGTCTGCAACCGGTCGACCGCAGTCTCGGTCAGCGGCTTCTCCGGTGGATACAAAAAGTAGGCGTAGGCCCGCTCTCGACTGCGTCCCACTCGACCGCGCAGTTGATGCAGCTGCGACAGGCCCATCTGGTCCGAGCGCTCGAGGATCAGCGTGTTCGCGTTCGAGATGTCCAAACCGTTCTCGACGATGGTGGTGCAGACCAACACGTCTGATCGGCCCTCCCAGAAGTCGACGACGACCTGCTCGAGTTGGTGCTCACCCATCTGACCGTGCGCAACGGCCACTCGGGCCTCGGGCACGAGGTCGCGGATGCGGCTGGCGGCTTTGTCGATCGAGCTCACTTTGTTGTGCACGTAGAAGACCTGGCCTTCACGGAGCAACTCACGCCGGATGGCGGCCGTGATCTGCTTGTCGTCGTAGGCCCCCACGAACGTCAGGACTGGGTGCCGCTCCTCGGGCGGCGTAGCGAGGGTCGACATCTCGCGTATGCCGGTGACCGCCATCTCCAGGGTCCGCGGGATGGGCGTGGCCGACATCGCCAACACGTCGACGTTGGTGCGCATCGCCTTCAGCTGCTCTTTGTGCTCGACCCCGAAGCGCTGCTCCTCATCGACGACGACCAGGCCCAAGTCTTTGAAGCGAACCGTGGCCGAGAGGAGGCGATGCGTGCCGATGACGACGTCGACGGACCCGTCGGCCAATCCGGCGATGGTGACCTTGGCGTCGGCATCGCTCTGGAATCGAGACAGCGCCTTGACCACGACGGGGAACTGGGCGTAGCGCTCGCTAAAGGTCTGGAAGTGTTGCTGCACGAGCAACGTCGTCGGGACCAGCACGGCCACCTGCTTGCCGTCCTGCACGGCTTTGAACGCCGCGCGCACCGCAATCTCGGTCTTGCCGTAACCGACATCCCCGCAGATGAGCCGGTCCATCGGGACCGACTTCTCCATATCTGCTTTGACCTCATCGATGCTGGACATCTGGTCGGGGGTCTCCTGATGAGCGAAGGCATCTTCGAGCTCGCGCTGCCACGGCGTGTCGGGGCCGAAGGCATATCCCACCGTGGCCATCCGGGCGCTATACAACCGGATGAGTTCACCGGCGATCTGGCGGACGTGCTTGCGCGCACGGGACTTGGTCTTCTGCCAGTCCGAGCCGCCGAGGCGGTTCAGCGTGGGTGCCTCGCCACCGACGTAGCGAGTGACCTGGTCGAGCTGATCCGTGGGCACGAAGAGGCGGTCACCGGGTTGGCCGCGCTTGCTCGCGGCATACTCCAGCACGAGGTATTCGCGGGTGGCCCCGGCGACGGTCCGTTGTGCCATCTCGACGAAGCGGCCCACACCGTGCTGCTCGTGGACCACCAGGTCACCAGGGCGCAACTGCAGCGGGTCGATCTGTTTGCGTCGCCGCGAGGGCATGGCCTGCGCCCCGCCCGTGGCACCAGTAGTCGCCGCTTGACCGGTCAGGTCGGACTCCCCCAGGACCACCAATCGGGCCCCTGGCAGGGCAAAACCGACCCCGACGCGCCCTGTGGTCAAGCTCACCAGACCCGTAGGCAGGTCTTCCACAGGTGACTGGATCCGGTGCGGGACGTCACGCTCGATCAACACCTCGGCCACCCGCTGGGCCATGCCAGCACCCTCGAGCACCATCACGACGCTCTGCTCGTCGGCGAGCCAGCCGCGCACGTCGAGCGCCAGCGCGTCGACATCGCTGCGATACCCCGGGGTGGGCTGCGCAGCGACGGACAGGCCGCTTTCGCCCGCGGTCACCAGTTCGTCATCGGTCGCAAACGGAGTCAGCGTCCACCAAGGCCGTCCCGAAGCCGTCGTGATGTCGGCCACGGCCTCAAGGCCCAGATACGACGCCGAACCCAGCATCCGCTCCAAGTCCACCGGCACCACGTTGCCAGCTACCGCATTCGACCAACTCGCGTCCAGAAACTCCTGGCTGGTCGCCACCAGGTCGTGAGCGCGAGTGCGGACCCGCTCCGGGTCCAAGACGATAACCCCGGCATGGGACGGCAGCGCATCGACCAGCGTCTCCATACCGTCGACCAGGGCCGGAGCAAGGGACTCCATCCCTTCGACCGCGATGCCGTCGGCCACCTGGGTCAGCATGTCGGCGACCCCGGGCAGCTGCTCGACGAGCGCCTTGGCTCGCGCTCGCACATCGTCGGTCAGCAGGACTTCGCGGCACGGCGGCGCCCACACGCCGTCGCTAGCCACCTCTAGCGAGCGCTGGTCGGCCACCTTGAACCACCGGATCTCCTCGACCGTGTCCCCCCAGAACTCAACCCTCAAGGGATGGTCGTCGGTGGGCGAAAAGATGTCGAGTATGCCGCCGCGCACGGCGAACTCCCCGCGCCGCTCCACGAGGTCGGTCCGGGTGTATGCGGCGGCCACGAGGTCTTCGACGATGGCGCCAAGGGGTTTCTCGTCACCGCTGCGCAGCTCCACCGGACGCAACTCGCCGAGGCCCGTCGCGATCGGCTGAATGAGCGCTCGCACCGAGGCCACGACCACTCGAAGCTGTCCGTGGCCGGTGTCGTGGTCGTCCGGATGAGCCAACCGCCGCAACACCGCGAGCCGCCTGGCCACCGTGTCGCTGCGCGGGCTGAGCCGCTCGTGGGGCAGGGTCTCCCAACTCGGGAAGGTCGCAATGTCGTCGGTGGCCATAAGGTCACCGAGCTGGCGAGCCACATCATCGGCTTGGCGCCCGGTCGCGGTCACGATCAGCGCGGGCCGTTCGGTGGCCATCAGCGCGCTCAGCATCGGCCAGACCCCCGCCGGAGCCGAGATGTGGTCCGCACCGTCGGCGGATCGCCATGATTCGAGAATTGCTGCGCAGGATTCTTCGGCTCGCACAGCGGCCAGGACAGGGGTGAAGTTCATCGCCCGCCACCTTAATGCTCGGGTCTCGATGCACCACGGTTGCGTCCACACGGTTGCATCTGCTGCAGGCCCAGACCAAGATCATGACGTGAGTCACCTCATACTCCGCCGGCGCGCGGCCATGGCTGCGCTTGTTGCCTTGTTGCTATGCCTCTGGGCACCGGTGGCCGCTATGGCCGAGGAGCCGCTGGACCTTCCGGGTCAGATTTACGACTCCGCCGGGGTGCTCGGTGGGGATGAGGCCGACGTCCAAGATGCCCTGGATGAGTTACAGGACGAGCGCGGCCTGCAACTCTTCGTCTCCTTCGTCGACACCCTCGAGGGGGCCGGTGACAACAGCGGGGCCGAGTGGGCCGAGGCGACCTTCAATGCCTCAGGCATGGGTGGTGACGATGTCCTGCTGGTCGTCGCGGTGGAGGACCGCAAGTACGGCAGCTACACCACGCAGGACAGCGGACTCACCCGCGATCAGGTGCTCGAGGTGGAGAACGACTTCGTGTTGCCAGCGTTAGGCGACGACGATTGGGCAGGTGCAGCGATTGCCGCAGCGCAGGGCTATCAGCAGACCGACCCGGATGCGGCGGGGCAGGACGCGGCAAGCACTGATGAGGCTTCATACCCAGGCGGTGACGGGGGCTTAGGCAGTGGATTGGGCTCAGGCTTCCCCTGGTTCTTCGCCATCCCCATCATGCTCTTCGGCGCGGCGATGTTCTTCAACTGGCGCGGCAACAAGACGGCCCGGCGCGCAGGCTCCTCCTCGACCACGAGCGAACCCCCATCCATCACCGGTATGCCGACGCAACAGTTGCAAGAGAAGGCCGCCGCTGCGTTGGTCACGCTGGACAATGCCGTGCGCTCGGCTGATGAAGAACTCAGTTTTGCCGAAGCCCAATTCGGTGAGCAACGCACCGAGCGCTTTCGCACCGTGCTGGACGAGAGTCGTGCTCAGGCTCAGGAGGCCTTCCGCATTCGCGCCGAGCTCGATGATGCCGACCCCGAGCCAGAGCCGGTTCAGCGCACGATGTTGGCGCAGATCGTGGACGTCGCCACGCAGGCCAATCAGGCCCTGGCCACGCATACGAAGGAGTTCGCCGACCTGCGCTCGATCGAAGCGCGCGTGCCACAGTTCCTGCGTGAGCTCGAAGGCCGCATACCCGAGGTGGCCCGTCGACTGCCTGCTGCTGAGCAGCAGCTCCGCGGTCTTCAGGCTCGATATCCGGCGGCAGCGCTGCGCACGGTGCAGGCCCACCTCGACCAAGCCGAGGCGTTGTTGGACAGCGCTGGCGGGTTTGTCGAAGCCGGTGATCTGTCGCTCTCGCGCAAAGATCGCAGCTCGGCAGTCGCAGCAGCCAGGGCATGCGAGGAGTCCCTGAGCCAGGCCAGCCGCCTCTTCGACCAGATCGAGGGGGCCGACGATGCCCTTAACAGCTCCACTCAAGCGCTGGCCGCAGCCATCACGTCCATTACCTCCGACATCACCGACGCCCAACGGTTGGCACCGGGCGATTCCTCGGTGCGCAATGCTGTGCAGCGCGCCCGGGATGCAGTCGCCTCGGGGCAGTCAGCGCGGGTGGACGGCGACCCCTTGGCCGCCCTGGCCACGCTGGACAACGCCGAGCACGATCTCGACACCGTCTTGGAGTCCTTTCGCGAAGCCGAAGCCCAACACAGCAAGGCGCGCACCGCGTTCCAGGCTCGGGTCGAGCGGGTCGGGGCACGGCTACGCAGCATCGACGAGACCATCTCGATGCGTCGGGGAGCGGTGGACAGCGGCGCGAGGACCCGGATATCTGAGGCCCTGCGGCTGTTCGACGAGGCCCAGCGGACGTTTGAGGGCTCTGCGACCCAAGCGGCGTCACTGCTCAATCGGGCCGAGCAAATGGGCGAGCGAGCATTCGCCGAAGCGGGTCATGACGTCGACCGGTGGGACGACACCATGGGACCGGGAATGCGCGGCGGGCGCGGCATGGGCCGCGGCGGCAGACGCAGGGCCGGCGGTGTGGACATCGGCTCGCTGGTCCTTGGCGGCATCCTGGCCGGGGGCGGGCAAGGCGGGGCGCGACACTCAGGCGGCTGGGGTGGAGGCGGCGGATTCGGTGGTGGTGGCTTCAGCGGCGGCGGCGGTTTCGGCGGAGGTGGCAGCTTCGGGGGAGGTGGCGGAGGCATCAGCAGCGGGGGACGCTTCTGATCGCGAGCTGGGAAGCAACCGTTTGGCTACGGCATACGTCTGAGCATCGACAATCCGCGACCAACACCGCAAGATCGTTACCAACAGACCACTAGCACCACACAGCATGTCGACGAAGGGAATCACGAACCATGACGCAGAAGCAGAGCATCCTCGGTCGTATCGGTCAGTTGGCGCGGGCCAACATCAACACCATGCTGGATCGAGCCGAGGACCCGGAGAAGATGTTGGATCAGTTGGTTCGCGACTACACGCACTCGATTGCTGAGGCCGAGGAGGCGGTCGCTCAGACGATTGCCAACGTGCGGATGGCCGAGGCAGACTTGCGCAACGACGAGGAGGCGGCGCAGGAATGGGGCCGCAAGGCGTCGGCGGCTTCCGAGAAGGCGGAGTCCATGCGTTCGGCGGGCGACGCGGCCGGTGCCGACAAGTTCGACAACCTGGCCAAGTTGGCGCTCGGGCGGATGATTCAGCACGAAGACGACGTCGCCAAGGCACGGCCCGCGATCGAGTCGCAGAACTCCACGGTCGAGCAGCTCAAGAGCGGCTTGTCGTCCATGAAGACCAAGTTGGAGGACCTTAAGGGCCGTCGTTCCCAACTCATCGCACGTGCTCGCTCCGTCGAAGCGCAGAGCACCGTCAACGAGGCTATGTCCTCATTGGACGTCCTCGACCCCAATAGCGAGTTGTCGCGCTTCGAGGACAAGATCCAGCGTGAAGAGGCCGTCATGCAGGGCCGCGCAGAAGCGCAGTCAACCCGGTTGGAGGACCAGTTCGCCGAACTGGAGGACCACACCCACGACTCGGAGGTCGAAGCACGCTTGGCCGCCCTCAAGTCCGGCAACGCGTAGGCTCCACCCTCCCCGTCCCGGGGGCCAAGACACAGGGCCCACGCCCAGGGGCGAACATGACGACGGCAACTCCGAGCAGGCAGATCGTGGCCCCGACCGCGTCGTAGCGGTCGGGGACGAAACCGTCGGCCATAATGCCCCACAACAGTGACCCGGCGACGAAGAGCAAGCCGCGATCCTCCCTGATGCCCTGCCACATCAGCCACGCACCCTCGATCTCAGCGAACGCGGCCAAGACAAACAAGACGACGGACTGGGCAATGGTCATGCGCAGCCTGAGCGCATGACCCGCGACACGCCCGGGATTGACCGGCTAGAGCGTGCACGTGCACGCCTGGGCCGGTGCGGGTGGGCGTGTCGTCAGGACATGAGCGCCAAGGATCCCGAACGGTGAGCCACATCAGGTCTCTTTCTGACGCGCTGCGCCAAACTCGCCCAGGCCGTGCCTTCGTGCCTTACCGAGCGCATCAATCGTGTGCCGGTATTGACCCTTCGCGGTCGGGGCGAGACTGTTGACGTGCCTCACCCCCGTCGTGCGCTGCCCTCCAAGGACCCCATCCGGAACGGAACGATCGCGCAGGCGATGTCTCGATCACCTTCTGCCCATGAAGCCCTACTGGGCCCGAAAACGGCATAGGTGAACGTCGACTCTTCGAAGGCTTCCCCCGTGTATGCCGCGAATTCGCTGTAGCAGACCTCGTCGGCCTCCCAGAAGACATCCTGGCCTGGGTAACCGGCTCCGGTTACACCGCTCAGCGCGTCTCTGAGGTACACCTCACCGTCATGACTTGCTTCGCAGAGCGTGGGCTCGATGGTTTCTGGGCGTAACGTCACCGAGGTAAAGCACTCACCCTGCGTGAGAGCGCCGAGGTCACTCACCGTGCCATCGGTGTCGAGGCCTTCCCCCGCGGTCAATGCCGGGCCGAAAGCGGCAGTGGCCGCGAAAATGAGGGCTAGGCCCGAGATCAGCAGTGCGGTGATGGCAATCCCTAGTGCCCAACCGGCGAGGGCGCTGCGCGATGAGGGTGGCGCAACGGTATACAGGGAGGACTGATAGGGCGGGAAAGCTCGACTCATGATTGGATCGTAAGTCTCGACCGCGTGGAATGAGACTTATCCGTCGGCCTCAGCGGGAATGAAAGCGCTGCTGAGTTGCCTCGAGTCCGAGGCCCACTAAGTCCGACACGGCATCGCAACCGTCGCCGATCAGGAGGTCCCGTTCTTCGCGCTCGCGTGCGGGGAAGTTCGACAACACGTAGTCGGCCGGATCCTGACGTCCCGGAGGACGGCCGATCCCCAACCTGATCCGCACGTAGTCCTTGCTGCCCAGCGCCGCGCTGATCGAGCGAAGGCCGTTGTGGCCGCCCTCGCCACCACCCCGCTTTAGTCGGACCGTGCCGAAGTCGATATCGAGTTCGTCGTGCACGACGACGATGCGCTCCAGAGGAATGGAGAAGAACGTGACGAGCCCAGCCACTGGCCCACCCGACAGGTTCATGAAGGTCTGAGGTTGAGCGACGATCACGGGGGGTCCAGGCAACCCGCCGGGCAGCGTGCCCAGTCGGATCTGAGCCGCATGAGCACGTGCCCTGTGTGTGGTCAGCTTTGTCCCGGCGTCACGGGCCATCGCGGCGATGACCATGGCCCCGACGTTGTGCCGGTGCTCAGCGTAGGTCGGGCCGGGGTTACCCAAGCCGATGACGAGCCAGGGCTCCATGTCCACTCACCTCTTCTACCGCATACAGGGCACGGCAACGATCATGCACGGCACCGGGGCATTGTGGCCCCAAACGGGTCCAGCCCGGCACCACGGGTGTGGGGCCGGGCTGGATGACGTCGATCAGGACTCGTCGGGCTTCGATCCTTCCGCGGCATCGCCATCGGACTCGCCATCGGCGCTCTCGCCTTCGGCGTCCTCTGGCTGGTCCTGCTCGATGCCGGCCTCGGCCTCGGCCTCGGACAATTCGGCTTCGAGCTCCTCCTCGGAGATGGCCTTCGACACGTTGACCACGAGGGCCTCGGGGTCGGTGATCAATTCGACGCCTTCCGGCATCGTGACCTGGCCGGCGAGCACCTGTGTGCCTGCGGTCATGCCCTCGACGGAGACCACGAAGCTCTCCGGGATGCTGGTGGCGTCGGTCTCGACGGTCAGCTCCGAGTAGTCCATGCTGACCACGGTCTCTGGGGCGGCATCGCCTTCAAGGTGGACCGAGATGTCGACCTGGACCTTCTCACCCTTACGGATGATGACGAGGTCGACGTGCTCGATGACCCGCTTGATGGGGTCGCGCTGCACGTCCTTGACCAGGGCCAGGTGCTCGTCGCTGTCGACGTCCAGGGTGAGCACGGCGTTGGTGTGCTTCAGCGCCATCATCGTGTCGTGCCCGGGCAGCGTCAGGTGCAGCGGTGGGGTGCCGTGCCCGTAGAGGACGGCGGGGATCTTGTCGGCGCGGCGGACGCGGCGGGCCGCGCCCTTGCCGAACTCGGTGCGCTTCGTCGCGGCAATGCGTGTCTGGTCAGCCATGGTGGACTCTCTTTGCGTTCAGGGGTTAACAACCGGTGGGCCTCGACGCGGGACGCAACGCGGACAGCGAAGCGACTGGGAGGCAGGTGCTCACGAGCACCACCACCGCGTCGAATCACGGAGCCAACGATCAGATCCAGCACGACCGTGTGACGTCCCTCGCCGAGGCAACGGCGGTGAGTCTACGGCAGGGTTGGGGGTCCGGCCCAACCGAGGTGTGTATGCCGCTCGGGCTGAGTGTGCGGCTCAGGCCTGGCCGTCGAACATGCTGGTCACGGAGCCGTCTTCGAACACCTGCCGGATGGCTTGGGAGATCAGCGGGGCGATCGAGAGCTCGGTGATTTTGGGCAGCGCGCGGGCGGCGTCACTCAGCGGCAGGGTGTTGGTCACCACGACCTCACGGGCCACCGAGTTGCCGAGGCGTTCGACGGCCGGGTCGGAGAAGATCGCGTGGGTGGCGGCGATGATGACGCTGCTCGCTCCCTCCGCCATGAGGGCGTCGGCTGCCTGGCAGATGGTCCCGCCGGAGTCGATCATGTCGTCGACCAGCACACAGGTCCGCCCGGTGACCTCACCGACGACTCGGTTGGCGATCGACTTGTTTGGCTGGGTGGTGTCTCGCGTTTTATGGATGAACGCCAATGGCACACCGCCCAACCGGGAGGACCACTGCTCCGCGACCTTGATCCGGCCAGCGTCGGGTGAGACCACCGCGAGGTCTTCGTCGCCGTACTTCTCTTTGACGTGCTTCGACAGGATTGGCATAGCCATCAGGTGGTCCACCGGACCGTCGAAAAAGCCCTGGATCTGGGCGGTGTGCAGATCGATCGCCATCAACCGATCGGCACCTGCGGTCTTGAACAGGTCAGCCATCAACCGGGCCGAGATCGGCTCGCGGCCTCGGTGCTTCTTGTCTTGCCGGGCGTATCCGTAGAACGGCAGCACCACGGTGATCCGTTTGGCCGAGGCGCGTTTGAGCGCGTCAACCATGATCAAGTGCTCCATGATCCACTTGTTTATCGGTGCCGCGTGGCTCTGGATGACGAAGGCATCGCAGCCGCGCACCGACTCCTCGAAGCGCACGAAGACTTCGCTGTTGGCAAATTCGTAGGCCAACGTCGGGACTAGCAGCGTCTCCAGGTTGGCGGCGACTTCGGCGGCCAGATCGGGGTGCGCCCGGCCAGTAAACACCATCATGTTTTTCTGCGTGGTACGCATGATGCCGCTCATGCCTGGGTGGTCCCCTCTCCGGGTGTTGCGCTCGTCGGTGGTGCGTCTGTGGCTGGTGCGTCAGCGCTTGGCGGGTCGGCGTTGGTCGCGGCGTTCGCGGCGTCGGCCTGAGGTGTGCCAGGTCGCTTCGCTTGGGCCCAACCCTCGATGTTGCGTTGCTTGGCCACAGTAATCGCCAGCGCCCCCGCGGGCACATCCTGCCGAATCACCGTCCCCGCTCCGCTGCCCGCACCGTCACCAATGGTGACCGGCGCGACATACATGGTGTCGCTGCCCATCCGGCAGTGACTGCCGATCGTGGTGCGGTGCTTGCTCACCCCGTCATAGTTCACGACCACGCTGGAAGCACCGATGTTGGAGTGCTCCCCGATGGTGGCGTCGCCCACATACGTCAGGTGTGGAACCTTCGAGCCTGCGCCGATCTGCGCGTTCTTGGTCTCCACGAAAGTGCCGATCTTGCCCCTGGTGCCCAGCTCCGTGCCAGGCCGCAGGTAGGCGAACGGCCCAACGACTGATCCTGCGCCGATCACCGCCAACTCGCCGTGGGTGCGCACCACCGAGGCTCCGTCGCCGATCTCGACGCTGGTCAGCGTGGTGTCCGGCCCGATGGTGACGTTGGCTCCGATCCTGGTGGCCCCGTGGAGTTGGGTGCCCGGCAAGATGGTGGTGTCTTGGCCAATGGTCACGTCGGCATCGATCCACGTCGTGGCGGGGTCAGGGATGCTCACGCCCGCACGCATCCAGCCGTGCACAATCCGCTCGTTCATGATCCGGCCGAGGTTTGCTAGTTGGACGCGGTCGTTGATGCCCTCGGTCTGCCACACGTCATCCACCAGGTATGCCGACACGCGCCCCCCGTCGCGGCGGGCGATCGCCAGGACATCGGTCAGGTACTTCTCGCCCTGGGCGTTATCGGTCCCGACCTCGGCCAGTGCCTTGCGGAGCACAGCCAAGTCGAAGGCATAGATGCCCGAGTTGATCTCGGCGATGTCGACGACGTCTTTGAACTCTCCGCCCGCCTCTCGCGCCACGAGAGCGTCCTTGTATTCCATGATCGCCATGACCTCGCCGGCGTCGTCCCGCACGATGCGACCGTAGGAGGCGGGATCGTTGAGCTCAGCCGTCATCACCGTGACCGCAGACCCGCTCGACTCATGCTGCTCGGTCAGCGCGCTCAAGGTCGCCCCGGTGAGCAACGGCACATCGCCCATCGTCACCACCACGGTGCCGCTGAGGTCTTCGGGCAGCGCGTCCAGCCCGCACTCGCAGGCTCGCCCGGTCCCCTTGACCTCATCTTGGTCGGCGATGAGGGCATCGGGGTCGATCTCGGCGACGTGCGCCGCCACGAGCTCACGCTGGTGTCTGACGACCACCGATACGTGTCCTGGGCAAGCCTGGCGGGCGGCATACACCGCGTGTCCCAGCAGCGTCCGTCCGGCGATGGGGTGCATCACCTTCGGCGTCGCGGACTTCATACGGGTGCCTTCGCCCGCAGCGAGGATGATCACGGCGGCGGGATGGGTGCTCACGGTGCCCGACCCTACCCGCCGCTTCGGGCCCCTGCGGCTCCCCGGGTAGGAATCGAACCTACGTCGCTTGTCCTGATTCAAAGTCAGGCGGGCCCTACCAGCAGACCAACCGGGGAACGCTCCCGACGAGGCGGGAAGCGAGACAACTCTAGGCCAGCGGGCCGCGCTCACACAGTCGAGGCTCACCGGAGTTGGCATGATGGCAGGTGTGAGCACCCCTTCCAGCAAGATGAGTTCATCGTCGCGGCATCGGATGACCGGTGCCCAGCGCCGCGAACAGCTGATCATCATCGGGCGCGGGTTGTTTGCCGAGAAGGGATTCGAGGGCACCACGGTCGAGGAGATCGCCGCCACAGCAGAGGTCTCCAAGCCGGTCATCTACGAGCACTTCGGAGGCAAAGAAGGCTTGTATGCCGTCGTCGTGGACCGCGAAATCCAGAAATTGCTGTCGGCCATCACCGAGGCGTTGAGCGCTCCGCTGCACTCCCGAGCTCTGCTGGAGCGCGCGGCATTGGCCTTGTTGGACTATATCGAGAGCTCCACCGACGGGTTCCGGATCTTGGTGCGCGACTCGCCCCCCGGTCAGTCGACCGGGTCGTTCGCCTCGCTGATCAGCGATGTAGCCACGCAGGTCGAGCACATCTTGGCGGCCGAGTTCAAACGTCGGCGGTTGGACCCCAAGACGGCTCCGCTGTATGCCCAAATGCTGGTCGGCATGGTGGCCATCCCCGGCGGTTGGTGGCTGGATTCTCGGCGCTTCAAAAAGCAGGACGTGGCCGCCCATCTGGTGAATCTGGCCTGGAACGGCCTAGCCGGCATAGAGCCCCAACCCTCCCTGCGCACCAAGCCCAACCCCTAACCACCCTGCCTTTCGTCGCCCTTCCCCAGCCCCCGGCATACCCACACGCCCGTCCATCTCGCCGTGGGCCCGCTTTCTCGCCTGGTGCTGCACTGCATTGCAGCACCAGGCTGGAAATGCAGCACCAGGCGAGTTGTCCACAGGCACCCCGGCGAGGCAAGCGGATCGTTGGCAGGGTGGCCTCATGTCCTCAGTTCCCGAGCAGCTCGTCGGAGGCACCGGCAGTGTCTTCACGCGGGCCGACGCGATTTCGCTGGGGTATCACGACGACGACCTCGCCGCCTGGGTCCGGTCAGGCTCGGCACGACGCCTCCGGCGGGGCATTTTCGCCAGTGGGCCAACGCCGGAGTATGCCGACGCGCGGCTCATCGAGCGGGCGCGAGGCTTGTCCCGCAGACACGGCGATCGACTGGCGATCAGCCACCACGCGGCGCTCCTAGTCCACGGCGTTGCTACCTATGGCGTACCACTGGGGACGCTGCACGCGGCGCGGCTCTCCGGCAATGCTCGGTCGGCCTCAAGTTTGCTCATTGCTCGACCCCGCGGTCGACCACCCACCGTGAGCGTCGCAGACGTCGTAACCGTGCGACCAGAGGTGGCCGTAGTGCAGGTTGCGTGCACATACGGATTCGTCGCTGGGCTGGTCGCGGCCGACTCGGCCCTTCATACGGGTGCGATGGACCGAACAGCACTGGAGGGTGAGATCGAGCGGATCGGTGGCCTTCCCGGGGTTCAACGCGCGCGAACCGTGGCCGCACGGTGTCGGGAGGGCGCGGAGTCGCCAGGTGAGACGCTGCTGCGGGTGGCCGTTGAGGATCTTGGTCTGAAGGTAGAGACGCAGTTCCCGATCAGCGAAGGTGATCGACCGCCATTCGCCTACGCGGACCTTCGGATCGTTGGCACTCGAGTGCTTCTGGAATTCGATGGCGCGGTCAAGTATGCCGGGGCTCAGGGCCGGGAGGCTTTGGTCAAGGAGAAGTCACGCGAGGACCGCATACGTCGATGGGGGTGGCTCATGGAACGCGTAGTGTGGCGCGATTTCGACCACCCGTCGGCGTTGCGAGAGCGCCTGAAAGACGTCGTTCAGCGCAGCGGTGTGGACTCTCGGGCCTCAAACGACCCCAACAGCGCTCGAAGCAGATCCGCCAGCTGAAATTGTTCTGAAGCCGCGAGCCCAGAGAGCAGTTCGCGCTCGCGCTCAAGCAATCGTTCGATGGCGTTGTCGACCAGGTCGCGGCCCGCTGCGGTCAGCCCCACCGGCATACTGCGCCGATCTGCCTGTGCTGCTGCTCTTTCGACCAAGGCTCGGGCCGTCAGACGATCCACTCGGTTGGTCATGGTGCCGCTGGTGACCATCGTCTGACGGGTCAACTCTCCGGGCGTCAGTTGGTAGGGCTCACCCGATCGGCGCAACGCGGCCAACACGTCAAACTCCCAGGATTCAAGGCCGGAGTCGGCGAATGCGGCTCGGCGCGCAAGGTCAAGGTGTTTTCCGAGGCGGGTGACCCGAGACAGGACCTCCAGCGGAGTGACATCGAGGCCTGGGCGTTCGCGACGCCAAGCCGCCACGACCCGATCGACTTCATCAGGCTCGTGCCCAGCGTCGGTGCTCATGAGCACAGCGTATGCAGGCTCGCCTTTCTCGTGCTGCGTTTCTGGCGTCGTGCTGCATTGCAATGCAGCACCAGGCGAGAGAACGAGCTCACAACGAGATGGTGATGGGTCAGGTGTCGACGCGGTCGGCTGCTTCCAGCCATTGGCTCTCGAGGACTTCCTTCTCGGTATGCAGCGTGCTCAACTCAGCGCTCAGCTGCATCATCGCGCTGGCGTCGGTGGCGGCGGCGATCATCTTGTCGTGCACCTGGCCCTCGCGCCGGCTCAGCGCGGCCAGTTGCCGCTCGAGGCGCTCGACGGCTTTGCGGGCCTCGCGAGCCTGAGCGGCCGAGATGGGGGGTGAGGCCGCGGCGGCTGCGGCCTCAGGCCGGGGCTTGGCTGCCACGACCTTGGGTCGATCACCGCCACCGGTCATTGCACGCCGCAACTCCAGATACTGCTCAACCCCGCCTGGCAGGTCACGCAACGACCCATCACCCAGCATCGCCATCTGCCGATCGGTCATCCGCTCCAACAGATACCGGTCGTGCGAGATGACCAGCAGAGTCCCGGCCCACCCGTCCAGCACGTCTTCCATCGAGGTCAACGTTTCGATGTCGAGGTCGTTGGTGGGCTCGTCGAGCATCAGCACGTTGGGCTCATCCATCAGCAGCCGGACGAACTGCAGTCGTCGCCGCTCCCCACCCGAGAGCGCAGACACCCGCGACTGTTGACGCCCCCCGGAGAATCCCAGCCGGGTGGCCAACTGCGATGCGGATACTTCTTTGCCTGCGATGGTGGTGAAGGACCGCACGGAGGTGATGGCGTCGATCACGGTCATGCCCGCGACCTGCTGCAGCTCACTCAAGTCCTGCGACAGGCAGGCGATCTGCACGGTCTTTCCCGTCTTGAGCTTGCCGGCATCGACCTCGAGCAGCCCGCGCATGACCGCAAACAGCGACGACTTGCCCGCCCCGTTGACGCCGACCACGCCGTAGCGATCGCCAGGCCCGATCCGCCAGGTGACCTGGTCCAGGATGGTCCGATCGCCGAGCCGCAGAGTGACGTGGATCAGGTCGAGTACGTCCTTACCCAGCCGAGTCGTGGCAAACCGCACCAACTCGACCTCGTCACGCAGCGGTGGCTCGGCGGCGATCAGGTCTTCGGCGGCGTCGATCCGGAACTTCGGCTTGCTGGTGCGCGCTGGCGGGCCCCGCCGCAGCCAGGCCAACTCCTTGCGCACCAGATTGACCCGGCGCTCTTCGGTCACCGCAGCCACCCGGTCACGCTCGGCCCTGGCCAGCACGTATGCGGCATACCCCCCGTCGTAGGTGTGCACCCGCGCCTCGGTGACCTCCCAGGTCCGGGTCGAGATGGCATCAAGGAACCACCGGTCGTGCGTCACGACCAGCAGCGCCTTGTCCGCGCCACCGGTGCGGGGCCGACGATCCGCGAGATATGCCGCCAGCCAGGCAACGCCCTCGACGTCGAGGTGGTTGGTCGGCTCGTCCAGCAACAACAGATCGGGGTCGGCGATCAACACCCGGGCTAGCGACAACCGCCGCTTCTCCCCACCCGACATCGAGGCCACTGGGTGCTCCCAGCCGCCGAATTCGGTGGCGTTGAGGTCCCCGAGCAGCCCGATGATGATCTCGCGCACGCGCGCGTCGCCAGCCCACTCATGCTCGGCCAACTCATCCAGCACCACATCCCGCACCACCGCCCCGGCAGGCAACCCATCCCCCTGGATGAGCATGCCGACGCTCACGCCATTGCTGCGGACGACCCGGCCAGAGTCAACCTCTTGAACGCCAGCAAAGACGCGCAACAGGGTCGACTTCCCGCCCCCGTTGCGGCCGACGACGCCGATCCGCTCCCCCGCAGAGATGCCGACGGACACAGCGTTGAGCAAGTTCTGGATTCCGAGCGTCAGTGACGCCCGGTCCAGGGCCACCAGTGGAGCCACTAGACGCTGCCCAATCGCGGACCGGGGTTGTTGCCATGACCACGTGACTCGATCACGTGAGCACCAGAAACCGGCCCGGTCACTCGCACGATGTCTCCGCCGGGGCCGCGCACGGCCAGACCCATCGACAGGTCGAGGGCTTCGGCAGGCGAGCTCACCAAGAAGGCGACGGTGGGCCCAGACCCCGAGATCACCGCGCCACACGCTCCCAGGTCCAAGCCTGCATCGAGCACGGCTTGCAGCTCAGGCTGCAGCGACAGGGCTGCGGGGGCGAGATTGTTGCGCAGCGCGGCTCCCATGGCTTCTGGGTCCATGGTGCGCAGGGCGGAGGCCAACTGCGGCGATAGGTGCGGAGCAGGCGGCTCGTCGTCGCCACCGAGTCGGTCGAACTCGGCATACACCTCGGCCGTTGACAGGCCGGCCCCGGTGCTGATCCACAAGACCCAGTGCGCTTCACCCTGGGCCAACACCGGCGAGATCGTGTCTCCGCGCCCGGCCCCCACTGCGGTCCCACCGTGCAGCATGAATGGCACGTCGGCACCGATCTCTCGGGCGATCACTTCCAAGTCCTCGCGCAGCACGCTGAGATCCCACAACTCGGCACACGCCACCAGTGCGGCTGCGGCATCGGCCGAGCCACCGGCCATGCCAGCGGCGACCGGGATGTGCTTGTCGATGCTGATCGCCACCGGACCGATCGTTGAGACGGTGCCGATCTCGATGAAGTCGTCGGCCCGCTCGGCGAGTGCTTGGGCCGCGGAAAGGGCAATGTTCGACCCATCCTCCGGGACGCCAGCTCCGTGTGGACCACCCATCTCGACCGACCATTGCGAGGCGGGCTCGACCCGGACCTCGTCATAGACGCTGACTGCCTGGAAGACGGTGACCAACTCGTGATATCCATCGCGCCGACGCGGACCCACGATGAGCTCGAGGTTGATTTTCCCCGGCACCCGCACGGTCACGTGTGCTGGCGTCGCCTCGCTCGTCATACCCGCCACCCTAGGCGGATGCCGTGCCCCATACCCAGCGGCACCTAATCGCCGTGCCCCGCTCGCGAATTCTGCGCTGCAGCGATGGCCGCGAAGTCGCCGATGCCCAATCGTTCTCCTCGGGCACCGGGGTCGATACCGGCGGCGCGAAGAACCTCTTCGGCGGCAGCGGGACTGCCGGCCCACCCGGCCAGGGCAGCGCGCAGTGTCTTTCGGCGCTGCGCGAAGGCGGCGTCGATGACCGCGAACACCTCTTCACGGCTGGCTGACGTGTCTGGAGCCGGTCGCGCGTCCATGTGCACCAGACCCGAATCGACGTTGGGTGCTGGCCAGAAGACGTTGCGACCGATGCGACCCGCGAGCGACACATCGGCATACCACGCGGCCTTTACGCTGGGCACGCCGTAGACCTTAGATCCCGGCGGGGCGGCGAGCCGTTCGGCCACCTCCAGCTGCACCATCACCAGCACCCTTCGCAGCGACGGCACCGTGGCCAGCAGGTGCAGGACAACCGGGACGGCGACGTTGTACGGCAGATTCGCGACGAGCACGGTGGGCTGCGGATTGGGCAGCGACGTGACCGTCAAGGCGTCGGTATGCCGAACGTCCAGTCGGTTGGCCATGTGCGGCGCACGCGAGGCAACCGTGACCGGCAGTTGCTCGGCCAGGACGGGGTCGATCTCCAACGTCACGACATGTTGGGAGGCGGCCAAGAGCCCCAGGGTGAGAGACCCCAACCCCGGTCCTACTTCAAGCACGACGTCGTCGCCGCCGATCCGGGCTGTGCGCACGATGCGTCGGACTGTATTGGCGTCGATGACGAAGTTTTGCCCCCACTGTTTCGTAGGGCGCAGTTTCAACCTGGCTGCTAAGTCGCGCACGTCGCTGGGTCCTAGCAGCGAACCCCCCGCGTCGATAGACATGGGTGCACCCTGTCAGACGCGGCCAACCTTGACCTAGACTAAACAGACGTTTAGTCTGTTGAACATGAGTTCAGCAGCCGCAGATTCGTCGACTGATTCTGTCGCCGATCCCGACCTCACCGCGCGGGCTCGCATCCGCGATGCCGCACTGCATCTTTTCGGCGAGGTCGGATACACATCCGCCACGGTCCGCAGCATCGCCGCACGAGCGGGAGTGTCGGCCGCTTTGGTCGTGCACCATTTCGGCTCGAAGGAGGGCCTGCGCGAGTCCATCGATGACCACCTCGCGGACCAGATCCGGCAAGACAAGTTCGCGGCCATGACGGGCAGCCTGACCCAGAACGATCGGGAGATGAGGTCCTATGCTGAGCAATTCGCTCCGGCGATGGCCTACCTTGCGCGCGCGCTGACCGAGGACGCCGCGGTGGGGCGACATCTCTACGACCGCCTTTTCCGCGATGCGGTGGACTACCTCCGAGCCGGCGAAGATGCCGGACTCATCCGACCCACAGCAACGCCGGAAGCCAGGGCCGCAGCACTGCTCAACGCCGGCCTGGGGCAGACCCTGTTGCAGCGCCACCTACAGCGCGTCTTGGGTGTCGACGACGAGACAGCGGCGTTGATGGCTATTGCCGGGCCGATGCTCGACCTCTACACCGACGGCCTGTTCACCGACGAGACGATCCGCGACAACTGGAGCACCCCGCATACTCAGGAGAAAGCGACATGAACACTGACCGGACGGCACCCGCCGTCGCCACCCACGGGCTGACCAAGACCTATGGTGACGTCCAGGCCCTGCGCGACCTGGACTTGGAGGTCCACCGGGGAGAGGTGTTCGGCTTCCTCGGGCCCAACGGGGCCGGCAAGACGACGATGATCCGCACGGTTCTCGACCTCATCCGGCCCACCAGCGGCACCTCCAGCATCCTCGGGCTCGACAGCCGCCGAGACAGCGTGGAGATCCGGCGGCACATCGGCTACCTGCCCGGCGACCTCGCGATGTATCCCAAACTCACCGGCAAAGACACGCTGACGTACTTCGCGAACCTGCGCGGCGGCGTGCAGTGGTCATACGTCAACGAGCTGGCCGAGCGCCTCAACGCCGACCTGTCCAAGAAGGTCGCCGACTACTCCACCGGCAACCGGCAAAAGGTCGGACTCATCCAGGCGTTCATGAATCGCCCCGAGCTGATCATCATGGACGAGCCCTCGACGGGCCTGGACCCACTGGTCCAGCAGGAGTTTCAGGCGATGATGCGCGAACTGGCCGACGAAGGCCGGACGGTCTTCTTGTCCAGCCACACGCTGTCGGAGGTGCAGCGTTCGGCCGACCGGGTGGGCATCATCCGAGCAGGGCGGTTGATCGATGTCGAGAGCGTGCACGACCTGAGATCCAAGGCGATCCGCCGGGTGGAGTTGGTGTTCGATGCTCCGGTCGCGGCCGCTGACTTCGCCGACATCGCGGGGGCCCGAGACGTCGAATCTACCGAGCACAGCGTCCGCCTGTCCTTCGACGGCAACATGGACGAACTGCTCGGGGTCGCCACCGGCAAACACCATCTCATCGACATCAACAGCGAAGAGGCCGACCTCGAAGAGATCTTCTTGGCCTACTACCGAGACGCTGAAGCGAGCGCCTGATGTTGCTCTCGGTGTTCACCTTCTCCGTGCGCGACCGGCTGGTCGGCATACTCCTGGGGTCGTTGGCCATCGCCGTGATGCTGTGGTTCGCCATGCTGGTGTATGCCGATATCGACCTGTCGTTCTACTACGACTTGCCCCCGGCCTTGTTGGACGGGATGGGGATCTCCCCCGAGGCTGGAGGCGTCGGCGG
The DNA here is from genome assembly GCA_963803695.1 of uncultured Actinomycetota bacterium. GTDB lineage: Bacteria > Actinomycetota > Actinomycetes > Actinomycetales > Dermatophilaceae > Ornithinicoccus. The sequence continues at coordinate 199,224 of CAWDNY010000006.1, forward strand.
GATCGCCTACGGCGCGATGTACAACCTGATGGGGGCCATGACGCTAGCCGGCCTGGCCATCGCCATGGGCACCGCCGCGGTCGCTGGCGAGGAGCAAGCTGGCACCCTCGGTCTGCTCTTGGGCAATCCCCGCAGCCGCAGCGCAGTGGTGCTGTCCAAGATCGCCGCGCTGCTCACCCTGACCGGCCTTGGTGCCTTGATGCTCTACGGCGCGGGACGACTCGTGCCCACCCTGGTCGGCACCAGCATCGACGGCGTACAGGTCGGTGCGCTGGTTGTCCATCTCCTCGCCAATGCCATCTTCTGGGGGATGCTCGCGATGGCCATTGGTGCCTGGACAGGGCAGTCTGCGGTCGCCGGCGGCACCGCGGGGTCGGTCATGGTCATCTCGTGGCTGGCGGCGAGCACTTTGCCCATGCTCGAGAGCGGCGACACGATCGCGAAGGTTTTCCCCTGGTATTACTTCAACTCCTCGATGCCAGAGGTCAACGGCGTCAATGCCGCGCACCTGGCCGTGCTGCTGGGGGCCTCCCTCGCGCTCGGAGCCCTGAGTCTGGTCGGCGTGAACCGTCGCGACCTGCGCGCCGGAGGCGGTCGGGTCACTGTGTTCGACCGGCTGCGCGACAACCCGCGCACGGCCGCCCTGGCGGAGCGGATCGGCGGCCAGGCCCGCGTGTCCTCCATCCCGGTGAAGACGGCCACCGATCATCAAGGACTGACCACGGTCGTGGGTGCCATCGCGCTGTATATGGCGCTGCTGATGCCCGTCTTCTATACCTTCCTGCCTGAGGGCACCAGCGAGTTCTTCGCGCAGTTGCCGGACTCCCTGATTGCGATGATCGGTGGGGTAGACATGTCGACCCCGCAAGGTTTTCTGCAGGGTGAGGTCTTCGCCATCACCGTGCCCATTGCCTTGATCACGCTGACCGCGGTGGTCGGCGCGCGAGCGCTGGCCGGTGAGGAAGAGTCACGCACGATGGGGCTGTTGTTGGCCAGCGCCCTTCCCCGCCGTCGGATCGTGCTGGACAAGGCGCTGGCGATGGTCGTGCTGGCCAGCGCGGTGGGGCTGATGACGTTCGTGGGCAGCGCCGCCGGGGTGTTGCTTGCCGGGCTCGACGTCTCGATCCTCAACCTGGCAGCCATGTGTGTGCTGGTCACGCTCCTGGGCATCGTCTTCGGGGCGCTCGCGTTGGTGGTGAGCGCGGCGACCGGTCAGGCGCGGTGGGCCACCGGTGTGGCAGCGGTCGCTGGCCTCGCGGCATACGTGCTGCAGTCGTTCTTGCCGCTTTCTGATCGGTATGCCGACTGGGCGGTGATCTCCCCGTTCCACTTCTACCTGGGCAGCGACCCACTGACCAACGGTATGCCGTGGGGTGACGCTGCGGTGCTCGTCGTGATGGCGGCGGTGCTGATCTCAGTGGCGATCCCGCTGTTCAATCGGCGCGATCTTCGCGGCTAAGTCAGACGGGCTCTGGCTCCAACGACGGCTCCAGCACGACCTCGTCGTCTTTTTTAGGTGCGGCTTTGACCTTGGGGGCAGGTGTGTCCCCCTCCATCATCCGGGTGAGTTGGGCCACGGCCCGCAGTTTGTTGGCGACGTCCAGCGCGGCCACCTTGTAGGCCTCAGACAGCGTCGGGTAGTTGAGCACGGTGTCGACCAGGTAGTCGACCTTCCCGCCACAACCCATCACCGCCTGGCCGATGTGGACCAGTTCAGTCGCCGCCGTGCCGAAAACATGTACGCCGAGAATCTCGCGAGTCTGCGTGTGCACGATCAGTTTGAGCATCCCGTAAGAGTCGCCGACGATCTGCCCGCGGGCCAGTTCACGGTAGCGCGAGATACCGGTCTCGAACGGCACCGACTCCTCCGTGAGCTGCAACTCGGTCTTCCCGCAGTAGGAGATCTCCGGAATCGTGTAGATCCCGATCGGCTGCAGGTCGTGCAACTCATTGGCTGGCTCGGCAAAAGCGTGCGAGGCGGCCAGTCGGCCCTGGTCCATCGAGGTTGCCGCCAGGGCAGGGAAGCCGATCACGTCGCCTACGGCATAGATGTGCTTGACCGGGGTTTGGAAGTGCGAGGTGACGCTCAACCGGCCACGCTTATCGGCCTCGAGGTCGGCTCGCTCCAGGTTGAGCGCGTCGGTGTTGCCCTGGCGTCCGGCCGAGTGCATGACCACCTCGGCGGCGATCCGTTTGCCCGAGGCCAGCATGGTCATCGTGCCGTGCTGCGAACTGGACACCGATGCCACCTCCTCGCCGAACCGGAACGACACCCCCAGGTCACGCAGGTGGAACTTCAGGGACTCAATGATCTCGGGGTCACAGAAGTCCAGCATCTGCGGTCGCTTCTCGATCAACGTGACCCGCGTGCCCAGCGCGGCAAAGATGGAGGCGTATTCGACCCCGATGACTCCCGCCCCGACCACGACCAGCGAGTCGGGCACCTTGTCCAAGGTCAGGATCTCGTCCGAGTCGAGCACACGCACCCCGTCGAAGGTGATGTGCGGCGGCCGCGCGGGGGTGGTGCCTGTGGCGATGACGATCTTGTCGGCGCTCAGTACCCGGTCGCTGGCTCCCCCGTCTCCGTTCACGCTGAGGGTATGCGGATCGGTGAACGAAGCCGTGCCCGGGATCAGCTCGACGTGGTTGCGCATGAGCTGCGCGCGGATCACTTCGATCTCCCGGCCGACGACGTGCTGCAGCCGACTCGTCAGGTCGGTGATGGCGATGTCGTCCTTCACCTTGTAGGACGCGCCGTAGAGCTCGCGCATCTGCATACCGGTCAAATAGACGACGGCCTCACGCAACGTCTTACTGGGAATAGTCCCGGTGTTGACGCAGACTCCCCCGACCATCTGGGTCCGCTCGATGACGCAGACCCGCCGGCCGAGCTTGGCCGCCGCGATCGCGGCCTTCTGCCCACCGGGGCCCGAGCCGATCACGGCTAGGTCGAAGTCGTAGTTGTGATTGCCTGCCGTGGAGGTCCGCATGCCCCCTAGATTGACAGACGCATGTGCGGACCGGAAGGGCGAGCGGCCCCGCACCCTTAGCCTGTGCGCTTCATGTCGCTCCGACGACACAACTGCGCAGGCTAATCAGCGAGCACAGGCAGCGGGTTCTACCGCGAGAAGATCGCGTCGTCGTATTGGAAGTCCGGGGCGACCAAGATCTGCACATCATCGGCGTTGTCGACCCCGAAGCCTGCCTTGAACGTAAGGTCGTCACCGGGGGCAATGTCTTCAAAGGTGAAGTCCAGTCCGCCGTCATAGTCGAAGATCTGCTCGCCGGCCGAGCCATCGGACTCAGCGTCCAGCAGCAGGAACACCGTCGAGAAGGTCTCATCTGTCCCGTTGGTAACGGTCACTTCGACGGTCACGGCCACGTCGTAGTCCTCCGCGCCCGCCGCCGTTTCGGACGGTTCGAATCCCTCCGGAGCGGCGACCGAGACTTCCAGCCCGTTGTCCCACGTGGCCGTGTCACCAAACGTCACCGCCGCGTCATCCACCGTGACTGGATCGCCAAAGGGATCGATGTCAATGTCCTCGGATTGGTCGAGGTCGTCAAAATTGGGCTCCTCAACCTCGGGGTCCTCAACCTCGGGGTCCTCAACCTCGGGGTCCTCTACCTCGGGCTCCACGGGCTCGTCCTCCACCTCGGGCTCCACAGGCTCGTCCTCGGTGGCCTCGGCCTGTGCGCCCTCGATCTCCGGGGCCTCGGTGACGGTCCCTTCCTTCCCGCACGCGGACATGCCGAACGCCGCAATAGCGACAACCGCAACGAGTGATCTCTTCATCGATAACTCCTTCGAATCTTCATCTCACCACGGCCCGTAGACCGATTCACTATTGGCAGACAATGCCTCACACAACGTCGGCACCGCGATATTGAGGGTTTCGGCCATCGCTCGGACCGTCAACGGCACGAGGTATGACGCGTTGGTCCGGCCTCGGTGCGGGCTCGGTGTCAGATACGGCGCATCCGTCTCCACCAGCAGCAATTCGGTGGGCACAACAGATAGTGCATTGCGCAGTTGGCGAGCATTCTTGAAGGTCACCGTGCCAGCAAAGGAGAGGTAGTAACCACGACGCACGCATTCGCGAGCCATCTCCATATCACCCGAAAAACAATGCAGCACAGTTCGATCCGGCGCGCCGGCTTCGTGCAGGATCCGCAACACATCCTCGTGTGCGTCACGGTCGTGGATCTGCAGCGCAGTGCCCGTGCGCTTGGCGATCTCGATGTGCCCGCGGAACGACTCGTGCTGGGCCGCCACCCCCTCGGGCCCGGTGCGGAAGTAGTCCAGACCGGTCTCACCGACGACGCGCACGCGCGGGTGCTCGGCATACCGCTCGATCTCGAGGAGAGCTTCGTCCAACTGACCGCTGTCCGCTAAATCGGGTGCGCCGTTCGGGTGGATGGCCACCCCGCCGAGGATCTCGGGATAGCGCTCGATCACCTCCATCGTCCACGCCGCACTCTCCCGATCGCAGCCGATCTGGACGATCCGGTCGACACCCACCGCTTTGGCTGCCGTCAGCGCTTCTTCGACCGATAGGGGCGGCTCGTCGTCTCGTGCGATGTCGAGGTGGCAGTGGTTGTCCACCACCGCGATCGGCAGCGGATCAGGCGCGGCGGGCGCGTGCTCGCGAGACGGCATACCCAGGTCCTGCGCAGTCAGACCGCGGCGTCGACAGTAAGGCCGAGCCGGGCCCGCTCTTCTTCAGCCACGAGCGGGTCGAGCTTGGTGAAGATAGGCGTCGGCTTGGCCACAGGCGCACCGACGACCACCGGACGGTGCTGCCAGGGTGGCATGTCGCTGTAGTCGCCGGTGATGATCGGGTATGTCGCCCGCTCGGGTTCGTCGAGGTCGTGCACCTCTTCGATGTGCGGCATCGGCATGAAGTAGCCCTCGCCGCCGAGCGCCTGGTGGACAGCGTTGGAGGAGTGCGGCAAAAACGGGCTGAGCATCGTGTTGAGGTCGACGACTGCTTGGGCCAGGACGTGCAGCACGGTATGCAGGCGTTCCTGCTGGTCTTCGCCTTTGAGTTTGAAGGGCTCGGTCGTCGAGACGTAGGCATTGGCCTCACCGACCAGACGCATGGCCTCTGCGAGTGCGGACCGTTGCCGGTGCCCGGCGATGTGCGCGCCGACGGTGTCGAACCCCGTCGCGATGGCGTCGATCAGAGCCTGATCGACCGGCTCCAACTCGTTAGCCGCCGGAATGGAGCCCACGTTCTTGGCGATCATCGAGGCCGTGCGGTTGACCAAGTTGCCCCAACCGGCGACCAACTCGTTGTTGGTGCGCTTCACGAACTCGGGCCAAGAGAAGTCAGAGTCACTGTTTTCTGGAGCGGCCGCCGAGAGGAAGTAGCGCAGCGCATCGACCTGATAACGCTGCAGCACGTCGTTGACGTAGATCACCACGCCGCGGCTGGAGGAAAACTGGCGGCCCTCCATGGTCAGGAACTCACTGCTGACCACCTCGGTCGGCAGGTTCAGCTCACCGAACGGTCCGACCTCGCCGCCGCGCGAGCCCTGGCCGTTGTGCGCCAACAACTCGGCCGGCCAGATCTGGGAGTGGAAGGTGATGTTGTCTTTGCCCATGAAGTAGTAGGACAGGGTGTCGGGATCGTTCCACCAGTCGCGCCAGCGGTCGGCGTCACCGAGCCGTCGGGCCCACTCGATGGAGGCCGACAGGTATCCGATGACCGCGTCGAACCAGACGTAGAGCCGCTTGGTCGGCTCATCGCGCCAGTCGTCGAGCGGGATGGGGATGCCCCAGTCGATGTCGCGGCTCATCGCTCGGGGTTTGATCTCCTCCAGGATGTTCTGGCTGAACTTGATGACGTTGGTGCGCCACAACCCCGACGCGGCACGATCGTCGAGCCACTCACCCAGGGCCTCGGCGAGCGCCGGCAGGTCGAGGAAGAAGTGTTGAGTCTGGACGAATTCGGGCGTCTCACCGTTGATCTTGCTGCGGGGGTCGATCAGGTCCGTGGCGTCGAGTTGATTGCCGCAGTTGTCGCACTGGTCACCGCGCGCCTCGGCATACCCACAGAGGGGGCAGGTGCCCTCGATGTAGCGGTCCGGCAGCGTCCGGCCCGTCGATGGGCTGATCGCGCCAAAGGTGGACTGCTCGATCATGTATCCGCCGGCGTGCACCGCGAGGAACATCTGCTGAGCGACGTCATAGTGGTTGGCCGTGGTGGTGCGGGTGAACAGGTCGTAGGAGACACCGAGGTCGACCAGGTCCTGCACGACCATCCGGTTGTTTGTGTCGGCGAGTTCGCGCGCGGTGACGCCCAACTGGTCAGCGGCGACCAGGATGGGGGTGCCGTGCTCGTCGGTGCCGGAGACCATCAATACGTCGTGACCGGCCATCCGCATGTATCTGCTGAAGACGTCGGAGGGCACACCGAACCCGGCCACGTGGCCGAGGTGGCGCGGGCCGTTGGCATACGGCCAGGCGACAGCAGATAAGACGTGGGTCATGAGCGAGGAGTCTAGTTGCGCCAGCGCTCAGGGCCTCGCCTCGTCTGCCGTGCCGTCGCCATCAAGGTCGATCCCCGCAATGGCTCGATCGGGCCACACGTCGTCGCCGAATCCTAGTGGCACCGCCCAGAGGACGAGGCCGTCGTCCAGTTCTACGGTGATGGGTTCCCCAACGTGGGCAACGTCAGGATCGATCCCAGGACCAGTGGAGATTGCTCTGGCCGTCGCGGCAATTGATGACGGAAGAACCATCACAGAGTATGCAGAAGTACCGCTGTCACCCTCGCACAACACATCCCCTGCCTCGGCTGATCCCACGCGCCCCTGCGCGGACATCGAGCCCTCGCAATTAATTGCCCACAACCCGAGCTCTCGGTCCACAGCGACTCGAAGGTTTGCCGACTCGACTCGGACTTCGACCGGGGCACCCTGGCCAGCCCATTGCGGACCGCCGGGAGCATCGAAGAGCAACGTCGGGAGCACCTCGGCTCGCGGATCGGTGATTGAGCCGGGCGGCAGCACTACGCCGATCATCGCCGTTTCCTCGGGTAGTTGCAGAGGTCTGGAAGAGGGCGCGAAGTCCCAACCTGTCAGTATTTCGTCATCCGTCTGGATCAAGACATCGGGCCGCAACTCTTCAAGTGGGAACCGCCCACCGGCATCGGGTTCTAGCTCCGGTGTGGGGCCAACAGCCAGGACGCTGCCGTCGGAGGCGACTATCCCGCGCGGCGTGCCGTTGATCGGGTCAATCGTCAGACTGCTTCGCGAATCGCTGACACCAATATCGAAACGGCCGTTCAACAGTGCGGTGACCTGAGCCTCAGGTATCTCACCCTGTATCTGCGTTGGGCCCAACCATGCGTTCCACATGCCATATGGTTCCTCAAGGTCGCCGAATTCGAATGGTGCCCAAGCCAGTTGGAAGTCTCCGACGACCCTGGTTGTGATTGTTTCTGCGGGGTTTGCCGCGTCCCCGGGCAGGACCGCCACCCAGAGATCATCATCTGAGACCACAGCGTTGTTGTCACCGACCGTATGGACCAACCCCACACCGTCTTGAGATCGCGTCGCCCATCGTCCAGAGTCGGGGATGATCATGATCGGGATCTCTTCACTCCCGGCCTCGATCACCTCATTTAGCACCGAACGGCCAGTCGAAGTGACCACCTGATGTGGCAGCGCCCAATAGACATCCTGCACATCAGCGGGCTCGAGCACCGAATTGATCCACCACATGTACACCTCCGTGCCGTCACCTCCCGAGGCGCTGACAGCGACTTCTTGCGCTTCCTGGAGCCAAGGATTGAGGCCCGCATCTAGTGCCGGTCGACCCTCAAAGCGCGGCTCCGAGACCACCAGGGTGAATCCGCCGTTGGTGAACAGAGAGACGCCCGCAGGCAGGTCACCCTCGACGGGTTGCAGAACGGTGGTGGACCCTTGGTAAGGCAATTCAACTGTGAAGCCTGCTCCTGGCTCGCGCACGAGAGACCCATTGACGAAGCCCTGCCACGGCGAATCACCCAACGGCAGTTCCGTCTCGAAAGTCAGCGCCTCGTCCCATTCGATCGGCGTGGCGGGCGCAAGGTCGTCACCCAGCACGTCCCTCAGGTCCGATCCAAGTCCGAGCCATAAGGTGGTCGCCAGCGCAGCGAAGGCACACGCCATACCCGCTTGCGTTAGTCGGCGATGTCTGCGGCGCATCTGTGCCGAGGCGAGCACGGACCGTGGGCCTAGGTGCATCGGTGGAGGGTCAAGGGCCGCCCGATTCATCAGGTCGAGCACATCGTCCTCAGAGGTTGGCATGGGACTCATCTCCTTCCAACAACGCGCGCAACCGGACCAGGCCACGCGATCCAGAGGCTTTGACCGTGCCCACACCGATGCCTAGTGCATCGGCGGTCGCCCGTTCTGATTGATCGAGGTAGTGGCGCAGCACCACGACTTCCCGCTCGCGGGCGGGCAAGGACTGCAGCGCCCGGACGAGGTCGACGTGATGTGATTCCCCGCCGCCCGCACCCTCGGGCACGGCATCGGTGAGCACTTCCTTGCGACGCGACCGCCACCGATCCGTATGCAGATTGACGACGATCTTGCGGGCATACGCCTTCGGCTGGCCCTTCCGCACCCGGCCCCACTTCAGATACACCCGCTCCATGGCCTCTTGCACCAAGTCCTCCGCAGTATGCGGATCGCCAGTCAGCATCCAGGCTGCGGTCAGCAGCCGAGAGGAGTTGTCAGCCACGAAACTGACGAACTCCTCATCCTGTTCGACGCTCATACCCGCGTCCCTGGCAGCACCATGACCCCTTAACGGAACGACCACCCAAAAGGTTGTCTCTCATCTCACGCTAGTGGTATCAGGGGCAGGCAACTCGGCTCCTAGGGGCAACGAGAGGATCACCATGCCCATCACAGTCCAGCAGCCCCAGCCCTTTGACCTGATCAGGGACGTCATCCAGATCGCCGGTATCGCTGGCGGTGCCTTCGAGGCCAACTACGAGTACGAGATCACCGAGGGCCACGACTCAGTCTCCGGCAACTTTATGGCTGGCGACGGCGTCGGAGGGCACGGTCAGTTCCAGCTCGAGGTCGACGTGTCGGGGGCGAGCTTCACCCTGCCCCGCGTCTTCGTTCACGTCTTCCATCAACCGCCAACCGACGACGGCGGGCGCGAGGACGAGGTCGTGATCCCGGTATTGCTGGGCTCCCAGATCCTTCCCGGGTTCACCACCTACGGGGAGTATGTCGTCCAGCCCGGCGACACCCTGTGGTCGATCGCGGCGGCCCGACTCGGCTCCGGATCGGACTTCCCCCTGCTGGTGGCCGCAAACGTGCACACCATCCCGGACCCGGACGCCATCTCGGTCGGCCAAGTCATCCGCATACCGACGACCTCGTGATGGGTGCGGAACCGAAGGGTTCCCAGCAGCGTCCTATCCGAGCGTGCTTCACTGTTTAATGGTGCTCATCTGAGGACTGCAATGGATCGAGGAGGTCGACACCGTGCTCGCTGCACTGACTGGGACTGGGCTCTCCGCCGCCGCAGGTCTCAACGCATACATTCCGTTCCTGATTCTGGCGTTGACGGCTCGATTCACCGACGTGTTGAATCTGCCCGCCCAATACTCCTGGATCGAGTCCGACTGGGCCATCGGTGCTGGGGCAGTGCTGCTGTTGAGCGAAACGGTGCTCGACAAGATCGCCATCGTCGATCACATCAACGACGCCTTCGGCACGTTTATCCGGCCCGCGACGGGTGGGCTCATTTTCGCTGCCACGCAGGCCGCTGAGGACTACGAGCAGGGCTCCTCGTTCATGCAGGACAACCCCTGGATCGCGGTCGCCGGAGGGGTGATCGTGGCGGGGATCGTGCACACGGGTAAGGCGGCCACCAGGCCGCTGATCAACGGTGCGACGTTCGGCCTCGGTGCCCCTGTGGCGTCAGTGGCTGAGGACACCGCGTCCGTGGGCTTGAGTTTGATGGCGATCTTCTTGCCGATCCTGGTGATCTTCGCTCTGATCGCGCTGCTGTGGGTGTTGTTTGCCGTATGGCGACGGGGCCGGCAACGCAAGCGCACTCGCGACACAGCGATGGCTGGCGCGGGCTACTACTCCTAAGTTTGGTCGCTAGGTGCGGAGTCGCGCTGCCAGGACCGCGTCGTAGAGGCTTCGGCTCGACTCGGACGACGTCAGCCCAACGTCTCGGCAGACGTCTTTGAGCCGCTCCCCCGCTGCGACGCGGGCCTCGATGGCGATGACAAGCTGATCGATATTTGGCTCCTGCGCCGGGATGGCTGAAGCTCCGGCCACCACGATGGTGATCTCTCCGCGCACCCCGTCGGCAGCCCATTGCGTGAGCTCACCGAGCCCGCCCCGCTTGACCTCTTCGTAGGTTTTGGTGAGCTCACGGCATACCGCGGCAGGTCGGTCGTGACCCAGCCCGTCGGCCAGCGCAGTCAACATCGTCGCCAGCCGGTGCGGGGCTTCGAAGAACACCATGGTCCGCTTCTCGTCCGCTAGGTCCGCGATCATCCGCTCACGCTGGCCGGGTTTCCGAGGCAAGAAACCTTCGAAACAGAACCGCTCGACGGGCAGGCCCGAGACCGCAAGCGCCATCAACACTGCGCTCGGTCCAGGCACACACGTCACCTGTATGCCGTGCCTCACCGCCTCGCTGACCAGCCGGTATCCGGGGTCAGAGACCGAGGGCATCCCGGCATCGGTGACCAACAACACCCGCTCGCCGTCGGTCATCGAGGCGATGAGGTCCGGCGTCCTTGAAGCCTCATTGTGCTCGTGATAACTCACGACATGGCCGGTTGTGGTGACTCCGAGCCGGTCGCAGAGTTTGCGCAGCCGGCGGGTATCCTCGGCGGCGATCGTCGGTGCACTGCTCAGTTCATCGAGCAGTCGGGGCGATGCATCTCGACTATCACCGATCGGGGTGGCGGCAAGCACGAGGACCCCTGGCATCCCGCAACTGTAATGGCGGCTATCGCCCTATGGGCTCGGAACCATCGAAGTCCACCCCATCCGGCGAGGTCCAGTGGAGTGTCACGTACTCATCCGTGCTCATGCCGCCGTCGGGTTGTCTCTCATACGTGAAGGTGTCGCCGGGCACCAGGCCGATCAAGAGGAGCCAGTTACCCACTCAACGGCATAGGGACGCGAAAGGTTGAGTCGATCACACCGGGAGTTGCGGGGGAAGGCAGTGGCGTGTACCTTCGGATTCAGAAGGTTCGGATTTCGATCCTTCGTAATCCGAGGGATACGGAAAGGACACGAATATGGACGTGAGTGATGGTGCCGCGTTGGTCATGGTCAGCCTGGCTGACGGCCCACGGCACCCCGCAGCGATCCTCGAGGACCTCGTCAAGACCGCCAATCGCGATCTTGCCGTGGGCACGCTTTACGGCATCTTGGACCGGATGATCGGCGAAGGACTGGTGGTACGGGCCGCCCCTGAAGGACGCCGTCGGCCGTACGAACTGACGGGGGCAGGCCGGGTGGAGTTGCAGGAATACCTGGCGACGATGACCGCCGCCCTGAAGATCGGGCATCAACGATTGGCGGAGGCGTGAGAGCCCCGTCCGCGGCGGGCAACCTGACGGATCAGGATGAACTCGAGCAGGACTTGCCGCGCCTGGTGTTGGCGTGCTGGCCACGCACGTGGCGAGAAGACTATGGCGACGAGATGTCCCAGACGTGGTGCGATGAAGGGTCATCACGTAAGGAACTGCCATCGATCGCCGTGCTGGGGCTGCGTCAGCGAGTGACGCGACCGGTGGCCGCGGCCAGTCTCGACACCACCGCCGCGCGCCCCTGTCACGACATCGCGATCATCGATCATCCTCGCTACCTGTTGCGGTCCCTGATCGCCACCGCCGTCTTGATGACGATCTTCTGCCTCGAAATCGGGGTGACTCTCGTCTTGGGTTCGGACGTCACAAGCGCTGGATACAGCGTGGCATCGATGCAGCGCGAGGAGATTCGAATGGGGCTGTTGATGACGATCTCCACCGGTCTCCCGCTTGGCATCGCGGCGTGGGGATCGCTGCGCCTGAACCACCCGACCAGTCGTGACTCCGGGTTCGGCCTGATCTTCGGTGCCATTGCCTCGATCGCGCTCATCTTTGTGCTCCCGGCGGTGGCCGGATGAGCTCAGTGGCCTGGGGCTACGGGGTGGATGACGCGTACTTCACCGAGCACCCGGATGCCTCGTTCATGGGACTGCCGCTCATCGTCTTGCGAGGGCACCGGCTTCTCAACCCACAAGAGCATCAGATGACCACCGCTGGAGAGGCGACGCCATGAACACCCCAGGTCTGCTCGGCCAGCTGCGGCCCAAGAACTACACCCGCGGACGTCTGGCCGCGATCATCTGTGGCATCTATCTCGCAGTCATCCTGGCCGCGTGGCTGTATGCCTTGTTCGACGCCTACTTCGTGGAGAACATCGGTGCCTCTTTTGCCGGGTTGTACCTCTTGGTGTTGTCCGCTCCGCTGTCGTTCTTGATGACCTCGGCCTTGGACGCGATGAACGCACTGGACCCCGAGGGCCCCATCCAGGAGTTCATCTTTTGGCTGGGTCTTCTGGTCCCGGCCGTGATCCAGGCGGGCATCGGCTGGCTGGTCTTGCGTGGACGCCGAGTCGTCAACTCCAGTGGGGCTGAGGCAGCACACGCCTGACCCCTCATGCCTCACAGGAGCCGCCCCGCGTTCGGCCCTCGGCGCTTAAGTGCCGACGACACGCCCACCCACACCGGCCCAGGCGAGCACGTGCACGCTCTGGCCGGTCGAGCCCGGGCGTGTCGCGGGACAGGGCGTGCGGACCTGACCTGGGAGCCGGTCACCGACGCGGGCGGTTTCACCTACTAAGCGATTGAGGCAGCGCAGGTCTGATCTATCAATCGTTGGAGCGCAATGCCGCTCGTTGGCGGTCGCGGTTCATCTGTGAGATCACGTTGAGCGGGATGCCCTTGGGGCACGCGGTCGAGCAGGCACCGATGTTGGTGCACCCGCCGAAGCCCTCGGCGTCGTGCTGCTCGGTCATCGCTACCACCCGGGCATCACGCTCCGGCTGGCCCTGCGGCAGGCTGCCGAGGTGGGTGATCTTGGCACCCATGAACAACATGCCCGAGGCGTTGGGGCACGCGGCAACGCACGCGCCACAACCAATGCACTCGGCTCCCATGAAGGCGCGGTCGGCATCGTTCTTAGGCACCAGAGTGGCGTGGGCATCAGGAGCGGCACCCGTGTTGGCCGAGATGAATCCGCCCGCCTGGACGATGCGGTCAAAGGCGCTGCGATCGACCACCAGGTCCTTGACCACCGGGAACCCCTCGGAGCGCCACGGCTCGATCACGATCTGGTCGCCGTCGTTGAACGAGCGCATGTGCAACTGGCAGGTCGTGGTCCGCTCGGGGCCGTGGGCTTCGCCGTTGATGACCACACCGCACGAGCCGCAAATGCCTTCGCGGCAGTCGTGGTCGAAGGCCACGGGCTCTTCGGCGTCGTTGATCAGTTGCTCGTTGAGCACATCGAGCATCTCCAGGAACGACATGTCCTCCGAGACGTCGTCAAGCATGTAGTCGGTCAACCCGCCCTTGTCCTCGGGCCGGTCCTGACGCCAGATCTTCAGACTGATCTTCACTTATAACTCCGTTGCTTCATCTCGACGAATTCGTACTCGAGGTTCTCTTTGTGCAGCACGTGGGGGCCATCTCCCGCGCTCTCCCAGGCCGCGACATACGCGAACTCATCGTCCTTACGCACAGCCTCACCATCTTCGGACTGTGACTCCGCCCGGAAGTGACCGCCACACGATTCGTTGCGGTGCAGGGCATCGACACACATCAACTCGCCCAACTCCAGGAAGTCTGCCACCCGGCCTGCCTTCTCCAGCGACTGATTGAGGGTGTCGGCCGCGCCGAGGACGCGGACGTTTTGCCAGAAGTCCTCGCGCAATTCGCGGATTTCGGCGATGGCCTCGGTCAGCCCCTCTTCGGTGCGCTCCATCCCGCACTTGTCCCACATGATCTTGCCGAGGGCCTTGTGATAAGTGTCGACCGTCTTGGTGCCCTTGAGGGTCAGGAAGTGGTCGATACGCGCCCGAACGGCCTGCTCGGCCTCCACCACTGCCGGATCATCGAGTTCAATCTTCTTATAGGGCCCATCGGCCAGGTAATTGCGGATCGTGTTGGGGAGGACGAAGTAGCCATCGGCCAGACCTTGCATCAGCGCGGACGCACCGAGCCGGTTGGCACCGTGGTCAGAGAAGTTCGCCTCGCCCGCCACGAACAGTCCGGGGATGTTGGACTGCAAGTCGTAGTCGACCCATAGTCCGCCCATTGTGTAGTGCACGGCGGGATAGATCCGCATCGGCGTCTCGTAGGGGTTCTCCCCCGTGATCTGCTTGTACATGTCGAACAAGTTGCCGTACTTCGACTCCACGGCCGACTGGCCCAGGCGCTCGATGGCGTCGGAGAAGTCGAGATACACCCCCAAACCACCGCCACCCACACCACGGCCTTCGTCACAGACGTTCTTTGCCGCCCGGGACGCGATATCGCGAGGCACCAGGTTGCCGAAGGCCGGATAGATCCGCTCCAAGTAGTAGTCGCGATCGTCCTCGGCGATGTCGACGGCAGCCTTGTCGCAGTCGTCCGCATTCTTGGGCACCCAGATCCGGCCGTCGTTGCGCAACGACTCGCTCATGAGGGTGAGCTTCGACTGATATTCACCCGACACGGGTATGCAGGTCGGGTGGATCTGCGTGTAGCAAGGGTTCGCGAAGTACGCGCCCTTGCGATGGGCCCGCCAGGTAGCCGTCACGTTGCAGCCCATGGCGTTCGTCGACAGATAGAAGACGTTGCCGTAGCCGCCGGTGGCCAAAACGACAGTGTCCGCCAGGTGTGTCTCGATCTCGCCGGTGACCATGTTGCGGGCGATGATGCCGCGGGCCACCCCTTCGACGACGATCAGTTCGAGCATCTCGTGGCGGCTGTACATCTCCACCGAGCCAGCCGCGATCTGGCGCTCCAACGCCTGGTAGGCACCGATCAGCAGCTGCTGGCCGGTCTGCCCGCGCGCGTAGAACGTCCGCGAAACTTGCACACCACCGAACGACCGGTTGTCCAACATGCCGCCGTATTCGCGAGCAAACGGCACCCCCTGGGCCACGCACTGGTCGATGATGTCAGCGCTGACCTCGGCCAAGCGATAGACGTTGGATTCGCGCGAGCGGTAGTCCCCGCCCTTGACCGTGTCGTAGAACAACCGGTAGGTGGAGTCGCCGTCGCCCTTGTAGTTCTTAGCGGCGTTGATGCCACCCTGAGCGGCGATCGAGTGTGCCCGGCGCGGGCTGTCCTGATAGCAGAAGCTCTTGACGTGGTATCCCGCCTCGCCAAGCGTGGCCCCGGCGGAAGCGCCAGCCAGGCCGGTCCCCACGATGATGACGCTCAGCTTGCGGCGATTGGCCGGGTTGACCAGTTTGGCCTCGAACTTGCGCTGAGACCACCGCTCGCCGATAGGCCCGTGCGGCGCGGCACCGTCGAGCAGCGGATCGCCATCGCGGTAGAAGTCGGCGTGACTGTCAGTGCTCGGCGCCTCGGTCTCCGTCAGCGTGTCGAGTGTGTCCGTCATCGGATCCTCCTGCGTGCAGTGATGAGTTGGTGGTCCCCAGGTATGCAGTGGTCACAGTGTGCGAAATCCCTGGGTCCGGCATCAGGGAATGAGGCCGAACAGAATCGACAGCGGCGGCAGCAAGAAGCCGACGACGACCACTACGGCCACAGCCACGGCAGCAATCCGCAGACGCTCGGCTGCAGCGAGGCTGGTGTTCAGGCCCAACGTCATACCTGCTGCCCACACCCCGTGAAGCAGGTGCATGCCCAGCGCCAGCACGGCCAGGACGTAGATCAGCACGACCCACCACAGCTCAAAACTGGACACCAACCGGCCGGCCGGAGTGGCGAAGTCGCCGTTGACCTGGATCGTGTTGGTGGTGAAGTGCAGGATGTGGAAGACCAAGAAGAGCAGCAACGCCACCCCACCCCAGCGCATCGCACGCGAGACCCAGACGGTCCGCACCGCATTGGACACCACGGCATACCTCGTCTTGCGGGCGCTGCCGGCCCGCGACCAGAGCGCGAAGGCGGCGTAAGCGTGCCCGACCAGGGACAAGATGAGCACAATCCGCGCAATCCAGAGCACGCCCTTCTCCGGGAACACCGGGGTGCCGATTGTCCGCAAGTGCTCGGCGTATTGGTCGAACGCCTCCTCACCAGCAAAGATCATCAAGTTGCCATACATATGCGCGAGGATGAATCCGACGAACACCAGCCCGGTGATTGCCATCAGGGACTTCAACAGAATACTGCTGGTCTTCGTGGGAGCACCGCTGGTTACGGTTGAGGTGGCCACTTATCGATGGTACAGCCACGCTCAGGCGTTGGGCAGAGTGGTTCTCTACGATGAGCGACGTGATCGACGTGATCGACGAGGCAGCGCCACATCTGGGCGTGCGTCCCCCCTCCCGTCGGCATACCCTCCGCCAGCAACTGCTCGGGCCACCTGTAAGTATGCGGCAGGCTCGGTGGGCCTGGTGGGGGCCTCTTTTCGTGATGCTCATCGGGGGTGCCGTCCGGTTCTTCCGCCTCGGACACCCCCAACAACTGGTCTTCGACGAGACGTACTACGTCAAGCAGGCCTGGTCGCTGATGCAGTTCGGCTACGAACGCAACATCAAGGCCGGTCTCGATGAGCCGGATGCACTGTTCACTGCGGGCAACGCGGACGTCTTCGCGGATAGCCCCGACCTCGTCGTCCATCCGCCCTTGGGCAAGTGGATGCTCGGGGTCGGTGAGTGGCTGTTTGGCGTCGACTCATCGTTTGGGTGGCGGTTTGCGGCCGCCGTGGTCGGCACCATCTCGATCTTGCTCATCGGGCGGATCGTCTGGCACATGTGGCACAGCGCCCTGCTGGCCACCGTGGCGTCGACGCTGCTCGCCGCCGACGGGCACCACTTCGTGCATTCACGCACCGGACTGCTGGACATCTTCGTGATGTTTTGGGTGCTCGTCGCCTTTTGGGCGCTGATCCGTGACCGGGTTGCCGGGCGAGCCATGCTGGCCGACCGTGTCGCCGACCTGTCGGATCAGGCGCGCGCCGTCATGCGTTGGGGACCAAAACTGGGGGTGCGCTGGTGGCGGGTGGCCGCCGGCGTCAGTCTGGGGCTGGCGATCGGCACCAAGTGGTCGGGACTGTTCTTCCTGGCCACGTTCGGCCTGATGATGGTGCTGTGGGACATCGGGGCGCGGCGCGCCGTAGGTGTCCGACGCTGGTTCTCCGCGGGGATCTTCCGCGACGGCATACCTGCTTTTGTTGCGCTGGTGCCCACGGCGTTGGTGACCTATCTGGCCACCTGGGCTGGTTGGTTTCTGACCGATGGCGGCTATAAGCGCAACTGGGCGGCGGCACACCCGGCGTCCGGTCTCGGGACCTATGTGCCCGACCCGCTGCGATCGCTGTGGGACTACCACCAAGAGATCATGGCCTTCCACATCGGCTTGGCCAACGAGCACGCGTGGTCTTCGAACCCGTGGTCGTGGCTGGTGCAAGGGCGGCCAACGCTGTTCTTCTCGGAGTGGCCCAAGCGCGGTGAGGCCGGCTGCACCGCCGACGAATGCGTCAGCTACATCGCCTCACTGGGCAACGTGTTCTTGTGGTGGGGAGCCACCGCGGGCCTGGTGGTCGTGGTGTTCGTGTGGCTGTTCGGTCGCGACTGGCGAGCCGGGGCCGCGCTGACCGGCCTGGTGGCTGGATGGCTGCCGTGGTTCCTCTACCAAACGCGCACGGTCTATTCGTTCTATGCCGTCGCCTTCGTGCCGTGGTTGGTGCTGATCGTGATCACCTGTATGGCCCTGGTGCTGGGTGGTGAGCGCGCGTCACCGGAGCGCCGCCGCTGGGGGGCGATCGCGGTGATCAGCTACACCGTGGCCGCCGTCTGCCTGTTCATCTGGTACTACCCCGTCTACACCGCGCAGGTCATCCCGCGAGACGAATGGCAGTGGCGCATGTGGTTCGACTTCTGGACCTAGCCCCTGGTCGTGGCCTCAGACGAACTGCGCGAACGGCTCCGGCGTGGCTTCGTTAGCCATCGCCACCGCCTGATCCATGGGTATGTCGAAGATGCGGACCGATTCCCCACCTGCGGCCGTCGTAGCGACGAGTGTGGCCAGACCGACGCGGCGCTGGAAGTAGGACTGCCGAATCACCCACCCGATCACCCCGGCGCGCTCCAAGACCTCTCGTTTGCGCCCCAGGGTCCCGTGACCACTCATCAAGTGCTGCGACGTCAAGCCGTGCCCGAGGTTGCGGTATGCAGCCTCGGCGAAGCCTGCGGCGAGTGCGCCGAATCCGACGAACACCGCCACCGGCAACCACGTCGGCATCTCGGCGAAATACACCGCCACTCCCGCGGCGGCCGTGAAGAACAGCGTGGTCCGCAGATTGCGGATGTAGCAGCGGCGACGGGCATACGGTCCGTGCGAGTGGAGCGCGTCGGTCAGCGGCCCGTCTTCTTCCAGGATGTCGTGGCCCACCCGCACGGCGACGCTGCGAGGGCAGGGTGGCAGCACCTTCGTCTGCCCGCCGTCGCCAACTCCGGTCGACAGGGTCACCAACTCAGCGCCCTTGACGAGTCGCAACAGCGCTGGCTCGGTCATCGCGACTCCCCGGATCTTCGACTCCTCCACGGTGGTCGAATTCGTGGTGATCAGTCCGCGGACCAGACGCAGCGTCCCCTCCCCTTGACGGGTCAGTTTCAGATTCCACCACGAGATGACGTAGGTCAGCGTGGACAGCAGCAGCCACCCGAGGATCACGATGATCCCCACCAGGATGATCAAGATGACGAGCGCTTGGCCGAGCACCCAGTCCCAGGCGCCCTGTGCGGAAGAGAACTGCTCTTCGAAGGGGATATCACCGATCAGTTGCGAGCCGAAGCCGAACACACCCGCGACCACCACCAGGCTGGCCAGACTGAACGGCGCGTACTTCAGCCACGACCAGTTGATCCGGGCCAACTCGACCGCCGGGCGTTGCCCCGCGGAGCCAGCAGACGGCATACCTGACGCAGTGGGGTCGGCGGCGTCCGAGGCGCTCGACGAGAGTTGCTCGGTCGCGGGACCGGACGGCGCGGCCACGGCTTGCTTGCGGGCCAGCAGATAGTCCTGAAGCTCACCGGCTTGGGACACCGACAAGGCGTTGAGGTCGATGCGACTGGAGTCCACGCCGGTGCCGATCGACACCTTGGACAGTCCCAGGACGCGGTGAATGGGCCCGGCTTCCAGGTCGACGCTGCGCACGCGGTCCAGGGGGGCCGTGAGCACCTTGCGGTTCACGATCCCGCGGCGCACCTGCAGCTGGGTCTGGGTGATCCGATACCTCGTGGTGAACCACGGCACGATACCCACCATGGCCGCAAGGACGGCACCCCCGACTAGAAAGGCAGGGTTGCTCATGAACCCGTTGCCATCGCCGCGCCCGAAGCCGAAGAACACGATGACGAACGGAATGAGCAACTGGCCTGCGCTCATGATCGGATACAGCACGATCACCCGAGGGCTGAGGCGTTGCCAGTCGTCGATGGCCGACACGGGGGGCGGCGGCAGGTCGTATGCCGGCCCTCGCGGCGGTCCCGCGTCTGGGTGCTGGTCGCTCACGTGGCGTCGCCCTCGGTGCGGCTGGTGATCTCCGTGAGTTCCGCGACGACCCGCTCAGCCACCTCGGAGTCGAGGCATTCGATGGTGATCGGACCGGCCGCCGAGGCGGTGGTGACCGTGATCGAGGCCAGCCCGAAGAGACGCATGACGGGTCCGCGCTGCGAATCGACGGTCTGCACGCGAGAGAGCGGTGCGATGCGCTGCTCCCGGACGAGCCATCCGGACCGCGTGTAGATGGCCGTGGAGGTGACCTCCCAGCGGTGCACGCGGTAGCGCCACACCGGCACCACTGACACCTGCGCGACGCTCACTACCGCGAAAAAGACCGCTACCGGCCCGGCCCAGACCTTCCACGAGTCGGGAATTGCCAGGCTATAGAGCGCGAAGAGCACCACCCACCAGATGACGCCGGTGACCAACTCCCCCGCCACCCAGTAGCGCAGGGCGTTGGGGGCCACCAGATAGGCGGGATCGCGCAGGGTGACCGAGGCGGGCTGGGCAGTGGTGACACTCACCGGCACATCATCGCAGTGCGCGGCGCAAACTCTGGAAGGCGCTGCCACCGGGCTAGGCCAGCGTGGCCACCATCAGCGCCTTGATGGTGTGCAGCCGGTTCTCGGCCTGGTCGAAGACGATGCTGGCCGCGGACTCGAAGACCTCGTCGGTGACCTCGAGGCCACCGACGAGGTGCGGGTATTGCCGCGCGAGGCTATGGCCCAGCGTGGTCTCGGTGTTGTGAAAAGCCGGTAGACAGTGCATGAATCGAGCCTTGGGATTGCCCGTGGTCGCCATCAACTCCGCGTTGACTTGATAGGGCAGCAGCGCATCGATCCGCTCACCCCACGCCTCGACCGGCTCTCCCATCGACACCCAAATGTCGGTATGCACGAAGTCGACCCCCGCGACCGCCTCGCGCGGGTCGTCGGTGATGGTGATCCGGGCGCCGGTCTCGGCTGCGATATCGCGGCACTGCGCGATCAGGTCGTTGGTGGGCTGCAGTTGTGGGGTGGTCGGTGCCGCGATCCGCACATCCATCCCGAGCTTGGCCCCGATCAGCAACAACGAGTTACCCGTGTTGTTGCGGGCGTCCCCGAGGTAGGCGTAGGCGACGTCGGTCAGCGGCTTGGCGGTGTGCTCGGTCATCGTCAGCACGTCCGCGAGCATCTGGGTGGGGTGCCAGTCGTCGGTGAGTCCGTTGTAGACCGGCACCCCGGCATACGAAGAGAGGGTGTGCACCAGGTCCTGCGATGAGCCGCGGTATTGGATGGCGTCGTACATCCTGCCCAACACGCGTGCGGTGTCCGCGATCGACTCTTTGTGCCCGATCTGGGTGGAGACCGGATCGAGGTATGTCGTGCTGGCCCCTTGGTCGACGGCCGCGACTTCGAAGGCGCAGCGGGTGCGGGTCGAGGTCTTCTCAAAGATCAGCGCGATCGACTTGTTGGTCAGCAGTGGCTGCTCGGTGCCGGCATACTTCGCGCGCTTGAGCTCGCGGGCGAGGTCCACCAGGTAGTGGATCTCGGCGGGACTGTGGTGGCGCAAAGACAACAGACTGCGGCCGCGCAAGTTCACCGGCATACCAAGGTCTCCTTCAAACGGTGGATGCTGGTCAGAAGCCTACTCAAACCGATGGGTTCCCAGCCCCGCGCTCACCATCTCCGCCTCCTACCTCCTCGCCCCCCATCTCCTCACCTCCACCTCAACTTCCCGCACCACCCCGGGCACTCAAACATGCATAACTCTGCGCGACCAGGCACTTTGCGCGGCGCGAGGCACTTTTGCATGTCTGGGCGCCCGGGGAATCGGGCGCTAGGGCAGGTGTTGGTGCAAAAACGCGATCGCTGCGGGATAGGCGTCGATCTTATTGGCTCTCTTGGCCAGCCCGTGGCCTTCATCGTCGTAGACCCGCAGTTCACAGGGCACGCCTTTGGCCGCGAGTGCCTCGGCTATCTGATGGGCTTCGGTCAGGGGCACGCGCGGGTCGTTGGCCCCATGGATGACGAAGAGCGGAGCCTTAATCTGGCCCAGATACGTGATCGGCGAGGCCCGCTCCAGAAGCTCGCGGTGATGCTCCAGCGATCCGTATTCGCGCTCGCGGTAGGCCCGCCGATACGGCGAGGTGTTCTCCATGAAGGTCACCAGCGAGCTCATCCCGACGATGTCGACGCCGGCCGCCCAGAGGTCTGGCTGCATAGAGACTCCCGCCAACACCATGTATCCGCCGTAGGACCCACCCCACAGCGCAGAGCGGGTTGGATCCAGGCCCTGGGTCGACAGCCAGGTATGCAGATCGGCCAGGTCAGCCACCGACTCCAGCCTCAGCTCGACATCGTCGAGGGAATACCACCGCTTTCCGTAGCCCGTCGATCCGCGCACATTGGGCACCAGGACCGTCAATCCTGACGCGGCCAGGGCTTGCACCACCGGGAGCCAGTTGCGCGAAGACGCACCTTCCGGCCCACCGTGGATCAGCACCACGCTCGCCCCCTCAGCGTTGCCCGCTGGCGAGCCGGCATACCTGAAGCAGGGGATCTGCTCACCGTCCCGAGCCGGTATGCGGTGCGTGCTCGGCTCGACCAGTTGCTCGCGCATCTCAGCGTCGAGACCGTCGGCGGCGGAGACCAATAGGTCAGCGGTGCCGGTTTCCGCGTCGATGAGGTGGATGGCTCCCGGCTCGGTCGGGCTGGTGCCAGACACCGCGATCCGGCTGGAGTCCGGTGACCACACGATCGACAGCGCCGCCAGCTCGGGCAGGTCGACGGCGGCGCGGTGGCTCCCGTCCGCGTCGTGGATGCTCAGCGCCCACGCGCCGTCGGTGAGGGTGCCGACCACCATGGCTGAGCCGTCCGGACTGACCCAGCAGCTCAGGTCGTGCTTGTCGTCGGCGACCAACACCTCCCATGTGCCGTCGCGGCTGAGGCTGTGCACGGCCGAGAACTCTCGCTCGTGGTTGCTGGCCAGGATGAGCGCTTGGTCGTCGGCTGACCAACTCGGCAGCTCGTGCAGCGCGAGCTCGTCGGGGTCAGTCAGCGAGACTGAGTGTCCAGACGCAACGAGATCGAGCACCGTCGAATTTGGTCGGAGACTGAGCCGCAGCACCACGATGTCGAGGCCGGCATGGTCCAGAGCGGCCCCTACGACATACCCGCCGCTGTCGTGCATCACTCGCTCATCGCCGGTCGCCAGGTCATGGGCCACGACATCCATGTCGACATCGTTGCGGCGGTTCGTGGAGTAGAGCAGCATCTCAGCCGTGACGTCACGAAGGTCGTGCATGTGCGCGGAATCGTGGATCAGGGCGGTCAAGCCATCGAGCCCCACGGGTGCGCTGGGCAGCGGATCGAGGTCGAGGCGCGATAGCTGCACCTTTTCGTCCCCTCCCTGGTCGTGCTGGACGACGATGGCGCGCTGACCTGGGATGTAGCGCCCCGAGCACCGGCTCGGCAGATCGGTCAACGCTGTCCACGTGCGGTCCGGCTCGATCTCGACGAGCTGGAGCGAGCCAATCTCGTCGTGACCGGCCAACACACGGCCATTGTCATCAACGTCGAAGGCGATCCAGGTGCGCGCTGAGAGCAGTTCCCTGACCAAGGCGGTGGTGTCCATCAGATGACCGTATGCGGTGCCAGTCCACGCAACGACCCCCTCACCCCACTCTTGCGGGTCCGAGCTCACCGCCCGCAAATTCCCCCCGGCGTTTCAGACTAAATGTTGCCCCGCCGTCGAAATCGCGTCATAATTGTGGTATACGCAAGGAGGTAGTCACCATGAAAAAGTACCTGATCGTGGCGAATCAGACCTTGGGCGGAGAAGAACTCGAGGTTGAGGTTCAGCAGCGTATCGATGGGGGTGAGAGTCACTTCCACGTCGTCGTTCCAGCAACGGCGATGCAAGATCAACGCACGGAGTACGGCGGTGGGTTCGACATGAGTTCGTCAGGGTCGGACCACGCGCACGCCATCGCAGAGCAGCGTCTGCGCCG
>CAWDNY010000007.1:0-401964 GCA_963803695.1 uncultured Actinomycetota bacterium
CATGCTGACCAAACTCAAGGGTCTGGGCGCGACGGCTGATGGCGAGGTCGGCGATCCGGATCCGAAAACCGCAGTGAAGGACGTGCTGCGCGACCAGTCCTTTGACGAAGTCATTGTTTCCACGCTCCCGACGGGCTTGTCGGGGTGGCTCAAAGCGGATGTGCCGAGCCAAGTGGCAGCGGTGACCGGAGGCTTGGTGACCACGGTTCGCGCCGGATAGCGCCACGACCGAGAGGACGTGGCCGACTACTCGGCTAGGGAGCCAGGGGTTGCGCTGCTGTTGGGTTGGACAGGGACCCAGGGCTACGTTGTGTGGTGCCGTCATCTGTCGGCAGTCTTCCCTAGGGCTGCATTCGCTGTGGCCGAATCCAGCGCGTCGCTCTAGCGAGGCACTCTGACTGCTTCTGGCGACTGAGGCTGTCAGTATGAGGGGCCCGAGATGCCAGTAGTCGGCCACCAAAGCCGGTGCGTCGAGGTTGTCTGTTCGCTCAGCGGGGCAACCTCGACGATGACCCTGTCGCTGGTTCGAACTCAGTTCTTGTGGTGGACTTGGTCGCCCAGTGCTCAAACCATCGTTTCCAGGGGCCGGTGATCCGTCGAGCGTTGAAGGCGAAGGGCTCCAGGCGGGCGGCCGAAGAAACAACTGACAGCACTCCCACGGTTCATCAGCTCAGTCAGCGCCTGGGACTAGCCTCGAGATTTCATCGGGTGGCGGCTTAAGGGGTGTGCCGTTGACCTGAAAAGTGCCCCTGACCTGCGAGAATAGTGGATGTCTAGGCCACATTCGCAACAGATCGAGGAGCACCTTCCAGGTGAAGAAGTCTACCCGCCGCTATCCGGTTGTTCAGGTCGACACGGCCGCCGTGGGCGCGGTCGCACACGCCGGCGGTGTCCTGCTGACCCACACCACGGAGGCCACCGGCCTGCCCGCTGCCCTGTCCGAGCAACTGGCCCCGTGGCGCAAACCCTTGGCCGTGCACGACCCGGCCAAGGTGCTCACCGACCTGGCCCTGTCGTTGGTGCTGGGTGGGGACGCGTTGTGCGATGCCGCGTTGTTGCGCGCCGAACCCGGCTTGTACGGGCTGGTGGGGTCCGAGGCCACGATCTCCCGGACGATCGCCACCCTGGCCGAAGACGCGGACAAAGCCCTGAGGGCGATCGCCACAGCACGAGCTGCCGCGCGGGGGGTGGCGTGGGACCTGGCCGGGGAACGTTCACCCGGTCACGGGGCGTGCCCGGGTGACCCGATCGTGGTGGACCTGGACGCCACCTTGATCACCCGGGCACTCAGACAAGGAGTCCGCCGAGCCCACGTTCAAGAAGGGGTACGGGTTCCACCCGTTGTGCGCGTTCGTTGACCACGGACCCGAGGGCACCGGGGAGCCCCTGGCGCTGCGGCTGCGACCCGGGCGGGCCGGGTCGAACACGGCGGCGGACCACATCGGGGTGACCAGGGAGGCGTTCAAGCAGCTGCCCGGGATCAACCCGTCCCGGCCGGGCAAGAAGGTGTTGGTCCGTGCGGACGGGGCCGGCGGCACCAAAGACTTCACCCGGTGGCTGACCGACCGCCGGGTGCAGTACAGCGTGGGATTCACGCTGCCGTTCCACACCCCTGACCTGCTCAAACAGATACCCGAGCAGGTGTGGACACCAGCCTATGACGCGGACGGGCAGGTCCGGGAGGGGGCGTACGTGGCCGAGCTGAGCGACCTGCTGGACCTGACGTCCTGGCCGCCGGGGATGCGAGTCATCGCCCGCAAGGAAACCCCCCACCCCGGCGCCCAGCTGAGGTTCACCGACACCGACGGCAAACGGGTCACCGCGTTCGCGACCAACACCCCCCGCGGGCAGTTGGCCGACCTGGAACTGCGCCACCGGCGCCGCGCCAGGTGTGAGGACCGGATCCGGATCGCCAAGGACACCGGCCTGGCCAACCTGCCGCTGCAAGGCTTCGACGCCAACCGCATCTGGTGCGCCATCGTCATGCTCGCCGGAGACCTCCTCGCGTGGATGCAAACACTGGCCCTGCACGACCACCCCGCCAGACGGTGGGAACCCAAACGGCTACGCCACCGGCTGCTGACGATCCCGGCCACCCTGGCCCGCACCGGCCGGCGGATCAAGCTGCACCTCAAGAACGCAGCCCCGTTCGCCGGCCTCGCCTGCACCGGGTGGACCCGGCTGATCGCCCTCGCGCCTCCCTGACCGGAGTGTCCCTGTCCCGACCAGTGCACTGACCCCTCGCGACGTGGAACGCGACGCCCACCCGGGAGCGACATCCGGAGGCTTGTCCTACCCACCTGCCACAATCAACCCCCGGCAGTCACCGTGACGCCGTCACCACGCTCGATCGGACCCCCATGAAAGATCGAGGCTAGCTGGTGTTGATGCCGTCATAGCCGCATACCGCAGTGGGGAAAGCGCTTCTGCAATCGCGAAGCGCTTTGGTATGAGCCGCCAGTCGGTCAACATCACCGCGGCTGATGCTGGTCTGCCACGGCAGGTGCCGCGAACCACCGCTGAACAACGAGACACAATAACCAGGCTTTACGCGTCGGGCCTCCCGCAACAGGCCATCGCAGACAAAGTCGGTTTCAGTCAGACCGCAGTGCACCTTGTTCTCAAACGGCGAGGGAGCCCAGCCGCCCGTTGACTCGCCAACGGTTCTCTTGACGGTCACGAGAAACTGAGGTTTGCTGCTCCCCTCTGTCGGTGGCCGCAGATAGTCTGCTCCCGTGACGACATTTGAGCTTCTCGACCTCGCCGAGACGGCGCGCGTTAGAGCACTTGGGGACCTCGAACAGGACACGCAAAACAGCCTTGGCCAGTTCCTGACACCTTCGCGTGCGGCGGCACTCATAGCATCGTTCCCACGGCTGCCCACGACTGGGCTGCTTCGGGTGTTGGACCCGGGCGCCGGTTCTGGGGTCCTCGCCGCGGCACTCGTGCAACGGGCGCTCAGCGAGTGCCCCCAACTCTCAATCCACGTGGTCGCTGTCGAGTGTGACAAGACTCTATTGCCGCATCTGCGAGCCACCCTGACCGCGTGCGAGGCGGCAGGGCGGGGCCGGATAACCACCGAGATCATTCAGGCCGACTTCATCCTCGCGAGCACTGGCCTCGGCACCCTCGACGCCCTGACCTCGGGCTTCGACTTAGTGATCCAGAACCCGCCCTACGGCAAACTGAGCACTTCCAGTCCCCACCGTCGGGCTATGAAGAGTGCCGGTTTAGACGCTCCGAACCTTTACGCGGCATTCCTCGCAATCGCGACAGCCGCTCTCCGTCCGGGTGCGCAACTAGTTGCTATCACCCCACGCTCATTCTTCAACGGCCCCTACTTCAGCGCCTTCCGAAGTTATATCCTGGACCGACTCACGCTAGACCACGTGCATGTCTTTGAATCGCGTTCGACGGTGTTCGCTGACACAGGAGTCTTGCAGGAGAACGTCGTCTTCTCTGGAACGCGCAGCGGTGAGCAGCACGAAGTCACGTTATCGATGAGCATCGGTCACGCGGATGACCGGGTCAGTCGGCAGGTTCCCTTCAGCGAAGTCGTCCACCCCGGTGATACTCAGCGCTTTATCCGGATCGCGTCCGACGTCGAAGACACGGCGATCGCCGAAGTGATGCTGGCCCTTCCATGCGCGCTCGAAGACCTCGGGATTCAAGTCTCGACAGGTCGGGTGGTGGACTTCCGTTCGAGGACTGCCTTACACGCGGAGGACCCCGGTGGCGCATTCCCACTGATCTACCCGGGCAACCTTCGGGGAGGCAAACTCGATTGGCCTCGAGAGTTCAGGAAGGCACAGTTCTTCGCTCCTAGTGAGCCTAAAGACCAGAGACTCTTGCTGCCCGAGGGCTGGTACACCCTCGTCAAGCGGTTCAGTGCCAAGGAAGAGCGACGTCGAATCGTGGCGTCGGTCTGGTCACCACTCGACCACCCCGGCCCCGTTGCCTTCGAGAACCACCTCAATGTCTTCCATATCGCTGCCGAGGGCCTCGACCCAGAAACCGCCCAAGGACTCGCAACCTGGTTGAATTCGTCCCTCGTTGATCGCTTCTTCCGAGCGTTCTCGGGACACACCCAAGTCAATGCGACCGATCTGCGCACGATGCGCTTTCCGTCCAGGACTGACCTCCGCAAATTGGGTATGCACGTCTCGCCAGTCGACCAGGCAGAAATCGATGTTTTAGTTGGCGAGGTGGCGGCATGAACGACGAGGCATACGAGCGGGTCGAGGTTGCACGTACCGTCCTGGAAGTTCTTGGGATGGACAGCGAGCGAACCAATGAGCGCAGCGCGCTGGTGTTCCTCGCGCTACTTGGCCTGGGTGTCGACTCCCTGTGGAAAGAGGCGGCGAACCCAATGCTCGGAACCAGGGCGATCATGGACTTCATCCGTGACAACTACGAGCGGGAGTACGCACCAAATTCTCGGGAGACCGTACGGCGCTTCACGCTCCACCAGTTTGCCGAAGCTCACGTCTTAGTTAAGAACCCGGACCAGCCTGATCGGCCTGTCAACTCACCAAAGTCGAACTACCAGATCACTCCTGAGGCACTGAGCGTGATACGCACCTATGGAACGACGGACTGGGATGTCGCGGTGCAGACCTACCTCGAAGACGTCCCGGGACTGAAGGCTAAATACGATGCCGCTCGTGCAATGGACCGCATCCCTTTGACCTTGCCCAACGGCGCGGAGTTCACCCTGTCACCTGGAGGCCAAAATGTGCTGCTGAAGTCGATGGTGGAGGATTTCTGCGCGCTCTACACCCCCGGCGGCGAAGTGCTCTACGTTGGCGACGCTAGCGACAAGTGGGCCTTCTTCGAGAGAGACCGATTCTCAAGTCTTGGCGTCACTCTTGATGAGCATGGAAAGATGCCAGATCTCGTCGTCTTCCTACCGAGCCGCAACTGGCTGATACTCATGGAGGCAGCTAGTTCGCACGGACCGGTCGACTCCAAGCGTCATGACGAATTGGCCACACTCTTCTCCGAGTCGACCGCAGGACTTGTCTACGTCTCGTGCTTCCCCGACCGGGCCACCCTCCGAAAGTACGTCGCCACTGTTGCTTGGGAGACCGAAGTCTGGTGCGCCGACCAACCGACCCACATGATCCACTACAACGGCGAGCGCTTCCTCGGCCCCTACGAGTAGAAGGCGCTTCGTGCCGATCAGCGAAACCGAGGCACACCTGTTCAGCAGTGGTAGTGGAGCTGCGGGGAATCGAACCCCGGACCTTCTCATTGCGAACGAGACGCGCTACCAACTGCGCCACAGCCCCTGGATGGGTCACACGACTGCGAAGATTATCACCCTCCGGCGCGTGGTCCGATTCGACCGCACCGACTCGGTATGCAGATCAGGCCAGACCGCGGATCGCGACCGGCAGCTCTTCGAATTCTTCGTCCAACGACAGCGCCCGGCCGTCTTGTGGCAACTCGGCAGGCAACTCGTTGAGCACCGGCCGGGAGTGAGCCTTGGCCTTCAGGGTGTAGGTCGGCGGCGGCACCGGAACGGGCTGCCAGGTGCCCGGCGCCATCGGGGTTTCCTCGCCAACAAGCACGTCGTTCACCTGGGCGGACGGGACGTGTGAACTCACCTGCTTGAGCGCATCGATGTCGTAGACGCCGCGAGAGACCCGGCTGGGCTGCACGACTTCGCTGACGGCCACCCGAGCGGCGGCGGCCAACTCTTCGCCTTCGTGCTGGATCGTGGCCGCCAGCGCGGCCGCTGCTCCCCCGCCTGCAGCGGCGGCACTGCGTCCGACTTGAGCAGAGCGGGTGGAGGTCACGGCAGCGGGAGCGCGAGAAGACCCCGGGCGCACCGAAGCAACGGAGGCCGAAGAACGTGTCGGCCGCGCAGCACGGGAGGCTCGACGTACCGACTGGCGCACCGCAAAGAGCGCTACGACGAACACCCCGATGCCGATCGGCGCGGTCCACCACGGCAAGACGGCCATCATGCCCAGCGCAGTCGCCACCAACATCACGGCAGCAGCCACGAGCAGCAAGATGCCGCGAGTCCGCACGGAGTTGACCGACGACGCCGGTACGACAGCGCGGCTAGCGTCTCCCACGGTCCGACTGCTCCGCGATGGCGCGGCTCCTCCAGCCACGCCAGATGCCGCCATGGTCGAGACCGCCGGGGAGGGCTGAGCCCGCTTGACCACAACATCGGGTGCTGCGGGGCGCGTCAACGAGACGGCATACGACCGGGCAGTGGGTTCGGAGAGGTCCAGGTGGGGCCGACGTTGACGCCGTTCCAACACACGCATCGCCTCTGAGAAGCGGTCAACGGACCTTGCGGTGGCGATGTGATCGCGGCGTCGGACCCAGTGCTGCATCAGATAGGCAGCCCACACAGCCAAGATGACCGCGAAAATCAGACTGCTTGGAGGCACAAACGCCACGGTAGGCGCTGAAATCGCCCATTCCGGGAGCCGCCCGGTGTGTCGCCGAAGTGAGTGGAGTGACCTATGGGGTTGATGTGGACGCGCGAAGACGCCGGAGCAACGAGCCAGCAGCCTCATCCTCGGCCACCACGGCGAAGCAACGGTGATCGCGCCAGGCTCCGTCGACGTGCATCAGGGACCGACGCAATCCTTCTTCCGGCAACGCAAGACGCCGCGCCACCGCCAGGCTGCGCGCGTTTTCGGGACGAATGTTGACCTCGATTCGGTGTAGCCCGACGTCGCTCAGTCCGTAGTCCAACGCCATCGCTAACGCCCACGTGGCAATCCCCTGACCAGTGGCGCGCTCATCGAGCCAATAGCCGGCCGACCCCGAGCAGCGCGGACCCCATTGCAGATCGAACAGGTGCATCTGCCCCACCAATACGCCCTCGACGTCGATCACGAACGGGACGAGTTTGCCCTCCTCGGCATCCCGGTCATAGTTGCGCCGCAGCCGACGAAAACTTGGTGAGGCGTTGATGCCCGTCGGCGGGGTGGACTCCCACGGTTGCAGCCACCGCGCGTTGCGTGAGCGCAGGTCGCGCCAGTGCAATCGGTCGCCTCGGCGCAGCGGACGCAGCGTGATCAGCGGCCCCTGCGGTTGCCGGGTGCGCAACTCATGCGGCCAGGTCCACATCAGGAGCTCCCGCGGACCCAGTCACCTGAGCGGCCCCCCGATTTGGCCGTGACCTGGATGTCGCTAATCGTCGATAGCTTGTCGACGGCCTTGATCATGTCGACGAGTGCTAGCGCGGCCACGCTCACACACGTCAAAGCCTCCATTTCGACCCCGGTGCGGTCCGCGGTGCGCACGGTGGCGGAAATATTGACGGCGTCGTCCTGCACCGTCAGGTCGACCTCGACGGCATGCACGGCCACCGGGTGCGCCAGCGGCACCAACTCAGGGGTGCGCTTCGCGGCCTGTATACCGGCCAGCCGGGCCACGCCGAGCGCGTCACCTTTGGGCACAGTCCCGCCCCGCAGCGCATCGATCGCCGCAGCCGACATCAACACGCGTCCGCGAGCACTGGCCGACCGAGCCGTGACCTCTTTGCCGCTCACGTCGATCATGTGAGCGGTGCCGTCGGCGCGCAGGTGATTCAGATCCATCAGCGACCGCGGTGTCGACCGCGCCCCCCGCTTGGCTGCATATCGCTGTCGCCGCCATCGCTAGCAGCCTCAGCGGCCAACCGCGCGTCCAGTTCGTTGCGATCGCGCAGCAGCACGATTCGCACCGTGCTGCCTGCCGTGACTTCACCGATCTCCGAGTCGACGACGGCCAGGGCGTCGGCCTGCGCCAACCCGCCGACCAAGTGGGACCCTGCTCCACCGGCGGGTGCGACGGCATACGCCCCGGTGCTGTCACGTTCGACGCGCACTCGGGCGTATTGCTCCTTGCCCTCGGGGCTCTTCCAGCCCTTCAGCACGACCGCCTGATGCGTCACGGTGACGTATTCGCGGCCGGCACGCTGCGCGAGCGCGGGTCGCACGAAGACCTCGAAGCTCACCAACGCGCTCACTGGATTGCCCGGAAGGGTGAAGACCGGCACGCGCCGTTTGCCCATCACCCCGAACCCTTGGGGCTTGCCGGGCTGCATCGCGACCTCGGGGAACTCCATCGACCCCTTGCCCTTGAGCACGGCCTTGACGGCGTCGTAGGCACCCTTGCTCACGCCGCCGCTGGTGATGATCGCGTCAGCGTGCGAAAGGTGATGGCGCAGCTCGCGCTCGATGGTCTTCTCGTCATCGGGCAGATGGCCGATATGCACCGCATAAAACCCGGCCTCACGGACCGCAGCAGCCAGCATTGGTCCGTTCGAGTCGACGATCTGGCCGGACATGATCGGCTCGTCCAGGTTGCGCAACTCATCGCCGGTGGAGAACACAACCACGCGCACCGGGGCGGTCACGAAGACGTGGGCCACGCCCGCCGAGGCGATGGCGGCGACCTCGGACGGCCCGATGGTGGTGCCAGCGGTGACGATGACGTCGCCTGCGCGCACGTCACCCCCGGCTCTACGGATGTGCGCGTTCTCCTTCGGGGCCTTGAAGATGAGCGTCTCGCGCGGCCGGTCGTCAGTGTCCTCCACGGGCACGATGGCGTCGGCACCTTCCGGCATCGGGGCCCCGGTCATGATCCGCCAGGCTCGACCGGCCACGTGCACATGCTGCTCGGTGTCTCCAGCCGGGATATCGCCGTTGACCTTGATTGACAGTGGGCGCTCGGCGCTGGCCTCGGCGACTTCACTGGCCACCACGGCATACCCGTCCATCGCGGAGTTGTCGAAGCGCGGCAGGTCCACAGCGCTGACGATGTCCTGGGTCGTGACCAGGCCCACGGCCCGATCCAACGGCAATTGGACCTCTGGGTTTCGCCGGACCTGCGACAACACCTCGTCGCGGTGCTCGCGGACGCTGATCATTGTGACGGTGCTGAGGTCGAGACGAACTCGCGCAGCCAGGCGCTGAAGTCTGCGCCTAACTCGGGGTGCTCACTGCCCAACTGCACGATGGCCTTCATGTAGTCCAGCCGGTCGCCGGTGTCGTAGCGTCGCCCCCGGAAGATCACCCCGGTCATGCCCGATCCCTCGCCGGTGGCCGTGGCCAACGTCAGCATCGCGTCCGTGAGCTGGATCTCGCCGCCGCGACCCGGCTGCGTAGACTCCAGCGCCTCAAAGATGCGGGGGTGCAATACGTAGCGACCGATAACGGCCAGATTCGACGGAGCCTCGGCTGGGTCCGGCTTCTCCACCAGGCCAGTCACAGTCACGACGTCGCTGCCACTGTCGGCCTCGCCTGGCGCGAGCTCAGCACAGCCATAGCGGTCGGAGTGCTCCGGCGGTACCTCCATCAGCGCAACCACCGACCCCCCGCGCTCCTGCTGCACGGCGATCATCTGCTCCAAGAGGTGGTCCCGCTCGTCGATCATGTCGTCGCCCAGGAGCACCACAAACGGCTCGTTGCCGACGTGCGACTTCGCGCAGAGCACCGCGTGACCCAACCCCCGAGGCTGCCCCTGACGCACAAAATGCACCTCATAGTCGCTGCTTTTAGCCACCCGAGCGGCGCGCATCGTGTCGCCCTTGCGCTCCAGCGCCGTCTCCAACTCGAAATGCCGGTCGAAGTGGTCCTCGATGGCTCCCTTGCCGCGACCGGTGACCATCACGACATCGGTGACTCCGGCCCGTGCGGCTTCGGTCACGATGTATTCGATTGCCGGGGTGTCCACGACCGGCAGCAATTCTTTGGGCACCGCCTTGGTCGCCGGCAAGAACCGGGTCCCGAGTCCCGCCACGGGAATGACGGCCTTGCGGACAGGCATGGGCGCAGCGGTGGTCATGGGGCCATAGCCTAATCCGCTCGCGACCCGACAGCGCGTGCAGTACACACTGTGCCTATGCCACCGACAGCATCCTTAACCCCTGAGGAAGATCCGGTCGCCGCGGCCAAGGTCGCCATGCGCACGCAGATTCGCGCCGCTCGTCGCCAGCAGCGCAGCGACGGTGGCGATTCGGCCCGCGACGATGACGCTCAAGCCATCACTCGGGCGGGTATGCAGTGGCTCGCGCAGCACACCCGCGACCACGGACCGGTGCGGTGCGTGACGGCATACGAATCAATGGCGAACGAGCCACCTACGGGCCAGTTCGTCGAGGCCTTGCGCGCCCAGGGCCTGCGGGTCCTCGTGCCGATCACGTTGCCGCACGGTGAGCTGCGCTGGCGTGATGCCGACCCCGAGGTCTCATCACACCCGATGGGTGCCGCTGTCGATGAGACCACCGGCCCGACGTGGGGAGAAGAGATCTTGGGCGAGGTCGATGTCGCCTTCATCCCGGCTCTGGCGATCCGCGACGACGGCACCCGGCTGGGTCAAGGGGGTGGCTACTATGACCGCGCGATCCCGGCTCTGCGGAGCACGACGCGGACTTCGAAGTCCGGCGCTGCGGCCCCAGAGGCACCGGTGATTGCCGTGGTCTACGCCAGTGAAATGCGAGGCGACGTGCCCACGCATGCACACGACATACGCGTGAATGCGGTGCTCACGCCGGGCGGAATGAAGTCGGTCACTCCTCCGGGATGAGCGACAGCCTGAACTTCGTGTTGCCATCGACCGCCTGCGCCGAGTGGGGCCAGGAGTAGGTTTCGCCGTCGATCCACGCCTGAGTCTGATCGCCGTAGTTGCGGTGGAACACGTGCCCGGAGTTGCCGCCCTGGTTGACCCATACCGAGTTGTCGAGATCGCCCAGGTCCACGACCATCCGCATCGACGGAGCGGCGGTGACCTCGAATTCATCG
Organism: uncultured Actinomycetota bacterium; assembly: GCA_963803695.1. GTDB lineage: Bacteria > Actinomycetota > Actinomycetes > Actinomycetales > Dermatophilaceae > Ornithinicoccus. The sequence continues at coordinate 10,758 of CAWDNY010000007.1, forward strand.
GCACCGGCATCCCAGTTGTTGGCGTTGACCAGAGCCGAGCCGCCGGGCATGGGGAACGGACCGAGGTTGAAGATCGACTGCACGATCCCAGGTGCAGGGTCCTCGCCGAGGACTTGGTGCCGCGCAGTCAGGGTGTGCAGCCGGCCCCATTGCCAGTCGTTCGGGTTCTTGCTGATGTCTGCGGTCAGTTGCAGCCGCGCGTCGATCATCGCCTGCCGCAGGATGGTGTCCCGAGACTCCACGATGCCGGCGGTGCGTTGGTCATCCCACCAGGGGTTGTCCGGGTCTTCGAGCAGGTTCGCGATCACGGACATGGATCGGCTGTTGCCGGAGACCTGCAGATCCAGCGGCAGCTCGTCGTCCACCGTGAGATTGAGCAGATTGGCCCACACGGCGTAGTAGTACATCGCAGCGCTGCCTTGCTCACCGTCACCGGCAGGCGCTCCGCGGTTCCACGTCTCCAGCAGTGCCGTGGGCTCGGTGTAGAACGGATCGTTGCCGATGCTCACGTCGAGCAAGTAGGGGATCAAGAAGTCGGCGAAGGAGTTGTAGCTGTCGTATTGGATGTCCGTCATCGTGTCGATCCCGATCGGCCCCTCTGCCATCGCGGTAGCCAGCAGATCGGCAATCCGCTGGGCCCGATAACCCTGATCCCACTCAGTGGTCAGGAACGGTCTGCGGCTTTGCGCCACGGCCTGGTTGGCCGCCACGATGACCCCATCCTCGGGGTTGAGCACAAAGGGCATCTGCTCGAACGGCACAAACCCCTTCCAGTCGTATGCCGCGTCCCAACCGGGCGAGGGCCAGTAGCCCGGGACTGCGCCCGAGGTAGAACTTTCGCGGATCGGCACCATGCCCGGCGCCTGATAGCCGATGTTGCCCTCGACATCGGCGTAGACCATGTTTTGGGCCGGGGCCGCGAAGACCTTGGCGGCGGCGCGGAAGGAGTCCCAGTCGGTGGCGGTGTTGAGCGCGAAGACGGCGTCGGCGGTTTGCGAAGGGATCAGACCCGTCCAGGCCATCGACACCGCATACCTCCCTCGGGTCTCGATGCCGGACAAGGGCGGATTCACCCCGACTTGCGCGACCTCGGTCAGCACGTCGGACAGGATCGGTCCGTGCGCGGTGGAGCGGACAAGGATCTCGACGTCATTGCCGCCGGCCACCGAGATCGTCTCAGAGCGAGTGTCGACGGGGACCATCTCGGTGCCCCGGCGATAGTCGTTGCCCTGGGTCTCTTCGAGGTAGAAGTCGGTCACGTCGGGGTCCAGGTTGGTGAAACCCCAGGCGACGCTCTGATTATGCCCGATGATCACCCCGGGGAATCCGGCGAAGGTGTAGCCCGTAACGTCGAACGGGCACTCAGCGGTCACCTCACGGCAATGCAAACCGACTTGCAACCAGACCCCTGGTTGGGTGACGCCGAGGTGGGGATCGTTGGCCAGCAGCGGCTTGCCGCTCTCGGTGAACTCACCGGAGACCACCCAGGAGTTGGAGCCCACCCCTTCGCCCGCCGCCACCAGCGGTGGCACTGCACCGAGGGCTTCCAGCGTCTGCTCGTATGCCGGCTCAGCGGCGAGGTCTTGCGTCGTCAACCCTGTGCCGGGCGGAGCCGGCAGGGTCGGCTCGACCTCATCGGGGTCGAGCGTGCCGTCGGTGCCGCCACGGCTTTCCTCGGTCGGTGCCGACACTGCGGGGGGGCGCCATTCGTTGCTGGACAGGATCGGTGCGTTGGTCTCGAAGTCGTAATCCGGGTAGAGGTCGTTCAACTGAGCCAGCGGCACCTGCCCGGCCAAGCGGGCGCGCGTGAGCTCATCGGTGTAGTTGCCACGCAGGTCCCACGCCATGGCCTTGAGCCACGTCAGGGAGTCCAACTCGTCCCAGGCCTCGATCTGATAGTCGGGCACGCTCTGGCCGAGCACGACGTACTCCAGCGACACCTGCGAGGGCGATTTGTCTTCGAGGTAGTCGTTCACACCGGCGGCGTAGGCCTGCAGATATTGCCTGGTCTCGGGTTCGAGCAGTCCCAACTCTTCTTCGGCGACCTGACGCCAACCCATCGTGCGGATCACGGTGTCGGTCTCGACTCCCCCTGAGCCCACGAGCTCGGAGAGGCGACCGGCGGTGATGTGCCGACGCAGGTCCATCTGGAAGAAGCGATCTTGCGCAGCGACGTAGCCCTGACCGCGGAACAGGTCGGCCGAGGTGTCGGCATAAATGTGCGCCACCCCCTGCTCATCGCGCAGCACGTCGACCCGTCCGTCGAGGGAAGCCATAGTCAACTGGCCCTCGGTCTGCGGGAAGGAGCGGCGAGAGAGGCCGACGCCGAGTACGGAAGCGGCGACGGCCACGACGACCAGGGCGGCCAGCGCAGGCAGGAGAACGCGTCGGAGCAGTCGGGGCACGATCCGAGGGTATGTCACACCGGCGACCTGCTGGCCGACATACACTCTCCTGCGTGCCTACCTACTCCTACGCCTGCCGGGATTGTGAGCACCGTTTCGACATCCAGCAGGCGTTCTCCGATAACTCGTTGACCGACTGCCCCGTCTGCGGGGGCAACCTGCGCAAGGTCTTCTCCGCCGTGGGGGTCGTCTTCAAGGGATCGGGCTTCTATCGCAACGACTCTCGAACCGGCTCCAGTGGTCGCTCGTCGTCCAGCTCGAATGGATCCTCGGATTCGAGCCCCGAGTCTTCCGGCTCTTCCTCGGGTGACTCCGGGAGCAAGAAGGCCGAGTCCGGCTCAGCCAAGGAGTCTTCGTCTAGCAGTGACTCGTCCTCCGGTGGCGACTCGTCCAAGAAGACACCTGCTGCCAGCGGTAGCGGCTCTTCGTCGTCTCCGACCAAGAAGGCCTCCGCCTAACTCCTGGTCCACACCCCCATCACGGGGGTGTGATTGTCCACAGGACGATCCCGTCCCGGGCCCTCAGGCGCAGCGAACGCCTACGCTCGCCAGGTGGATTCCAAAGCCAAGAACGGCCCGCGCCGCCGCGGCCCCGCACGGATGAATCGTCGCGCCCTCTGGCGTCGGGCCAAGGTCCAACGTGTGCTGGCGGCGCTGCTGGTGGCGGTCGCCGTCTGGCTCGGAGTGACCGCCGCTTCGGCCGACCCTGAAGGGCCACACACGGAGGTGGTGACGATGCAGATCGATGCTCGAAGCGGTCACGTGTTGCAGTCCTCGGATCTTGAGGTGCTCGCCGTTCCTTCCGCATTGGCCCCCCAGGGCTCCTCTGGCAGCGTCGAGGACTGGGCCGGTCAACGACTGGCCGCACCGATCCGCAGCGGTGATGTGCTGACCGACGCTGACGTCAGCGTCGCGGCCTTGGCCCAAGGACAACCGCCGGGGTATGTCGTGACGCACCTCCCGTTGTCCAGCCCGGCGTTGGCACGGGCCGCTCCGGCAGGCACGCGCGTAAATGTGCTGTCCACCTCAGATGGCTCGATGCTGGCCACCAACGTGATCGTCCTGTCCAGCAACGCATCAGACGACGATGCCGAGGGCCCGGGGCTCTTCGTGGCGGTGAGCCCCAGCGATGCTCAGGGGATTGCCGTGGCGAGCGGCTCAGGGTCGGTGGCGACCCTGGCAGGATTCGGTGTGACGGTCGTGGTGCGCACCGAGAGCAACGCCGAGGGGCGATGACGGGGGGCAATGACCAGCGGGAATAGTTGAACCTTCATTCGGTATGTATCTTGGCTTCGCGTTGTCTCCCGTTTGCCTCCGCTCCCCCGTGTGAGCGCCCCGAAAGGTTCACCCCCATGCTTCAAGGTTTCAGAGACTTCATCATGCGCGGCAATATTGTCGAGCTCGCGGTCGCGGTGGTCATCGGCACGGCGTTCGCCGCGGTGGTCGACGTCGTCGTCTCCTCCCTGGTCAGCCCCATCCTGGCCCGCATCGGCGGAGCCGATGTCCCGGGCTTCGGCATCCAACTCGGTGCCGAAGGCAACGAGGCCACGCTGATCAACATCGGTGCCATGATTAACGCGCTGATCATCTTCTTGATCACCGCTGCCGTCGTCTACTTCTTGGTCATCGTCCCGATGAACAAGGTCATTGAGCACCGTCGCCGCGACGAGGAGCCGCAGCCCGAAGAGACCGCCGAAGACGTCTTGGTCTTGCGTGAGATCCGGGACCTGCTGCGTCAGCGTGACGCCCAAGCCTGAGCCCGTTTGCTCAGCCCCAGTGGGGCGGGCGCTGCTCTTGCCACCAGTCGTCTGACCCGGCGCTCCGAGAGCGCCGGGTCAGCACTGTGTCTGTCTCGCTCTTGGCCACGTCGTCATCATCGGCGGCGTCAGTCTTTTCGATGAGCAGTTCCCGCGCTTCTTCGGCTATGCCGTCGCTCGCGGGCCGGTGGGATCGCCGCGGCCTGCGTCGTTCGGACAGACCTAGGTCTTCGGCCGGGTCCGCATCATCGCTCACGTTGCCGCGCGATCCGTGTCACGTGAGGCCTGCCGGGCCGTGGAGACCACCGCCGCCACCTCGCGTGCCGGATCACGAAAGAGATTGGTTCCCAAGACCCGCATGGAGGTCCAGCCCAGCCGGGTGAGTTGGTCGGCCCGCAGTCGCAGTGAATCCCGACCGATCGGCTCCGGTGAGGGCTCGAGGTCCATGTCGATCGCCACCAGAAGTCGACCGGGCCGGTCGGGGTCTTCGATGGCCAGCGGCACGGCGTACCGGCCCACGCCAACGCCGCTTCGCACTGTGAAACCCTCAACGACCAGCCGCGCGATCAGGTCCTGCATCAACGGATTGTCCTGCCCGCTGACACCCTTAGGAACGTCCGCGGGTGCCAACAACGAGTCGAGCAGGTGATCCCCCGAGCCTGCGTGATCGTCGGCGCGCTCAATGTCGATCAACGTCAGCGAGCGCCGTGCGGCGGCGAGGGCGGTGATGACCGCTGACGAGGTCGCCCCGACACCGGGATCGCGCACCCAAACGACCTGGTCACGGACCTCGCCAGCCCACCGGGCCATCGGCATACACACGACCCCAGTGGCGCGGTCCTCTTGCAGGGCTTGGCAGACCAATGGGTTGTCCTGCGCCGCAACACGTAGAGCCTCGTGGACGGCCTGTGCTCCCCGCGGCTCGTCGGTCAGGATCGCGAGCGAGGCAGTCCGTCCACGTAACAGCAGGTCCACCGCGACCGACGTGGCTGTGGCCGCGACGTCATCGGCCTCCGGGACGACGCGACGAGCCACCCCGGATCGACGCGACACGACGGGGAAACCCTCGACGGGCGGGGTTGTCAGCGCAGATATCGGTCCCAGCATGCCCTGCTCGACGGCGCCGTAATGAGTCCTCAGGGTGCGCACCGGGAGGATCGCGGACGCCTCGTCCAGCACCGATGGCCCGTGTCCGGACAGCTGTGTCGGTGCCGCGTCAGCCTCCTGCACCACATAACTGAACGGCTGGGGTCCGCCGCGCAGATGATCCCCGACGATCAGGGCCTGCGGACCGTGGCTCAGCGCAGCGACACAGGACGCCGTCCGAGACCGGTGGGCATGCTCGATCACCACCAGGTCCACCCGCAACGAGTCCGGGATCGTGGCTGGGACCACCAACGGACTGGCCACGAGAGCCGGGCGCAGGGCCAGCACGAGGTCCGGGGAGCGCGCGATCACGGCCCGAATGTCGCTTGCGCCCTCAGCGGCGGCGGCCCGCAAAGCCCGCACCTGCCCAGGGTGGGCGGTCATCGCTCGGCTCAGTCGGCGCGCGACCGTGCGGCGCACCCTGACGACGTTCAGCGCCAGGTGGCCCCGGTCGGCGATGCGGAACTGCTTGGCGGCCGCGGCGACACGCGGCGTCGGCGGCATACGCTCTGACTGGATCTCCGCGATGTGATCGAGCAATGACGTCTGGTAAGCGAGCTCGACTTCGGCGGGCACGTCCTGCGCTGCGACCCCCCGCCGCGCCAGGTCGTCGATCATCGGCCCGAGCCCCTGCGCGCGTGGCTCGTTGAGCAGGGCATAGGCGCGTGCGGCCACGCGGGCACGGTCACGGCGGGCGTCGAGGCGCAACAGACGCTCTAGAAGCAGGTCGAGGTGGGTGGTCATCAAGTCTGCGCCGCTGCGCGCACCGGCGAGCACCTCGCCGAGCCAGTGCGTGTCGGGACCGAGGCTGGCGAAGGTCTCGCGTGCCGCGTCCCAGCCGGTGGGGGTATGCGGTCGCGCGGCTTTGCCTGCCAACTCCTCCCACTCCTGGCGCTCGGCTCGAGCCGCCTTGAGTCGATCCACGAGATCGGCGGGGGGCTTGCCTGGCCGCAACAAGGAGCGGATCTGCCGTTTCAGACGTCCCCTGGTCACCGCCCCCATCCGCTCGCTGGCCCGCCGTTCCTCTCCTGTGAGTTGGGCTGCGGTGCCGCGTCCGGACGCGGCGGCAATCAAGTCGGTGAGCGGAGCTTCGTAGACCTGCGGGGTGAAGTGGTCGCTCGTTTCGTGGACGCGGACCAGCAGGTCAAGGCGTTGTTGCCACTGGCTCAGATTGAGCGGCTCTGGCAAGCCGGCGGTTCGGCATACCGCAACGATCTCGTCGCGGGCGGTCGTCAATTCCCCGGCCGCCAACGTCTCCACCAATTGGGCGGCCCGATCGGCGTCGGTTTCGGATCTCAGATCTGCGGCATACCAGGGGTCTTCGACTCGGCCCCGCTCCCAGACGCTCTCGCTAGCGGCTTGCGCGAGCACATCTTTCATCTCGGCGATGCGCTGCCCCGGCAACTGCCGCAGCACCGAGCCATCGAGGCGGACGTGTGACAGCGGTGGTCGGGGCAGACCTGCCAGACCGGCCAGCGCAGCGTGGGTCTGCGCGAGAGATTGGCCCCACGGTTGGTGCACCTGATGCATGCACTCCTCGTGACGCACCAAGACCTCGCGTGCCTCAAACCACCGAGGCAGCGGATCAGGCGGCAGTTCGGGCTCGTCGTGAGGGTCATCAAGTTGGGTGGCCAGGGCGGCAATGACCGACCGAGCCCGCCGGTGATCCTCGGGCGGGTCGAGGACGAGGTCATCGAGGCCGACATCGGCCAGACGGCTGCGCAGCGCATCCAGGGCAGGCCGTTCTTCACTGACCACGAGCGCCGTGCGACCTTGGGTCAGCGCACCGGCGATGACATTGGCCACGGTTTGGGTCGCGCCGGTGCCGGCCGGAGTGTCCAACACCAGGCTCGCCCCGTGGTGGATGTCGGCGATGACGGAGCGTTGCGGGGCATCGGCATCGAGCACGGACAACTCTTGGCGGGGATCATCCGGGTCCGGGGCGGCCGGAGTGTTGCGCGGCTCAACGTTCTCCGGATCGGCCAGTGCGGCGATCAGGTTATGGGCGGCCAGTTTTGCGGGGTCACCAGACAGGTGGGCGACGAGGTCCAACTTGGCCCACGGATAGGTGGCGATCACCATCTGCGGGTTGATCCCGAAGCCGTCCATCCCGAGGCATAGGTCCTCCAGCGCCTCATAGGTCTCACGCGGGTCGAACCCATCGGAGGCCGAGAGTTGGGCCAGCGCGGTGGCGTCGAAGTCAATGCCCGCCTCACCGCGTAGGTAGTTCTCCAGCACGGGGTTGAACACGACGTCAGAGTCGAGGTGCAGCACGAAGTCTTGGTATGTCGCGTCGACTGGCCGGATCTGAGCCCCCCTGATGAGGACAGGAGCCCTGGGCGCAGTCTTGGCTCGGCGCAGGTGCCAGGTCGCCATACCGACCGCGATGAAGCAGGAGGCAACGCCGTGCTCGGTGCTCAGCTCGACGGTCTTGGCGTGGATCGCGGCGATTTTGCCTCGGGCCTGCTCGCGGGCGATCTTCTCTCGGACGAGCTCGGAGAGCAGCGTGCGGTGCCCAGCGAGCAGTTTGGCCACGCCCGAGGGGTGCGCCACGGTGAGGTCGAACGTCTCCCGTGGGAGGTCTCGATGCCACAGCAGCGTGTTGCGTCCACCGAGGTCGGCCAGCTCGTGGCGCCACCGCTGCGCCGCCCCCGCAACAGGGTCGACGCGAGGATCAGACGAGTCGACGGATGGAGTCACTCTGACAGGCTAACGACTCCACGCGAGGACGCCGTGTATGCGCCGAGGGCTAGCGCGCCGAGCGCGGCAAACAGGCACAACCAGCCGTATCCGAATACGTCGACCACGACACCGGCGAGCGCTCCCCCGGTCGCTGCCGAGAGTCCCATCGCGACGTCCGAGGCGCCTTGCACGGCTGATCGGTCGGCTACCGGCACAGATCCGGCGATCAGCGAGGACCCGGCGACCATGGTGGCTGACCAGCCCAGGCCCAATAGGACCAGACCAACGCTCAAGCTCCAGGACGAGCCGGCCGCGGAGACACCGGCAAAGGCACTTGCTGCGAGGAAGAGCGCCACCCCGCCGAGGATGACCTTCGGCGAGCCGAAGCGGTCAGTCAGATATCCAGATATCGGCGATAGGCCGAACATGCCCAGGATGTGCAGCGAGATGACAAACCCGATGATCTCGATCGAGGCGTCGCCGTGCTTCATATGCAACGGCGTCATGACCATGACCGAGACCATCACGATGTGGCCGCCGGCCACGGCGATGGTGCCGAGCAGGGCGGCTGGGGTGGCCACGATGATCGAGATTCCCCGGCGCATGTTCCCGCGCGCTTTAACGGGCTCGGGCGGGGCGGCATACCGCGGTGGGGCTGCTTCAGCGGCGACGAGGGCCCGGGCAGTGATGAGGGGGTCGGGCCGCAGCGCCACCCAGAGCACGGCGATTGCGGCGGTGAATCCGATCGCGCTGATCACCCACGCTCCGGCGAGGTCGGGTATGCCGAGCACGTCCGCGATGGCGGCACCCGGACCGATGATGTTCGGGCCGAGGACTGAGCCGACGGTGGTGGCCCACACGACCAGGCTGAGCTGACGACCGCGGCGACTCGGGATGGCGAGGTCCACGGCGGCATACCTCGACTGGCTGTTGGCGGTGGTGGCCGCGCCGAAGCAGAGCGTCCCGAACAACAACAGGGCAAACGAGCCGATCACGGTGGCGGTGATCGCCAGGGCCGCGCCGATCGCCCCGATCACGTATGCTGTCACGAGCCCGACCCGCCGACCGCGGCTGGCCATCAGGGCGGCGACGGGGATGGTGAAAAGCGCGCCGCCGAGGACTTGGCTGGTGCTGGCCAGGCCAGAGAGTGCGTCGCTGCCGCTGATCTCTGCGGCCATCAGCGCGCCGACCGCGATACCGCTGGCGACGCCGATGCCGCCGAGCATTTGTGAGGTCATCAGCGTGCGCACGGTGCGGGACTGGATCTGGGCGACCTCGGTAATGTTGGGCACTTGTGTTGCGGTCACGGCGTCATGATCGCACGATCGATCCGTGGCAGACTTGGCCCTCGCCCCAGCGGCTGCCGCGTGCAGCCTCCGCCCTCGTAGCTCAGGGGATAGAGCACCGCTCTCCTAAAGCGGGTGTCGCGCGTTCGAATCGCGCCGAGGGCTCCTAAAGCGGGTGTCGCGCGTTCGAATCGCGCCGAGGGCACAGGCACCAGGGACATCGGCATGACGCGGTATAGCAGTAATTGCTATAGTTGCCGAGTGACTAGTCGAAGCAGCGTGCTGCGAGAGGTGATGTCCGATACGGGCACCACTCAATCTGGTCTGTCCCAACTCAGCGGCGTACGTCAACCGAGCATCAGCGGATTCCTCTCCGGCAAGGTCGAGATCAGCGACAGCCAGCTGAACCGCCTGCTGTCCTGCATGGGCTACCAGCTTGAAGTCGTACGACGCCCGGTTCTACCTCAGCTGACTCGATCCGAACGCCGCTCGTGGCAGTTGCACCGGCAGATATCGACGCTCCTGAACCAGCGAAGCTTCGAAGACTGGCAATTGACAATCGAGCGCAACCTCGACCGGATCGGCGACCGCGTGACAGGCCAACCGCACGAGCGGAACCTGGACCATTGGCGGCGACTCGTCGACGGCGGTGATCTCCCCGGCATGCACCGCGTCCTGACCGGTCTCGACCGCGACTCGATCGAAATGCGAGAGGTCTCCCCTATGTCCGGGCTACTCAATGAGGAGCAGCGCCTCGAAGTCCTGCACCTGGTGGGCTGATGCGGCGAGATCAGTTGGAGCACGCGATTCGCACGGCCTGCCAAGTCATCCAGCAACCCGCGGTCATCGTGGTGGGCTCGCAAGCAATCCTCGGAACGTACGAGGAATCACAACTCCCGTCCACAGCGACAATGTCGATCGAGGTCGACATCCTCCCGATCGCCGATGACAACGACGAGACCGCTCGGCTGGCCGACCTGATCGAAGGCGTCGCGGGTGAGTTCTCGACTTTCGAGCAACTGCACGGCTTCAGCATCGATGGCGTCGACCTACAGACCGCTGTCCTGCCGGACGGATGGCGGGATCGACTGATCAAGGTGCAGAACGCCAACACCGCGGCACCAGCCGGCGAGCCGTGCTTCACCGGTTGGTGCCTCGACAAAGAAGATCTATGCGTCGCAAAACTGATCGCCCACCGCGAGAAGGACCGCAACTTCGTCGCCGCGCTCCTTAAAGCCGACCTTGTGAACGCCGACCTCATCACGTCGCGGCTATCAAAGGTCCCGCCGGAATACGCCTCGGGAACCCAGCGGGTGCTCGCCTGGCTTGAATCGATGCGTTGAGGCCCGTAGTGACGTCAACTCCCGTAACGGTCTGCGAGAGACGCCCACGGCGCAGTGCCCCATCAGCGAAGACCATGCCTCCTGCTCTCCTCGCGGTCCCGAGGCGTCCCCGAAAACCTGATTGACCCGCGCCATTGCCGCCCGATCGGCGTCTGCTCCCATGTAGTGCCCGTAGGTGTCGAGGGTCAGTTTTGCCGTCGCGTGACCAAGCCAAGCGGAGACAGTTTTGATGTCCATGCCCGCGCCGATCCACAACGTGGCAGCCGTATGCCGCAAGTCGTGGGGACGCCGTCCCCGACCCGTGGTCGACCAGTTCACTTGCCGCCGCCAGTTCTGGGCGTGCAAGTAGCCGCCTTTCGGAGCAGGGAACACGAAAACATCCGGTGCCAAGTCGGATGACCATTTGTCGACCGCGACGCGCGCGAGATCCGAGAGAGGAACCATCCAAGAGCGTCCGCTCTTGATGGTGTTCCGTTCGATCACCTTTCCCGTTCGACCTGATTGAGGCAGCGACCTCCGCACGACCAGCGCCGGATACGGAAAACGCACAACGTCTTTGGCGGTCCTGCCCTGCGGCGAAGCCACACGAGACGAAGCTCGACCTCTGGCGGCGACTGATCGACCACTGTGACCTCCCCGGCATACACCGGGTCCTCACCGGCCTGGCCCGCGCCTCGATCGAGATATGCGAGGTCTCCCCCTGTCGGGACTACTGAATGAGGAGCAGCTCCTCGAAGTCCTGCAACTGGTCTGATGCGAACGGGATCAGTTGGAGCACGCGATCCGGGCGCCGTGCCAGATCATCGAACAGCCGGCAGTCATTTCCACGTTCGGTCTCTCGCGGGTCTCGGGTCCGAGGTGAACTTGAGTAGTTCAGAACCGTGTGCGGAAAAGTATCTCTTTGATACGCTAAGGCACATGGCGATTTTCGATCGGCTGCTAGAGCGGGCCGTTGAGCAGCATGGCTACGTGACGACCCGAGATGCCCGAGACCTTGGCATCGACCCGACGCAACTGCGGTTGCTGGCTGCTCGAGGACGTTTAGACCACGTCGCGCGTGGGGTCTACCGAGCCACGGTCATCCCCCGCGGAGATCACGACGACCTTGCGGAGGCAGTGGCCTGGACTCTGGGGCGTGGCGTGGTCTCGCATGAGTCGGCACTTGCCCTCTATGGCCTGTCGGAGGTGAACCCCTCGCGGGTGCATCTCAGCGTGCCCAGAGACAACTACCCGAGGGCAGCCGGTGGCGATCTCTACAGACTGCACCGCCGCGACCTTGCAGCAACGGACGTTACCGAGTGCAAGGGCATTGCAGTGACAACGGTCGAGCAAACTGTCCGGGACTGCCTTGCGATCGGTACTGATCCGTACCAGTTAAGGATGGCCATTGACGGGGCACAGGAACAGGGTTTGCTGCGCGCCACGTTGGCCAGGTCGCTTCGCCGTGACGTGTCCGCGCAGGGCTGGCGCGCATGACCTCCTACTACGAGGCGCCACCATCGAACCTGCGATCACTACGAGACCGGCTCACACAGGCCGCGAAACGGGAAGGAATCGTCTTCGGTCGCCTGCAACAGCACGTGGCGGTGCTTGTCGTCACGCAGTTCATGTCAGCGCTCACCGATGATCAGGGAAACCCGGTGCTCTTGGTCAAGGCGGCGCATCCCTGGAACTACGACAAGGCATCCCATCGTCGCGCACCTCCAAAGATCTCGACGCGGTGACGCGCGCCAACATGGTGGAGGCACACGAGAACCTCGCCGATGCAGGTGCAGCCGGGTGGGAGGGGTTCACGGCAGTCTTCACGCCCCCGGTTGAGTTTGCGGTAGCCAGCCTGACAGGTCAGGCGTGCCGCTTCACGGCGAAACTCAGCTATCTCGGCAAACCGTTCGCGTCCGACCTCCTACTGATCGAGGCCCTGCTGGCCGATCAATCACTCGCCGAAACAAGGTCCGCGTGCAACGCCGTGTTCGATGCGCGCAACAGACACACATGGCCTACGAAGGTCACCCCGCAGCCGCACTGGGGACGCATCTACCAGCGCGCGCTAGAAGGGCTGGACGCACTCGACCTTCCACCAACAGTCACAGAAGCCGCGCAGCGAGTCCAAGCATTCGTCGACAGGATTGATGCAAGTCGACCTGCCGAAGCGTAACCGCGGCCCGCACCGGAGCGCGGGCCGTGTTCTGCCTGCGCCTAACCCGTAGCGACCGTGCCGATCAGGTCGCCACCGGTGGCCGTGCCCTCGGGCACCAGCCAGCCGATGCTCGTCCCGGTGACTTCGCCACCGACCGAGATCTCGTAGTCAGCTCCCGACTCGAGCGCTTCGGAGGAGTAGATGAACGACCCCGACGCCTTCTCAGTGGTGAACGACGCGATCTGTCCACCGTCGCCATCCGCGATGGTGATCAGCGTCCCCGCAGGCACGGTTCCGCCGAAGGTGAGCGCCAGAGTGGCTTGGGTGGAGCCCTCCCCCGGAGCGACCGCCATAGTGGCCATGCCGTTCGCCGCGAGCGTGCCGCCAGAAACGGTGAACGAGTCGTCGACGTCAATGGCACCTTGGCGTTCGTTGTCCGTGCCCGAGACCACCAGAATGCCACCGCTCATCGTCATCGCTCCGTTGACGTCCACGCCGTCGCTGGTCGTGTCGAGCACGTAGGTGCCGCCGCTGAACTCCAGGAACCTGGTGCCGTTGTCCGCTTCGGCTGGGCCACCGAAGCCCGTGCCCTCCATCGCGGACACCGTGAGCGAGGCGAAATCACCAGCAGTGTCAGTGCCGCTCACCTGGCCGCCGGTCTCAGTGTTGTCGCCCACCTGCCCCTCGACCGACTGGCCACCCATGGGCCGGCCACCTTCTGGTTGCCCGCTCGACTCGGCAGCGGGGTCGGCCTCCGCGCCTCCAGAGACGTTGATGCCGTCGTCGCTGGCCACGACGGATACGTCGCCGCCGGACAGATACATGTAGGCACCTTCGATGCCCTCGACGCTCTCGGTGATATCCAGACTTCCACCTGCGATGCGCAGCACGTTGTCCGAATGCAGACCGTCGTCGCCGGCGGCCACCGTCACGTCGCCCCTAAGCATGGTGAGCTGACGCGCCGCATCGGCAGCGTCAGACCCGGCCGTGAGATCGAGCGTCCCGCCGTCGATCCAGATGACACCCACGGCAGCATCCGGCTCATCGGAGACCGACTCGTTGTCCGATCGCAGGGCGTCACCCTCGGCGTCCACCGTCAGGGTGCCGCCGGTGATTACCAGGTGGTCCTTGCCCCGTATGCCGTCGTCCGCGGCGTCGATCGAGATGCTTCCGCCAGCCATCACAAGGGTGTCCTTCGAGGTGATCGCATCGGCGGCATGTGCGGTCACAGACAGCGCACCATCGCCAGCGATCCAGAGGTCGGCGGTCAAAAACAGGGTCGCGTTGGGCGCGTCTTCGACCGTCTCGTCCACTGCTGCCCCGTCACGATCAGCTAGCGCGTTGTCAGCGCCGTCGGGGAGCCACACCACGACCTGCTCAGCGTCGACGACGTCGATGGCGGCCACGCTGGCGGCGGTGATGTCCACGCCGTCGAGCACGAGGTTGACCACGCCATCGGGAGCATCCACCACGACCGAACCCGACGTGAGCGTGCCGCTGAGGCGATAGGTGCCCGCTGCGGTAATCGTGACGGTGTCTTCCTCGACGCTGACGCCGGAGCCACCTTCGGAGGCACCGTCGGCCAGGGTGATGTCGACAGCGTCGGCCGTGTCAAAGGACAGGTCGGCCTCGTCGATCTCGAGGTCCTCGTAGGTGAGCTCGGAGACGGCGCCGGTCACCGATGAGGTGGCCGCGACGGATGTCTCTGCCTGGGCGGCTGCGATGGGTTCGCCTGCATCTGCCCCGCAGCCAGCGAGGAAGAACGCTGCAGCCAAGGAGATACTGGCGAAGACGGTGGAGAGACGTTTCATGTCGTGCCTTTCTATGCGGCCGCGGCGTGCGCGGCGGCTGTGGGGAGGTAGCGGCGCATGGAGCGCGACCACTTATTCGAGGGGAGCTCGGGGCGTAGCGCCGCCAAAGAGGTGCAGTACTTACTGATCCGGGCCGGGCGGATGCCGCTGGCCCACAGGGCTCGGTCGACGTAGCCTGCTCCACCTATCGATTTGGTCTCGACGATCAGCAGGCCGCCGTAGTCCATGCATGCTCCGAGGGCATCGACGGCCGCGACGTCTCGATCCACGGTGACCCGTGCGTCGTCCGTCACCAACGTGACGCGCTCGTAGGTCGTGGTCAGTGCCTCGGTGAGCTGGTGGGCCTGAGCGCCGATTCGCGCAAAGCCACCGACGAACTCCACAGCCGCGGCTGGCAGAGTGCGGCCGGCCGCCGGGGTGTCCAGCCATTGGCGGCTCTTGACCGTGGCACCGGCCGATGAGCGCATCTTGACCTCGACAGCCTGGGACCCAGTGTCCAGATAGCACCGCGTGCGCACCTTGTAGCGGCGGGGCCGACCGCGGGCCGCGTAGCGGTAACTGTCGAACTCGGCCGTGTCGTAGTACGTGGAGGAGTATCGGAAACTGCGGAGGCCATCGATGTCGAGCACGCTCGGCACATCCTCGAGCGAGCCCAGCACACGGGCCCACATCTCGGGCCGGACGACATACTTGCGGTCCACCCTGACCTGCAGACCGGCCATCTCGTTCACCTCTTGCAGCGTGATGGCCGACAGCCTGCGCACGGTGTCCATCCAGGCGGTCATCGGACACCCGCCGTCTGCGCCACCGCTGAGTTCGGGCGCGAGAACGAACCGGCTTCGGTATGCAGCGAGTCGCCCGCGTGTGCGGGAAGGGTGAACCTCACGTCGCACGCCGTGGTCTCGGAGACCAGGTCCACTTTGCGCAGCGTCACGCGGTCGATGCGGGCACCCAAAATGATGCCCAGCAGGTCGCGGGCGGCCGCCTCGTCGGTCACGGCACGGTCCAGCACCATGGTCTGCTGCCGAGTGCGGGGAAAGAGCGAGGGGCTGTCGCCTACCGCAATGACGGCCAGCAGCACGGCCATCAGCGTGAAGCTGACGTACGGAGAGATGGAGGGGAAGCCGCCGAGCAAGCCCAGCGCGATCGCGGTGAAGTAGTAGGCGATCTCGGCGTGGTCCATCTCGGTGGAGCGCAGTCGGATGATCGAGAGCACCGCGAAGATGCCGAGGCCGAAGCCGAGCGACAGGTCCGCTGTGGCCATCGCATACGTCACGCCCATCACACCGACGTTGATCGACAAGAACGCGACGATCAGGTCTCGGCGGCGATGCCGCGGGAAATACAGGACGAAGACCATAAGACTGATCGCGATGAGATCGGCAGCGATGAAAGCGAAGACAGACATGACAAATCCTTGACGTTGGAGGCGGGTGGGACCCTGATGCCTCCATAGGACACGCCCGACTTTTGCTCCCTCTGTGCACCAGATATGGGTCACCTGTGAAGCTGGGCAGTCCGCGACCACGCCTTCCCTATCGCGCTCAAGTGGCTATCATTGAATGTTCTGATGCGGTGTCTCGACCGCTCCGAGGCCGAGGTGCTGGCTCGACTGGTCGAAGGAGCGTCATGAAACCGATTGTGGTGGGTGTGGATCCGGGTCGACCCGTGTCGGCGGCGTTGAGTTGGGCCACGGCAGAGGCGCGCTCGCGTCGTCGCCGGTTGGAGTTGCGGATCGCTCGTGGAGTGCCGGTGCCCGCTCAGGCGGACGTGCCGATCGACAGCCTCGTGCCAGATTCGGCAGCTGCCGAAGCACTCCGAGAGGCGGTCTCGCATGTCACCGAGCTCGATCCCACCGTGCAGGTCGACGGTCGGATCTGCGAAGGCAGCGCCGGGACCGTCTTGGTCTCGGCTTCTCGCGAAGCCGAGCTAGTCGTCGTTGGCCGCCACGGTCATGGTCGGCTCACCGAGTTTCTTCTGGGGTCGGCTTCTGCTCAAGTGGCGGCTCACGCCGAGGCGCCGGTCGCGGTCGTCAACGAAGACCAGATGCCACTGCGAAAGAACGGGGCGGTGGCGGTGGGGGTCGACGGCTCGGTGGCTAACCGGGCGGCCATCAACTTCAGTTTTGAGGCGGCAGATCGTCGGGGAGCACCCCTGGTTGCGATTTACGCCTGGCAGCTCAACGTGCCTGAGAACCTCACGCTGCCCTGGAAAAGCACGGAGGGCATGCGCGACCTCGCTCAGGATCAACAACGCATGCTTCATGAGGCACTGGCGGGGTGGTCGTCGAGGTTTCCGGACGTCGAAGTGCGATATGTGGTGTCCCGGCAGCATGCGATCGACCGCCTCAGCGAGGAAGCGCGCCGGGCAAGCCTGCTGGTGATCGGGGGCCGAGGCCAGAGCGGATTCGCACGCCTGCGGATAGGGTCGGTGAGCCAGGGCATTCTGCACCGCCCGCATACGTGTCCCATCGTGTTCGTTCACGGATCGGATCCAAGCGCTGGTCAGTAGTCGACAACTTCACCGGGCGCTACGAAGCCAGGGGATTGAACCACCTGACCTCGGGGAAGCGGGCGAAATCCGTGTCTGACGAAACCATCTGAAGTCCGTGCTCGATGGCAAGAGCGGCCAGTTGAGCGTCGGGGACAAGATTCCCTGTAGCACCGGTCCGTCTCAGGAGACGAGTCAAGATGCGCGCCGTCCTCTCCCCGGCGGCTGGCACCCACACCACCGGGCAGGCCATCCAGGCATCGATTCGAGAGCTCACTTCGTCACTGGTCAGGGGCTGGACCATGATCCGCGGATGCGTGGCAATTCTGGCGACGGCACCGATGGTCTGCCAGGGCAGACCGACCCGCTGATCCCCGTTGAAGGTGCCTTCGACCCAGTCCCGGGAGCGCTCGTGGTGAGGCGACCGTTCATCGAGGGCATAGAGAAGGATGTTCGCGTCAAGAAGCACTAGTTCTCGTCCAGCATGTCAAGAACGTCGCCGACGTTGTCGAGGGAAACCCTCGCACCCATAGGTGCGGTGTCCAGTCGAAAATCCGTACGCACCCGACTCGCTTCGGCCATGTGAGTGGTCCCCGCTCGCGCGAGGTGGTTGACAGCCTCGCCAACCCCCATACCCTCGTCGCGACGAAGTTTGTCGACGGCAGCGGCGACATCAGGAGCCAGACTCAGTGTGGTGCGCATACATCAAATATAGCGCATCATGATGCAGCGACACTTCGGGAATGCTGTTGCTCACTGCCGCGGTTGTCCACCGAGGCCATCGTTAACGAGCAGGGAAGGTGCAACCGAGCATGGGCACCAACCTTGCGCCTCGCCCGGGACTCAATGGGCGCATTACGGCTGCCGCGCCGTGGATTGCCACGGTGGCGGCCGGCGGCATCCTCTCGGCAATGACCGCTCCGGGACAGACGGCCGGCTTATCCGTGTTCACCGATCCGCTCATCTCGAACCTCGGCATATCGCGCACGGAAATCTCCGTCAGCTATCTCCTCGGCACGCTCACCGGGGCAGCCGCGCTCCCCTTCGTCGGCCGGGCGCTCGACCGGTGGAGCATTCGCGGGGTGACGGCGGTCATCGGCGTCGTGTTCTCCGCATTCCTGCTGGTGTTGAGCCTGGCCGGGGACATTTTCGGTCTCACAGCGGGCTTCATCGGTGTGCGGATGGCCGGACAGGGAGCCCTTTCCCTCGCGGCGACCACCGTGGTCGCTCGGACCATCACCCACCGGCGCGGTCTCGCGTTGGGCATCACGACAGCAGTGGGCTCGGGTGGGATCTCACTCGCACCTGTTCTCCTGGCCGCGCTCATCCCCGATCTCGGCATCAAGGGGGTATGGCGGATCGAGGCCCTGGTGGTTCTCTGCGTCGTCATTCCAATAGCGCTGCTTCTGCCGCGCACACCTCACCGCACCCCCGATCGGGTCAGGGCCGCACTGGCTCCTGACATCGACTCATGGACCCTCAACGAGGCTACGCGGACCGGCATGTTTTGGATCATCGCTGCCGGGCTGGCCGCAACGGGCCTGCTGAGCACGGCGCTGGCCTTCAACCAGATATCGATTCTGGGCGCACAGGGCCTCTCGCCGATCGAAGCCGCCGCAAATTTCCTGCCGCAAACTCTGACCGGCATCACAGCGACGCTGGCCGCGGGTGCGTTGTCCGACCGCTTTCCTCCGAAGTACTTCATCACCTTCTCCATGGCCACCATGGCTGCAGCACTCCTGCTTATCCCGACCATCACGCCCGGCTGGACGGCGATCCTCTACGGGCTCGTCCTCGGGGCTGCCGGCGGCAGCATCCGCGGGATCGAGGCCGCCGCCTTCGCGCGATACTTTGGCACCCGACATATCGGATCGATCCGCGGGGTCACCACCGCGATCAACCTTGCCTCGACTGCGGCGGGCCCGCTCGTGTTGTCGGTGGGTCGAGATCTCTCGGGCGGCTACCAACTACCCGTGATCGGTCTGGCGGTCTTCCCGCTGGCTGTCGGCGTTCTCGCCGTCTTTGCACGGACACCGTTACGACAGACACCTAAGGCGGCCCATGGCTGAGAGCCCGCGCGGGTGCTTGCTCATGCCCGTCGCTCAGCCCACTCTTGGCGCGTAAGCGCGTACTCCCTGACGCGGTGCAATCAGAGTGATTTAGCCCCGACAGTCGCCCCGTGCAACAAGTGCGTCCACGTGACCGCGAGCCAGTCTTCGTATTCGTCGTCCATGACGCTCGATGACTGAACCAGGAGCTGGTGGGTGTCCGCCTGAGCGAGCACGGCACTTGTCTCGGCCAACCACTGGAGGTCGCAGTCCGCCGGCATCAGGTCGTCGGCGGCCATCTGCTCCCAAAACTCGTGCGCGAGTCTGCGGGTTGCCTGCCTGCCTGCCAGGGCCGCGTCGGCGATATCAGGCTCGCTCGCTGCTGGCGGTTTGCTGCGGTCAGGGCTTGCTGGAACGGGTCACGGCTGCGCAAATCTTCCGATGCGGAGTCGCCCACGATCGCTACGTCCACGGCACGCAGGAGCAAGCCCGCTTTGGTCCCAAACCGGACGTACACGGTCCGGGCCGCTAGGCGGATCTGGCGACGGCCTTCAGCGTGGTGCCGGCGTAGCCCTGGTCGATGAAGAGGTCAGTCGCGGCCGAGATGATGACCGCTTCGGTCTGGGCGACCCTGAGCGAACGCAAATCCGGAGATTTGCAGATGGTCCCCTGGGCAACCCACATGAAGAGCCTCGACACCGACGTAATGTTTACGTTCAACCACGAGCCGGAAATTCTGGAGAACACTCCAAACGGGGATTCTCGGGACTACATCGACGCCTGGCGCCGATTCCACGAGGTCTTCGAAGCCGAGGGCGTCGATAACGTGCAATGGGCCTGGATCATGACCGCGTGGAGCTTTCACGTGCCCGAATCTGACCGCCGAGCGGCCGCACGCTGGTTCCCCGGTGACGACGTGGTCGATGTCCTGGGTGTTGATGCCTACAACTGGTCCAGTTGCCACCCCAACGCGGGCACCAAATGGCGACCACTAACCGCCGTGGTCCAGCGATTCCGTCAGTTCGCCGATTTGCACCCCGAGCAGGACCTGCTCATTTCCGATCGACTGCTCGCCCGGTGCTCTGAGCGCGATGCAGGCCATCGCAGACGACGTCACGTTCGGCGGAGGCGGCTGACCGCGGCAGCGCGCACGAGGCGAGAAATTGCAGCCTGGGGCGGAGACGACTTGTCAACGGCTTCTTGATCGTCTTAAAGTTGAGTGACACCCACTCAGGTTCGTGGTTGGACCTGGGTGATGACTAACAAGGCTGAGGAGGAAGCCATGGCAACCACATTCGACCCTTTCCGTGACATCGACCGGCTCCTGGGCGGAGCGGTTCGCAATCCAGCCTCGGCGGCGATGCCGATGGACCTGTATCGCAAAGGCGAACAGTTCATCGCGCATGTAGACCTACCAGGGGTTGACCCTGGCACGGTTGACGTCGACGTCGAAGACCGCACCTTGACCATCCGTGCCGAGCGCACACTGGACTTGGACGATCAGGTGCAGTGGCTGTCGCACGAGCGTCCGGCAGGCACGTTCGCTCGGCAGGTGACGCTGGGCTACGGAGTTGCGCTGGACAAGATCGCGGCTGAATACCGTGATGGAGTCCTGACCCTGACGATCCCGGTCGCCGAGGAAGCCAAGCCTCGCAAGATCAGCGTCAACCACACAGGGACTCAGCACGCGATCGAAGAGACGACGCGCGGATCAAACGAAAACCAGCGCGTCAGGGCATAGGGCCCCGAGGTGATGGGCCAGGGGATGCCTGGCCCATCACCTGTCTGGGGGCTGCCGCCTCCGCGGCGTGAGGGTTCACCATAAATGAGAGGTGTTGATGTGTATCCCACCAAAGCCGCCCGGGAACTTGGGATCCTCTTGCGGATCAGCCGCGAACTTGACGTCGTGGGTGACGTCACCGCAATAGTCGACAATCCGTCGGAGTTGCTGGCCTGGGCAACGACATTAACCGATCCTTCCGTGACAGCCTGGATTGCGAGCGGCTCCGGTAGCCGTTACGTCCAGGTCAGCGCTATTCACTCCCATGAGCCGATCCGCGGTGAGGTGACGGCGGTTCTTCGTTGTGATCAGCACGTGGACTTCTGGCACGAGTTGGCCTCTGCACACAAACTCAAGGCGGGCGAGAAGGAGCACCTGGCCCCTGGTGAGCTATCCCGGGCGTGGCAGGCGATGCCGATCACTCCACCTACCTGACATCGCCAGGAACGACTCCCTGACCGCGTGGCCCTCGCGGCGACCTGGCCTAGCCCACTTTCATACGGTGGATGCCTAGGAACAAGGAGATCGAGATCAGGTTCTGGACGCCTTTGAGGGCGTACTACGACGAGTAGTTGTCCCACCACTTAGGGGCATCTAGCCCGCCCGCGAGCCCTGGGCAGACCCCGCATACGGGTCCGAAGGGTGGTGCACCGGTTCAGACGCAGCGATCTAGCCCGTGGTCCTGGCGATCCGGCCAGGTGGTCAGGTGGTCAGGTCAATGACGCTCGACCATCCGCCGCATTTGCGTCACATGGCCGGGCTCGAGTTCATCCAGGCTCTTCACGCCGAGCAGGGCCATGGTTCGCTCGATCTGACCCCGCAGGATCTCGATCGTCCGGTCGACACCTTGGCGGCCGCCGGCCATCAGCCCGTAGAGGTAGGCGCGCCCGATCAACGTGAAATGCGCGCCGTGGGCCACCGCAGCGATGATGTCTTGGCCCGACATGATCCCCGTGTCCAAATGAATTTCGAGTTTCGAGCCGACTTCGGCCACGACCTCGGGCAACAGGTAGAACGGCACCGGTGCCCGATCAAGTTGTCGTCCGCCGTGGTTGGACAAGACGATCGCATCCACCCCCAACTCAGCGAGCTTGGCCGCATCGGACAGGCTCTGCACGCCTTTGACCGACACTTTGCCGGGCCACTGGTCGCGGATCCAGGCCAGATCCTCATACGTCACGGTCGGGTCGAACATCGTGTCGAGCAGGTCGGCGACCGTGCCCGACCAGGAGTCCAGCGAGGCAAACGCCAACGGCTCGGTGGTCAAAAAGTTGAACCACCAGGCGGGGCGAGGGATCGCGTTCAGCACTGTCGCCGCCGTCAGGGAGGGCGGGATCGTCATACCGTTGCGGACATCCCGCAGTCGCGCCCCGGCCACCGGCACGTCGACCGTCACCACCAGCGTGTCGTATCCGGCGGCGGCCGCTCTGTCCACGAGCGCCATCGACTTGTCGCGGTCCTTCCACATATACAGCTGGAACCAATTGCGACCACCTGGCGCGGCGGCCGCCACGTCTTCAACTGAGGCCGTGCCCATCGTGGAGAGCGTGAACGGTATGCCGGCCGCCTCGGCTGCCTGCGCCCCTGCGATCTCGCCCTCGGTCTGCATCATTCGGGTGAAGCCGGTCGGCGCGATCCCGAACGGCAAGGCCACCTCTTCGCCCAGGACCGTGCGGGACGTGTCCACGGTGGAGACGTCGCGCAAGATCGACGGGTTGAACTCGACATCACCGAAGGCCTGTCTGGCCCGAGCCAATGACACCTCCCCCTCGGCCGCGCCATCCGTGTAATCGAAGGCCGCCCGAGGGGTGCGGCGCTTGGCGACCGCCCGCAGGTCTTCGATGGTCAGGGCGGAGGACAGCCGACGTTGGCTTGGTGACAACTCGACCTTCTTGAACTGGATCAGCGGCGCAAGATCACGCGGTTTGGGCAGCTGTCGTTTCACGTCGCGGCTCCGTTGCTGGGTGACTTCCGGCCAGTCCCATCATTGCGCAGAGCCGCACCCGAGCGCCTGTTGCTCGATGTGCCCGATCGCAGTTCTGCACGACTCGCGTCGTATGCCACCTTGCCTGAGGTCTGCATTGCACCGCCACGGCAGGTGTCATCGACAGCGGCAGGCGTGACGCTATCGGGTGAGCCCCGGCATCTTCCCGTCGGGATCGAGCTGGGTCAGCATCGCCTGCGCGATGTCGTGCAACTGCTCAACCTGTATGGAGGTCAGCGGAGCAATAACGTTCCGGCGCACCGTTTCGACGTGCCCGGGAGCCGCGGCCACGACCGTGTCCCAGCCAAGGCTCGTGAGCCTGGAATTCGTGGCCCGACCGTCCTGTGAGCAGGGAAACCGCTCCACGAGGTCGCGCCCTTCCAGTCTGCGTATGACGTGCGAGAGCCGAGGCAGGGTGGCGTTCGTTTGCTCGGCCAGGGCAGTCATTCGCAGGGTGCGTTCTGGTGCCTCGGACAGCATCGCCAAAACGAAGTACTCGAAGTGGGTCAGCCCCGCCTCAGCCCGCAACTGGGAGTCCAACACTCCAGGTAGCAGCTCGACGACGGCCACCAGTCTTCGCCAGGCGGACTCCTCATCTGCGGTCAACCACTGAGCGCTCATCCGTCCATCCTAGCGGTTTACTTGACACGACAACCAAACCGCGTAGTATTAGTTGTAACAACAAGTAAACCGATCTCTACTTCCAGGAGCACCTCATGACACACATCTCCATCATCGGCACCGGCAACATGGGCCAAGCCATCTCCACGCTTGTCGCCAAAGGCGGACACTCCACCCAGCTACTCGGTTCGAGCGACACCGACACTGCCGTCAGCGGCGACATCGTCATCCTTGCCATTCCCTACCCAGCCATCAGCACGGTTGTGGCCGAGCGCGGCGAGAGCCTGGTCGGCAAGATCGTCGTGGACATCAGCAACCCGCTGAACTTCGAGACCTTCGACTCCCTCGTGGTGCCCGCTGATGCATCTGCGACCTCCGAGCTCGCAGCGCTGCTGCCGCAATCGCGTGTGCTCAAGGCGTTCAACACCAACTTCGCGGCCACGCTGAGCACCGGCAAGGTCGGCACCCTACCTACCACCGTGCTGATCGCCGGCGACGACGTCGACGCCAAATCGACGTTGGCTGGTGTGATCACCTCTGGTGGCCTGGACGCCATCGACGCCGGAGAGTCCACGCGGGCCCGAGAACTCGAGGCCATCGGATTCCTGCAGTTGACGCTCGCAGTGGGCGAAAAGGTCTCCTGGACTGGAGGGTTCGGCGTCGCTGCCTGACCCGACCCTTGCCGGGTTCAGCACACTCTTACGATCGGCGCCGGTCGCAGCAGTGTGCTGAACGCGGCATAAGTCATCGGGCCCATAGGGCAGCTAAGCCCCGGCGGTAACGCGACGAGCAGGCATCTACAGTTGACCGTCGTGCCTGGTCAGCCCCTCTCGTCTGCTCATCCTGGGATGGGCGCTATCCCGCACGACGGCGGCGTGACCTTCCGGGTGTGGGCACCAAACGCGCGTCAAGTGGCGGTGACCGGCGACTTCTCGGCGTGGGACCCGGCATACAAGCAGCAGTTGCGCCGTGACAACGCCCGCTCAGGGACGTGGTCCACCTTCGTGCCGCACGCCGGCCCGGGCAGTGAGTATCGGTTCCTCCTTCGCAGCGGCGGGCCCTATCGATCCCGCATCGATCCAGTCGCCCGGCAGGTCACAGACTCCAATGGCAACGCCGTGGTCTTCGACCCGCGATCGCTGGACTGGAGCGCCGACGCGTTTGTGATGCCCGGATGGGATGAGCTGGTCATCTACGAGGTCCACATCCCCACTTTTGCCGCGGACGGATGGCGGGCCGGCACATTCGACCGGGCCATCGAGCGGCTCGACCACCTCGCTTGGCTCGGCATCAACGCGGTCGAGATCATGCCGCCGTTTGCCTTTGCGGGGCCGACCAGTTGGGGTTACAACCCTTCGCATCTCTTCGCGATTGAGCCCTCCTACGGTGGCCCCCACGCTTTTGCCCGGTTCGTCCAAGCGGCCCACGCTCGCGGCATCGCCGTCATCCTCGACGTCGTCTACAACCACCTCGGACCCGGTGACCTGCACCTTTGGCGTTTCGACGGTGGCCGCAATCGGCGTTGCGGCGGCAGCTACTTCTTCAATGACCGGCGAGCCCTAACCCCGTGGGGCGCCACCCGTCCGAACTACGACCGCAAACACGTCCGGAACTACCTTCGTGATTCGGCGGTGATGTGGCTCGAAGACTTCCGGGTGGACGGGCTGCGGTTCGACGCGACCCAATACGTGCGGTCGCGATGGGGCAACGTGCACGACCCTGGTCAGCACATCGGGGCTGGTCAGCGCTTCCTCGCCTCGATGACGGCGGACATCCGCTCTCGCCAACCGTGGAAGATCCTGATCGCCGAGGACATGCAGGGCGACCCGACGATGACCCGGCCATCCAATGAAGGTGGTCTCGGCTTCGCTTCCCAGTGGGACGCCGGTTTCGTGCATCCCGTCCGAGCTGCCCTGGAGACGCCACGAGACGAAGACCGCGACGTGTATGGCGTGGCGCACGCGGTCGTCGGGCACGACCTCAGCGCCCCGCACGAGCGGGTGATCTACACCGAGTCGCACGATGAAGTCGCCAACGGTCGCAGTCGAGTGCCCGAGTCGGTGTTTCCTGGGGCCGCCGACTCTTGGCACGCGCGCACCCGCTCGGCTTTGGGGCTGGTGCTGACGTTGACCTCGCCCGGCCTGCCGATGCTGTTCCAAGGTCAGGACTTCCTCGAAGACCGCTGGTTCGATGACCGCACGGCGCTGGATTGGGGAAAGGCCCACCGAAACCCTGGCTTCCTGCACCTCGTGCGGCAACTCATCGCCCTGCGCCGCAACGCTTCGGGTGTGACACGCGGGCTGAGCGGACGGCATACCGACGTCATCAGGGTGGACAACGATCGCAAAATCCTGGCCTATCGCCGATGGTCCAGCGGCGGGCCCGGCGACGACACAATCGTGGTGGTGAATCTACGTTCGACACCGGCGTGGGACGTGCCGTTGGGACTCCCCCGCCCAGGGCGATGGCGGCTGCGCTGCAACACCGATGCCCCGATGTTTGGGCCTGGTCTCGGCGCTGTGCACGCGAGCGACCTAGACAGCGAAGCTCATGAGTGCGACGGCTACCCCCAAGGCGCTCGGCTGAGCATCGGTCCTTATGCCGCGCTGGTCTACTCCCAGGATGCCTGAGCGCGGGTAAACACTCTGCTCTGTCCACGCGCATGCATAAAGTGTGCGCTATTCTTATGTATGGAGGTGGATCATGGGCGTTACGACAGTAGAAATCGACAAGGCTCTGCTCGGCGAGGCCAAAGCCGTCTTGGGTGCAGCCACGGCGCGATCAACGATCGATCAGGCGCTGCGCGAGGTCGTGATGCGCCATCGACAGGCGCTCGCCTTGGATGGACTTGCAGCCTTGGATCTGGACCTCGACCCCGTCAAGGTCACCCGTGACCCAGACCTCGATCGCTGAGGTCGAACGGCCGCCAGTTGAGGCGCGCTTCATCATTGACAACAGCGTCTGGCAGCGGCAAAAGCAACCGGCTGTTCGCGCAGCGATGAGTCAGCTCATGGCTTCGCATTCGCCGTGGTCGATCCTCACCTGCCCACCGGTCGTCGCAGAAGTTGGGTTCAGCGCGCGCAGCGGAAGGGACCACGACACGGTATGTCGGCTCTTGTCAGAGTTTCCCGAGTGCGAGGTCCATCCCGGCGTCGCTCTGGTGCTCGACATCCACAATGCCCTCTTCCACCGGGGCCTCGTCCGTGCGGTCGGTGCCACTGACACGGTGATTGCTGCTTACGCCATAGCCAACCACGCGACGGTCGTGCACTACGACAGCGACTTCGAGCACATTCAGAAGGTCTACTCGGGCTTCGACCATTCGTGGATCGCCGAGCGGGGAACCCTGGACGTATGACGCGTCGGTCCAGAGCGGACGGCGGCTAGCTCAGCAGATCTTGGGTCTGCGCCACCCAGCGGCGGACGCGTTTTTCGTTGACGCCCAGGTCGCTCGAGCCGTAGCGCGCCCGCGAAAAGATCGCGAGAGCCGAATGCGCCTCATCGACCTCAACGAAGCGGACCGACACGTAATCCGGATAGCCCATCAGGGCGCTGCGCTGGATGTAGGTCACGAAGCCTTCGGCGGATGAGCCCGCGAGCACGGTGACGCGGCTGTCCCCCGTGGCCACCTCGTCGAAGGCTTCCGCCAACTCAGCGGCCGGCACGTCGAAGGTCGGCGAGGTGTCATCGCGCTCAGCGTCCGAAGCCTCGTCCGAGTCGGCCGGGCTAAGGCGGAACCAGTTCGGGTTGTCGGGGGCCTGGACCGTCAGCGGGTCCTGATGCCACTTCGCAGGATCGTTTGGCGCGAGCCGGATCCCCGCCGAGACCGACACGGCGGCAATCGAAAGGACAGCGATAGGGATAGCAACCATGCGGACCACGGTACGGCGCTTCGATGAGTTGCGAGACGGCATACCGCCAAGTCTGCCTCTACGGCTGCGGATCACCAGCGGGGACCCAGCGACCTGAGGGACACTGGTCTTCTCATGAGCTCTCCCGAGAAACTCGTCCGATTCTGGGACCGACAGGCATCGACCTACGACCAAAAGATGACCGGCGTTGAGCGCCGCATGTTCCCGCAGAGCCGCGATTGGGTATGCCGTCGGGCGCGGGGGGCCACGTTGGAGGTGGCCATCGGCACGGGGGCAAACCTCGCCCACTACGGTAAAGACGTCGAGCTAACCGGGATCGACTGGAGCCCAGCGATGCTCGACCTCGCGAAAGCCCGAGCGTCGCAGCTTGATCGAGCGATCAAGCTCCAGCAGGGCGACGCAGCCGCGTTGCCGTTCCCCGACGACACCTTCGACACCGTCGTCAGCACGTTCGCGCTGTGCTGCATTCCGGATCACCGCGGTGCGATCAGCGAGACGTTGCGAGTGCTGCGACCCGATGGACGACTGCTGCTCGCCGATCACGTCGCCTCGTCGGTGTGGCCCATACGCGCGCTCCAGCACGCTGCGGATCTGATCAGCGTTCCGCTGCACGGTGAACACTTCGCCCGACGGCCCCTCGACATACTGCGGAGCCGTGGCGTGACCATCGTGGAGACTGAGCGACATCGCGCTGGCGTCATCGAGCACATTCACGCCACCCCCTGACACTCACCCTCAGCGCGCCCGCACCACACGGCTTAGACCCTGCAGTTGTGCCGCTATAGCGACGCGAACCGCAGGGTCTAAGCCCCACCGAGGATTCTCAGGCCCCAGCACCCGACATGGATCGATCCGTCTCCAACACCGTCTTCAGGCTGCTGAGCACCCACGGCCACCCGCCGCCACCTGCACCGATGTCTCCACCCCCGC
Source organism: uncultured Actinomycetota bacterium (assembly GCA_963803695.1). GTDB lineage: Bacteria > Actinomycetota > Actinomycetes > Actinomycetales > Dermatophilaceae > Ornithinicoccus. Next base: position 39,049 of record CAWDNY010000007.1, read on the forward strand.
GCACATCCTTCGCGGTCCCAGGGGCTCCAGTGCAGTCGTGCGTCAGCGTCAATTGGCATGGCCCGCCCGCGAACTCCTTGATCTCGTAGGTCAGCGTGGTGTCCGGCTCCTCCTGCCATTCCACCGACCACCGGTAGACCAACCGATGTGGCGGGTCGAGCTCGAGGACCTCACCGGTGCAGATGACCTCGGGCATCCCCATCTCGATCATCTCCGGACTGGCCAGATCTCGGATGGCACCGCCGGGCTTGAGGTCCATCTCCAGGGTGGTGCCATAGCCGAAGCGGGTGCTCCACTCCGAGGTGGTGATGGCATCCCAGATGCGTTGGGCCGGGGCGTCGATGTAGATCGAGAACATTTGAACCTCGGGGGCCGCATCGTCCTGCTCCGGTGCGGTCATCGTGTCGTTGGTTGTATCGCTCATGTCTTCTCCTCCAGGTGTCGTTTGAGCTCGGTCAGGGCACTCGCCCTGCGCTGCGCGTATTTGTTGATCCACCGGTCGTGGATCAGTTGAATGGGCACGGGATTGAGATAGTGCAACTTCTCCCGACCCTGCTTGCGAGTGAGGACTAAACCGGCCGACTCCAGCAGACGCAGATGCTTCGAGACTCCGAAGCGGGTCATTTCCACCTGCTCGGCCACCACTGCCTCAAGGTCCCCAAGGCTGCGGCCCTCTCGCGTGAACAACGCATCCAAGAGCAGCCGCCGAGTGGGATCGGCTAGCGCTTTGAACACCTCGTCCTCCTCCATACCGACGACAATAGGTGACTAAATGGTCACCTGTCAACAGATCAGGCAGGCGTCTTGAACTCCACGTCCACCGACTCGAACCCCTTATGCCGTTGGGCCTGGGCGTAGCGGGTGTAAGCGCGCCGATCCGCATCCGTCAGGTCGACCTGGTCGGTGAAGGGAGTCAGCAGCGCTCGCGGGAAGAGCTTTTCAGCCAAGACCACGTTGATCTCGATGCCCAGGACCAGCACGTTCGCCGCCACATACAGCAAGCCGATCAGTCCGAGACTGAGGGCGAAGACGGCGCTGACGTCATCAACTCGGGCGAGCACCCGCTCGACGTAGAAACCACCGAACTTCTGGACGCCCCGCCACAAGATCATGATGAACGCAGCACCCGGCACGGTATGCCGCCAGGGCGAGTGAGCTGGAGATGCCCACCTGAGCAGCAGCGTGAGGCCGGCGATGCTCACCACCAATGACACCACTTGAACAAGCCACCCGATGCCCTGGGTCAACTCCGGGGTCCAGCCCATCACACTGCCCGAAAAGCTGGTCAGGATCGCCAAACCGAGCACCACGATTCCGGCCAAGGACAGCAGCACGGCACTCCACAGCCGACTTTTGAACGGGTTGCGCCGACTGTTTCGCGGGACGGACCACCCGACATTGACGGCGTTCTGCAGGGCTTGCCCCAGGCCGAGGACGCCGTACAGCGCGATAAGTCCACCCGTCAGCACGGCCCCCAGACTCCCCTGCATCCCCTGCGGCGTCGCGAGCTGAGTCCCGATGATCGGGAACTCGGCGAGGGCCGAGTTGAGGATCGTCTTTTGGAGCTCTACGTCGCCGGCCAGGAAGAAGCCCAACACCGATGACGAGATGAGCAGAAGCGGAAACACGGCCACGAACGCGTTGTAGGTGATGGTCATCGCCAGGTAGTTGCCCTGGTCGTCGAAGAACTTGTAGATCACGGCCAACGGGTAGCCCACGACAGGATGGCGACGTTGGTATCTGTCCACCCGGTCGACGAAGCTCACAGGCGAATGTTGCCATGCCAACGACCTGAGCCCTGCTGAGCGGCACACTTTCCAGCAGGGCGAGAGAACTTCTGTGCCGATCTCTGCGTCAATGGGGGCATGAGCGAGGTAGGTGATGCCGACGGGGAGATGCTGTTTCGCGTTGCCTCGGGTGACCTCGCGGCCTTCGACCAGTTGTATGTCGAGTTCGCCCCGATGGTGCTGCTGCGCCTGCGTCGTCGCTGTCGTGATCCCGAGGTCGCCACCGAGGTCTTGCAGGACACGTTCCTCAAGGTATGGCGCTCGGCCGCGACGTATACCGGCCGCGGCGAGGTAGGTGCCTGGATCTGGGCGGTGGCCTCGCGTGCGCTGATCGGACGTCGTGGTGGCCGACCTGCGGGTGACGGCGGCCATCGAGACGATGTCCCCCGAGTTACGCGCCGTCTTGCAAGCCACGGTGGTCGATGGCATGACGGCACACGATGCCGCGCTCGTGCTCGGCATTCCTGAGGGCAGCCAGACTAAGGCGACCTCGATGCGCATCGTCAACCTGTACGGACGCAGTCGCGGATGGCTCCCCGTTGTGATCAGCTTGGCGCTGGTGGCCGTCGCAGGGTGGTGGGCCGCGGGGTGGCTCGGCTACCGCAACGGTTTCTGGGATCCGCACTCTCGCATCCCCGTGGTTGCGGCTTGCCCGCTGATCGCTGCGGCCCTCGTCGGCAGCGCCCTGGGCAGTCGAGATCTCGACCTCGACACGGCCGCGCCGGTCCGTTGGGTCGTCCTTCGCGCAAGCCAGGTCCTCATGTGGACCTGGCTTGCGGCGGCCCCGCTGGGACTGGTGTTGACGACCGACCCTCTGGTCTTCGGGTCGTCGGCGATCATCCGCAATGTCATGGGCTATATCGGCTTGGCGTGCGCAGCGACGGTCTTGATCGGTGCCCGCCTGGCCTGGGCACCGGGCCTGGTGATTGCCTTCGCCCTCTACTTCAGCGCACCCGATGTGCCCACCCGGTTCGACCGCTGGTGGGCTTGGTCGATGCAGGACGGCCGGTTCGACGGGTCGTGGGGGGTGGCTATCGCGTTCTTTGTCACCGGACTCGCGCTTTACTCCGTTCATGGGCCCAAACGCGAAAACTTTCGCTAAGGCCTCAAGTCACTTGCCTTTAAGGATCCGGTGCCAATAGATCTGCGGCAACACCTGCCGGTCACCAAAGAACAGCAACCGGGACGGCCGTCGCCACATCAGCGGGAACGAGGGCTTAAGGGCGCGATCGCGGTCGAACTCGAAGAACAGCACCTGCGAGCGCGACACCGTGTAGGGGCATACCGAGTAGCCGCTGTACTTCTCGCGCAACTCGGTGCCTTCACGCGCAGACAATAGGTTCTTGGCCAAGACCTCGGTCTGCTCGCGCAACGCCCCGCCCGAGCGCGACGCGCCAGTTTCGGCGGTGTCGCCGCACGCCCACACGCTGGGTATGCGGCGGTGCCGCAGCGTCAGCGGATCAACATCGACATACCCTGCCGCCTCAGCAGAGCTCAACCCAGCCGACTCGATCCACGGCTGCGCCTTGTGCGCCGGGGTCATATGCCAGAAGTCGTAGTTCAGCGTGGTGGAGCCGCCAGGGCCGCTGACCTGCAGAGTCTGCGCGGTGGCATCGACTCGATCGACCCGACTCGAGGCAAGCACGCGTATGCCGTATCGCTGCACCCAGACGCGCAGTCGGGCCGCGATCTTGGCGTTCTCCGAGACGTCGTCGTCTGGGGTCACAAGGATGACCTCGATGTCGTCGAGCACCCCCTGCGAGCGCCAGTAGTCACACGCCATATAGAGGATCTTCTGCCCGGCCCCCGGGCACGGGGCTGGCCCGTCGGGCAGGGTGAACACTGCGCGTCCTGAACGCAACGCTTGGATCAACTCCCACGTCTTCGGTGCCAGATCCACGACGTAGTTGGTGGAGGCCGACGCGCTCAACATCGCTTGAGCCGACCCCGGCACGGCATCCCAGTCGGGGTCGGAGCCAGGCGTCAGCACAACATCGCGATAGGTCACCGTTGCTCCGCTGGCCAGGGTCACCAAGCGGGCGTCGGCATCGATGGTTGCAGCGGCATCGTGGATCCAGCGAACTCCGGCTGGCATGACGGAGACCTGCTTGCGGCTCAGCTCTTTGGTGCTCGACAAACCGGCACCCACGTAGGAATGCAGAGGGCGGAAGTGGTGGGTGACCTTCGGCTCGATGATCGCGACATCATCACAACCGGAGTCCCGTAGCCGGGCGGCGAGCGCGATCCCGGCGTTACCTCCCCCGATGACCAGGACGTCGGCATACCCGGTCTGCGCCGTCAGTGCTTCCACCACGAAAAACTAACAGAGCAGGTCAGCGCCGTCTTGCGGCGGCCCCGTGCGACGGTTCGAAATCATCCCTGCAAAGAACAACGTCCTCGTATCGGCTGGCCAACACCCGATCGAGGGTGACCAACGCTCCCGATTCACCCGCGCGAGTTCGACCAAATAGAGGTCGGTGTCTTGCCGGTGACCCTGGAGAGACATCAGGTCAGTGTCGGCGTAGGACAGCGTGTCCGGCATGAAAACACATCGAGGATCGGCTCGGACACCAGCCAGCAGTGAGTGAGCCGTTCTCGCCACTTCCCCGAGCCGGAGCAAGGTGTGGATGAGCGCACCCTCCACGATCGTGCACAGCGCAAAACCGTCGGCGGAGCCAAGCCGTGTGCTCGCGGGGTCGTGATGCTCGTGCTCAGCGATCACCAACGCAATGAGGACATTCGCGTCCAGGAGGGCAGCAGTCATTCGTCGTCGAGAAGGTCTGCAATCTCGCGAGACGTCACGACTCGACCCACCGACAGCACATGCATTCCGGAGCGTGGGTTGATCGAGAAAGTCGGAGGTTCGTCGATCTGCGCCAGCCCTCGCATCGTCAGGTCCGCGAGAACTGCGGATAGCGAGTGATGCTGCGCTTGGGCTAACTCTTTGGCGCGGCGATGGACTGCCGGTGGCACGTCGACCGTGGTTCGCATCTTTGCACCATATTTGCGTCATAGCGATGCAGACACTTCCTGAGTGAATAGATCTGACCTATTGACGAAGAGCCAGCCCGGCTGCCACGCTGACTCTCGTGCCGACCGTCGTCGCCGCCGACGTGCGGAGCCTGCCCGACCAGATCGCTGAGGCGATTCGCTCGCGAATCCTGGCTGGCGAGCTGACCCTCGACGAACGGTTGCCCACCGAGTCCGAACTTGCCGAATCCTTCGGGGTGTCCCGTCCCACGATCCGCGAAGCCCTTAAGCGTCTTGCCGCAAAGAACCTCATCCGCTCCAAACGTGGCGTCAGCGGAGGCAATTTCGTCACCGTGCCGACAGATGATCAGGTGCGATCAGACCTGCGGACCACGGCCACGCTCCTGGTCAGCCACCAGATCTTCACCCTGGCCGACGTCGCCGAGAGTCGCCGGTTGCTGGAAGCCGACTGTGCCCGCCTGGCGGCGCAGCGCCGCGATGACGCCGACCTCATCGCGCTACACGACGTCCTGCGTCGCCAAGAAGACCCCGCCCTCACCGACGAGGAGTTCTGTGAAGCGGACGTCAGGTTCCATCGCCTTCTCGTGCAGGCCGCGCACAATCCGGTCTTGGACTACGTCATGGTGTTTGCCCTGGAAGCGCTGCATCCCTCCACCAACCTGATCATCAATCGGTTTCGCCGCCGCCGCGATGTTATCGCCCTCCAGGCTGACCTTCTGGAGGCCATCGAAGCAGGTGACCCCGAGGCGGCAGCCTCCGTCGTCGACGCCCAAATGGATCACCTGAGCGCGATCTACGACCAAGCCCACACCTGGATCACGAAGGACAGGACATAAATGGCCACCGAAATACCCGAGCGCACCTGGGCGAGGACCAATCACCGGCTCGACCGCATGTTGGCCCCCCGCTCCGTGGCCTTGCTCGGTGCCTCGACCATGCCGAACGTCCCGGGCAACGACATGGTCTTGGAGTTGCAGGTGGCCCGCTTCCCCGGCGCGGTCTACCCGGTCAACCCCCGGTATGACGAGGTCGAGGGTTTGCCGTGCTACCCCAGCCTCGCAGAGCTGCCACAAGTCCCGGACCTGGCCGTCCTCGGCATTGCGAACACCGGCATCGAGGAGCAGGTCCGCGCGGCCATCGACCTCGGCGTGGGCGGTCTGGTAATCCCCGGCAGCCTGTCCATGGCTGGCGACGATCCGGCATACCCCCTGCGTGAGCGGATCCGAGACCTAGCGCGCGAGGCCGATCTGCCCATCGTCGGCGGCAACTGCATGGGCTTCTACAACGTTGAGCGCTGGTTTCGGACGTTGCCGTTCCACCGCCCCTACGAGCTGACCGAAGGCGGCGTGACGTTCATCGCCCAGTCCGGCTCGGTGCTGACGGCGCTGCTGTGGAATGACCAGAAATTGCGGTTCAACCTGGCCATCTCCCCTGGTCAAGAGCTCGTGACCACGACGTCGGACTATATGGATTACGCCCTGGAGCTAGAGAGCACGACGGCGATCGCGCTGTTCATCGAGACCGTGCGCAACCCGACCGCCTTCGTCGCCGCGCTGCGCAAAGCCGCCGAGCGCGACATCCCGGTCATCGCCCTCAAGGCCGGGCGCACGCCTGAGGCGGCGACGCTTGCGCTGAGCCACTCCGGCGCCATCGCCGGTGACGACGCCGCATACCAAACCCTGTTTGAGCGGTATGGGGTGTTGTCCGTGAAGTCCTTGGACGAGCTGGCCTCGACCACTCAGCTGCTTTCCAACCCGCGGCGCCCCGCCAAAGGTGGCCTTGCCGCCATCTTCGACTCCGGTGGCGAGCGGGAGTTGATGATCGACATCGCCGATGACGTAGGGGTGCCGTTTGCCCAGATCAGCGAGGACACCACCCAGGTCCTGCGCGATCACCTGGATCACGGACTCGAGCCGATCAACCCCTTGGACGCGTGGGGCACCGGGCGGGACTACCAGACGATCTTCGAGCGCTGTTGGCAAGCCCTGCTGGACGACGAGGACACCGCGATGGGTGTTTTCGTCGCCGATCTGAGCTCCGGATTCTATCTGCACGAGTCGTTTGCTCGGATCTGTCGACGGGTGCATCGGCGGACCCGCAAACCCGTCGCGATGCTGACCAACCACATCGGCACAGAATCTCAGGACCTCGCCAAGCGGATGACTAACCTCGGCGTCCCGGTGCTCGACGGCACGGTGGCTGGTTTGTTGGCGGTGCGCCATGCGTTGGCCTACCGCGACTTCACCGTCCGCCCGAGCATCGCTCCCCCCACCGCCCCCGATCCGGCAGTGACGGCGTGTTGGCGCGCCCGGTTGTCCGCACCCGCAGCGCTCAGCGAGAGCGAAGGGCTGGACCTGCTGGCCGCCTACGGTGTGCCAGTGACACCGCATCGCACGGTGTCCACCGTCGAGGCGGCTCTGGAGTCGGCCGAGGAGTTCGGCTACCCCGTGGTGCTGAAGACGGCGGCGGCAGGCATCTTGCACAAGTCCGAGGTCTCAGGAGTCATGCTGAACCTCGCCGACTACGAGGCAGTGCGCACCGCATACGCCGACCTCGCTCACCGTCTCGGCCCCGACGTGCTCGTCGCCCCGATGGTGTTGCCCGACGTCGAGATGGCCCTCGGCGTCGTCTCGGATCCGCAGTTCGGCTCGATGGTGCTCGTCGCCGGTGGCGGCGTATTCATCGAAGTGCTGGGAGACCGACAACTCGGTTTGGTCCCGATCGACGCCGAGATCGGGCGCAAGATGATCAGCAAACTCGCCATCAAGCCGGTGTTGGACGGCATCCGGGGCCGGCCGCCGGTCAACAGCGCGTCCGTGGTCGCTGCCCTCGTCGCGCTCTCCGATCTGGCTGCCGACCTTGGCGACCTCATCGCCGAGCTGGACGTCAATCCTCTGGCCGTCACTGTCGAGGGCTGCATGGCCCTGGACGCCCTCGTCATCCCTACCTCAGTTGTCCACGACGCACACAGGAGCTCATCATGACCGACACCTTCAACGCCCTCCTCCTCCGCGAAACCCCCGATGGCCAGAGCGCCAACGTCGAGCAGTTGAGTGACGCCGACTTGCCAGAGGGCGATGTGCTCGTTGACATCGACTACTCCTCGCTGAACTACAAGGACGGTATGGCGCTGGCGGGTAAAGGACGGATCGTCCGCTCCTTCCCGATGGTGCCAGGGATCGACTTCACCGGCACCGTGCGCGAATCCGCATCGGATCGCTTCTCGGTCGGGGACGCAGTAATTCTGACCGGTTGGGGTGTCGGCGAGCGTTTTTGGGGCGGCTACTCCCAACGTCAAAGGGTCCGCGCCGAGTGGCTGGTGACGCGCCCGGAGGACATTACCGCTGTGCGGGCGATGGGCATCGGCACCGCCGGGCTGACCGCAATGCTGTGTGTGATCGGGCTTGAGGATGGCGGTCTGACTCCGGAGTCCGGCCCGATTCTCGTGACGGGCGCAGCCGGCGGCGTCGGCAGCGTGGCCATCGCCATCCTCGCCAAGCTGGGGTATGCGGTCACGGCCGTGACCGGTCGCCCCGAGCAGCACGACTATCTCAGCGGGCTCGGTGCCACTGCCTTCTTGTCACGCGAGGAGATGAGTCAAAAGCCCAAACCACTCGAAGCCGAAACGTGGGCTGGAGCGGTCGACACCGTCGGATCCACGATGCTGTCCAAGGTCCTGGCACAGACGAAGTATCGCGGGGTCGTCACGGCCTGCGGTCTGGCCGGTGGCATTGACCTGCCAAGCACGGTGATGCCATTCATCCTGCGCGGCGTGCGCTTGCAGGGCATCGACTCGGTGCAGGCACCGATAGCGCTCCGCGAGCAGGCGTGGACACGACTGGGCAGCGATCTGCCCTCGGCCATGCTCGATGAGATGACTCAGGTGGTGCCGATGAGCGAGGTCGCCGCGCAGGGTCCGGCGATTATGGCCGGCCAGGTCCGTGGCCGGATGGTTGTGGACCCAAACGCCTAGTTGCTGGTCCCCACGTCCACGACCAATCGCGAAGGGTTGCTCAACACGAATGCGCGATAAGGCGCGTCTTCATCGTCGATGCCGATGAAGGCCTGCGTCGTGCCTTCGAACGTCCCAGACAGACGCACCTGCTCGACCTCTTCAGCAGCGTCGAGCGAATAGGTGCCAGGCCCACCTTCATAGGCCTCGTCTTCGGCGGGATAGCGCGTGCCGGTCATCACAACCTGGAGAATGGCATCCCCGTCGACATCGATGGTCGCCCCGCTGCCGTCCTGCACGGCACTGTCGACGTAGGAGACGCGGTACCCCGGGGTTCCCTCGCCCTCGAAGTCGAAGACCACGCGGTCGAAGTCGGGCTGTGCCCCGATGCGCACAGTCGTCGAGAGCAAATCGCCGTCGCCACTCGCAGCACCTTCGGCGGGATCCAAACTCAGGTCGGCCAGCTCGGCATTGCCCGGCGCTTCAGTTGGTGCGGCCATCTCGCTGGGCGAAGCCGTAGCCGCGTCATCGTCTCCGAAACCTCTGGTCGCGGTGGCAGAGTCACTATCTCCAAAACCGGTGGCAGTCGAGGCATCCGAGTCGTTCGGCATACCCGTGGCGGTCGAGGAGTCCAGGTCGTTCCCGGTCGAAGTGCTGAAGTCCGTGTCGGCCGTTGTCGGGCGCGCTGTCGCCTGAGAATCACCGGTCAGGACGTCCTGATCGATGGTGCTCGGGCCAGCGTCCTCGCCCAAGGCGTCGCACGCCGACAAGGTCATGGTCAGGCCCACAAGGCCGCAAAGTAGTGCCGCCGAAGTCTTCATCGGTCCTCTTTCCTGTTGCTGTGAACCTAGACGTGGTGACCCGCTCGGGCAACCGCAGGTGTCAACATTCCTGTGGACCGCCCACGGACACGCAGAGGCCGAGGCAGCTGTCGCCACCTCGGCCTCTGCGTCACAGGGGTCTGAGTCAGTTGACCTTGCCGTAGCTGATGCTGCCGGGGAAGATCGTCCGGAGCGTTGTGCCTCGGCTAGTGCGACCGGAGTCGTACATCTTGTCGCCGCCGGCGTAGATGCCGACGTGCGTGGCGGGGAAACCATGGAACACCAGGTCACCCGGCTGCGGATTGGATGTCCGAGTAGTGGCGCGCTGGATGCTGGCGGCCGTGCGAGGCACGCTGATGCCGGACTGCTTGAACACGTAGTTCACGTAACCCGAGCAGTCGAAGCCGCTGGATGGCGAACTGCCGGCCCAGACGTATGGCACACCCAGATTGCGCTTGGCGTTGGTGATCACGCTGCTCGAGGACCGCGAACTGCTGCGCGAGGCCGAGGAGCTGCTACGCGAGCACGAACTCGAGGACGTCGACAGGCCCATGGCGCGCGAGGTCTTCGGGCCAACGATTCCATCGGCAACGAGGCCATTGCGACCCTGCCACGTTTTCACTGCACTGTGCGTCTTGGGCCGAAGATGCCGTCCTGATATGCACCCACGATCCGCTGGATGGTCTTGACCGACCCTCCACGAGAGCCCCAGCGGTAGGTGGTGTAGCCGCTCGCGGGGGGGCACGTGAGTTGGCACCGAGGTGGCAGCAGGAGTAACGGACGGAGCAGCCGGGGTGAAACTGACGCCGGCCAGTGCCGGGCTCTTGGGGGCAGCAGGCGCGGCTTGGCTTGCGCCAGCGGTCGATAGGGCCAAACCACTTGTGGCGGCAAGGGTCACGAGTACCTTGGCTGCGGGCTTGGCGGACAAACGTCGTGGAGCGCGGTGACGCCCGGACATGGTCGAAGACATTGCGAACTCTCTCCATACGCCTACGGAGTGAGCTGTCGGGTTCGGGCGGAGATGCATACCCGGTCCTCGCGTCATGCTCCGAAGACTTAACCCCAAGGCACGTCTCTCGAAGCGCCGACTACTTTGGGTCCCCCGCTCCTGTCGAACGGATTGTGCGTGGTAACCCAACCACGGTGACTGGACTGAGCGACCAGGTGGGACTCCCCAGGGGGAGGAGTGATCCGCGATTACATAAAGATCAGGGATATGTCACGTTTGGATAACGATCAATTGAACAATGCATTACCTAGGGTAGAAGCCCGGCCCTTCGTAGGAACCCACCTGCCTGCGCCCCCAGCGGACTGTCACGTTAGCAGCCTGCGTCCGGAGTCGAACAACGGTAGCGCGTTGCCTCGCATGTGCGGAGTCATGCAGGCAGGGACAGCACGCGTGCGCCTGGGATGGCTGCATACCGCTGAGGGGTGCACGTCAACAGGACGATCTGACCTAGCGGAGAGGCGTTGTCCAGCACCGCGCCTAGGCGTCGCAAGCGATCAGGGTCGGTGTATCCCAAGGCGTCATCGATCATCACCGGAACCGCTTGCTCGGCGTCGACCAGCACCGCCACGGCGAGTCGCGCCAAGATCCCCAGCTGCTCCTTGGCTCCGCCAGAGAGGTGGTCGAACCCGACCAGGATGCCGTGCAGTTCCCGGTGGGTAATCGCAAGGTCCGGGCTGACGCGGACCGCGAACGATGACCCGTACATCGCTTTGCCCAACCTCTCGATCTCGCGGGCATACGGGGCCACATAACTGGCGTGCGCGCCGTCTCGATGGCGGCGCAGCGTGAGGTGTAGCTGCCGAGCAGCCCGTGCGCGTCTGCCGACCGAACTCAACTCGCGCTTAGCGTCGGCCAGGACCTGACAAGCCCGGTCATGCTCCTCGGCCCGGCCCTCCCCTGCCGTCATCTCCAGACGACCTTTAATTTCATGAAATTGCCCTCTGAGCGCGACGAGGTGAGCGCCGTCCCGAGCGACTTGCCCCTCGATCTGCTTCAAGCGTGCCTGCGCGTCGTCCGCGCCGCTTCGCCGGATATCCGCTGCTGCCTCCTCGTGGAACACCTGTGCAGCCCGGGCATCGACCTGCGTGCGCCTGAGCGCTGCCTCAAGATCTGCATCGGATGTATGGCTGCGCGCTTCGTCCAGTCGGCCGCGAAGCACGGCGAGCTCGATGCCCGCGTCGGCGTGTTGCGCCCTGAGGACGTCGCGTGCTCGGGTCGCAGCCGACTCGATCTCGCGCGCGCGGCCAGCCTCGTCCTCAGCCTGGTCTCTGGCCTTGCGCAGGGGGCTGAGGCAGCGTTGTAGCATCCGCGCCTCATGCCGCGCTTCTTCAATGTCTGACGTGGACGACGGTGGCAGGTCGACGGGCCGCTGCTGTTCCGAGCTGACCTGACACTCGTCGTGGTGCGCGACCAGTTCGGCGAGGTCACGATTGCCTGCCAGAGCGCTCGCCAACTGCCGCTCCATCTCGGTGACCTCGGCTTGCGCGTGGCGATGCTCTTCTGCCAAGTCGCGGGCATGCTCGGCGTCGAGAACTCCGATGGCCGAGAGCCGGGCGTCGAAGTCTTCGCGCATCGACTCACAGTCCTCGGCGCGCCGCTGCACGTCGGCATGCGGCCGGACCTCGATGCGGACCGACTCATCGAGTGTGAAGTCGCTGCCTCTGACCACGCGAAAATTCAACGGCTCAGCGTCCGGGCCAAGCGCTTGCGAGTCCCCGTCAAGGCTCACCGTGTGTGAGCCCCGCAACGAGTGCACCGTGATCACGGTCGCACCGGCTTGGACGGCGCTCAGCGCCAGAGCAAGCCGGTGCTCGGCCTGCTCAATGTCCCGAAGCACCGCCGGCGTCACGACTGCCGCCTGCAACACCTCACGGGCTGTGTCCAGCCGCGCCTGGACAGCACGAGCCGATTCGACCCGTTGCGCGAGCGCGGCGAGCTCAGCGGCTGCCGCCATGTGAGTGACCGTGGCCGCCGCGACATCGGCGTCGGCTTGCCCGCTGGCACAGGCCAACTTCGCGGCGTGCAGCACGTCGGTGTCCACACGCAGCTTTTCCTCGGCCTCGTCGGCTTTGATCGAGCATGCCTCAAGCCGCTTCTCCCGGGCCAGCGCACTCTCAGCCCTCTCATCGACCTCGCATGACAATCCTTCACGGACCAGCAGATCGGCTTCGGCACGTTCCAGATCCAACCTGGCCGAGGCCATCGCACGGGCCGCTTCGTGCTCGCGTGCACGGAGGCGCTCCGCCTCGACGACCACGTCCGTCAGGTGTGCCTGCTCGGCGCTGAGGACCGGAAGCTCTCGCTGGGCAGCCTGCACCTGTGTGGCCAGGGTGTCTCGACTGCGGACTAACTCTTCGGCTTCCAACAGCCTGCGGTGCGCTTCGGCTACCGCGTCCTGCGCCTGAGTACAGGCGGCCATGGCCGAGCGCAGTTCGCCGCTGGGTCTGCCACTCACCGAGGTGAAGTATCTGCTGTATTCGGTCTCGACGGCGTGCAGCAGGTCCGTGCCGGTGTCCGTATGCAGATCAGCTCCGGCGGCAGCGTCGAGGGCCTGGGCGAGCACGGCGCTATCGGCCAGCCGAATCTGCGAGGTAGGGCCGACCTGGGCGAAGCGCAGCGCCTCGAAGAGCGGCCGGTCCAGACACTCATCGACGATGGCTGTCATCCGCGCCTGAGCCGCCTCGCCGGTGTGCTGCTCCGGGGCAGGCTCCAGCACCCGCAGGGTCGTGGCCGATTGGCGCAACCATCTCTTGGAGAAGACCACCCGGTAGTGCCCCACTGACAGCTCGGCCTCGACGAAAGGCCCCACATCTTGACCGACCGGCTGCAGCGCCACGATGACGGCGGCTTTGGAATGCGCCTTCGCTTTGGGATCGAGGAGACGGTCCAGCGCCTCAAGGAATGTGGACTTGCCGACTTCGTTCGGGCCCGCGAGCACCACGACACCCGAATCGGGCAGCTCGATCTGCGCGTCCGCGACACCTTTGACGTGCTGCAGATGCAACCGATGGATTCTCATCGCGCCAGCGCTCCACTGAGCCGATAGAGCAACGCCAAGGCGTCGCGAGCGCTATCGGAGTCATCGGCAACGTCGGGACTGAACGCTGCCTCCACATCCGCATCTTGGTGTGCGTCTGCGACCTTCTTGTCGCCTTCGTTCATGGCCTCGCGGATCTCCTGTGCGGCACCGTTGACGTATCCCGAGATGTCCATGTCCGCCCATTGCTCATCGTCCTGACTGATCACGAGGTCGGTGTGACCATCCCAGTGCAGCAGACCCGCGAACGTGGTGCCGACAGCCTCCAGAGACTCATACAGCCGGGTGTAGTCCGCCAAGCTCAGGGCACCACTCAAGGCCAGTTTGAGCACGACCTTTTCCTTGCAGGAGGTGCCCACCAACTCGGCTAGCAGGCCATCCACGTCATCGGCGGAGTTCAGGTCTCGCGACAGCGATCGGATGTCCCACGTGCCAGTGTGATGCGGCACCACCTCGGCCACGCCAGAGGGACCGATCTCCACGACCAGCACATCTCCCGGCACCTCTTCGCGGGAATCGGTCACCTCGATGGTCCCGGAGAACCACACTGACCCTCGGCCACCGACATCCGTGCGGGAATGGCGGTCCCCCAAAGCGACATAGTGGATGCGCCCGTCCTTGACCGCTTCAAATAATGGCGCAGTTCCAATCGCCGTGGCGTTGCGACCCGTGGGATCGAAAACGTCGACCCCACCGTGTCCGACCAACACCCGCGTGGTGCCGTCGGCAGGCCCGACGGTGGCCAGCGCGTCGGCGACGAGGTCGCGCCCCGGGTGCTTGCTGCGCCACGGGGCGGCAATGACCTGCACCCCCGGTGCCACGTCGTACGGCCCGTGGGAGTCCAGCACCGTGACGTTGCCCGGGCAGGCATTGACGAAGATCGGCTGGCGATAGATGCTCACCGAATCAAGCGGGTCGTGGTTGCCAGGGAGGAGATAGACCGGCAAGCGCATCTCACCCATCACGTCCAGCGCCCGAAGCACCGTGCCCTGCCGCAGTTGGTTGCTCTCGAAAACGTCGCCAGCCACGACGACGAAGGCACACCCCTGTGCGCGGGCGATCTGACCCGCAGATCGGATGGCCATGAGTCGATCGTGGTCGAACCGAGCCTGAGCCTCCGGCTGCAACCAGCGACGGGTCATCCCGATCTGCCAGTCGGCGGTGTGCAGGAAGGTGACCATGGGCTCCACGGTAAGAGTCGGCACCGACAAACCCCGGCACATCCCCTCAGTGTCACCACAGCAGCAACGGGAGAAGGGCCGCGAGTCCTCCCGATCCAGTGGTCACCAACAGATAACCCCACGCCTTGGCCTTGTTCTCGTGCAGCAACTCCCAGACCTGCACCGCCAAGGTGCTGTATGTGGTGAGCGCGCCGCATACCCCCGTCCCGAGAGCCGCGAGCCACACCGCCGAGAGCGCATCAGCGTGGGCGACGAGCACCCCCAGAGCCAAGGCCCCCGCGGTGTTCACAACGAAAACCCCGCGCAGCGCGCCCCACGGTCCGGACGACACCAGATGGCGTATCCCCGCTCCCACGGCCCCGCCCAGCCCGATCGCCAGCCAGACCTCGATCGGCATACTCACTCCTGCATCCGGGCCAGCGGAACGCGACCGTGCGGCAGACCGAGCGCGCCCGGTACCTGAGCACCGAGCCAAGCCGCCGCGACGCAGGCCACCGGGGTAAGCACCACGTAGGCAACCGCCACGCCGAGGGCACCGCCGAGTTGGATGACCTGGGCCATCACTACGTATGCCGAGAAGGTGGTGAACCCGCCGAGCACCCCGGTGCCGAGCGCGGGTTTGACCCACCACGCGGCCGGGAGAGTCACGGACAGGACGGTCAAGATCGCGAGGGCGAAACTGCCCGAGGCATTGATGCCCAACGTCGACCACGGGAAGCCACCAGCCTGGCCGCCGAGCAGTTGCTCGACGCCGGCCCTCAACAACGCTCCGGCGGCACCACCACATGAGACCACCCCGAGCACCTGCTGATCCTGATTCATTCCCCTGAGCCTAAAGGCGTGGGTCGGTTAGCCTTGGAAGTATGACGTCGAGCGGGTCCACCCTTTCTGATCAACCCGGGCCGGGTGCTGCCCGGCATACGTGTGGACGTTCTACGTGCTGATCCTTAGTGGCCTCTTGGTCATCCTGGTGCTGACCATTGCTACGGGATATTTCGTCGCCCAGGAATTCGCCTACGTTTCGGTCGATCGAGGCAAGCTGCAGAAGTTGGCTGATCAGGGAGACGCCGCCGCAGAGCGCGCTCTGAAAGTGACCTCACGGTTGTCTTTCACGCTGTCGGGGGCTCAGTTCGGCATCACTCTGACCGCCCTGCTGGTGGGGTATGCCGGCGAACCGTTGCTGGGCCGAGGCCTGGCGGACCGATTGGGCTTCGTGGGGTTGTCCGACGCCGCGACGCTGACTCTCTCGTTGGCGATCACGTTGATCTTCAGCACCGCCGTGCAGATGGTGCTTGGCGAGCTCGGCCCCAAGAACTGGGCGATAGCCCGGTCCGTGCCCCTTGCTCGAGCGTTGTCCCGGACAACCTTGCTCTATCTGATGATTGCCGGTCCGATTATTTCCGTGTTCGACAAGGCCTCCAACGCGTTGCTGCGCTCGGTGGGCATCGAGCCGGTCGAGGAGCTGCCCCAAGGAGCGACGCCGGAGGATTTGCAACGAATCATCTCCGACTCGGCCATGGGCGGGCTGCTCGACGACGACCTCACCAAGCTCCTCGGTCGGGGGCTCGCCTTCCGCGGCCATGCCGCCGAGGAGGTGATGACTCCGCGGATCGACGTCGAGACGGTGCAGGCCGACGAGCCGGCCAGCCGGGTGTTGGAACTCCTGGACACGGGTCACTCAAGATTCCCGGTGATCGGACGCGATATCGACGACATCGTCGGGGTGATCGGGCTGCACGAGCTGTTGAGTGTTCCTGCCGAGCAGCGCGGCCGAATCCCCGTGCGAGACCTCGCCGACGAGGCCTTGATCCTGCCGGAGTCGTTACCCCTGCCCCGTGTTCTAGAGGAGTTGCGCGAGCAGCATCGCCAGATTGCGGTCGTGGTCGATGAGTATGGCGGGTTCGCTGGGGTGATTACCTTCGAAGACGTGGCCGAGGAGGTCGTCGGGGAGATCTGGGACGAGGACGACGCCGAGGAGGCTGAACCCACCGCGAGGATCGACGGTGCGTGGCAACTCGCTGCTCGGATGCGCATCGATGAGGTCGAGACGATTACCAACATCGCCCTGCCGGAAAACGAGGACTACGACACCCTCTCCGGACTCGTCATGCATCAGCTCGGTCGTATGGCCAACGAGGGCGACCGGGTCGCCGTGACCTGGCCCTCGCGCAACGAGGACGGCGAACCGCAAGAGGTGAGCGTCGACATCGAGGTGCTCAGCATCGCCCGCTTCGTCCCAGAGATGGTGGCGGTCTATCCCGAGCAGATCACCGACCTCGACCCTGACTCAAGCCACGACGGCGCCCGAAACGGAACCCCAGAGCACGGCCAATCGACTCGTTCCACGGCTGAAGGGGGGCAGCGATGAGCACCGCGACCGCGCTCTTCGTCTCCGTCCTGTTGCTGGTCCTGAACGGCTTCTTCGTCGCCACCGAGTTTGCGGTGGTCGCATCCAAGCGGCACCGACTCGATGAAGCCGCCGAGAACGGCAGCCGGGCCGCTCGGGCCGCGGTCAACGCGCACCGCGAGATGTCCTTGATGCTCGCCGGCGCTCAACTGGGCATCACGCTGTGCACGTTGGGTTTGGGCGCGCTGTCCGAGCCAGCTATAGCGTCGCTGCTAGAACCACTTTTCTACAGCGTCGGCATACCCGAGGGTCTGACGCACGTCATCGCCGTCATCATCGCCGTGTCGATCGTGGTCTTCTTGCACATGGTCGTGGGTGAGATGGCTCCCAAGTCTTGGGCGATCTCACACCCCGAGACCTCAGCCCTTCTCTTGGCCCTGCCGTTTCGCGCCTTCACCTGGGTGGTGCGCCCTGCGCTGTTCGTCCTGAACGGGATGGCCAACGGACTGCTCCGTCTGGTCAACGTGGAGCCCATCGACACTGTCGAGTCCGCCACGCATGGCCCGGCCGATCTCCAACTACTGCTGTCGCAGTCGTACGAGCACGGCGTCTTGCCCGATGCCGATCATCAGATGCTGACTGGTGCCCTGCGTCTGGAATCGGAGACGGTCTCCTCGGTCATGTTCGGTCTGGACGATGCAGTCACCGTGCCGCACACCGGGACCGCCCGAGACGTCGAGATCGCCTGCCACCACAGTGGTCACTCACGGTTGTTCGTCCGCGACGACCAGCAGCACGTGATCGGTCTGGTCCACGTGCGGGACGCCATGCGCTCCACATCACGGGGCCACGACCAAACGCCGGTGACCGACTTCCTGCAGGAGCCGACGTGGCTGCCTCACGACCTGCCGTTGATCGACGCGGTGTCCGAGATGCGCCGCGAGCGCTCTCAGTTGGCGTTGGTCCGCGACGATGAGCGCCGCCTGGCCGGTCTTGCGTCCCTGGAAGACATCCTGGAGCAGATCCTTGGGGAGTTCGACGACGAAACGGATACCGCCGAGGGGTGAGGCGATGCGGGACCCCGGACGTGCCCTCCCATGGCGTGCTTGACACCACTAGCGGGTATGTTGGTCGTTCATTCTCTGAGCAGAAACCGCACACTCTGAAGGAGGGCGTCATGAGCACCTCGCCACACAGCAGCACGTCGGACCAGCAAACGGGCGGTCAGGAGCCGCACAACCAGGCGGATGTCCAGTTCGCGAACGGCATGATCCCGCACCACGCCAAGGCTCTGCGGATGAGCAAGACCGTCTTGCAACGAGACGACACGAGGTTGACCGACTTCGCCCGTCAGATCGAGGATGCGCAGCGGCCGGAGATCGAGACAATGAAGCAGTGGTTGACGGCTTGGGGAGAGGATGTTCCCGACACCGCGGTCGATCCGATGGAGTCTGGTCAGATGGATGACCTGAAGCAGAGGAGTGGAGCCGACTTCGACACCCTCTGGCTGAAGATGATGATCGAGCACCACCAAACGGCTATCGAGATGGCCCAGACGCAGGTCGCGGAAGGGAAGGCCGCTGACGCTGTAGCCCTAGCGCAGCAGGACATCGAGGACCAACAGGCCGAGATCGAAGAGATGAACCACATGACGACCGAGTTGCATAACTGACTCGCCACTTCTGTTCCGACACAACGTCGGCGCAACGCACTGCTTGTTGCCGTCTTTGCGCCAGGTGTTGCCTCGAGTTCCTCACGAGCGTTCAGCCGGTGTGGCTTTTGATCATGTACCCGCTGTGATTCCATGACACGAGCAAGGCGAAGCGGTCCGCCCTGATGGTGGTGCGTCGACACTCGATAGGTTTCCCGCGCCATAGGCCGGTGCGTTCGATGACGAGCGCTGCGGTGCCAGGGACGACGTTCAGTTGCTTGGCTCTGGGATGGGCGAGGTTAGTGGCAGTGATGCGTTCGTGGCCACCCTCGGGACGGGGGATGTCACGACGATCCATTTCGTCGTAAAGAGATGTGCGTCCGAAGTCGGTATGCAGCAGTGGTGCGCCGATCCCACCGGGGAGCCAGACGCAGTCGTGGGCCAGCGGCTCGCCATCGGCGAGGCGGATCCTTTCGAGGGCAAACAGTTCGGTCTCGGGTTCGAGCTCGAGGTGTGCTGCTGCTTCGGGCTCGAACCCGAGTGTCTGGGCAAGGACGCTGCTTTCTTGGGTCATCCCCCGGGCTTCGATTTCTCGGAAGAGGGAGTAGATGCTCCCTAGGGGTTGCTCGATCTCGGTGGCCATGACCTCGCTGGAGCGACCCCGTCCCGATCGGACGAGCCCTGCTTCTCGGATGCGCCGCAGTGCTTCCCGGACGGTATGCCGGGACACGCCGTACTCCGCACGTAGTGTGGCTTCGCCGGGGAATCCGTCGCTGAACTCCCCGGTGGCGAGGCGACGTAGCAGGTCGGCGTGCACCTGGGCCCACAGTGGTTCTCGCGCGGCCCGGTCGATGGTGTTCATCATCCCTTAATGTACCGACCGATCTTCCTCTTAGGTTTGGTCGGGACTCGTGGCTGTCTGGTGGCGGCGCAGCACGACCCAGGTGCCTACGAGGAAGATTCCTCCTGCGGCGAGCACGACCCACGTCCACCCTGCGTTAGGGGCCTCTTGGGCGCCGATGACGATGGCCATGACCAGCACGAACCAGCCGAAAAGGCCACGCAAGGTCTGCGCCGGCACCTGCCCTACGATCCGGCCCCCAACCAGTGCGCCAAGCACTGCCGCGGCGGTGACCATGGCGGCCACCGGCCAGTCGATGGTCACCGAAGCCAGGTATCCGCCGAGCCCGGCCATCGACTTCATGGCGATCACGACCAGCGAGGTACCGATCGCTACCGGCATCGGCAGCCCACCGAGCAGGGCGAGGGCCGGCACCACCAGAAAGCCGCCGCCGGCTCCGACGAGACCGGTGACCAACCCGACGACCAGCCCGTCGAGCAGGACCCTCGCTGTGGGCAGATGAGTAGGGGCCTCTTCCGGGTCCACCTCGCGCCCTGGTCGCAGCATGGCCAAGGCGGTGGCCATCATCATCAGGGCGAAGGCGATGAGAAGCCATTGTCCGGGGATGAATTCCGCCAGCCTGCCGCCGGCGTAAGCACCGGTCATACCAGCGACACCGAAGGTGAGCCCGGTGCGCCATTGCACTCGACCGGCGCGAGCGTGGGAGATCGCACCGACCGCGCTCGTGACGCCCACAACGAGCAGAGAGGTGGCAATGGCTTCCTTGGTTTCCATCCCTGCCACGTAGACCAATAACGGCACGGTGAGGATGGACCCACCCCCTCCGAGCAGTCCCAGGGTGATCCCGACGAACACGGCCAGGACCAGGGTCAACCCGAGCATGAGTGTCACCTGCCGGCCAATGCCGAGATGAGCTGGCGTGGATCCTTCGCGGGGGTTCGCACGTCGGGCACGAGAAGACTCTCGCTGGCCTCGTGGTGCTCGGCGAGTTCGCTGGTGGTCATGGTGGCGATGGCCATAGTGCTCCTTCGTAGCAATTGGAATGGGTGCGTGTGACGTCCTGTTGCGTACAGTAACCAATGTACGTACATTAGAGTTACACAACCGGAAGGAGCAGCAATGAACGTCATCGTCATCGAGACCACACCCCTGGGGGATCGCTCATACCTGGTGCACGACGGCCAGGTCGCCGTGGTGATCGACCCCCAGCGCGACATCGACCGGATCCAGGCATCAGCATCGGAGGCAGGGGTGCGGATCACCCACATCGCTGAGACACATATCCACAACGACTACCTCACCGGGGGTCTCGAACTTGCAGCCGAGGCTGGAGCGACTTATCTGGTCAACGCCGCCGACCCCGTGCAGTACCAACGCACTCCCATCAGCGACGGCGATGAGCACTCCGTAGGCGAATTGGGTCTGCGGGCGGTGGCCACGCCTGGGCATACCGAGACTCACCTGTCCTACGTCATCACCCACGGCCAGGAGCAAGCGGTCTTCTCCGGGGGCAGCCTGTTGTTCGGTTCCGTTGGCCGCACCGACCTGATCGACCCCGCCAAGACCGAAGACTTGACCCACGCGCAATACGCCTCAGCACGGCGCATCGTCGAGGAGACCGAGTCCGACACGCAGCTATACCCCACACACGGGTTCGGATCGTTCTGTTCCAGCGGCCCCGCAACCGCAGCAGATAGCTCAACCGTCGGCGAGCAAAACCGTTCAAACCATGCCCTGACCGACACCGACGAAGCGCATTTCGTGCGCGAACTCATCGCCAACCTGAGCGCATACCCCAGTTACTACGCGCACATGGACCCGGCCAACCTGGCCGGCCCAGCCCCAGTAGACCTGACCGTGCCTGAGCCGCTGGACGCCGATGAAGTCGCCCGGCGCCTGGACGCAGGTCAGTGGGTCGTTGACCTGCGCGAGCGAGTGGCCTTCGCCGACAATCACCTCACCGGCGCCGTGAGCTTCGAATACGGCGATGGCTCCAGCTTCACCACCTTCCTTGGATGGGTGCTGCCCTGGAGTGAGCAGATCACTCTGACCGGCAGCAAAGAAGAAGTGGAGCAGGCCATCCGCGACTTGTCCCGGATCGGCATCGACTCACCGGATGCCGCGATCGGCACCGGACCCAACGACTTCGCGCCCCAGGCCCCGACCTCGCAATACCCCCGCGTCGACTGGGACGGCTTCCTTGCCCGCCACCCCGACGAGGAGACCGTGCTCGACGTCCGGCGCACGGACGAGTACGAGCAGTCGCACATCGCTGGGGCGGTGAACATTCCGCTGCACGAAATACTGACCCGTATGGACGACGTCCCCGACGGGCCAGTGTGGGTGCACTGCGGCTCGGGATACCGGGCTGGCGTAGCGTCCAGTTTGCTCCAACGAGGCGGCAAGGACCCGATCCACATCGACGCAGCGTTCCCCGACGCCGAGCCCGCAGGGGTCACGCTCGAGAAGTGACACCCGCACACGCTGCGATCACCACCTTCGGCCGGATTCCGCATACACGTGGGGCACCTCACCTCGATACCTCCGACCACGGCCGTTCAGATGTTCGGAGCATGGTGGGCAAGGAAGTCAGCGCGGAGCGCACCCGGGCGGTGGGGACGCATGCCTGCGTCTCCGCCGTCCCGTAGGTCCGCCACCGGCTGTCAAGCGTTGTCCGTTCACGACCTCTTGCGGTTCAATGGTGGCCCCCTATGTCGCTGAGGGGCTCGCAACCCGTAGCACCGGCTTGAAATACCTCGTTGCTACGTGATGGTCTAGGCCGAGTTGCCTACCGTGTCTTCCTTGCCGACCGATGCTCAACTGACTCCCCTGCGGCTCTCCTCAGATCGGCTTCGCGTCGATCAGCGGTGCGCTGGGGACGGGTCGCGCGTCGCGCAGGACGCATCGTCCACCAGGCCAGCCAGGCCAGCAGGAGCACCACCGCGAACGCGATGGCCCAGCCGCCAATACCGACGAACCCGGCACCGGTACCCCACAGACCGCCGACATCGTCCGGTTCCTTGTTCAGTCCTAACATCCTGCTCTTGTCCTCCTTTGCCGCTTGGGCGTGCCGTCGAAACAAGGGGGACGACCCGCGGGCTCATCTCAAACTCTTCGTGCTTATCCACCATGCATGCACGGCCGTGGCCGTGAGTCGTCGCCAGCCTCGCCCAGAGCGAGCGCAGACGCTAGCGACCCATACTTCCGCGAAGATTCTTGCGCTTCTCTTCGTATTCTTCGTCGCTGACCTCGCCACGTGCGTAGCGTTCATCGAGCAGTTCACGGGCCCGGGTCCTTTCGGTCTCCGAGGCGCGCGAGGTGGGGCCAGTGTTGCGCTCGGGGGTGTTGCCGCGACCTCGAAGGAGCAGCACCACGACGAGCAGGAGACCAATCAAGACCACCGGCCAGATGACCCACATCCAACCCATACCACCTGCGCCCATCATGGGCCATCACCTCTTTCTCGTTGTGGAACCGCGTGGGCTCCGATTTCGTCAGCATCTCCGGTTCGTTCGCGCTGCGTGTGGGTCACTCGGCGAGCACGGTGCCCATCATCCCGAGGTCTTCGTGGTCCAGGATGTGGCAGTGATACACGGTCCGACCGCCGAAGTCTTCCAACGCAATGCGCACCGTGACCTGGCTTCGCGCCGGGACGTTGACGACGTCGAGCCACAGCGGCTCACTCAATGCCTCCCCGTCAACTTCTAACACCTGCATGGGCCACACGTGCAAATGGAAAGGATGATCCATCGGGCTGTCGTTACCGATCGTCCATTCCTCCACGGTGCCCAAAGCCACCTTTTGGTCCACACGGTCGGCGTCGAACTCGCGGCCACCGAAAGTGAAACTCATCCCCCCGTCGCCCCCCATCATCCCGCCCATGCCAGTCTCGAAGGTCAACGAGCGACGCCCCGCGATGCCAACTCCGCGCAGGTCGCGACGTGCCGGTGCCGCCGGGATCTCGCGGCCAGCCGACTCACTGCCGGCAGACACCTTCATCCGGGCCAAGGTGAGCGGGCCCTCTTCGCCGCCCATCGCTCCTGCGCCCATCATGGCGCCGCGGTCGACCGGTTTCGCGATGAGTTCACCGTCCCCCTCGGCCAAGTCCACCACCAGGTCCAGTCGGTTCCCAGGGGCCAGCACCACCTCCTCGAGCGCAGCGGTGCTCCCCAGCCTGCCAGCGTCGCGACCAATGACCTTTGCGTCCTGTCCGGACAACGTCAGGGCCAGGTATCGGGAGGCACAGGCGTTCACCACTCGCCAGCGTTCTCGTTGACCGGCCTTGCCTGCCAGGTCCGGCTCGGTGCGGCCGTTGACGAGGACGAGATCACCCTCCCGGCCGCTCATCTGATCCATGCTGGACGGCGAGACCAGCGACCCATCCTGATCGAGAGTGATGTCGGAGATGACCATCACTCGTTCATGGTCCACAGGAATGGCACCGTCGTCCTCGATGATGATGGCGCCGTACAACCCGCCGAACAACTGATCGGCGACGTTGCCGTGACAATGCGGGTGGTACCAGTACACGCCTGGTGGATGATCCTCCGGCAGCCGGTACTCGTACTGCTGAGACGCCCCCGGCTCGACCGCCAAGAAAACGTTGTCACTGTTCCCCTCCGGCGAAACGTGGAAGCCGTGCGTGTGAAGGTTCGTGACCTGCTCCAGCCCGTTCACCAGCTCCAATCTCAACGTGTCGCCCGGGCGCAACATGAGTGTGGGGCCCGGAACTCCACCGTTGAACCCCATGGTCCTGGCCTGCCGGCCAGCCACCTCATGGGTTCCCATCGCCGCCTCGAGCCGCACTTGCAGTTCACCGCCTTCGCTACGCAGCACCTCGGGCTCGAAAAATTCTGAGCCCACGACCGGGTCCAACCTGGACGTGGACAACTCCTGCCACAGACCCGCACCGCCCACCGCAGCGCTCACCAAGCCCACCCCGCCCATCGCCAGCGCCGCCCGTCGGCTGATCGGCCTCACGAGTGGCCCCCCTTCAGGATGCGCAGCCGGCGCTCATACTCTTCCGTGCTCACCTCATCGGCGGCGTAGCGCTCCTTGAGGATCCTCTGAGCGCTCATGCCACCGGAACTACCCGTCTGTTCGCGGGCATTGGTCAGACCTCCGACTAAGACCCTCACCGTCGCGACCCCCAGCAGGAGGATGCCCACCACCAACAAGACGCCGTAAACCACCATCATCATGAACCGACTCCATCCTCTCGTCCTTGACCAGCCTTCTCACTGCTGGCCTGAAACCGAGCTACGCGGACAACACCGAGTCAGCAAAGCCCCGCTTGGAATACGTAATGTACGTACATTAACATACCAGCTCAGCGAGCCAGCAATCTCCTGCCGCGTGCTTGCCAATTCATCGATCCGCAAAAAGGGCAACTCCTAGCAACTTTGCCTTCGGCAAACGCCTCGCGTTTGACGTGCGAGATCTGCATATCGTGACCTACCGCGATCATGTCGTCCCTCGAGAGACCCTCGTCTGCTTCTCCCGACTCAGATCCCCCAACGGGCGTTCAGCAGTTGGCCGACATGACCTCGGCCGCAGCGGTCACACGCGACATTTGGGGACTCGGATCGTTCGATGCTGTGTCCGGAATCGCGTGATCGTCGAAACTCCTGACACTGGCACCGAGATCCTTCGTCTTGATCACATTGTGGGGCTCCAGGCCGTCGGCGATGAGATCGGGATCACGGGAGGCTGCCAGCCCATACGTGCACGTGCCCACCGGCATACGTGTGATGCTCGATGTCGGTGGAGTTCGCTTGCAGTGCAGTCCAGGGGCGCGAGTCGATGTCGCTGCGTCCGATGCGGGCGATGGTCCGGGCCGCGAAACGTGCCGGCGGTCCACCGCGTGTGGGTGGTGCGACGTCAGCAATTGCGAGACGCGCGCCGGGGGCCAAGAGCGGTATGACGTGTTCCCAGGCTCTCGTCCAGTCCGGCATGACCGATAGCGAGTAGCAGAACAGTGCAGCGTTCAGTGACCCAATGACGTCGTGGTCGGCAAGCATGCCCAGGTTAAGGTTTTGCGCATCGGCCTGGATCAGGGTCTGGGGCGTAGCGATCTGCCTCTTCGAGGCCCGCGCGAGCATGGCCGCGTTGGAATCGACCCCGATGACATGCCCGGTCGGACCGAGGCGTGCGGAAATCAAGGGCATCGTCAGGCCCGTCCCACACCCGACATCCAGCACCCGATGACCAGGTCCAAGACGAACAGCCCGCACTGCCGCCTTCCTGCCTTCGCGGTAGAGGAGGTGCTCCAGTGAGAGCCAGTCATAGGCCGGCGCGAGGGCTCGGTAACGGCGACGAGTGCGGCGCTCGGAGCTGGATTCGGGCATGCGTGACGGCTCCCTTCGCGTGAGTGCCAGCGGATACCCTGCCAAGATATCTTGGCAGGGTATCCGTCACTCATATGGCCGCGAGTTGGCTCGTATGCGCTCGGTCTTCCCGCATCCCTTCCTCCGTCGGCAGCGTGTGCAGCAACACGACCTACGCCTGTGGCACGAGTTTGGCGAAGACCACAGTGTTATTCACGAAGGAACGTGCCTCGTCGTCGTAGTTGCCGCCACACGTGATCAGCCGCAGTTCCGGTGCCTCCGTGTTGCCATAGACCGCGACCGTCGGGAAGTCGTCCTTGGGGAACGACTCGGTCGCGTAGACCTCGAAGGTCGCCACCGAACCATCCTCACGGGTGACGTCGACGGTGTCACCACTGCCCAGCGCCCCCAACTCGAAAAACACCGACGGGACGGAACCCTGGCTGGTGACGTGGCCCTCAATTACCGATGGACCACGCTCACCGGGGGTAGGTGAACCGTCATACCAGGCAGCCTGGTTGTACAACTCACCCGTGGGGACCTGCAGAGTTCCGTCGTCGTTTAGGCCCAACGGGTGCAACTTCGAACTCACATCAATGCTTGGGATCTCGACCGTCACCGGAGCGGACCGAGGCATTGCCGCGATCTGTGGCGGTGCGGCCTCCGGCTTCACCTGCGGGGTATCGGCATCAGGTGCCCCTTCAGACGTTGCTGCGATGTCGGATGGTGCCGTCTGGCCGGCTTGGTCGGGGGTTGACGTCGCGCTCACCTGCGCCTGTGGCAGGGCCTGCGACGCATCTGGGGTCGGAGGGGCCCCTTGCTGCGTGCTCAGGGCCCAGACCAATGCGACGGCGCCGAGAAGAATGAGCGCGACGGAGGCCGCAAGCGCGAAACTGCGTCCGCGGCCCCCATCAACGTTGACGGTCATACGATCAGCGACCAGCGTTCGCGCTGCGTCGACGGGTCGCGACGACTCCGAAGGCACCCGCGCCCAGCGCGAGGGCCCCGAGCGCGAGTACAGCCGCGTTCTCGGTGCCCACGGTGGAACCGCCTCCGGTAGCCACACCATCCACGGGCATGTTCACCTGAGACACGTTGAATTCACCACAGGCTGCGGGGTCAGTTGCCTCGGACGGCAGGCTCGGGTCCAGGTCGGACTCTTGGTCGCCGTCGTAGGCACCGCTGCCGTTGAGGTCAACACCGTGCAACACCACGACGCCATCACCAGCCCCGACGCTCGCGGCCACATCTGCGGACAGCTCGATGGTCCGCTCGTAGTCCACGGTTTCCCCGGTCGGGAAGTTGGCCACGTCAAGCGCAGCTTCCGGGGTGGTCTCGCCCGGCTCGTTGGTCAGCGACACCATGACCCCCCCGTAGGACCCGGCGGCGTCGGTCGTCCGAATGGCACCCTCGAAACCGGTGCCCTCCATGGTGGGGTCGGGGCACGAGTTCTCGCCGCCGATGTGGATGTGCTGAGCATGCGGGCTGTCCGCCAGCAAGCCCTCGGCCTGGACCGTGATGTTCAGTTCGTTGCCGTCAAGCACGCCCATAGCGGTGCCTGAAACTCCGGAGTCGTTGAGCTGGCTCAGGTCGGCGGACAACTCTGTTGCATCTTCTTGAGCCGAAGCCGACGCGGCTACGGACAGGGGTAGACCGACGATCGCCGCTATGGCGATGGGGGCAAGGTGCTTCTTCGTGGTGGTGGTGCGCATGGTGGTCTCCTTTGAGACGAACTGGAACACAGCAGTGCTGCCGTGCCGGGGTTGCTAATACCTCGGGGGTGTTTCGGAGGGCAGTGCCCTTCCGGATGTTCACACTGGATTTATGTGACGCAGATCATACTGCCGACTGCACGCTACACCTGACCTCACGACAAAGGAAAGGAGGGTGCTGCCCGCCCGCAAGGCAAATTTGGCCGCTATACCTTTTGCGGCGCGGGTGTGGGAACCCAAACGACAGAGTCGCTGCGCAGTCAGCGTGAATCAATATGCCACGGAGGCAATAGATGTCGCGACCGGCACCGCCCTCTGATGAAATTTGAGGTTGACGACAAGCGCCACCGGCAAGGGTGACCAGTCGGGAGCCTTCGAGTATGCACCGGGCTGCTCATCCCGACGTGACGATGCCGTACTCCGAGTCCGCTATGCCGCTTTCCCGGTCACACAGCACGGTCATCCGATCGCGATCGTCATCCCAGTCGTGGTCCGTAGGGTCCCTCTCATGCCACTTCTCGGTCGAACACGTGAAGCGCTCGGAGCATCAGCGAAGATTGCTGTATGACGACTGCTCTGGCTACTGTTTCGGGGATCGCGCTCGTGGTGCTGGCCTTACGTGACATCTTCCACACCTTGTGGCATCCGCGGGGATTTGGCAGGTTATCTCAGTGGGTGTTCCGGGGGGTCTGGCGAGTTTCCCGGTCGTGGAACCGAAGCGGAAAGCATTCGACAGAATTAGCTGGACCTGTCGGCCTCCTGACGACGGTGCTCAGCTGGACTGCCCTCATCGTCGTGGGAATGGCGCTCATCTACTGGCCTCGGATGCCTTCAGGCTTTTTCTACGGCGCAGCCCTAGACCCCAGCCGTTCTGCGGATTTTCTGTCGGCCCTGTATTTGTCGCTCGTGGCCCTGGCCACACTTGGGTTCGGTGACATCGTGCCCTCGGGCGAGGTCATGCGCATCCTGCTGCCACTGGAAGCGCTTGTCGGTTTCGTCTTGTTCACGGCGGCCATCTCGTGGATCCTTCAGGTCTATCCGGTTTTGTCACGGCGGCGAAGGTTGGCCCGACATCTGAACATCCTGGCCCGGACCGACAGTCTCCGGGTGGTTCGCACAGGCGATATCCGCGTGGCCACGGCACTGATCAACTCAGTGACCGACGGCGTCATCTCAGCAGAAGTGGACTTCAAGCAGTACGGCGAGACCTACTATTTCAGAGAACGCGAGCCACATGAATCGTTGGCAGCCAACATCGGATTCCTCGAAGATTTGCAGGGGGCGGGGATGAGCGTCGAGGCAGCCGAAGTTCGCCACGCCAGTCACATGCTTCAACGTGCCACCACAGCTTTGGCCCACACGCTCCCTAGCGGAAAGGGACGTGCAGAAGGTGGCGTCACGGTCGTTTTCCACGCCTTCGCCCTCGACCACCAGCAGCCGCCCACCGGGGCACCCGCCGAAAGCGGCCCGATCTAGCGCCTACATGTCCATGCGGCCATCACCACCGGTGTGGGACCGCATGAAGAGACGTTCGCCGAGGACGATTGCGAGGATGCCGGCCAGGGAAACGTAGAGGCTCAACGCATCCGAGGTGGCCTTGACCCAGATGAAAGCTCCCAGCACGATGACGTCCAGGACTAGGGCGGTCACGACGATGCTCGGCGTGAAGTCAATGCGCTCCCGGAGGCGGGTCAGCAGTCCCCAGTGAATGGCTATGTCCATGATGAGGTAGTAGATCGCGCCGAGAGCGGCGATCTGACGCAGATCGAGGGTGGCGGTGAGCGCCATAGCAAAACCTACGGTGTAAACGGTCGTGTGAGTACGTACGGTACCGGGCATCCGGAAGTGGCGATGCGGCACCTGCTTCATCGTGCTCAGCATGGCCAGCATTCGGGAAGCCGCGAATACGCTCGCCATCACACCTGAGGTCGTCGCAACAATCGCTAGGAGGACGGTGAACCATACCCCCGCATCACCCAGGCCTGGTCGGGCCGCCTCGGCGAGCGAGAAGTCCTCGGCAGCGATGATCTCGGGCAAGGTGAGACTGCCGGCCACCACGGCGGCGATCGCCAGGTAAACCAGGCTGCAGATGGCTAGGGAGATCACGATCGCCCGACCGGTGTTGCGGTGGGGGTCCACGATCTCCCCGCCGCTATTGGCAATCGTGGTGAATCCCTTGTAGGCCAAGATGGCCAGAGCCACTGCAGCAATGAATCCGATCGGCGAAGGATCAACGCCAGCCGACGCGGTCCCGTTGGTGAAGTTGGCTACCGAAACAAACCAGAGTCCCACGACGGCAAAGAGGCCCAGACCCAGGATTTTCACCGCCGCCATGACTCGCTGGCTGGCCTGAACTGCGCGGTTGCCGGCGATGTTGACAGCGAATGCCGCTGCTAGCAGGCCCACGCCAAGTGCCGGAACCCAAAAGGATGCGGGTTCGAGGTCGACCAGTTGGAGGACGTAGGAGCCGAAGGTCCGCGCGACCAGGCTCTCACTGATGACCATGGACACATACATCAACAGCGCAAACACGCCTGTCGCGGCACCAGGGCCATACTGTTGGCGCAGGAAAGTGGCGACACCGCCCGATGAAGGGAAGGCGTTGGCCAGTTTCACGTAGGAATAGGCGCTGAAGGCCACAACGCCCGCAGCCGCCACGAAGGCTAGCGGGAACAAGTCGCCAGCCATTCGAGCGGTTTGCCCGGCGAGGGCGAAGATGCCTGCCCCGATCATCACCCCCGTCCCCAGCGCCACCGCGCCGGACAAACTCAGGCTTCCTGGCACCTCCTGGTCCTGCGGGGCGGTGCTATCGGCCGGGGCCGGTTGGTGGTCCACGTCTCGTCCTTTCTTGAGATGGTTGATATCGAATGCGAAAGGAGCAGGTGCCGTGATAGCCGGCGAACCGAGGTCAGGTCGACGAGGCAGATCCTGATCCTTACCGTGTGGACTTCTGCCGGTGGCGCGTCACCACCACGAGAATGCGCAGGGCGAGTACGCCGCTCACCGCAGCCAGGATGCCAGCGACTGCGACGGTTGTTCCAGTGCCGGCTGATGGTGGCGCTCCTAGTGCACGGGTGAACACGCCGGAGGCCGCGATGGTGAGCACAACCAGGCTCCAAAACGTCACACGGATACGGGTCACTACAGATGCTCCGCCCCACTCATGGTCATCGTGAGGACGGTGAGCACGACCATGGTCAGCACCACGATCGCACCGGCCGTCAGAGCAAAGGGCCGACGGCGCCAATACCGCTCTCCGCGACGGTCCACGAACGGCACGATGGCGAGTAGGCCGAACAGCACCGCAGGACCCCACAAGATCGCAGGGATGCCCCAGAAGTTCTCGATGGTCAGCAGCCACCAGAACATCCACAGCGGTCGGGTGACCTCGATGCCCTCGACCGGAGTCGGGCCGATTCCCGGCGGGAACAGCACGGCCAAGACACCCAAGATACCGATCAACACCAGGGAGAAGCCGGCGAGACGACGCATATGGTGGGTGAAGGGACCCATCGGCTCAGTGCTGCCGGTCGCGGGTGCGGCCGAAATACCATGCAACTTGACCAACAGGAAGTGCACTGCCAGCAGCGCCAGGATGAGGCCGGGGATGATCACCACGTGCGCGACGTAGAGCCGCACGACGATCGGCAAGTTCTGGGAGAAATCGGCCGAGAACCACGCCCCTAGCCCCCCGAGCAGGTCGCCCATGGCCAGGTTGTGGCCCAATGCCTCATACCCCTCTTGGTCCCACTTGATCACCGTACCGGTAAAGACCGCACCGATGACCAGCGCAAACATCCCCACGCCAACCAACCAGTTGCCCTCGCGAGGACGTTTGTAGGAGCCGGTCAGGAAGACGCGAATCAGATGCAACGCCACCAATACGTACATCGCCTGCGCGGCCCAGAAGTGCAGGCTGCGGGTGAACTCCCCCAGTGGTACGTCGGTCACGATCGCCCGGACAGAAACGTTGGCAGCCTCTGGCGTCGGGTTGAAGTATTGGGTCAGCAGCACCCCCGTCGCAATCAACACGAATAGCGAGGTGGCCGTCAACCCACCCAAACTCCACCCCAGCGTATTGGCGTGCTCGGGCACCGGATATCGGAAGGTGGACAACCCCAACCGCTCGTCGACCGCCGCGACGACACGGGAGCCCGAAACGTTGCCTGCCTCCGTAGGGGCCGGTCCACTGTGCCTCTTGGTGGTCATCAGACCGTCCTTCGGTTGCTGCGGATAGGCCGAAAGCGAAGAGCCACCCAGACGCCACCAAGCCCCACCAGGATCGAGCCGGCGATCAGCAGCCAGTCAGTTGTCCTCAATTCCGGTCGAGACTCCAAAGAGTCGGTGAGCACCGTCGATCCCGGATCCGCCCCGGTGGCAGCACCACCCATTGAGCCGTCATTCGACTCCGCGGCAGCGGCCGACTCGGTCGCGCTCGCATCGTCCCCCATCGTGGCGGGGTCGCTCTCGGCTGCGGAATCCGTGGTTGCCCCTACGGGTCCAGCGCCAATCGAGCGCTCCAACAACTCTCGAACCACCGTCAGGTCATCGCCGCCAGTGATCGCCGCGTCTGCCTGCTCGACCAACGTCACATCGACCCCGGAAACATCTGAGGCTTGCGCTGCAGCCTGAACCCGTTCTTGGATCTCAGCGGTGTCCTCGGGACTTGACACGATGAGCGCGATCGCCTGCCGGACCAACACCGACGCCTCGTCCGACTCTTCACCTCCGTGCGCTGAGGCCGGCCCCGCCCCGAGGGCCATCAGCAGCACGAGAGTCAAAGGGATCACCACCAAGGCCCTCCCGACGCGTCGAACCCGACTAACAGCCCTATTCATAGTGCCTCCTCGGTCATAGATCACAAACTTTCTAGCCCCGATGCAGCCCAGTGGGCCTCGTACTCGGATCTTGAGCCTATGTATCGGCGTCAGATAGCAATAGGGCCTAAAGTCCCTGCCCCTACCCCGCGTGTCAGTTCTGAAGCCGCCTCGCTTTATACCCCCTACGGGTATAAAGCGACCATCCGATCAAGATACAGGGAGGCGAGATGGGGAGGGTCGTTCACTCCAGCACCGCGAAGTCGGTGTGCACCGCTGAGGAAGTGTGAAAAGCGTACCGGGCCGGGTGGTGGCTCCGACGGCGTACCAAGCAGGTCCTGCGGGGGGCAAATCTCGAACTCCTACCGGGCGAAGTCGTCGGCCTGGTCGGCGAAAACGGGTCGAGGAAATCGACGTTGATGAAGATCCTGGTGGGCGTCCTGAGCAGCGACTCCGGCATCATCGGGCACAGCGGCTTGGTCGGATTCTGTCCGCAAGAGCCCGTGCTATACGAACGACTGACGTGCGACGAACACTTCGAACTCTTTGGGCGTGCCTACGGTATGGGCGACAGTTCCGTCGCCAAGTCTCGCGACGACCTCTACGACACGCTGGGATTTGCGCGGTGGCGCGGAGCCAGGGTTGAGGAGCTCTCTGGCGGGACCCGCTCAAAACTCAACCTGGGCGTAGCCCTGCTGCCAGATCCAGATCTTCTCGTCTTGGACGAGCCGTATGCAGGATTCGGCTGGGACACATACCAGCGCTTTTGGGAGTTGACTCAAGAGCGGCGTGCGGCCGGACGCACGCTCTTGATTATCAGCCACCCCATCACCGACGTTGAGCGGTTCGACCGGGTCTATGACCTGACCGAGGGCCAGACGAGGCTACCGTGACCGGTCTGCTGACCTGGCGCTCCCTCGAGGAGTACGCCCGCCGACCGGTCAACCTGCTCCTGCTTGGGCTGGTGCCGGTGGTCTTCGTGTCCCTTTCGGCCGGCTCGATTGCTGACTTCACTCGCATCCTCGGTGGCACCGCCGAATCAGCCCAGTTAGAGGTGGCAACGGCTGGGTGGGCAGCCGCCTTTCTGGCCGGTGTGGCCGGCTTCTTCCATGTCAACGGCTCGCAAGAGGCGGACCGACGATTGGCGGCTCCGCAGTTGTCCCCGTCTCGGGTAGTTCTGGCCAATTGCAACAGTTGTTGGGGCGTGAGTGCGTTCAGAGGTGAATGGCTCGCTCCTGATCATCTTCGTCTGGATGTTCGATGTCTTCCTCGGGCCGGCGATGGTGCAGAGCGACTCGTTGCTCGTCCGCGCGTTCCCCACCCGCTTCCCGACCCTGGTGATGCTCGACTCCGGCACGACTCACGGCGGCCCTCTGGGCGACCTCGGCGCTGCCCTGGTCTGGACCATCGGCGGCCCGTTGTTGGCCTTCATTGTCTTGTCCCGCCGGATTCGACCTATCCGTCATGGCCAGCCGGGAAGTTCCGACCACCGCCGAACCGGGAGATTGGTCACCGGGCTGCGCTTCGCCTGGCGGGACTACCGGCGCAACGGTGCGCTGTGGGTGCTGCTCGTTGGGCTACCGGTCTTCTTCATCACGGTCTCAATTGCGGTCACGCCAGACCAGCCCGCTCCCGTCGAGTTGGCCGAAGGCGGGGTCCGCAGGATCAGCATTCTGTCGATGATCGACGTTCACGGTGCGATCATGGTGCCGATCACTGTGGCTTTTCTTGGAGGCCTGGCGGGATTGTTCGTAGTGCTGGGCTCGGCTCACGCAGACCGACGTTTGGTGATCGCCGGCTACCGGCCCAGAGAGGTCTTGGCGGCCAGGCTCGGCAACATCGTGCTGGCGGCGACCCTAGTGAGCGTGGTCTCGCTGGCGGTGACGGCACTCAGCTTCGCTCCCCAGTCATGGGGCATCTTTGCGTCCGCAACCATGATCGTGGCCCTCACCTACGCAATGATCGGCGTGGTCATTGGCCCCTTGGTCGGCCAGCTCGGCGGCCTGTACCTGATGTTTCTCCTGCCGTTTCTAGATGTGGGGCTGGCTCAGAACATCATGTTTGACGACGCCCCACCGGCCTGGGCGGCCTGGATGCCTGCACACGGCGCAGTCCGCGTCTTCATCGATGGTGCCTTCACCGCTGGATTCGATGAGCGCGAGGGGCTGCTCCTTGCGCTGGGCTGGCTGGTTGTCATCACCGCCGGGGGGGCAACGCTGGTCTTCCACCGCGTGGCCTCGCCCTCTCGCACCTGACTCCAGAGCTTGTCGGTCCAGAAAGTGGTATCGACGGACGCGCAAGCCAGGTGAAGTTCCGCACTAGCGATCCGATTTACCACAATGGCAGAAACGTTTTGCGCCCTTCGGTGTTTACCATTCGGGGCGCAACGCGATGCCTGATGTGCCGTTGTGGGTTTTGGTCGCGAGTATCTGAGTTAGATTCAGGGTGTTGGTTTCGAAGCCGAGTGCTGAGGCTGCCATGTAAAGACGCCAGACCCGTGCTCGTTCGGGTGAGGTCAGGCGAAGTGCCTCGTCCCAGTTTTGTTCGAGTCGACGGACCCACTCGCGGAGCGTGAGAGCGTAGTGCTCGCGCAGTGATTCGATGTGACGGACTTCAAGTCCGGACCGGTTGATTGCGCTCGCGATCTGTCCCACTTCGAGCAACTCGCCGTCTGGGAAGACATAACGCCCCATGAAACCGTTCGGGTCGATTCGGCCGCGCCGCCGGTCAACCGGTCGGTTGATCGCGTGGTTGAGGAAGCGACCGCCCGGCACTAACAAGTCGTTCACTTTCTCGAAGTAGACTGCCAAACGGCTTGTGCCGAC
Source organism: uncultured Actinomycetota bacterium (assembly GCA_963803695.1). Taxonomy (GTDB): domain Bacteria; phylum Actinomycetota; class Actinomycetes; order Actinomycetales; family Dermatophilaceae; genus Ornithinicoccus. The sequence continues at coordinate 74,367 of CAWDNY010000007.1, forward strand.
GTGCTCGAACATTCCGATGGAGGAGATCGCGTCGAACGGTCCGCTTTCGATGTCGCGGTAGTCCTGAAGGCGAATGTCAATCTGGTGTTCGAGTCCGGCCTCGGCGACGCGTTGACGGGCGAGTTGCTGCTGCTCACGTGAGATTGTGACCCCGACGGCGGTGACTCCGTAGTGGGTGGCGGCGTGCAACACCATCCCACCCCACCCGCAGCCGAGGTCCAACAGGCGCATACCCCTCTTGAGGCCGAGCTTGCGACAGATGAGGTCGTACTTGTTGCTCTGAGCTTGGTCCAGGGAGTCAGTTCTGTCGTGAAAGAGCGCACACGAATAGGTCATCGTCGAGCCCAGGAAGAGGCGATAGAAGTCGTTGGAAACGTCGTAGTGAGCAGAGATGGCCTGCGCGTCGCGGCGTCGGCTGTGCAAGAAACCGCGCATCCTTGCCTCCTGTGCTGGCACCGGCAATGACCATAACCTGCGGAGGTCGGTGACACCGTGAATGCCGAGTGCTCGTGCCGTATCGCGGATGAGGCCGACGTCGATGTGCACGTCGACAAGCTTGGTGCGCAGCGCGAGCACCGCGTAGATGTCGCCTTCGACCTCGATGTCACCGGCGACGTAGGCTCGGCTGAACGCGAGTTCGCTTCCCCGGCCCTTGATGATCCTGGCCAGGAAGTCCGGGGAGCAGATTCTGATCGTCACGGCAGCGTTCGGGTCGCCGAATTCGGTGCCGTCGTAGACCTCGATACGAATGTCATCAGCGAGTTCTTCGAACAGCCGGAACATCGGTTTGGCCAGGGCCTCGCTCCGTTTGCCCCGACCATCGGTGTGTGAGGGGAGTCGTCCCACGGTATGTTCCCTCCCTACCTCGCGGTGAAGCGTCAGTCCTTCGTCACGGCGCGGATGCCAGGCCATCCGACTTTGTCTAAGACAAGGCTGCGCTCTCGTCCTGATGTGGCCATGTGGGTCCGATCAAGATTCGCTGAAGTCTTCAACGAATCTTCGCGGTTCTCGATGCCTTGTCGCCATCGTGACCGGGCAGGCTGCTCTTCCAGTCGCGCGTAGCCTGCCATTCACAGTGAGCATGCGGCGGATGGCCGACTTTCAAGAAGGGCGCTAAGTGACGGACGAGCCCAACCGCAGTGTGGCATTGACGCTGCTGACGAGATCCCGGTGACCGGAATCGACGCTGCGCCTTTCGCCAGCAGGGTGGACAGACCCTCACCCTGGCGGATGCTGTGGATCACGGCCGCCCTCGGGGCCTGCTTCGTCGGCATCCAATGGGGACTGCGAGATGCGCCCGTGTTGTGGTTTGCTGCTTTGCGGGCCTTGGTGGGAGGCGGTGCTTTGGCCTTCGTAGCGCTGCACCAGCGAAGATCACTGCCACGTTCGGTTGGTGTGTGGGGATGGATCGGCATGCTCGGGTTGGTGAATGTCAGCCTGGCTTTCGGCACGATGTTCGCGGGCGTGGCGGGATTGGCCACGGGCATTGCTGCGGTGCTTGCCAACGCCCAACCTCTGCTGATAGTCCTGCCGGCCTGGTGGCTCTTCAGGGAACGAGTGACGCCGCGCGTCGGGGTGGCACTGGCGGTCGGGTTCGCAGGACTTCTGATGGTTGCCGTTCCAGGTGGGGGCGGGTCCGGGGCGTTGATGTCGTTGGTGTCGGCTGCGGCGGTGACCGCGGGCACGTTGATGGTGCGGAGGCTGGGCGGAGTCGACGTCTTGGTGGCGGCTGCGGCCCACTTCATCATCGGCGGTCTGGTCTTGGCGGGGGTAGCTCTTGTCGTAGAAGGTAGCCCGAATATCATCTGGACTCCTCGGTTCGTCGCCGTATTGGCGTTCCTCGGTCTGGTCGCGACCGCGGCGACGACTTGGGCGTGGTTCGTGGAGGTGCAACGCGCGCCACTGGCCTCGCTGACCGTGTGGATGTTCCTGATCCCGGTTTTCGGGCTCATCATCGGTATTGTCCTCCTAGGCGAACGGCCCGGGGGTTGGACCGCAGCAGGCGTCGCTCTGGTCCTGGTCAGTATGTGGGTATCCCTGACCAAGCATGAGGGTCCCGGAGCCGGACCTCCTGGCACTTTGCCGGTCGTGCGCCGGCCCCCCGAGAAGCCAACCACGGCAGAGCCGCGCGACCGTTGAGGTCGCCTCGCCGAACGGACTCCGTATGCGGTTTGTGTCCACACGCCAAGCATGAACACACCTTCCCGGGGTCAACTTCGCCTGAAGCGAGTCGCTAGGGCGATTCCGAAGCCGGCCGCCCCGCCGGTCAGCATGGCCAACGCCAACTCCGGTATGGGGCGGCGGGGGTCCACGACCGTCCCCGCAGAGGTGGGCGCTACTGTCGGTGAACGAAGGCGCGCGATCAATTCGGGGAGCAGGTCCGGCAATTCCAATGCCGCGTCAAGGTAGTCGAAGCGGCGTGTCAGGGCCCCGCGACTCAGGTCCTCCAAACTGGGCAAGAGCGTGCTTCGGAGCCTGCCGCTCGCGGGGCCGAGCAGGTCGCTGAACGGGACATTCGGGGCGATGAGGGTGGTAGTCGCATCCATCCCGATCAACGACCGTGCCACCATCATGAGTTCGGGTGGGAAAACGACGCCGTGTTGCGCTCCGAGCGCGAGCTCGCGCAATAACAACTGTGCAACCGAACTGTTGTGCTCCCCGCCGTACCAATCCTGAACCACTTCGTGCAAGGCGTCCCGGAAGTCATCGGGATGCGCCCCCGGTGCCAGCGTGGCCGCCGCGAGCAGTTGGTCGGCGACCATGTCGAAGTCGGCGGTGGCCAAGGCCCAGACGATATAGCCGGCGCGCCGGCGCATCCGAGGCGACAACCGCCCAAACATGCCGAAGTCCAAAAAACAGACCCGGTCTCCCGGCAGGAACAACAGATTTCCTGGATGTGGATCGGCGTGGAACAACCCGTGTCCGAACATCTGCTCGATGATGGCCTCAGCACCAACGTGGAGCAGGCGATCAGCGTCCAGGCCAGCCGCGCTCAGTTGCTCGGCGGGGGCTGGCGAGGTGCCCTCGATCAACTCCATGGTCAACACCCGAGCGGTCGTGCGCGTGAAGTCAACCCACGGAATGACCACCGCATCGTTGTCCTCAAAGGCATCCCTGACCCGCGTACCTGTGCGCGCTTCGAGACGGAAATCTAACTCACGCAGAGTCGTCTCGGTCAACTCACGCACTGCGACGGTTGGCCGGAACCCGAACGCGACCGGGCGGCGGCGCTCCACCCTGCGAGCGAGGAAGGCAAGAAGTTCCAGGTCGTTCTTCATCTGCGCGGCGATCCCCGGACGTTGCACTTTCACCGCAACCCGACGTCCATCAGGCAGTCGCGCACGATGCACCTGCGATAGCGAGGCGGCCGCGAACGGCTCGGGCTCGAACTCGGCAAAAGCCTCATCCAGTGGCTTGCCGAGCTCCTGCTCCACGACTTGACGTGCCTGATCACTCGGGAAAGGACTGACATGATCCTGAAGTTGGCGTAGCGCCTGCGCATACTCCAACGGCACGTAGTCCGGGCGCATCGCCACCAACTGACCCACCTTGACAAAGGTGGGGCCAAGTCGCTCCAGCACGAGCCGCATCCGGTCCGGCAACGGGGCATCCATCTGCACATGGTGATCGCACTGGCGCAACCGGGTAGCACACCCAAACCGACAGTCCAACGACACGCAACTGCTCAAGCCGAGTGCCGACACAAGCCACCCAAAGCCGCTGGACCACAGCACAGTCGCAATCTCATTGGCACGCGCCACCTGCGCCGGTAACTGCGGCCACTGGCTCACAGTGTTGCGCTGGCGAAGTCGGCAGGATCGGTTTTGAAGGACTCCGCGCAGTGGGTGGAGCAAAAGTAGTAGGTGTGGCCGTCGTGCTTCGCGCTTGCCGCAGCCGAGGCCGGGTCCACACTCATGCCACAGACAGGGTCGGTCACCTGCGAGTCCTGTGCAGAGATGCTCTCGCCGGGCTCGTCGCCGACCTCCACCACAGGCTCGGTGGCCGCGACGTTCACGTCTTCGAGGACCTCTGCGGGGGTGAAGCCCCGGAGCCTGTTCGCATTGGCCACGACCGACAATGAGGACAAGGCCATCGCCGCCGCCGCGATCATCGGGCTGAGTCTCAGCCCGAAGGGCGCATACAACACACCTGCGGCGATCGGTATGCCGATCCCGTTGTAGAGGAACGCGAAGATCAGGTTCTGCTTGATGTTGCGCATCGTGGCCCGGGACAGGTCAACGGCGGTGACCAAGCCCGACAGCGCGCCCGAGATCAAGGTGATGTCTGAGGACTCGATAGCCACGTCCGTTCCGGTGCCGATGGCCGAACCGACATCGGCCTGGGCCAGCGCGGGCGCATCGTTGATGCCGTCCCCGACCATGCCCACGACCTTGCCCTCGCCCTGCAACCGCTTGACCTCGGCGGCCTTGTGCTCGGGCATGACCTCGGCGACCACGCGCGTGATGCCGACCTGGCGGGCGATGGCCGCTGCCGTGGCGCGGTTGTCGCCGGTCATCATCACCACTTCGATACCGCGCTGCTGCAGGGCGGCCACGGCTGCGATCGATCCCTCCTTGAGGGTGTCGGCCACTGCGACGACGCCGGCGGGGCGGCCGTCCACGGCAGCCAGCATCGGGGTCTTGCCGTCAGCGGCCAGTCGCTCGAAGTCCGCGGTCAACGCAGCATCCTCCACGCCCTCGGCGCGCAGCAGCCGCCGGTTGCCCACGAGAACCTGGCGGCCATCGACGACCGCCCGGACCCCCTGACCGGTGATGGAGTCGAATGCGGTCGCCTCGGCCAGCGTCACGCCCTGGTCCTGCGCGCCCGCGACGATCGCCGCGGCCAGCGGGTGCTCGGACGAGCGCTCCACGGCGGCCACCAGAGCCAGGATCTCCTGTTCGCCGAACCCGTCGGCGGGCAATACGTCGGTCAGCGCCGGCTCGCCTTTGGTGATGGTCCCGGTCTTGTCCAGCACCACGGTATCGAGCTTTTGCGCGGTCTCCAGCGCCTCGGCAGAGCGGATCAGGATGCCGGCCGACGCGGCCTTTCCGGTGCCGACGGTGATGGACAGCGGGGTCGCCAGGCCCAGGGCACAGGGGCAGGCGATGATGAGCACCGAGACGGCCGCGACCAGGGCGAAGATGAAGGCCGGCGCCGGGCCGAACAAGGCCCACACCGCGAAGGTCCAGATCGCGACCACGATCACGGCCGGCACGAAGTAACTCGAGACCAGGTCCACCAGGCGTTGGATAGGAGCCTTGGACCCCTGGGCCTCCCGGACCAAGGTGATGATCTGGGAGAGCATCGTGTCGGCGCCGACCTTGGTGGCGGTGTAGCGGAACGACCCGGTCTGGTTGATTGTGGCGCCGATCACGGTGTCCCCCGCCGCCTTGGTCACCGGGATCGGCTCACCGGTCACCATGGACTCATCGACCGCAGATGTGCCCTCGAGCACCTCGCCGTCCACCGGCAACTTCTCACCGGGGCGCACCACGATGACGTCGCCGACGACGACGTCGGAGATGGGAATCTCCATCTCCTCCTCCCCACGGACCACACGTGCCGTCTTAGGCTGCAGCCCGATCAGGGTGCGGATCGCCTCGCCGGTACCTGCCTTGGCCTTGGTTTCCAGCAGTCGGCCCAGCAGGATCAGGGTGATGATGACGCCGACCGCTTCGTAGTAGACCTCGCGGACGTCGGCGGGAAGCACGCCCGGGAAGAGGGTCACTACCAGCGAGTAGCCGAAGGCGGCGATCGTGCCCAGCGTGATCAGCGAGTTCATGTCGGCCGTGCGGTGCGACAGGGCCAGCCACCCGGTGCGATGGATGGGCCAGCCCGCGTAGAGCATGACTGGCGTGATCAGGGCGAACTGGGTCCAATGGTTGAGCAGCAGCTCAGGCATCCAGGCCACCGAGAAGAACTCGGTGAGCATCACCGCGAAGAGTACCGGGGCGGTGAGCACCGCTCCCCAGATCACACGGCGCCGCAGGTCGGCGAGCTCCGCATTGCGCTCGCGCTCCTCGGCGTCCCCCGGGTCTTGCACCGGCTCGTCGGCCGAGTCTGTCGCCGCACTCCCCGGTATGCCGTCCGCCGGCTCTGCGTCAGGCGCTGCCTCGCCGTCGCCGACCAGGATGCGGCCGTGCAGCATACCCATCCCGCAGGTGAAGTCGTGGGCACCGTCACCCAAGGCGGGCAGCTCGATCGTCGTCCGCTCGAAGGCGGTCAACTCCCGGTCGATGTCGAGGTCGGGGATGACCAGGCGGGAGGAGCACGCCGAGTCTTCTTGGCGGTCCAAGCGCAACCGCACCGGCATACCGGAATCGACCCGCACGGCGTCGGGGTGGTAGCCACCTCGAACCGTCACGTCGACCACCTGGACGCCGTCCTGGACTCGGGGCCGGGCCTCCCGTGCCTGTGCTGCCTGTGGTGCCTCAGTCACGGCGAGCGTCGCATCACCGGCCTCAGAGGACGGGGGCTCCTCCAACGCGACGAGTTTGCCGTGCAGCATGTTCATGCCGCAGGCGAACCCGAACACTCCGGCTCGCTCCGGCGTAAACTCCACCACCGTCGTCTCGTATGCCGGCAAATTCTGGTTGACCTTGAAATCAGGAAAGACCACTCGTGAGGAGCAGTCGCCGGTCTCCTGCCGGTCGAAGAGCAGTCGGACGGGCACGCCGGGAGATACCTGGATCACGTCCGGGCTGTACCCGCCCTTGACGGTCACCGTGACCACCTGCACGCCGTCGTCAAGCTCGGCCCGACGGGCCCTTTTGGTGCCGAAGAAAAACCAGATCATGAACCCGGTGAGGAAAATCGCTACTGCAAGGACCAGCGCATCGCTGCCGCTCATCGTCGGCTACCTTTCGAGAGATCGAACGTACCGGATTCCGGTCCGCAGAGCCATGTTATACCTAGGGGGGGTATGTACCCGACTACTCGAACAGCCGGAGATGGAGTTGCGACTGCCTCTCAATGAAGATTCGATCAAGAGTCATCGGTGAACCGTCTGCAGGCGCGGGACGAGGGCAGGGCACCTTCATCGTTTCTTGATCGTCCGTGCACTCAGATGCCCGGGTATCTCGTTCAGAGTGTTACGCATCGGCACGAGGAGGCGCAGTGGCACTGAGTTTGTGGGTACTGATGGTGGTGGCCTGCGTGATCATCCTCATCCTAGGGATCTGGGTGGTCGCCGCCTTGTTCCCCATCTATCCCCGGCAACAGCACAGATGGCTTCCCAAACGGAGCCGAGACAAGGAGAGGATCTGATCATGAACACCGCACCTCATAAATCATCCGAGCATCAGCACTCGGGGATGGCCCACCTTAAATGGATGGGCGGCATCGCAGTTGGCATCCTTGTCGTCTTGCTCCTGACGGGACAACCCCTGGGCAGCGCCATCTTCCTGTCCATTCTCCTCGCGTGCCCGCTGATGATGGTCGCCATGATGTTCATGATGGGACGCGGCCAGCGTCAGGCCGAGAACACGCCGCAGGTCACCCACGACATCAGGGATTGACTGGGGGCGACAGTGTCGACGGCAGGATGAGGGTGAAGGTTGATCCCTGCCCCAGGCCCAGACTGTCTGCGGTGACCGTCCCACCATGGGCCCCAACGATGGCGTGCACGATGGCCAAGCCCACCCCGGAACCTCCGTGGGAGCGGTCGCGCGCTTCGTCAACACGATAGAACCGATCGAACAGGCGGGGCAGGTGCTCCGCGGGGATGCCCTCACCGTTGTCGATAACGCGCACGACGACGGTGGCCTCCCCAGTAACTGCCTCGACTTTCACCTGGCCTCCCTCCGGAGTGTGCCGCAGGGCGTTGTCTAGCAGGTTGGTGAGAACTTGGCCGAAACGATCAGGATCGACATCCGCGGTGGCTCCAGCGGAGATGTCGGACGACATCTGCAGATCGAGACCTACCCCGGCATCGAGAAAACGGCGCATAAACTGGGCGTGGGCCACGCTTAAGATCTCGGCAAGAGCCGTCTGGTTCCGACGCAGAGACAACCGGCCCTCTTCTGCGGTGGTGACCAAGGCTATGTCTTCTCCAAGCCTGGCCAGACGGGCCACCTGACTGCGAAGCATGACCACCGTCTGCTCATCCGCTTGCCGGACGCCGTCGCCGATGGCCTCCAGGTAGCCATCCAGCGTCGCGACGGGGGTGCGCATCTCATGCGCGAGGTCGGCAAGTATCCGCGTCCGGGTAGCCTCGATGTGACCCAGGTCAGTAGCCATGCCATTGAAGGTCTCGGTCAGCTCCTCGAATTCTCGACCCAAACCCACATGGGGCACTCGGGCGTCGTGGTCCCCCGTGGCCACACGCTGAGCTGCGGTCGTCACTAGTGCCAGAGAGTGCGAGACGCGCCGCGTCAAGAAGATGCTCACCGCGATTGAGGACATCAGAGCAGCGAGGAGGGCTACGGCCATAGTCAAAGCCGATGCGGTGCGGAATGCCCGTTCGGCGTGCCGCAGATCCGGCCCCTGATCAACCCCCAGATGATCGTCGAAAATCACCGGCCCGATGCTCAGGGCTACGAGCCACGCCGTCACACAGCCCACCAGCACAATGGCAGTCGTTGCAGCGAAAAGCCGCGGTGCCAAACCCAAGTGCGTTCGCGACCCCCCGGTCACTGGCCAGTGCCCATCCGGTATCCGACGCCACGGACCGTTTTGACGAAAACCGGGTCATTCGGATCATCTCGCAACTTCCGTCGGACGTGGGCGATGTGCACGTCGACGAGGTGCTCGTCGCCCACCCATCCGCCGCCCCAGACATCGTCGATGAGTTGACCGCGGCTGAAAACCATCTTGGGACGCGAAGCCAAGGTTGCCAGCACGTCGAACTCGGTCTTGGTGAGGGCTACCAACACCCCGTCGAGTCGGACCTCACGCCCAGCGATGTCCAGCGACAAGGGTCCGAACGACGTCAGCTGGGACGACTCATCTGCGCTGACGCGGGGCCTTCGGAGCATTGCCCGGACCCGGGCCAGTAGTTCGCGTGGGCTGAACGGCTTCGTCACATAATCATCGGCCCCTATCGACAGACTCACGAGTTTGTCGACCTCCTCCACGCGCGCGGTAAGGACGATGATGTAGCAGTCAGAGAAGGTCCGGACTGTCCGGCAGACCTCGATACCGTCCACCCCCGGGAGGCCCAAATCCAAGATGATTACCGCCGGATCCCACTGTTTGGCTCGGGCGATGGCTGCGGGGCCATCACCGGCTACGGTCACCTCGAATCCGTCACGCTCAAAATAGCTACGCACCAACTCTGCCAGAGGCTTCTCATCGTCGACCACGAGGACCCGGATCTGATGGGTCCCGTCACCACCCTGAATACTCATGTCTTCATTGTGCCTTTCTGTCAGTCCAGGCCGGTGGTGCCGTGGCGTGATCTGGCGGCACCGACACGGACGGGCACACTCTGCGCGAGCACGCTCATCCCCCGCTCAAAGCGACTCTGGATCGCGACCACCCCTCCGGCAGCGACGAGGATCGCTGCACATGTCCGCCGAGGCCTATTGAAGGGACCGTCGACATCAACCAATAGCACCTGCCCAAGTCCGTGCAACGAAGATCGGGCCCGGGCACTAACGCCGCGACGCACTCACCTGTGTCCACCGCCAGCGACTAGCCCGGCCACCGATCGAATACTGACGTCCTCGGATACGAATATTCGTCGCACGATGATGGCCTGTCGGTGAAGTCAGTCCACATACGATAAAGCCGTCATCATGCCGAGTTCCGCGTGATAAATGTTGTGACAGTGCACGGCCCACTGACCTGGGTTGTCCGCCTGAAGATCCACCGCCAGCGTCTGCATCGGCAGTACGTTGACCGTGTCTTTGCGAATGCCGGGCTCGGGTCTGCCCGCGAGCGCGAACGTGTGTCCGTGGATGTGCATGGGGTGAAACATCATCGATTCGTTCCTCAAGAGCAGCCGGACCCGCTCGTTCGTACTGACCTCCAGTGGTTCATGACTTCCGTACTCGGTTCCGTTGATCAACCATGATCGCCCGCCATTGGCCATCTCCAGAGACACCTCCAACTCCCGGTCCGGAGCCTTCGGGGATAGCGCGGCTGCCTCGGTTGGCGTGAGGTCGGCGTAACGCAGCAGGCGCCCGTCCAACTCCTTTGGCCGAGCATCCGCAGGAGATGATCGGCCCGAACTAGTGCGCAACACGGCCCGAGCCGGGGCTGCGTCCTTCCCCTCGGGCACGGCCACTATGGGGAAGGTACCGTCGCCAGCGGTGACCACCACGTCGTACCTCTCCCCCATGCCGATGATCAAAGCATCGACCTCCAGCGGGGTCACGCCAAATCCGTCCGTGTGGGTCACCGTGAGGCGGTGTCCCCCTACGGCGACCCGGTAGGCCGTGTCTGCGCCAGCGTTGATGATCCGGAAGCGGATCCGCCGACCGGGAGCGGAGCTGATCGTGGCCGGATCCGCAGGTGGGCGACCGTTGATCAGGTGGGTCGGGTAGGTGACATCGCCTGCATCCTCACCCAAGGGCTGATCGTCGCTGGGCATGCCCCCCATCGACACGTCACCGTCGCCCATCGACATTCCGTCGCTGTTCATGCCGTTTCGGGCCATCTCCCGCAAGATCATTTCCGGGGAGTCTCCCCAGCCGTCGGTCCAATCGTCCAGCATGAGCACAAACTCTTCGTCGTACTGGCCGGACTCTGCCGGGTCTTCAACGATGAGTGGTGCCTGTAGGCCGGTGTCGAGCTGGACACCGACATGTGGGTGAAACCAATAGGTGCCTGGGTGGGGCACGACGAACTGATAGTCGAAAGAGTCGCCGGGAACAACCTCGTCTTGGCTCAGGCCGGGCACGCCATCCATATCGGTCGGCAAGGCTATGCCGTGCCAATGCACCGTCGTTGGAGAGGGCAGGTCGTTGAACAAGCGGATCCGCAATTCATCGCCAGCAGTTACCCGGATCTCCGGGCCGGGCACAGTCCCGTTGTAGGCCCAGGTCTGCACCGTTCGGCCGCCCAAATCCAGCGTTGCCGGTGCCGCACGCAGTTCGTGACGAACCGTCGTCCCGTTGCTCCGACTGGTCTGAAGCGCAGACTCGGGGCTTCGCGATGCCTGTGGGCCGATGAGTTGAGTCCCCGCGACGACACCACCACCGATCAAGACCAAGCCCCCAGCACCGAGTTGCAAGAATCGGCGTCGGTCCAGGTCCTTTCCTTGCCGGACGTCGAGCGAAGAGTGGACAGGAGGCAATTCGGGCTCCGAAGGGTTGAGGGATCAGGGGTGGATCAACGTGCTGCCGTGCAGGGTGCACACAGCATGCGCAACAGTGTCGCCTACCCGAATGATGACTCGATGTGCGTCCGGTCAAGATTCGCTGAACGTGCAAGCAAGACCTCCCCTACCGGCATCTTTACGACTTCTTCATGGTTCGTACATCGAGTCTCTCGTAGTTGTCCCCTATCATCGACTGATGCTCCTGATCGGCCATCGCGGCACTAGCCGGTTCCCTGGGTCACGCCCTGCTCCAGCGGCCACGCCCTCACAACCTGGGCACCTTCACCAGTTGTGGTGCAATCACGATCTCGGCTGGGCAGCTGAATGACTCCTTCCTCCCGCGAGAGCACACCCCCGGACAAGGACGCTGGAAGCGCGTTCTTTCGACCTTCCCCATCACCAGCCCGATCAATGCGCCCTCAGGCCGCGTCCACCAAGAAGGCCGCGTCCACCAAGAAGGCCGCGTCCACCAAGAAGGCCGCAGCCGCGGTGACACCCCAGCCAACACCGTCTACTGCGCAGCCGCCGCCCGAACCCAAGGGACCTCAACCTCAACCACCGCCACCTGTTCCGGCACCGACGGCCACAGTGGCCGATGTGGATTTACCTCGCCACGAGGGCCCGCGACCGAGCCTGGTGCGGCACGCCCCGAGTTCCCCCGTCTCGGTGACCGAATTCAACTGTGCGAGCATCGACCAGGTCGACCAACAATCCCTGGGGGTCACGTATTGGTTTGATGCCGCACCCACTGGGAGCCCCTACCCCGTGACGGTGCACCTAAGCGGGCAACTGAAGGACGCAACCTCACGGGGCGAGGGCCGCACTAGTTTCCGGGTGACCTCCACCGTGGACGAGGTGCTCCCCGGCAGCGGCCAAATCTGCGTCACCACACGCATTCCAAACTTGGCGGCCGGAGAGTGGGACGTCAGCGCAAAGCCGGTCGAACGGGCTCCCGAGGGCACACCGACGACCTGGGTCGAGGTTGCTCGCCCTGGGCTCAAACGGGGAAGCGCTTCAGGCAAAACCGCCTTCCCACCCTTCGTTCGCAATATTGCCCCCGGGGTGCGCCTTGGTGCGTGGCCCGCGCTAGTCACGACAGGATTCTTGCTCGCGCTTCTTATTCAAAACGGCCTGGCGCGGCATCTCGACCTGCCAGCCCTACGGCTCTTCCTACTCACGGTCGCAGCCTGCGGCCTAGGCCTGATCGGTGCCAAAGGCTATTACATGGTCACTCACCTACGGCAAGAGCGCGGAACGCTCGTCACCGGGATGTCGGTCCAAGGTTTCGTCATCACGATGCTTAGCACTCTCATTATCGGAGCGAGCCTGCTGGATCTGCCGTTAGGTGCCGTCCTCGACACGAGTGCACCAGCGCTTCTCTTCGGAATGGCCGTCGGTCGGCTCGGTTGCCTGCTCGGCGGCTGTTGTGTGGGACGCCCCACCACCTCACGGTGGGGCATCTGGTCCTCGGACCGGCGACTGGGCATAAGACGGATCCCGGTTCAACTCCTGGAATCGGCCTTGTCGGCCCTTCTCGGAGCATCGGCTCTCCTCGTTGTATTACAACTCGGTACGGCCAGCGGTGGCCTCGTGCTGATCGCCACGCTGGCCTCCTACATCATCGGTCGTCAACTGCTGTTTCCTCTGCGCAGCCTTCCACGCGCTACGAAGCACGGCCGCGCCATCACATTCGCGGTGGCGGTTCTCGTGTTTGCTGGATCGGCGCTATCCCTCATGCTCATGTGAAGCCCCTCATGCTCATGTGAAGCCAGGACGGCACCCCCGGCGATTGGCTCGGGGTGCCGTTCTGGCTTGGAGCCCTACGGGATAGTCACAGCGCGAAAGGCCGCTTCCTCGGCGATCAACAACTCGATGTCGCCTTCGGGTGTGCGGCCAGCGGACATGGCCTGAATCCCCTCATCCAACTGATCGCGCTCTGCCCAGGTTGCTCCACCGTCGGTGGAAATGTGGACACCTCCGTTGTTGCTGATGCCAACGACGGTGCTGGTGTCGGCCCAGTCCAACAGGACAATCGGAGGCGCTGATGACACCGGACCCCACGACTTACCTTCGTCCGGGCTTATGAGGAGACCATCCTCTGTGGTCGCCAACAGATCTCGCCCGCTCGGCGCAAGCGCCACGTCAATAAGTCCATCGGGGGCCTCTGCCTCTTGCCATTCCTTCCCATCGGTGCTGGAGCGCAGAACTCCATCAAAGCCAACAGTGATCGTGTCATAGGCCTCGAGCAGATGGAAGTCCGACTCTCCGGCTCGAGACAGGGCCGACCACGTTTGGCCTGCATCTCTCGTCTCGATCAGGCCAACGGGCTCGGCCAGGTCAACACCCGGACCCGGATGCCCCGATGCCCGGTATGTCGTGGCGTCGACCACGCCGAAACCCATGAGGTCGATCTGTGGCCCAACTTGGCTCAGTTCGTCGCCCTCGGCGATCCACAAGCCGTCGTGCGTGGCTAACAGGACGCCTCCGTTCGGTCCCGCGCGTTCAATGGCGTGGACGTGGGTGTCTGCAATCGACAATTCCGAACTCGACGATGCGCCAGAGGGCGCAGTAGCCGCGGTGCCACTGCATCCAGCCAGCAGCCCCAAGCTGCCAATCGCAGCACTCAGGACTCCTGATCTCACTGGTCCAGTTCCAGCATCTGCTCCATCTCAACGATCTCGGCCTGCTGGGCCTCAATGATGGTAGCGGCCAGTTCTACGGCCTCGGGATTCACACCCTCGGCTTTCTCGACCTGGGCCATCGCTATGGCTCCTTCGTGGTGCTCAATCATCATTTCTAGCCAGACGGTGTCGAACTGTGCACCCTCGGCCCCCATGATGTCCTCCATGTCACTGGGGTCCATCATGTCCATGTCGGCCATGCTCCCCATGCCGGTAGGGACATCGACGCCCCAGTCCTGGAGCCAACCGGTCATGGTCTCGATCTCCGGGTCCTGGGCAGCTTCGATCCGGTCGGCCAGGTCGACCACCTCGGGTCCGCCCCGTTCTTGGGCCATCGCGGACATATCTACGGCTTGTTCGTGGTGCGGGATCATATCGGTCGCGAACGCGACGTCGGCATCATTGAACGTGCCGGGTGCCTCGGCCTGCGTTTCGGCACCGGAGTCATCGGTTTCGGTGGAATCGCTGGAGCAGGCGGACAAAACGAGGGTGGCGGTCAGGGCAAGCGCGGACAGGGTGATAACTGGGCTACGTCGCATGAGTGTGCTCCTAGTATGTGGCGGATTGAGGGGTCATTGAGGTGGGACCGGCATGGCGTCAGCCCCACGCTGAACGATCCGCTCAGGTGCGCATCACGCAGAGCACATGGGTCCGAGGGTGACACCAAACCCGGCCGGCGCGGAGCCTTTGTGTCTGCGCGGCAGATATACGAGAGATTCCCCGACTCCGCGGCTGTCTCACGAGCAGAAGCCAAGCGACTGCGACGACCAAGGCACCAAGGACGGCCAGGCACACCTTCATCATCATCCCGGAGTGTCCAGACCCTTGGCCCTGATGCCCAGTTGGGAGCACTTCAATACCGTCCGACGGGTTATGGCTCTGAGCCAAAACGACGGTTGCGGAGGCAACGTTCGCAGCGCCGGTCGCGGCGTCCGGCAGGTCGACACTGCCATCGCGAGAGGCACCGATGCCGTGCATCAACACCAGCGATAGGGCAACAACGGCCATCAGGACCGCGTGCCGCGCACCGCGACTACCGCCGCGACGCGACTGCCGCCCGCGATGCCACACCGTGTCCACCTCTGCCTTCACGTTCCTAGGAGTTTGTTCCTACTTACTACGAATGGTAGGCCCTGGCAGTGCCCGAACCAGAGGCGGCCCGCACCCCGAAGGATGCGGGCCGCAGGTGTGATTGCTAATCAGCCGACGCGACCAAAACTGGTGACTCCCGAGAACATCTTGCGCTTCTGGGTGGGAATGCCCGGCTTGCCCGAGTCGTAGATCATCCCGTTGCCAGCGTAAATCGCGTTGTGCCATGCCGGAGCACCCCAGAACACGAGGTCTCCTGGCTGAGGCGTGGACACGGGAGTGGTGGCTTGACGCTGCTGCTCAGCGGTGCGCGGCAAGCTGATGCCAGCCTTGTTGAACACGTACTGGATGTATCCCGAGCAGTCGAAACCCGTGGATGGGCTCGTGCCGCCCCAGGAATACATGATGCCGGTGTACTGCTGGGCATAGTCCAGCACCCCGCTAGCGCTGGAGGTAGCCGTGCGTCCACTGCTGCGGGAAGAAGAGGATTGTGCGCGATCACTGCCGCTGGACCCGGTCAGGCCCATGTGGCTTAAGGTGCTCGAGCCGACAATGCCGTTGGCGGTGAGGCCGTGACGGGACTGCCAACGCTTGACGGCGGCGTGCGTCTTCGGTCCAAAGATCCCATCGACGTCGCTGCCTACGATCTCCTGCACACTGCGGACTCCGTCGCCGCGCGAACCCCATCGCAGGGTGCTGCCCACCGCGTGCGTCGGCATAGGCAACGCGGGTAGCGCAGTCGCTGCCGTGGCCGCTGGGCCAGCGACCGCGGTAGTGGGCGCGGCCTGTGCTCCGCCCGCCATCGAAACGATGAGTCCAACGCTGGCGGCAGAGACTGCGCCGGCGCGGGCTACGTGGACATGTGTGAGACGTCGGGGTGCGCGGTGACGTCCAGGGGTGATGCGAGACATATGTTTCCTTCTCCTCACGCCTACGGGGTCAGCTGTCGGGTTCGGGCTGGAGATGCCCGGCCACCACCGACCACGGGGTCGATGGCAACTTCACCCCGAGGGGCGCGAACGCCCCATACGAGTGGGTCCCCCGCTCCTGCCGCGCGGATGTGCTGATGGACCCGTGGTCGGTGGCAGGACTCGGCGGCCGTCACGGGGCCTTCCCTTTGAGGAAAGCGATTTCACAGTACCCCTCATCGGTATAAAAGTCACGTTTTGATAACGGCGATGAGGCAGATCAGTTCTGTCCTAGGACGGTCAGCAGGAGCCCGGCCCCGAGACCGACCCCCACACTCAGCACGGCCGCGCAGACCGCCGTGGCACTCGCCCAGACACCAGGAGCCACCGTACTCTGTGACTCGCGATCCAGCGGCACCCGGAAAGGCTGAGCGAACCAGCGAAGGTAGTAATAGAGGCTGATCAGCGTGTTGATTAGGACTACAATGGCCAACCACGCCGATCCCGCGTCCCACGCCGTCACGACGACCATCAGCTTGCCGACGAAGACTGCCGTCGGCGGAGTGCCGACCAAACCCAACAGCGCGACCGCCAGCGACACCGCAAGCAACCCTTGGCCTCGCGCGAGGCCCCGGTAGGCGTCGATGCTTCGGCAGTGAGGCACCGCTGCCGTGACCGCAAAAGCGGCAATATTCGTCACCGTGTAAGCGCAGAGGTAGGCCAACAAGGCCGGCCCCGCGAACTCCGATCGGGAGGCCATCGCCACCGGCACCAGCAGGTAACCGACCTGGCTCACGGTCGACCACCCCAGCAGGCGTCGCGGATCATCCTGTTGGTAAGCGGCAAGGTTGCCCAGGGTCATCGAGGCCGTCGCCAGCACCGCCACGAATAAGGGCCACGCCAGCGAATCAGGAAGGACGAGCACAAAGCGGTATGCCGCGATGAGAGCCCCGATTTTCGGGATCGTGGTGACAAACGTTGCTGCGGTGACGGTTGCCCCTTGGGCCGCGTCAGGCACCCAGAAATGGGCAGGCACTCCTCCAGCTTTGAACATCAAGCCGACCAGGAGGGCCAGCGTTCCGAGCGCGACCGCCGCGGATGGGGCCGCCGGGAGCTGTTCGGCCAGGTCGGCATACCGCGTGACACCCGTCACGCCGTAGAGCACGGTGACCCCACCTAGCAGAACGATCCCGAACAGGGCCCCCAACAGGTAGGTCTTCATTGCGGCTTCCGCGCTGCGCGCACTGCGCGACATCCCGATGAGCCCGTATAGCGGGATGCTGGCCAGCAAGAACCCTGCTGCCAGCACCAAGATGTCCTGGGCACCGGCGAGCACCAGGGCCCCACTCGAGGCAAAGAGCATGAGGGCGTAGGTCTCGCTCTCGCGCGGTGTCGAGGCGATCTCGTCGGAGGCCAACGCCAGGATCAGCGCAGACCCCAGGGCCACCAGCACGCGGGCGACCGTCGTGGAGGTGTCCACGACAAACGAGCCTTCAAACGCGACGGACGTGGGCGACGGCAGGGCCCACAACGCCGAGAGTGCCGCAAGAGCGAGGGCAATTGCTGCGACCAGCCGAGTGATCCACTGCCGCTCGCGGGCAACGAAGGACCCCGTCAGAAGGACGACGAGGCCCCCGAGGAACGTGCATATCTCAGGGATCATCAGCAGTGGCTGCATGGAGCCTTCAACCATCACCGGTGCGAGCCCCGGCCCGTGAGTTGCATGACTACCGCCCCACCATGTCGATGAGCATCCGCGAGGCCGGCTCGATCACCGACAGCAGAAGCGCGGGAAACACCCCGATCACGACCGACAGCACGAGCAACGGAGCCACAGCCCACATTTCGCGTGAACCGGCGTCGGCGAAGTCGACGGAATGGCCACGTACTGGACCGGTGAAGATCCGCTGCAACGCCCGTAGGAATAGCCCCGCGGTGATCACGATGCCCAGCAAGGCGACAGCGCTGATCGGAGCAACCGCGATACTCCCGGTGAAGATCTGGAACTCTGCGATGAATCCGGACAGGGCCGGCAGACCGAGCGAGCCGAAGGCCCCGACGGCAAACAGGGTAGCGAGCCGGGGTGCGGGTGCGGCGAGGCCCCCGAAAGCGGTCATGTCGTAGGTCTGAGCGCGGTCATAGATCACCCCGGCCACCAAGAACAGCGCACCGGTGATCAACCCGTGAGAGACCATCTGGGTCACGGCCCCGGTGACGGCGATCTCGCGGGCTTGGGCGGTGTCGTCGGCAACGAGGCCGGCCACCCCGATCGCCAGAATGATGTAACCCATGTGATTGACCGACGTGTAGGCGATCATTCGCTTGAGGTCCTGCTGGGCTAGGGCGACCAGGGCACCGTAGAGCACCGAGATGAGGCCGATCGCCACGATGACCCAGGCCCAGTCCCGCCAGGCCTGGGGCAGCATCGGCATCGCGATCCGCAAGAACCCGTAGGTGCCCATCTTCAGCAACACGCCGGCCAGTACGGCAGAGCCGATGGCCGGGGCGTCGGTGTGAGCTGGCGGCAGCCACGTGTGGAAGGGCACCGTCGGAGTTTTGACCGCGAGCCCGAGCACGATGGCACCCAGGACCAGCCCACCGGCGAGGGATTGGCCTGCCAGCGGGGTCTGATCGACGAGCTCGACCATGTCGAAGGTATGCGGATCGGAGGCAACGTAGAGCCCAATGAATCCAGCAAGCAACGCAAGGGAACCGAGGAAGGTATAGATGAAGAACTTCATTGCCGAGCGTTTCGCGTCTCCGTGTCCCCAGCCGGCGATCACGAAGTACATAGCCACGATGGACAGGTCGAAGAAGACGAAGAAGAGGATCAGGTCGGCCGCCACGAACAGGCCGAGGCTGACGCTTTGCAAGAACAGGAACAGCGCCGCCTGAATGCGCGGCCGGTCCTCGTCCTGCCAGGAGAATACCGCGCAGGCTAAGAAGACGACTGCGGTCATAGCCAACAACGGCAGCGATAAGCCGTCCACTCCGACGTGATAGGCGCTATTCACACCCGGAATCCAGGGCACCTGCTCGGCAAAAGCCAACTGGCCGGTGGCCGGCGTCTCGTATCGGAACCACAGCGCAATGACCAAAAGCAGGTCCGCAGCTGCCACGGCGACCCAGGTCCATCGAGCCGTCCGCGCAGACCACCGGGACGTTGCGGCGAGGACTATCGCCGCGACCAAAGGTAGGAACACGATCACCGAGAGCATCGGTCACCTCACCGTCATCAAGAGAAGGAAGCCAGCCGCGATCACCAGCGTGGACTGTAGGTAGTACTGATGCACGAGCCCCGTTTGCGGGTGCCGAGCTAGGGTTGCCAGCCTCCGGACGGACCGGGCCGCGCCCCGTACTGCTCCGTCCACCGCAACGTCATCAAACCGCCCCGCTTGCGCGGCGACGGTCATCGTCACGCGCCCTATGCCGTCCACCGCGCGATCAAGCACAGCGTCGTCGAACCGAGCCAACGCCTGAGCTAGCCGCAGCGTGGGGTCCACGACCAGCACGCGTGCCCCATTTTCGAGGCCGAGCCAGTCACGCGCCCACGCAGGCTCGGGTACCCTCCACCGCCATACGGCCAGCAACACGCCCACAGCAAGCGCCCCTGACGCCAGCAGTTCGATGGCCCCCGGCTGCACGGCGTCGGGGCCCTCGATTGCCTGGGCTACCTCCTGGCCAACGGGTGCGAGCATCAACACCCCAAATAGCGCGGCACCGATGGCGAGCACAACCACCGGGCCGGTCGCGATCCGGTGAACAGTCCGGGTGCCCGGTTGCTCCGTGTCGTAGTCGGCCCGCACCGCCGGGCGCGCGGAGTCAGCGACCCGAGGCCAGACGACGAACAGGACCTTCCCCGCATACCCCGCCGACAGCGCGGAGGCCACGAGCGCTACCGCATATAGGGCCCACGAGTCCTCGCGGGTGGCGCTGAGGATGGTGTCCTTGGTCACCCACAGCGACAGGGGTGCCAATCCGGCCAGTGATGCCAGGCCGACCACGGCGCTGAGGCCCACCACGGGCCAGCGGCGGGCGATGCCCCGCAGACCCAGGAGGGACTTGGTGCCGAGTGCGGTCAGCCAGATTCCAGCCACGAGGAAGAGCAGCGCTTTGGTGAACGCGTGGCCCACGAGATGAGATGCTCCTCCCGCCACGCTCCCCACCCCGGCAGCCAGCACGACGAATCCGAGTTGCGCCGCGGTCGAGGCGGCCAGCAGCTGTTTAAGGTCACGTTGGGCGAGGGCGACCACACCTAGAACGAGCGCGGTCAGCCCGCCGACCCAGGCCGTTGCATTTGCGGCCCACGGCGTGACCGCGAGCAACGGCTCGACCCGCAGCAGGAGGTATCCCCCCATGGCGACCATCGCGGCCGAATGTAGCAAGGCGCTGACCGGGCTGGGTCCGGCCATCGCACCGGAGAGCCAGAAGGAGAAGGGCAGTTGAGCCGCCTTGCCGAGCGCGGCGACGACGATCCCGGCCACGATCACGTTTCGCCACCCGAGGGGCGCGTCAGTCAGCTCGGCCAATCCCAAGCCAGCACCACCGGCGAGCGCTGCGCCCGCGGCGAGGTAGAGCCCGAGGTCGGCGCTGCGGGTGGTCACGAATGCGGTGAGCCCCGCCCCCACCCGGCTGTGGTCAGCCCACCAGAACCCGATCAATGCGTAGGACGTAGCCCCCATGAGTTCCCACGCAAACAGCAACGTCGGCAGGTTGGTGGCACTGGCGGTCACCAACGCGAACGACGCGAAGAGCAACATGAGCCCGTGAAAACGCGCTTGGGCATCGGTAATCTCGGCGGCGGCCACCATCAGCGCCAACGTGCTGATCAACGCGACCGTGGGCACCAGGAGCGCGCTCAGCGGATCGACCTCCAGGCCGAAGTCTGAGCCGAGGACGAACGGCACGGACACCGAGGGACGCAGCGCTGCAACGGCCAGCGCGATCACTGATGTCAGCGCCGCCGTGGAAATCGAGACCGCAGCGGCCGCCCGTTCGAGCCGCGGTATCAGGACGAGACCCGCCCCCACCACAGCGGGCACCAGGACCAAGGCCCACAGCAAGATCTGCTCGACGCCGCTCATCCGGCCAAATCCGTCGCCATGTCGGTCATGTCCGATTCGGCATCTCGGTGCAGCACGGTGGCGACGGCGAAGCCCATAGCCATCTCCACCGTCATCGCAGCAATGATGACCAGAAGCAGCACCTGACCCGAAGGCTCCGGCACCACGAACCACCAAAACCCAGCGGCCGCCACAATGACCCCGTTGATCATCAACTCCAGGCCCATCATGACCATCACCACGACTTGCTGAGAGATGGCACCGTAGAGACCGACGCAAAACAAGGCGGCGGCGAGGATCAGCACCGCTTCCAAAGTCATCGGCCCACCCCGCCAGGCTGCGGGTCATCGGCAGGACGTCGCTTGAGGTCATCGCCCATGCGGTCATATCGGGTGCGCTTCGAGGCCAGCACCACTCCGGCCACGATCGTCGAGACCATCACGGGGCTGATGACCGCCATCACCAACATGGACGGCCCCATCAGCGCATTCCCCAGCGCTGCGGTCACGTCCGGCGCTGGGCTGCCGCTGCGTGTGGGCCAGTCGATCAGGAGTATGCCGACGCTCAAGGCCACGAAGGTGCCGACGGCAGCGGCTAGCGCTTGGCGGTTGTCGTGCACCATGCTCATCGGCATCAACGCCGGATTCATCCCCATGAACATCACCATGAAGACGGCCATAATCGCCATTTCCATCACCATCATCAGGATCACGATGACCCCGATGTAGTTCTGTGCGAGCAGCAGGACAATGACGCCAACAGTCACAAAGGAGAGCGCTAGGGCATAGGTCGCTCGAGCCATCGAATCGACGTAAAACACCAAGGCACCGCTGAGGACAGCGGAAATCCCGAGCACCCAGAAGGCGACGTCGACGACGAGTGAAGAGTCCGGCATCTCAAGCCCTCCAGACCGCAATGACGGCCACGACCAGATCTTGGACGATCACTGCCGGCAGCAGCACGATCCAGCCCAACTCCATGAACTGATCGGGACGTAAGATCGTCAACCGTCGACGCAGCCAGACCAAGGCGCTCAAAAGCAGCACGGTCTTGACCAGGGTCCAGGCCCACCCGGGGAGCAGTGGCCCTTGGTCACCGCCCAGGAACAGCGGCACCGCGAAGGCAGCGCCCGCGGTCAGCAGCGCGTACCGCCCCGCGTTAAACAGGAGGCGGTCCACTCCGCTGAGCTCGGTAGACACGCCCCCCGCCAGGTCAGTGCCCGCAGCGGCACTGAACGGACCCCATACCGAAAAGCCCATCACGGCAAGGCAATAGACAGCGAAGGCTACGGGCATCCAGACCACGAACCACAGCTCCTGCTGGGCGGCGGCCACTGCACCAACGTTGAGACTGGCGGCTGCAATGGCCGGAGCGACCAGAGCAAACATCAGCGGCAACTCGTAGGCAAGGCCGTGCGCGAGGAAGCGATAGCCACCGACGAGAGAGTATGCCGAGTTCGGTCCCCATCCGACCATCCACACCAACGCCCACACCATCACGTCCATGGCGTTGAACCAGACGATGCCGACATCCAGATCTGCGATCGTCCACTCCCCCAGCGGAACGACTGCGACCATCAGCAACGCTGCCACGATGAGGCCGGCACCTCCGACTCGCCACAGCAGGGTGTCGGCGCTGAGCGTGACCCTACGACGTTGACGCATCAGCCGAGCCCCCTCGGCGATGGGCACTGACCAGCCCGACCGGCCGGCACCCAAAGCCCGAGCGCTCAGGCGGCTGTCCAGCACTCCTGCGAGCAGGGCCAATCCGGCAAGCAAGACCAACGCCAAGCCCGCCCACGCCGCTGACACGGTCGTCAACGAAACCTCAGCCATCGAGCACCTCCTGCGTAGCAACCCATTCGGGCCGTAGGTCCAGCGTGGCGAGGACCACTCGGGCTACAGCGAGATCCACGCCCACCAACGTCGTGGGCAGCGTTGCCAAGTCCGGGGCCTTCTGCTCAAGGGGCGCGGTCGATTCGCCGTCGCGGACGTGTAGACACCGATCGACCATGCCCATCAGGCGTTCATAACTGTCGCCAGCGAGCGAGTCGGCCAGACCCAGGCGTGAGCACGTCTGCGTGCTGAGGGGGCCGACTCCGCGCAGTGACCAACGCAACGATCTCGACCGAGCAATGCGCCTTGCCAGAACCGCGGCGAGTTCATCGATGTCGCCGGAGTCGGCGGCCGCGAACATGGCGTTGCGGCACGCTTGAGCCCGGAGCGCAGCGTCCTGCCAGCCCACGAGAGCAAGCAGGCGGGCGAGGTTGTCCCAGCGCCACACCCCGTCCAGCTCGCGGTCGCTGAGCCCTTCTGA
Organism: uncultured Actinomycetota bacterium; assembly: GCA_963803695.1. Taxonomy (GTDB): domain Bacteria; phylum Actinomycetota; class Actinomycetes; order Actinomycetales; family Dermatophilaceae; genus Ornithinicoccus. The sequence continues at coordinate 97,687 of CAWDNY010000007.1, forward strand.
CCAGACTTGGGCAGGTGCCCGACCCGACTTCGGAACCGTCCCGACGAGTTGACCCGTGGCCTGCGTGATCACATCACCCTGCAGCGTCGTGTCGATGACCAAGCCCGCTGGCCAGTGCGGCAGAAAGGGCCCGAGACGGATGTGTAGGACATCCATCTCCAGGCCATCACGACCTCGCGCGCCTTCGGCCAAAGCCATACCGTCCGGGGCCATTTCCATATCCCCGTGGTCCATATCGCCGTGGTCCATATCGCCGTGGTCCATATCGCCGTGGTCCATATCGCCGTGGTCCATATCGCCGTGGTCCATATCGCCGTGGTCCATATCGCCGTGGTCCATATCGCCGTGGTCCATATCGCCGTGGTCCATATCGCCGTGGTCCATATCCCCGTGGTCCATATCCCCGTGGTCCATATCCCCGTGGTCCGTGTCCCCGTGGTCCATATCGCCGTGGTCCATATCGCCGTGGTCCATATCGCCGTGGTCCATATCGCCACCGTCACCCACGGATGGGCTCGACCGGCGGTTCTGAGCGTCTTCCCGATGTCGCTGGCTATCGCCTAAGTCCCGCGCTGCCACTTCGAGAGCCCGGTGGACATCGGGCTGATCTGCCGTGACGTCGATCCGCACCCGCGGTCCAGGCATCTGCTCCCAGAGCCGAGCCACCAGTTCATCGAGCTCTGCGTCGGGCACGCCGCACACGGCGAGGACATCTGCATCAGCTGGTGTGAGCGCGAGTTGCCAACCCCGCTGAGCGATCATCGCCTCGAGACGGACACGCCCCAACCAATTGCCCGTCACCTCCACGACCAACACGTGGGCACGCGAGACGGCATACCGGTTCAACGCCGCGATCAGGCCCATCGAAATGCCCCCTCACGCCATGCCCACACCACAGCCACCAGCAAGGCCCCCAAAAACAGGAACATCTCGATGACCGCGGAAGCGCCGCGCTCGGCGACCACCACCGCCCAGGGATACATGAACAACATTTCCACGTCGAAGGCCAGGAAGACGAGGGTGGCGAGATACCACCGGGCATGAAATCGCGAGAGGGCGTGCTCCCTAGGCTCCCATCCGGACTGAAAGGGAAGCGATTGAAGCGGCTCGCGAGCCACGCTTACCAGCGCGTGCACAGCATAAGCGAGCAGCACCGTGAACACTGAGATCACGAGCATGACGACCAGCCCGATCATGGTAAGACCGTTCGGCTCATGGAGATGTCACGCGGACAGGGATTGTTCAGTGCTCAGACACCAGACGGTAATCCCCCGCCTCGGAGAGGGCTCGCTGGAGATCCGCGACGTCGATTTCCGTGCTGCTCATCACCGAAACCGTCGACGTAGCTCCAGCGACAAGCTGGACGTCGACGCTCGTCACCGAATCTAGCGCCATGACTTCGTCGCTGACGGCGGATGCACAGTGACCGCACGTCAGCCCCTCAACCGCGTAGGAGGTTGTGGTCTTGTCGCCCTGCAATGCGTCGTTCACGATGGTCACCTTTCGATACGGATAAATACCCCCTGAGGGTATCAAGGGTCGTCGCACTGCGCACCTCGAGGTCGCAATGCGCGAGGCCCCCACCCGACTCGGGTGAAGGCCTCACGGGGTACATCAGGTCAGCCGACTCGGCCGAAACTGGTGACTCCGGAGAACATCTTGCGCTTTTGAGTGGGGATCCCAGGCTTGCCTGAATCGTAAATCATGCCGTCGCCGGCGTAGATCGCGTTGTGCCATGCCGGAGCGCCCCAAAATACCAAGTCTCCTGGCTGCGGGGTGGACACGGGAGTCGAGGCGAGACGCTGCTGCTCTGCAGTCCGCGGAAGGCTGATGCCAGCCTTGGCGAACACATACTGGATGTAGCCCGAGCAGTCAAAACCGGCAGGGGTCGTGCCACCCCAGCGATACATGATGCCGGTGTACTGCTCCGCGTAGCCCAGGACCCCGCTGGTCGGGGCCGGAGCTGCCTTCGAGGCGGGAGCAGCCTTCGGGGCAGGAGCTGCCTTCGGGGCAGGAGCTGCCTTCGGGGCCGGAGCGGACTGTGGCTCGGGGGCCGAGGCCCGCTCTTCGGTCCGGCTCGAAGCGCTGGACTCACGCGACGCGGTGGAACTGGATCCCGCCGAGGAGCTGGACCCGTCGCTCGACGTGGCGCTCGAGGAAGCGGATTCCGGCGCGGCTGCGGCGACGGGCGCGAGCTTCGGGGCCGGGGGCTCGACGCCCACGAAGCCAGCGGTGCCGAACGTGGCCTTCCTTACCGTAGGCGTCGCCTTGGGGGCAACGGCGGCGACAGCCGGGCGATCGGAGGGAGCAACCACAGCGGGCAGCTCGACAGCCATCAGATCGACAACCGACTCCGTGCCGGTGCTGTTGTCCTGAGCCGGGCCGGCGCTTGCCGGAACGGCAGCGGCAGCGGCAGCGAGCAGACCACCAGACGTGGCGGCCACAGCAGTTGCCTTCGCGGTGCGAGTCATTGCCGTGCTCGTCAGACTGATCCTGCTAGGCGCGCGGTGGCGTCCGTTGAAGCGTTGCGTCACAGTAAACCTCTCCATGGGCTGCGGATGACCTGGCGAACTGCGACCTCAGGTCGCGGGATCTCCATCACGTCGAAGATTGGCCCGTCGAAATCTCGATGATTTCTGGCGTGCATCCGCTCCTGTCGCGCGGGCTTGGTGCTGGGCTCGACCGTGCTGACAGGGTAAGGCGTCACGGTCCACGCACCGCCTTGGCTAGCGACGCGACACTGACAGTACACAGGGCTATCGACCAATGTCACGTTTCGGTTACAACACGCTTAGACTTTCATGAAGCCCATTTCGATCGCAGGCCGTTGACCTGGTGAAACGCGCCGATACAGCGCCTCTACAGCTGCGCCGAGTGACCGACCTCACATCACGAAAAGGCAATGTCCATCGCGAGTCAGAAGACCGTGGTGGCGAAGAGGTGAGTCGCCACCACGTGAGGGACCGAGATCGCTTCATGACCTGAGGCACAGATTCGGATGCGATCACCATCGGCACCGACGTCCACGCGGGCCCCTGGGACAACGCCATTGGCGAGCAGAACCTCAAGGGATTCCGGCTCCACTTGGGCCGGCTCGCCGAGGCGCACGATCTGCAGCGCTCGCAGTCCGCTAGCCAGGGCATCGGCAACACTGACTCCGGTCGCCGACACGGCCGCGCCGTGCCACCCCAATTCATCCAAGCCTGGGATTGGGTTGCCGTATGGGGATCGCGTGGCGTCCTCGATCAACACCAGGATGCGTGACTCGACGCGTTCGCTCATGACATGTTCCCAGCGGCAGGCCTCGTCGTGCACGTATGCCGGATCGAGCCCGATGACGTCAACGAGCAAGCGCTCCGCCAGACGATGCTTGCGCATGACCCTCGTGGCCCGTTGCCGTCCGAGGTCAGTGAACGTCAACTGGCGATCCTGCTCCACGTGAAGCAAACCGTCGCGCTCCATCCGAGCGACGGTTTGGCTGACGGTCGGCCCCGAGTGGTCCAGCCTTTCGGCGATCCGGGCGCGCATGGGCACGACGCCGTCCTCGATCAATTCGTAGATCGCCTTGAGATACATCTCAGTGGTGTCGATCAGATCGCTCATCCTTTTTCCTTCCGGGGCATATGCGTCGCTCGATTCTAGGTGGGCGCTCAGCCGCGACCTCTAACATGCACGGTGATCTGCACGTCATACCCGAGGAGTTCGGATGGCTCGTCCCACCCCCAAGAACGACCGCGCCGCCCGCGCTGCTGCCATGCAGCGTGAGGCCAAACGTCAAGACCGACGCCGATCCCTGCTTATCTGGGGTGCACTAGCGGTGGTTTTGGCCTTGATTATCGGCGCTGTGGTCTTTGCCGTCGCCAATCGACCGGGCCTGGAGGCGGTCACCGAGTACGACGACTTGGAGAGCGAACACGTAGCGGAGGCGGTCGAGTATCCGCAGGACCCGCCCGTGGGCGGCGACCACAACTCGGCGTGGTGGAACTGTGGCATCTACACCGAGCCCATCCCGCCGTATCACGCACTCCACTCCCTGGAGCACGGAGCAGTCTGGCTGACGTATCAGCCCGACCTACCCGCTGACCAGATCGAAACGCTGACCGAACTGGCCGACCAAGAGTTCATGCTGCTGTCGCCGGGTGACACCCAGACCTCCCCGGTTGTCGCCACGGCCTGGGGGCGTCAGCTCCTGCTCGACGATGCGGACGACGACAGGCTGCCCATCTTCATCACCGAGTTCCGTCAGGGGCCGCAGACACCTGAGCCCGGAGCTACCTGCGCCGGTGGCACCTCGGTCGACTTGCTTGGGACCCCGTGACCCGGCGGATCAACAACAAGCGCACGAACCCAATCCTCGATATGCCGTCGTGGCAGTCGTCGCGACTGCCGTCGTAGCCACGGTCGCGGCGCTGATCGCCGTCTCGGGCCCGGGTGCCAGCGACGATGGCGTCGACGCCGGCTTCGCTGGGGACATGGGCGAGCATCACGCCCAGGCGGTGGATATGTCCCTGATCGTGTTGCAAGCCTCGGACAGCCAAGACGTCGACGTGTTGGCCTACGACATCGCGGCCACACAAAGCAATCAGAGCGGTCGGATGCAGGGGTGGCTGGTCGAGTGGGATCTTCCAGATGGAGACCCTGCGATCGACTGATTCGACCGAGGCCGAGATCATGTTTTTGCAACTCATGATCACCCACCACCTCGCAGGGGTGGAGATGGCGCAAGTTGCCGTTGATCACGCTCACGACGGTGACGTTGTCGACCTCGCCCAGGCCATGGTCAACGGTCAGCGCTCCGAAACGAAACTGATGGCCGACATGCTGGCTGCCCGTGGTGCTAGCCCCCGAGAAGACCTCGCCGCCCTCGGCTACTGACTTCGCCGACAAGCGTCGTTCATCGTCTCCAGAGCAGATGGGTGGATCACTCCGCTGGGGCTGCGACGTCGCGGTGGAAACGATCGTCGAACTCGTTCGGGGACGACCACAGCCTGCTCGCTGCACCCAGTTCCACGGGTGACACCGCGACGTGAAGGGTGTCAATCAAGTCTGCGTCCAGAAATTCTCGGATGGCCTGAGCGCCGCCACCCAGTCTGACGTCTTGACCACCAGCGGCTTCGCATGCCAGGGCGAGCACCTCCGCGGGCTCACCCGTGGCGAAGTGGAAGGTCGTGTCTGCGAGCGTGAAGGACGGCCGAGGGTGGTGGGTCAGCACGAACACGGGGGTATGGAAGGGCGGCTCATCACCCCACCAACCACGCCACTCGTAGTCGGACCACCGGCCTCGCTGTGGGCCGAACTTGTTGCGCCCCATGATCTCGGCACCGATGTTGCGGCTGAAATCACGCGTGAAGTAGTCGTCGAGGACATAGGCACAAAGTGACAACATTGATGCCATGGAGCGTCGCCCCAATGTGGACCCGGGCCTCACGCTTCGTCGCGCCGTAGCAACGGACGCGCCGACGCTGGCCGACCTCTACCTTCTTGCTCGGCGTGCTGCCGAGCCGACCATCCCAGCCATTGCCCATACCAACGCAGATGTTCACGTCTGGTTCCGCGAGGTCGTCCTCCCGGCATATCAAACCTGGATCGCCGAGGCTGACGGTCAGGTCGCCGCAGTCCTGGTGTTCAAGGGAGATGGCCTCGACCAGTTGTACGTGCCCCCGGATCGAACGGGCTGCGGCATCGGCAGCCGCCTCGTGCAGCACGCCAAGGACCTGCATCCCAATGGGCTCTCGCTGTGGACCTTCCAGTCCAACCGTGGGGCCCAACGCTTCTACGAACGACACGGCTTCGTTGCAGTCGCGCACCGACGAGAGCACGAACGAAGAACGGTCACCCGACGTCCGCTACGTATGGAGCCACATTCGCCGTCAGTGACCGTCAGCTAGCGGGGTCGTATGCAAACGCGCGCACCTCTTGCGCCCATCGGCAAGCGACCGCAAGTTTCGCGGCCTATTCTCGTGCTGCCTCGGAAGAAGGCACCTCCAGCACCGCATACCCGCCTTCGTGCGCCGTCTGCGGGTAGGTGCCCTCGGTCACGGTGCCACCCTCCGCCACCATGATCGGCGGAACACTCTCCTCGATGCCACCACCAAACACCCACACGCCCGCGTCCTTCGCCTCCTGCACCAACCGCATGAGATGCGTCCGAGACTGCCTGCATCTCCTCCGCCGGAACGACCATGGCCGCACTCGGAAACGAGATCGAATACTTCGTCATTCGGGTTGGCTCCTTCCACGCGCCTCCGGCACGTTGGATGCTAGTGCGGTAGGTCAATCACGACCAGCGCGGACTCAAGGCCGGTAAAGTCACCGGCATTCCGGGTCAGGAGCGTCAGGCCATGGCGCGCTGCGGTGGCTGCGATCTGCAAGTCCATCCGTCGTGGCCGCGGGTTGCGACCCTGCTGGCGCACCAAGCCTGCGAGCGCGCCGTAGTAGTCGGCTGTCTCCACATCGAACGGCAGCACCTCGAACCGCTCCAATACGTCTTGAACCCGCTTCCTCCGCGCCATCTGCGTGAGCGGATCGGTCGCGACGGCCACCCCGTATTGCAACTCACCGATTGTTACTGCCGAAATCGCCACTTCGTCAGCGACCTGTGCAACCTGCGCGACCGGAAAGTTGATCACGACCGAGGTGTCCAAAAGGGCACGACGGGACACATTCAACGTCACGCTCACTCTCGCTCGAACGGATCAGAGGGCGTGTCCGGCCCGAAAATCTCGTCTCCCTGGTCTAGATCGTTCCGCCAAGCCGCCGGGTCATGCGCCTGCTCAAAGGCGAATGCCTGAGCCAATTCGTGAACCGGCACGAAGCGGCGCCGGACCGGCTCACGCCGATGGGGCACTACATCAGCTACCGGCCGGCCGTTGACCGTTACCACGAAGGACTCGCCCATGGCGACGCGTCGCATGACCGCGGCGTTGTCGTTGCGCAACTCAGACTGACGGATCACCACACTCATAGCGAAAGTATAGCGTTCTTGTAGCGCGAGGAACTTCGGTGTGGTTGCGCGTTGTGAGGCAGCATGAGCGTATGGCCATCCACACGGGATCTTTCGAAACTTGGAAGGCGCGGATTCCATGTGACCTCGCCGCCCAGTTGCGCAGCGACGCTGAACTGCTCGGCCTGGACGAGCGCGCCGAGATCGTGAAGGCAGCACTAGCGATGCTTCATCGGCACGCGGACGAGCTACGCAAGGCCCGCAGCATCGACGCTTTCTACGGAGACGCCGAGCCACCTCTGCCGGTTGGGGTCAGGTCGAGCGAAGCCTGAACGGACGCATCGATTCACATGCCCGTTAGGGCTGGAGTCGTTGGACTGTCCACGGGTCGGCTAGCGAAAGGTCGCCGTGGCCCTTAGGGTCCTGCAGGTCGAACACCAAACGGTCGTGCAACCGGTTGGGCCGGCCAGCCCAGAACTCCACCCGATGCGCTTCAAGCCAGTAGCCACCCCACTCCGGGGGCACCGGCACATCGTCGTCGTTGCCGTAGTCAGGGAACTGCTCGGCATACCTGGCGTATGCCGACTCAAGGGCTTCACGCGAGGAGGTGGGCTGTGACTGGTCCGAGGCCCAGGCGCTGATCCGCGAGGCCCACGGCCGCTGCGCGAAGTAGCCCTGCACGTCGTCAGTGCCAATAGGCACGGCGATGCCCCGCAAGCGGATGGCCCGAAACATCGAGGGCCACGTCAGGCTGGCCGCGATCCGGTCGTTGGCCGCGATCTGTTGTCCCTTAGCCGAGCTCGTGTTGGTCAAGAAGCCGATCCCCCGCGGCTGGAGGAAACGCATCAACACGGTCCGCACATCGGGCTGACCGGCACCATCCACCGTAGCCACCGACAGGGCCATGGGCTCTGGCACGTCGCCGCTCTCGCGCTGCCGAAGCACGGCTTCCTTCACCCACGCGGTGATTTGTGCCAAAGGGGTGTCGGCCAGAGCGTCCTCGGCCAGTCCGTCGCCGTCGTATTCGACCCGATCTGCTATCGCCATACCGACCATTGTCCGGCACTGAAGAAGTCTGGCGGCGGCCGGGCACATAGAGTAGATGCCCCTGGGGCAGCCAGGGTGAGGCAAGAAGAGAAGGGATCAGAAGTGGCAGGCAAGGGCAAGGCGGTCGGGGCCGCGCTGAAATACGGCCCCATCCTGTACGCAACGTCGCGGCGCTACGGCCCGGTGGTCTGGGAGCAAGTGAAGTCACAGCGCGAGCCCGCCGAGCGCTTCGTGCAGAGCAAAGTCGACAAGGGCAACCAACGCAAAAAGGCGGTTCAGCACGCCAGCACGGTCATCGACGGATCGACGCTGCAGGTCTTCCACCAGAACATCGCCCACTGGGTAGTGTTCTCCGGCGAGGAGCCGGTCGGGGTGCATCCGCGCACGAGCGCGCCGTTCAGTCAGCTGCTGAAGAACGCTGACTTGAGCAAGCGCCTCAGCCCTGGAGATGGGCCGACGGCGGCCCAACGCCTCAAGGGCGCAGCCCGGAAGCGGCCGACACCGAGGCGCGCAGGTCCCCAACGGCACGCCCAAGCTGACATCAATCTCCGACGCGAGGGTGGCGCCGCCGACGACGCCAAGGAGAGCCCCAAGACCGAGCCCGGCACCGAGGGCACGTCGAGTTAGCGCCCGACCGCGTAACCCTGCATACCCCTCGGGTTAGCCCCAGCGCTGAGCATCCCGGTTGCTGGGTCGCGGGCCACCGCGCACATCCGCGATAGCGCCCAATCTCCGGCGCGTTGCACCCGGTGGCCCCGGCGCTCGAGCTCGCGCAGCACGGGCTCTCCGAGTCGGTCCTCGGCCACCAGGACCCCCGGCTCGACCACGCGAGGATCAAACGACCCCGGGAAACTCGTCGTATGAAACATCGGTGCGTCGATAGCTTCTTGCAGGCTCTGACCTTGCAGGAGGTGGCGCAGCAAGAATACTGACTGCCACTGGTCCTGCTGATCGCCACCGGGGCTCCCGCAGGCCAGCATTGCGACGCCATCACGAAGAACCAGTGTGGGCGTCAACGTGGTCCGAGGCCGCCGGCCGGGCACCAATGAGGACGCCAATCCCTGCTCCAGCCACATCATCTGCAGCCGACTGCCCAGCGGAAAGCCCAACTCGGGGACGACCGGAGAGGACTGCAGCCAGCCGCCACTAGGGGTGGCCGCGATGATGTTGCCCCAACGGTCCACCACGTCGACGTGACAGGTGTCCCCCTTGGTGTCGCCGTTGGGTCGGACCGTCGGCTCCCCCACCGATCCGTCGCCGCCATCGGTGGTGTCCTGATCGGCGACCCGAGAAGCGAGGGCAGCCATCCGGGTAGTACGCCCACCCGGCGACCCCGGGCGCACGTCGTGGCTCGCCTGCTCCCCGACGAGGGCGGCGCGAGCGTGCGCGTAGGCCGGGTCCAGCAGGGCATCCATCGGCACCGGCAGACTGTCACCGAGCCACGCCTCGCGATCGGCCATAGCCAGCTTCCACCGCTCCACCACGGCGTGCACTCCCTCAGCGGTGTCCATCGATGAGATCGCCGCGTTACCCGACGTGTTGTCCGCACCGGCGTCCAACATCTGGAGGACCTGCAACATCGCTGGCCCCTGCCCCCACGGTCCCGTCTTGGCAATCTGGTAGCCCCGCCACTGCAGCACCACCGGAGACTCCCACGACGCTTGGTATGCCGCGCAGTCGGCCGCAGTGATCACCCCCGGCAACACCTCTCCCGAGCTGTGTCGGTGCGGCAAGCGGGCGAAGGCCTCGATGGCCTGAGCGACGAACCCGTGCGACCACGCCCGTCGAGTGGCGTCGATCTGAGCCTCCCGGGTCAGCCCCTCATCGCTGCCGTGGGCGATCAGGGTCGCCAAGGTGTCGGCATACGCCGGATTGCGGTGGATCGATCCCGTTGCGGGTGCCTCACCGTGGTCCAGCCACACCTCAGCCGAGCTGGGCCAGTGCTCGGTGAACAGCGCAGCGACGGCGCTGATCGTCCGGTTGACCGCAGCCAGGACGGGATATCCGTGCCGGGCGTAGTGCTCCGCTGGGGCTAAAACCTCCGCCACGCTCATCGTGCCGCGATCGCGCAGCAGCAGCATCCAGGCATCAAAAGCTCCGGGTACGGCCGCAGACAGCGGTCCTGACCCCGGCACCACGCTCATGCCAGCGGCTTCGAAGTGGGTAGCCGTCGCGGCAGCGGGCGCGGGCCCTTGGCCGCATAGGACCTGTGCGCCCGAGCCGCTCGCGTCACTGACGATGGCCGGCAGATCGCCGCCGGGCCCATTCAGGTGGGGCTCGACGACGTGCAACACGAACCCGGCGCACACCGCCGCGTCGAAGGCGTTGCCGCCCCGCTCCAAGTTGCCCATGGCCGCACTGGAGGCGATCCAGTGCGTGCTGGACACCATCCCAAAGGTGCCTTGCAACGTCGGTCGAGTCGTGAAGGTCATAGCAACGAGGCAATCACAGACGTGGCCAGCAGGGCGACCAAAGCGAAGATGACCACCAGGCGCCGCGTCCGAGCGCTCATGCCCTCTGTCCTACAACCAGGAGCCCCATCAGCGGGCCTGCTCGGGCATGGCGTGCGTCTCGCCGCGTTGCAGGATCAGTGGATGGCCCAGGGAGTGTCCGCGTCGCACGTGCAGGTCATCGGTACGCATGAGGTACAGCGTGGCAGCAGTCACTGCCAGACCACACATCAACGTCGCGATCCAGATGGTCCAGCGCGCCCCGAACTCATCGCCGATCCAGCCGATCATCGGTGCCCCGAGCGGCGTCCCGCCGAAGAAGACGGCCATGTATAGCGACATCACCCGTCCCCGGACGTGCGGAGCAACACTCAACTGGACCATCGAGTTGGCGGTGACCATCACGGTCAGCGCAGCGAGCCCCGTGGGAATCAACAGCACGGCATACGTCTCGTATGAGGGGGCGAACCCCAGCGCAGCGGTGCAGACCGTGAACGCGGCGAGTGCGCCGAGCAGCATCCGCCACCGAGGGCGTTCACGCCGAGCAGCGAGCAGCGCTCCGCCGAGGGATCCGATCGCCATGACCGAGCCCAGCAAGCCAAACTCCTTGACGCCTCGCTCGAAGACCTCGGTGGCCATCAGCGCGTTCGTGAGCTGGAAGTTCATCCCAAAGGTCCCGTGCACAAACACCAGCACCATAATCAGCCTGATGTCCGGTCGATTGCGGACGTATCGGACCCCTTCGCGGATCTGGCCGCGCCCCCCTTTGCTGCGTGGGCTCAGCCGCAGTTGCGCCGGATCGAGCAAAAACAACGAGATCATCACCGCGACGAACGTGGCTCCATTGACCAACAGGGTCGGGCCGGTGCCGACCCAGGCGATCAGCAGACCGGCCAGGGCGGGGCCGATGAGTCGGCCACTGTTGAACGAGGCGCTGTTCAGACCGACCGCGTTGGTCAGCCGCTCCGGGGGGACGAGCTCGGAGACGATCGCCTGACGAGCCGGGGCGTCCATCGCGGCTGCGCTGCCCTGGACGAAGGCGAGAACGTACATATGCCACAACTCCATCCCGCCGGAGAGCACCAGCACCCCCATGGCCAGAGCGGTCAGCGCCATCACCCCTTGGGTGATGAACATCAGCCGACGCTTGGCGAACCGATCCGAGAGCGCGCCGCCGATCGGCGCAAAGAGCAGCATGGGCAGAAACTGCAGGCCGGTCACGATGCCGAGAGCCTGGGCTGAGTTGTCGGTCAGCTGGGTCAGCACCACCCAGTCCTGGGCCACCCGGCCCATCCAGGTCCCGGTGTTGGAGATCAGCGCCCCGACGGCATAGACGCGGTAGTTGCGGACCGAGAGCGCAGCAAACATCGCGCTCATCGAGCGACCACCTGCGCCAACAGCGCCGTCGCGTCGCGAAGAGTCTGTTGATCCACAGCCGAGAGCCCCTCCAGGCGGGCCGACATCCAGGCGTCCCGTTGTGCCCGCTCACGACGCAAGAGGTCCTGACCCGACTCTGTCAAGGACAGCAACACCACGCGCCCATCGGCAGGATCGGACGTGCGCGTCACCAACTCGCGCTCGACCAGCCCCGCCACCGTGCGGCTCATGCTCGGGGCCTTGACCTGCTCGCGGTTTGCGAGGTCCCCCAACGTCGCGGGCTCGGCCTTGAGTTGCGCCAACACGCTGAACTGATGGGGGGCGATTTCACTGGCGGATTCAAACCGCACGCGACGAGAGATCCGCATACACGCCAGTCGTAGGTCGTGTGCCACACCGGCCAGGTCAGGAGCCGCGTCGGATTCAGCGACAGATGGAGTGGGTGTCACTCCAGGGCAAACTACTTAGCCTGGCTAACTATTCCTCAGGCGAGCACAAGCTCACGGATCGGCTCGATAGCGAAGTAGACAACGAAGAGTGCCGCGATTAACCACATCAGCAGGTGGATGTTCGAGGCTTTACCGCGGACCACCTGTAGCACCACGTAGGTCACGAAGCCCGCACCGATGCCAGCGGTGATCGAGTAGGTGAACGGCATCAGCACGATCGTCAGGAAGGCCGGGAAGGCGATCTCGAGGTCGTCCCAGTCGATCCCCTTGACCTGTTGCATCATCAGGAACCCGACGATGACCAGCGCTGGCGTTGCGGCCTCGTAGGGCACTACCTCGACGAGCGGGGTGAAGAACGTGGCCAGCAAAAACAGGATGCCGGTGATCACCGAGGCCAAACCTGTGCGGGCACCTTCACCGACCCCCGCCGCCGACTCGATGTATGCCGTGTTGCTGCTCACGCTGGCCGCTCCCCCGGCGGAAGCGGCCAACGAGTCGACGACCAGGATGCGGCGCGTGTTGGGCGGGTTGCCGTGCTCGTCCAGCAGGCCGCCCTCGGCCCCGACCGCGACCATCGTGCCCATCGTGTCGAAAAAGTCGGCCAGCATTAGCGTGAAGACGAGCAGAAAGACCGAGATCGCGCCGATGGCATCGAAGGAGCCGAGCAGGTTGAACTCCCCGATCAAGCCGAAGTTGGGCACCTGGACGATGGTGTCTGGCAGTTGAGGGGCGGTGAGGCCCCAGCCGGTCGGATTGACCACCTCACCCGTTTCGTCGGTCTGGGTGCCGATCTGGACGATCGCTTCGACGATAACGGCCAGCACGGTGGTGCCGATGATGCCGTAGAGGATCGCGCCCTGCACCCCTCGGGCCCACATCGTCAAGATGGCGAGCAAGCCGATGATGAAAACGAGCGCGGGCCAGCCTGCTAGCGAGCCACCCACCCCCAACTCCAGCGGGACCGGGCCGCCCCCGGGCTTGCGGACGATGCCGGCGTCGACCAAGCCGATGATGGTGATGAAGAGCCCGATTCCTACGCTAATCGCCACCTTCAGCTGACCCGGGATGGCCTTGAAGACCGCCTCCCGGAAGCCCGTGAGCACGAGAATCAAGATGATGAGGCCCTCAAGGACCACCAGCCCCATCGCGTCGGCCCAGGTCATCCCGTCCAGGTTGGCGATACCGAAGGCTACGAAGGCATTCAGGCCCAGCCCGGCTGCCAGCGCCAGCGGGAAGTTGGCCACGACACCCATGACAATGGTGATGAAGCCCGCCACGAGGGCCGTGGCCGCAGCGATCATGCCGAGATCACCATCGGCCAGGAACTCGCCGGTGCCATCGGGCACGGTGCCGATGATCAGCGGGTTGAGCACGACGATGTAGGCCATCGTGAAGAAGGTGGCGACGCCACCCCGGATCTCGCGGCTCATCGTCGACCCACGCTCGGTGATCTTGAAGTAGGAGTCGATGCCCGAGGGGCTGGGCGTGTTCACAGTCGTTGCCATGCCGGTTACCTCTACTTTGTGTCTAGAGTGGCGCAATGGGTGTGGACGAGGAGGAACGATCGCCGGATCGGGAGATCGTTCCCATCACGCCACCAATCCGATCACTTGTGGTGATCCGCATCGGATTGGCGATGTGGGTGGTGGCCCTGGTCGTGCTGTGGACCGTGCCGACGCTCTCGGCCGGGGACCGGTCATGGTGGCCGTGGGTGCCGGTGGCTGCGCTCGTGGTCGGTCTACTCGGTCACACCTACGTGATGCGGGGACGGGGCAACGCCACACAGGCTTAGCCCCACAGCGACTTAGCGGTCGACGAGGTCGACCGCGAGATCATCGAGCACCGGCTGGTCCGCTGGCGACGACGGCTTGACTTCGACGTCCACTTCACTGTGGGCACCGCATCCGTGATCCAGACTGACCACTGAGCCGTCACTGGGTGACCATTCGTTGGCGCATACCCCGAAGACGGAGCGAAGCGCACCGGCCATCGGGGCGAAGAAGCCGCACGAGGAACAGGATGCTGGAGACGTCTTGGCGACCTCAGCGCTCGGACCATGAGCGCCGTCGTACCACCGACGAGCGGCTTGCCCACGGCCGTGGGCGGACAGAACCCGAGGACGCCCCAAACCCAGCTCGAAGAACCCGACTTCGTCGACATCGTCGTCTCCAGTGGCTTCGAATCCAGCAACGAGCAGCGGATCGTCATCGAGGTATGGCGTCCGGTCGCCCGCTCCGATATCACCAGGGGCGAGGCGTTCGGCATACGGCAACCACTCCGGGGAGGTCAGCGACCCCTTACCCGGGACGAGATGGGTCTCACACACGGTAGGTCGTCGCCCACGAGGAGGGCGTCCCAACGTGATCGCCCAACGCCATCCCGGATAGCCAGGAGCCGTGCACGCAAAGTAGTGCGTCGCGAGACGCTCGGCATCCATCTCCACGCCCAGGTGGTCTCCGACGGCGCCAGGCTCAGAGATCTCCAGCGCCGCAAGCCTGGCGACCTCGAGAGCACCGAACAGCGTGGCGTCGGCCTTGACCGTGGGCATGACTCAGACTCCGGCGTCGAACTGATCAGCGACGGCGCGCAACGTCTTCGAGAGCGCAGCGGACACTTTGGCGTCGGGATATTTCCCGCGCCGCAGCGAGGCACCGGCGTGATCGAGCACTGCGATGAGATCTTCCACCACGACGGTCATCTCATCGGCAGGCTTGCGGTCCCGGATAGCCATGGTCTTGGCCACCGACGGGGCAGGCTCCAGCAGACGAACGCTCAGAGCTTGATCGCCGCGGCGACCTTGCGCGATGTCGAACTCGACCTTTGCCCCGCGCTGCAGCGCCTCGACCCCTTTGGGCAGAGCACTGGCGTGGACATAGACGTCCTGGCCCTCGTCGCTGGCGAGGAAGCCGAACCCCTTGTCCTCATTGAAGAACCTGACCTTGCCCGTGGGCACTGTGACACCTCTGCTGTGTGGGATGACGTTGTCACGCGAGTGATTCGCGCCGCAGGGCCTGCGGGCCGCTGAGCGGTCGACCTCGCACAGGGTATCTCCTGAACGACCCAGGCGAAACGCAAGAGCGGGTGCCGCGTACATCGTGGCAGCACCCGCTCTTGCAATCATCGTCGACGACGACCTGAGATCAGGCGTTCAGACCGAGACCTTGTCCTGCTCGACCCCGTTCAGGGTCGAGGTCGACGTGGACTCGAACTCGTATGCCGTCTCGTTGTGGACGGCCAAGTCGACGCCGCGCTCTTCGTCCTCAAGGGAGATACGGAAGCCGATGGTCTTGGCAATGGCCAGACCGATGATCAACGTCAGCGCACCGGCGTAGACGATCGTGAACAGTGCCGCCACGACCTGGGCTACGAGCTGGTCGAGGCCGCCGCCGTAGAACAATCCGCCGCCGACTCCGTCGACCGGGAGCATCAGGAAGCCGATGCCGACCGTGCCGACCAGCCCAGCCACGAGGTGCACACCGACGACATCGAGGGCGTCGTCATACCCGAACTTGTACTTCAGGCCGATGGCCAGGGCAGAGATGGCTCCGGCCACCACGCCGAGTGCGATCGAACCAACCGGACTGAGGTTGGCGCAGGCCGGGGTGATGGCCACGAGGCCAGCAACCACACCGGAGGCAGCACCGACCGAGGTCGGGTGGCCATCGCGGATGCGCTCGACCAGGATCCACCCGAGCATGGCGGCAGCCGGCGCAACGAGCGTGTTGACCCAGATCAGACCGGCCTCTTCGCTGGTGCTTGAAGCACCACCGTTGAACCCGAACCAGCCAAACCACAGCAGCGCGGCACCGAGCATCACCAGCGGCACGTTGTGCGGCTTGTGGAAGCCCATCTTTCCGAAGCCGGCGCGCTGGCCGATGATGTAGACCAACACGAGGGCGGCGATACCGGCGTTGATGTGCACCACTGTGCCGCCGGCGTAGTCGATGGCGGTGCCGAACGTCTGGCCGATCCAACCGTCGTCGCTCAGGAGGCCACCGCCCCACACCATGTAGGCCAACGGGCAGTAGACGAGGGTGACCCAGATCGGCACGAAGACCGTCCAGGCAGAGAACTTGGTGCGGTCGGCGACCGCCCCACTGATCAAGGCCACCGTGATGATCGCGAAGGTGGCGCCGAAACCGGCACCGATGAGGTCGCTGGTCCCGACGAGGTCGGAGAGGCCGAAGGAAGTAAACGGACTGCCGAAGACTCCCCACAACTCGGAGTCACCGCCGCTCATCGAGTAGCCCCACAGGACCCAAATCACGCCCACCATGCCGATGGACACGAAACTCATCATCATCATGTTCAAGGAAGCTTTGGCACGGGTGAGTCCGCCGTAGAAGAAGGCCAGACCGGGGGTCATCAGCAGCACGAGAGCCGATGCCACCATCACCCACACGTCGCCAGACGTTAGTTCCATGAGTGTCTCCAGAGATTTTCAGGGGTGCGGCACCAGGCGGCGCACCGGTAAACAGAGTGTGCGGCGCGGGTGTTACCGCAGAAGTCCCGTGATGTTTCGAAAGCGTTCCGGATGTTTCGCTCAGGTTAATTTTGCGCAGCGCCGCAGACGGTCCAGCCACCAACTGTGAGTGGCTGGATCGGCTCGATATCGCTGCAGCAGGTCAGGATCGACTGATCCTGCGGTCCTCAATGCCTCATCGTGTCGCAACTGGCCGGCAACCGGCAGCAACGAGGGGCGGCAAATGTCGCCGTCAAACAATGCGAGTGTGCCCACGCCGCACGCATGCCGCAATTCGGGCAGAGCGCACGCCAACTGCACCCCTTGAGCGATGCCGACCGAGGTGTCCAAAGCGGAGGACACGACCGCTGGCAGCCCGCAATCCCTGACGACCTCCAACGCCCGGTGCACTCCCCCTAGCGGCGCCACCTTGATGACGACCAGGTCTGCGGCCTCCAAACGCGCGACCAGCATTGGGTCATCTGCCCGTCGGATCGACTCGTCGGCCGCGATCAGCACCTCGGTGCCCTCGGCCGCCAACGAAGTCCGCAACCGGGCAAGGTCCTGGACGCTGGCCACGGGCTGCTCGGCATACTCCAGGTCGTACGCCGACAGGGCTCTGATCGCCTGCCTGGCCTGCTGGAGGTCCCACGCCCCGTTGGCGTCGACCCGGATCTTGCCTTTGGCTCCCAAACGGTCCCGAACGGCGCTGACCCGGTCGACGTCGTCGCGCAGTTCTTGACCGACCTGAGCCACCTTGACCTTGGCCGTCGTGCATCCTGGGAATGAGTCGAGAACACCGCTCACCTCGGCGGCAGCGACCGCTGGCACGGTCGCGTTGACCTCGACCACTGCACGTACCGCCGGGACGGCCTCACCCCACCCCGCATCCAGCGCCGCCCGAAGCCACGTCGCCGCTTCCTCGTCGGCATACTCACGGAACGGCGCGAACTCGGCCCACCCCTGCGGGCCGCGCACCAGCACGGCTTCGCGGTGGGTGATACCCCGGAGGTGCATCCGCAGCGGAATGGACACCACGTGTGCGCACTCAAGCAGCTCCTCGACCGAAGGGGTCATCGGGCGTCCAAGAGCCATGGGCATAGTCTCAACCCCCGTGAGCGATGACACCAGCCCGGCCGTGTCCGACACCTTCGATGCCGACGCCTGGGACGTGGTGCCCGGTTTCGACTTCACGGACATCACGTATCACCGCGCCCGTTCGTTGGGGTGCGTCCGGATCGCCTTCGACCGACCGCACGTCCGCAACGCCTTCCGCCCGCACACCGTCGACGAGCTCTATCGAGCTTTGGACCACGCTCGGATGACTCCCGACGTCGGGGCCATCCTGCTGACCGGCAACGGGCCGAGCGCCAAGGACGGCGGTCACGCCTTCTGCTCCGGTGGTGATCAGCGCATTCGTGGCCGGTCGGGCTACCAGTACGCCGGCGGTGAGGGCGCTGAGACCGTCGACACCGCTCGGGTGAAGGCGGCAGGTGGCCGGCTGCACATCTTGGAAGTGCAGCGGCTGATTCGCACGATGCCCAAAGTGGTGGTGGCGGTGGTGAACGGCTGGGCCGCCGGTGGAGGGCACTCGCTGCACGTGGTGTGCGACCTCACGATCGCCTGCACTCAGCACGCCCGCTTTAAGCAGACCGACGCCGACGTGGGCAGTTTCGACGCCGGCTACGGGTCGGCATACCTGGCGCGAATGGTGGGCCAGAAGAACGCCCGCGAGATCTTCTTCCTTGGCCGGACGTATGACGCCACCCAGATGCAGCGGATGGGCGCAGTCAACGTGGTGGTCGAGCATGAGGAGTTGGAGCGCGAAGCCCTCACGGTGGCCGGCGAGATCCTCGGCAAGTCCCCGACCGCGCAACGAATGCTGAAGTTTGCCTTCAACCTGGTCGACGATGGGTTGGTCGGACAGCAGGTTTTCGCGGGCGAGGCGACCCGTTTGGCCTACATGACGGACGAGGCGGTGGAGGGCCGAGATGCCTTTCTGGACAAGCGCCCACCGGACTGGTCGGCATACCCTTGGTATTTCTAGGCTTGGAACCGAATCGACTGAGTCCGCGTCGTAGGGCAAGTTCGCTGTAACCTATGGGCGACTACCACAGACTTCATCCTTTTCGGAAGGTTCCCCAATGCGACGTTTTCTTGTGACGACTCTGGCCGTGCCAGCGCTGCTGCTCTCGGCCTGCGGCTCGGACGCCGAGCCCGAGGTGGAGGAGCCTGCGGCCTCGGCCAGCAGCGAGCCGACCGAGGACGTGGCCGAAGAGACGACCGAAGACGTGGTCGAGGAGACCGCTGAGGAGCCCACTGAGGATGTTGCCGAGGCCACAGAGGAGCCCACCAGCGATGGCGAGGTCGAGGGCGGCGAGGACGGTCAGGCGGCTGCCGACGTCACCAAGCAGTTCATGGTGGCCTTGGCCAACGCCGACCCGGAGATCTGCGGCTTGCTGATGGACTTCACCGGCTCTGGCCCGATGTCGGCTTCGGAAGAAGATATGGCCCTGTGTGAGCAGATCCTGCCCAGCACCCTTGAGGGCATGATCACCGAAGAGCAGGCCTCCATCATCGAGCTCATCGAGGTCAACGGCGCCGACGTTCAAGGTGACACAGCCACCGTCGACAAGGACAACTTCTCCGAGTTGTTCGGTGAAGGTTTCGGTGACGACGCGATCGCCCTGCAGAAGTTCGACGACACCTGGTACGTCGACCTGGACAATAGCTTCGAAGGTGCCGGCAACTGACCGGTTGATTCCTCACCGCCACCACAACTTCTGATCCGCGATGCCTGCACTCGATCTGAGTGCGGGCATCGCGCATGATCTGGCCCGATCGCTCGCCCATGCCCTCGAGGAGGGTCAGGACGTCGTCGTGACCACGTCGGGCTCCACCGGCACCGCGAAGAAGGTCGTGCTCCCTGCACGAGCGCTATTGGCCTCCGCCCATGCCACTCTCGAACTTCTGGGCGGACCCGGCCAATGGCTGGCCGCCCTAACCCCCACCCACGTCGGCGGTCTCCAGGTCTGGGTTCGCTCGCACGTGTCCGGAGTCGAGCCTGTCGACCTGGTGGGTGTGACGGGCCAGCCTTCGTCGCGCTTCACGGCGACGAAGTTCACCGCAGCAACCGCCCAGATGGCAACGGACCAGCGTCGATACGTGTCGCTCGTGCCTACCCAGATCCAGCGGCTGCTCGCCGATCCGGCAGGACTGCAGGCGCTGACGTCGTTTGATCGGGTCCTCATCGGTGGAGCGGCACTAGCCCCAGCGTTGGCAGCCCGGCTAACGCAGGCTCAGGTGGTCTGGACGCACACCTACGGGATGAGTGAGAGCTGCGGAGGATGCGCCTACGACGGCATACCTCTGCCTGTCGTCACCCTCACGACAGACGGGCGACCTGGGGAGCCGGGCAGGCTGATGATCTCGGGGCCGGTGCTCGCGAAGGGTTATCTGGATCTCCCCGATCTGACCGATGAGGCTTTTGTGACGATCGCGGGAACTCGCTGGTTTCGCAGCTCGGATCTCGGCATACAGGATCTGGCCACCGGTCGGTGGCGCGTGCTCGGTCGCATGGATGACGTCATCAACACCGGCGGCCACAAGGTGCACCCCGACGCAGTGCGAGATGCGCTGCTCGCCCTTCCCGCCATTGATGATGCGGCGGTGGTGGCCGTGCCCGACGTGGAGTGGGGGCAGCGGGTCGCGGCCATCCTGATCCCCCGACGCGGCGACCCCGATATGGCGGCGCTAATGGCCGATCCGCGCGGGTGGGTTCAGCAGTTGCGACCCGCGATGCCGGGGTATGCCGTCCCCTCACTCGTGCACATTGCCGACGCCCTGCCCCGGTTGCCTAGCGGCAAAGTGGACGGGGCGGGGGTCAGAGCAGCATTTACCCAGGAAGATGACAGAATATAGGTCTGCCCATCTCGCCGACGAAGGACCTTAGTGTTACGCATCTTGCTCGCCATCGCGCTCTTGGCGTTCACCGTCTATTGCGTTGTCGACGTGATGCGCACTGACAATGACAAAGTGCGCAATCTGCCGAAGTTGGCCTGGGTGGTTATGGCGCTCCTCTTCACCCCGGCTGGGGGTATCGCGTGGCTCATCGCCGGCCGGCCGAAGGGGCTGACCGAGCGAGGGGGCAACTCGCCGCGCGGTCCCCTCGGCCCGGACGACGACCCCGACTTCCTGCGGGGCATTTAACTCGATGGCTGATTTTTCCCAGTGGGTCGCCGGAGCGCGTCCCCGCACGCTTCCCGCTGCCTTCGCCCCCGTCGCCGTCGGCACCGGAGCGGCATACTCCCAAGGCGAAGCCAACTTCGGGATGGGCCTGCTCGCGTTGGTCGTCGCGGTCTCCCTGCAGGTCGGGGTGAACTACGCCAACGACTACTCCGACGGGGTTCGCGGCACGGACGCGACCCGTGTCGGGCCGGTACGGTTGGTCGGCCAGCGGCTGGCTGATCCCGCCACCGTGAAGGCGGCAGCCTTCATGTCTTTCGGCATTGCGGCCGTCGTGGGGCTGGCCCTGGTGGCGCTGGCCAACGCGTGGCTGCTCCTCCTTCTCGGTGCCGCAGCGATCATCGCTGCGTGGCGCTATACCGGCGGTGCGCACCCCTACGGCTATCGCGGACTGGGTGAGTTGGCGGTGTTCGTCTTCTTCGGCCTCGTGGCAGTGCTGGGCACCCAATGGACTCAGTCACATTCCCTTAGCCTCGCCGGAGTCGTGGGCGCCGTGGGGGTTGGGGCGTTGGCCTGCGCCATCCTGGTTGCCAACAACCTGCGCGACATTCCGGGAGATGAACAGCTCGGCAAACGGACGCTGGCTGTGAAGTGGGGAGCGACAAAGACCCGCCAGTTCTACGCGGCGCTGGTCCTCGGTGCCTTCGCGGTGGTGCTGATTTCGGCCTTGGCCCATCCGTGGGTGTTGTTGACTCTGCTCGCGTTGCCGCTGGCCTGGATTCCGATCCGCACCGTGCGCGGCGGTGCCCTCGGCGGCGATCTCGTGCCGGTACTCGGGCAGACGGGCCTCGCGCAGTTGGGCTATTCGGTCTTGTTCGCCGCTGGGTTGATGCTGTCCGCCTGATCGGCCCTCACGCGTTGCCGATCTGGCTGTCCTCTTCGTCCTCATCGGTGCGCTGACTGGCGATCTTGTCGGCTCGCTTGACGCGTCGCCGCTCCACGTGGTTCACGATCTGGTCGGCCATCTGCTGCCGCTGACGCCGCAGCAGGAACAGAGACGTCACCATCGAAAACAGGGCGGCAAAAAGCAGGGCCCAGATACCGGGAACTTTGGCCCACACGAATATCAGCAGGAAGACGGCGAAAATCAACAACCGCAGCACGGTGTAGCGGAGCATGTCGGATCAGGTTCCCCCGTAGGAGTGCAGGCCGACGAAGAACATGTTGACGACCGCATAGTTGATCACGACGCAGCCAAAACCCGCTAGAACTAGATACGTCGACCGACGGGTGGTCCAACCGCTGGTGGCCCGAGCATGCAGGTATGCCGCGTACACCACGAAGATGACGAAGGTCCACACCTCCTTGGGGTCCCACCCCCAGTAGCGCCCCCAGGACTGCTCAGCCCAGATCGCCCCGGCGATGAGGGTGAACGTCCAGAGCGGGAAGGCGACCACGTGGATCCCGTAGGTGATCCGCTCGAGCACCTCGGCCTTGGGCAGCGCACTCAACCAGGACTTGGGCGCGGGCTCTCCCGCCTCTCGCAACGCCTCACGCTGCTCCTGGCGGTCTCGCAACAGGTAGAGCACGGCAGTGGCGAATCCGATGATGAACAGACCCACCGTCAGGGTGGCCACCGTGACGTGGATGACCAACCACACGCTGTTCAGCGCAGGCACCAACTGGGACGCTTCGGCATACCAGGCACCGCGGGCGAAACCCAAGATGAGCAGCACGGGCGTGACGACGAACAGGCCGAGCCACAACCGCTCTTGGCGCAGGCTCCACGCGGAATAGATCACCAGCGCAAACGATGAGGCGGCCAGTGCGAACTCGTACATATTGCCCAGCGGGGGGCGTTGCACCGACAAGCCGCGCAGGGCCACGGCGGCCACCAGCAGGAGCGCTGCGACCATGGTCAGTTGCAGCCCGATCACGCCCCAGCGACGTGACGTGTCGCGGGGTGGCTCGGCAACAAAGTGATCAGTGCCGAGGTCACTGGCACCGGACCCGCTCGAGGAGGCACCTGCCCCGACGAGCGCTGCCTTGCGTTGAAACTCCGGAGCCTGCGACGCACGCAGTGCGAGGTATGCGGCGAAGGCCACCATGGCCAGCGCCAGGACCCCCATCGTGGCCCACACTGCCGTGTCGGAGGCCGCTGCCAACGTGTCGTTCCTCATCGCTCACCCTTCGCCGGTGCTGTCGCCATACGATCCGCTTCGCTTGCTCCGCGGCTAGTCGTGGACTCATGGTTGCCATCCGACCTGAGTTGGTCGGCTGCTGTGTCGCCGTCGCGCAGAGCCAGGATCTCCTGTGCCAACTGCTCGACCAATCTCTGCAAACCGGGGTCGCTTCCCTTCACCAGCGCAGCGACCTCTAGTCCAGTATGCCGCTCGTCGCCATCGATGGACCCCTCGGCCCCTCCGGCGCTTCCGACCCGGACGAAGACCCGACGACGCCGCACCCCTAGCATCAAGATCAAGCCGACCAGGACGCTGATCGCGCTGATCAGCACCGGCAGCCGCCCCGGATCGTGACGTGCGACGAGGCCACCCCAACGGACCACCCCGTCGAGGGTCACGGTGCCTCGGCCACCCGGCAGGGTTTCGGTTTGTCCGGGGGCGAGCAACAGGGTGGCCGCTTCACCGGCGTCATCCAGCACCGACTCCATCGATGCGGTGTCCAACACGTAGACCGATTGAGGAACGCCTCCCGGGAACAGATCTCCTTCGTAGATCCCCAAAGCCAACTGCGGGTTGACCAGGTCGGGGAAGTCGGAGGTGGGGCCGAGCTCGGCGTCGAATCGGGCCGTTGGCAGGAATGCGCCGTAGAAGCCTAGCTCCGGCTGGGCTCCAGTGACCTTGATGGCGCCGGTCGAAGTGTAGTTGCCGTCCTGCGGCAAGAACGGCACCGCATCGGAAAACAGGACTGCGCCAGCAGCATCGCGCACGGTCACGACCGGGGCGTAGCCGTTGCCCAGAAGAAAGACCGAGGCATCATCGAGTTGAAGGGGGCCGTTGACTGTGAGTCGTTGCACCTCTGCTTCACCGTCGGCAGTCTCGGTGGCGACCTGAGCGGAGAACTCCCGGGGAGCACCGAATTGCACTCCCTTGCTTTCGGTTTCGAAGCTTGCCGTCATGGACTCCAGTCGCATCTGGAAGGGCTCAAGGGAGTTCTCGTCGACCATGGGGCCGGGGTTGAAGGTGTCGTACTGTGCAGCCGAGGAGGTGAAACTCTCTTGTTCGGGAAGGATGAGCTCGGCTCGCCATCCCCACAGGTGGCCGACCGCCATGGAAATGATGACACCGAGCAGCGCGATGTGGAAGACGAGGTTGCCGGTCTCCTTGAGATATCCGACTTCGGCGGCGACTGACGCCTGCTCTCGGGACCGAACGTTCGTTCCGGTGGGCTGCTCCCGGAGGCGATACCGATGCTTCTTCAGCACCCGGCGTGCCGCGGCGACGAGGTCGTCCTGGGCTGCGGCAGCAGTGGTTGTCTCGGCCGGCCCGCGCAGGGTCGATACCTCCACCCGGGTGTATGCCGGCATCCGGTCCAGCCGCTTCGGCGCGGCCGGCGGCTGGGCCCGAATCGCGCTCCAGTGCTGACGACTACGTGGCAGCAAACAGCCCACCAGCGAGACCATCAGCAACAGGTATATCGAGGCGAACCATGGCGAAGAGAACACGTCGAACATCTGGAACCGGTCCAACCAGCGCCCGAGGTCGGGGTTGTTGCGCAGGTACTGCGAGACAAGGGCGGGGTCGACGCTTCGCTGGGGCCAGATCGACCCGGGGACGGCCGCGATCGCCAACAAGAGCAAGAGCATCAACGCGGTGCGCATGCTGGTGAGTTGTCGCCAGACCCAGCGCAGCCAACCCAGCGGACCCAATCTCGGTTGCTGAATCGACCCGGACGTCGCACTGTCCTCGGACATCACGGTACTTTTCGACATCACAGAGCCGTCTCGAACGAGGAGACCAATTGCGTCTGCACCCAGGCCGTGATGCCTCCCCATAGACCGCTCACCATCAAAACACCGAGCGCAATCAACACAAACCCCGATGTCCGCTGAATCATCCTGTGATGGCGTCGCAGCCAGCCAGAGGCAGTGCTCACCCAGCCCGCACCCCCGGCGATGGCCACGAACGGTAGGCCCAGCCCCAGGCAGTAGGCGATCGCGAGCATGACAGCCCGCGTCGAGGTCCCCTCGTCCGTTGGTGCCAGCGATGCCCCGAGCGTTTGAATTGCGGCCAGCGACGGCCCGGTGCACGCGGTGAAACCGAGCCCGAACACAACACCCAGGGCCGGGGCCCCGACCAGACCCGCTGCCGGTCGCCACCGGGGTTGCCAACCTGTGCCGGTGGCCCCGAGCATGAAGAACCCGAGGATGAGCACAATGACGCCACCAGCCTGCAGCAGCACCAATTGGTATTCCTGCAGCAACAGCCCGACCGAGGAGATCACCACGCTCATGACGATGAATACCGCGCTGAAGCCAGCGACAAACAGGGACGCCCCGAGCAGCATGGTCCCTCGGGTGGCCTGTTGATCATCGCCTGGGGTCATCCCGGTGATATAGCCCAAGAACCCCGGCACCAGCGGAAGCACACACGGCGAGGCAAACGACACAAGGCCCGCCGCAGCCGCGAGGGCCAGTGCCGCCAAGAGCGGTCCGTTGAGCACGACCTCACTCATGCGCGCTTCCCACCCTCATTCGTCCAGTACGTCTTGAACGAGTGCCCGGAGAGTGCTGGCGTCGACGGCCCCCAACACCCGTGCCGCCACCAGGCCATCCGGATCCAGGACCAACGTGCTCGGTCGCGCGTTGGCGAATCCCTTCAGCTGGGTCAACGTCTGCCCGCCGTCGTACTCCAACGACGGATACGTGACCTCTAGAGCGAGTTGAAAGGCGAGCGCGGTCGGCACGCTGTCTCGATCGTTGACACCGATGAATTGCACCGGTTCGTTGTCGTCGTCGAATCCGGCGGAAACTGCTTCCAGATCTGCTGCTTCGTCCCGGCACGGCGGACACCACGAACCCCAGACGTTGATCACCACCACATCCCCACGAGCATCCTTCGATGACCACGGCTCCCCTTCCAGGGTAGTCCCGTCGAGCTCTATCAGCGTTTCCCTTTGGTCGGCACCGATTGCCGTGATGCTCCCGTCACCGACAATGTAGTTCTTGTCGTCACCGGCTCGCGCCTGCTCCGCAATGCCGTTCGGGTCGCTACCGCACCCCGCAAGAACGAGCACGAACGCTGCGGAGCCAATCGAGCGAAGCAAGTTCGGGTGGCCTAGATCCCAGGCCGTCTTCATGCTCCCGCCCCTGGTTGAGCTCCCACCAGCAGGTGGCCAGCCGGCTCGGCATACGTCACCTCGACTGGCTCGTCGCCCACGTAGCGCACCGAGGTGACCGACGCCAGGGTGCACTCACGATTGCGCGGGTCGTGCCACAACCGGTTGCCCTCCAGGCGCTGCCGGACCGTCCAGACCGGGAGTTGGTGAGAGACGAGCACGGCTTCGCTCCCGCGGGCCTGCATCCGAGCGGTGCTCAGCGCGGCCAGCATGCGGGTGGCGATGGCGCGATACGGCTCCCCCCAACTGGGAACCAGCGGGTTGACCAGGTATCGCCAGTGCTTCGGCTGCTTCAGCACCCCACCTTGGGCAATGGTGGTGCCTTCGAAGTGATTTGCCGCCTCGATCAACCGCGGGTCGGTATGCAGACTCAGCCCGTGCGTCGCCGCAATCGGATCAGCCGTCTCCTGAGCGCGTTCCAACGGGGAAGCCGCGACGTGCACGATATCCATGGGGGCGAGGTAGTCAGCAGTCATCTGCGCCATTTCACGTCCGAGGTCCGAGAGGTGAAAGTCGGCCAGGCGGCCATAGAGCACGCCGCCAGGATTGTGTACTTCCCCGTGTCGTACGACGTGCACCGTAGTCGTCGCCGCGTGCTGAATCATGCAGATGATCCTCTCACACGGGCACCTGAGCGATCGCCGCGGCGCTCGCCTCGATGGCCTCGATGACGTGGGTCACCACGGCGTCATCGTGACTGGCGCTGACGAACCACGACTCGAAGCAACTGGGTGGCAGATGGACTCCGCGGCTGAGCATCTCGTGGAAGAACGCCGCAAACCGGCCGCTGTCCTGGGCCTGCGCCTGGGCAAAGTTGTGGACCTCGTGATCGACGAAGAACACGCTGAACATCGACCCCGCCCACTGAACGCGGTGCGGTATGCCGTATCGAGTGAACGACTGGGTCACCGCGCCCGCGAGCGCCGAGGCGACCGTCTCGATCCGGGCGTACACCTGCGAGGTGCAGACTTGCAGGGTCGCCAAACCGGCGGCGCTGGCCACCGGATTCCCCGACAACGTGCCCGCCTGGTAGACGGGCCCCAGGGGAGCGAGCACCGACATCACGTCTGCACGGCCGCCAAAGGCTGCGCTCGGAAACCCCCCGCCCATCACTTTGCCGAAGGTCATGAGGTCCGGGGCTCCGTGCTCGTAGGGGCCCTCCAGGCCAAACCAACCGGAGGCGCTGCAGCGGAATCCGGTCATGACCTCATCAGAGATCACCAGCGCGCCGTGCTGATGCGCGATCCGAAGCAACGCCTCGGTGAATCCCGGGTCCGGCGGCACCACGCCCATGTTGCCAGCCGCCGCCTCGGTGATCACCGCCGCGATCCTCGGGCCGTGCTCGGCGAAGGCCGCTTCGAGGGCCGGGACATCGTTGTAGGGCAGAACGATGGTCTCGGCCGCGCTCGAGGGCGGCACGCCAGCCGAATCCGGCAGGGCAAACGTGGCTAATCCGGAGCCGGCCGCAGCCAGCAACGCGTCCACGTGACCGTGATAGCAGCCAGAGAACTTCACGATCGCCGAGCGTCCGGTGAAGCCGCGGGCCACCCGCACTGCGCTCATGGTGGCCTCGGTGCCCGAATTGACCAATCGCACCTGCTGGACGGGAGGGACCCGATCGACGATTTCTTGAGCCAGCAGGACCTCGCGCTCCGTCGGCGTACCGAAACTGAACCCTTGGCTCGCTGCTTGGGTGACTGCCTCCATCACCTGGGGGTGCGCATGGCCCAGGATCATCGGACCCCACGAGCAGATCAGGTCGACGTACCTGTTTCCGTCGACGTCCGTAAGCCACGGGCCGTTCGCCGAGGCGATGAAGCGCGGTGTCCCGCCGACGGAGCGGAAGGCCCGCACCGGCGAATTCACCCCCGCCGGAATGATGCCGCGTGCGGTCTCTAGGAGCACGCCTGATCGGACTGTGGATTGGGGAGGCATATAGACCATTCTCCCACTCCACCCCGAAAGGCCAACAGCCTGCTTAGAAGGCGTCGGCACCCTGCTCGGGGCGCTCACGGGTGGCCAGGATGACGCGCCGCATGATCTCACCCATGTTCAGTAATTCAGCTCGCGACATCTGATCGACGAAGCAATCGCGCACCGTCTCCAGGTGAACCGGCGCCGTCCGCTCCAGCAGGTCATAACCTGCTGGAGTGACGGCGACTTCCACACCACGACCGTCGCGCACAATGCGCTCGCGCTGGACGAGGCCGAGCCCCTCGAGTCGCTTGGCGGTGTGCGTCAGACGGCTCCGCGACTGCACGACCTTGTCGGCCAGGGCGGACATCCGCATCCGACCACCTGGGACCTCCCCCAGCATCGAGAGCACCTCGTATTCACCCATCCGCACACCGGAGCCGGCAAGGCCATCCTCGAGTGAGACCATGAGCAGTCGGTAGCCGCGAAGCCACGCGCGCCAAGCCCGCTGCTCCGGCTCATCGAGCCAACGCACATCCCCGCCCTCGGGCGTGCCCGATGAAATCTCCAGGCTGGAGACCACTGCATCTACTTCATTTTGCGCCTGAGTTGCCATTATTCCGTCCCGGCCGATTCATGAGTCGCGCAGCGTAATCGGCGTAGTACGTCAACACAAAGTCAGCACCGGCGCGGCGAATTGAGACTAAGGCTTCCAGAACAACCCGCTCGCGGTCCAACCAGCCTCGTTCGACGGCCGCCTCAATCTGCGCATATTCACCCGAAACGTGATAGGCGGCGACCGGCACATCGCTGTGTGCAGCGACGTCACTCAGCACGTCGAGATAGGCCAGGGCGGGCTTTACCATCACCATGTCCGCGCCTTCGGCCAGATCCAGTCGCAGTTCGCGCAAAGACTCCGTTCGGTTAGCTGGCTGCTGCTGGTATGTCGTCCGGTCCCCCACCAGCGCAGAATCCACCGCCTCACGAAAAGGTCCGTAGTAGGCCGAGGCGTACTTGGCCGTGTAGGCCAACACGGACACATCGCTATGCCCAGCGTCATCGAGCGCTCCCCGGATGACCCCCACCTGGCCATCCATCATTCCCGAGGGCGCAACGACGTCGGCGCCGGCGGTGGCCTGGGCCACCGCCATCTCGGCATACCTCCGCAGTGTGGCGTCGTTATCGACCTTGCCATCGGCGTCGAGCAGTCCGCAGTGGCCATGATCAGTGAATTCATCGAGGCACAGGTCGGCCATGATTACCGCGTTCTCACCCAGATCACCGCGGAGCAGGCGAAGCGCTCGGTTCAGCACGCCATCAGGGTCGCTGCCCCCACTGCCGATGGGGTCGCGCTGCGCCGGAACCCCAAACAGCATGAGGCCACCGACGCCAGCCTCCAGCGCTTGCTCGGCTGCGCGTCGCAGCGAGTCCATGCTGTGCTGATAGACCGAGGGCATCGAAGTAATGGGGACGGGCTCAGCATTGGCCTCGGCCACGAACATGGGCAGCACCAGGTCACCTGCGTCAAGGGTCGTTTGACCCACCAGAGCACGCATCGCCGCAGTGGTGCGCAGTCGGCGGGGTCGCTCGGCTGGAAACCCTGTTCTCACGCCCGAGCCTTGGCGGTGGCCCGCCCGCTGCCGGCGCGCCGCTGGCTGGGCCGCACGATCTCCTCGCCGTTCGCGGCAGCTGCGTCGCCTCGATCTGCGGCGTATGCGGCCAAGGCGTCCACCAACGAAGCCGAGGCAGCATCTGGAGACACCACGTGGACGACGAGTCCGTGCTCCTCGGCCGTCTTGGCGGTGGCGGGACCGATGCAGGCCACCACGGTGTTGGCGTGCGGCTTGCCGGCGATGCCGATCAAGTTGCGCACCGTCGATGAAGAGGTGAAACAGACAGCGTCGAAGTGACCGCCCTTGATCGCTTCACGGACTTCGATCGGCGGTGGGCTGGCCCGGACCGTGCGGTATGCCGTGACGTCGTCGACCTCCCAGCCCATCTCTTGCAGGCCGGCCACCAAGGTGTCGGTAGCGATGTCGGCGCGGGGCAAGAAGACCCGGTTGATCGGGTCGAGGACCTCGTCGTATGGCGGCCACACGTCGCGCAACCCGCGAGCGGACTGCTCGGACTCTGGGACCAAGTCGGGCATCAGGCCCCAGTCGGTCAGGGCCTGGGCCGTGGTGCCCCCGACAGCGGCGATCTTCAGCCCGGAGAAGGCTCTGGCATCCAATCCCAACTCGGCGAACTTCTCCCGAACCGCTCGGACCGCGTTGACCGAAGTGAAGCCGACCCATTCGTAGCGACCGGTCACCAGCCCCTTGATGGCCTTGTCCATTTGCTGCGGGGTGCGCGGCGGTTCCACGCTGATGGTCGGCACCACCGAGGCACTGGCCCCGTATGAGGCCAAACGATCCACCATGGCGCTGGACTGGTCTTTGGTCCGCGGGACGATGATGTTCCAGCCGAAGAGCGGCTTGTTCTCATACCAGGACAGCTCGTCGCGCAGGTCGACCTGCGCTCCGACAACGGCAACGCTGGACTCCTCGGCTCGGCCATCGTCCAGCGCACTGAGTGCCTCTTGCAGGGTGCTCACTTCGGTGTGCTGAGTAACGGTGGTGCCGTGGTCGGTCAGCGCAACCGGAGTCTGCGGGTCCCTGCCGGCGTCCAGCAGCCCGGCCAGAGCACGGCGCAGGTCGGCCGTGACGCCCATGACCACCACGGTCACCGCATCTGAGACCGACAAGGCGTAGTCAATCTTGGAGTCCGACCCGTCGAGCATGTGCAACTCATGACTGGACTTGCTCCCGGTCAGCGGCACGCCGGCATACATCGGCACTGACCACGCTGTGCTCACACCGGGCACGATCTCGAAGGGGATCCGCTCCCTGCTGCACGCCGAGGCTTCGGCGGCCAACCCGCTGAAGGCACTGGGGTCGCCATCCATCAGGCGGACCACCAAGGCGTTCGGGTCATCGAGTTGCCGCGCCGTCTTGACGACGAGTTTGGCGCGGGAACCGGCGGTGAGTTCGCGTCCGGACGTGGCTCGCGAGCCGTCGACGAAAACGACGTCAGGCTTGGCGTACGACTCGACCTGGTCGGCCAAGTGCAACGAGTCCAGCACGATAACATCGGCCGCAGACAGGTAGTCCCGTGCGCGGACGGTGAACAACCCGGGATCGCCGGGTCCTGCGCCGACGAAGGCCACTCGGGCGCTCGGGGCTTTCCGGGTCGAGGGGGCAGCGACATAGGCATGGGTGCTCACGATTCACGCTCCATTACGAGGATCGAACTCTGCGTCTGGCCGGATAGGTCGTGCAACAAGCGCTCGGCGAGCTGTTCGCCGAGGTGAAGAGGTTCGTCCCCCGAGACGGCTCGCTGAGCCGTGTCGCCATTGAGTTCAACCCACCCGGTCAATCGGTAGCCAACGGCGTCCAGCGGATGCGCATATGCACCGACCGGAGCCGTGCAGCCTGCCTCCAGCCGGGCCAGCATCGCCCGCTCGGCACTCACGCAGTCCCGTGTCTCTGGGTCGTCCAGGCGAGCGCAGGCGTGGTGCACCGGACCGTCGTCGGGATCCACGGTTGCCTTCGGGTCGCGGCACTCAATGGCCAGCGCTCCTTGGCCGGGAGCCGGCAACATGTCGGTCATCTCCAAGGTCTGGCTGATGTCGCTGGTGCGCTCCAAGCGGCGAAGTCCCGCTGCGGCCAAGATGATGGCGTCGACGTCTCCACGGCGCATCTTGGCGACCCGCGTATCGATGTTGCCTCGGATGTCGACGACGCGCAGATGCCCCGCGATGCGCGCGAGTTGCCCGGCGCGGCGAGGGGATCCGGTGCCAACGGTGCTGCCGGGCGCGAGCTGGTCCAGCCGCTCGCCGTGGGCGGTGATCACCACGTCGCGGGCATCCTCTCGGGGGGGATCGCCGCGAGGATCAGACCGGGCTCGGCGGCGACGGGCAGATCCTTCAACGAATGCACCGCGACATCGATCTCTCCGGCGCGAAGAGCTGCGCGCAGGGCGGAGGCGAACACACCGGTGCCACCGATCTCGGTCAACGGAGCGGCGCTGAGGTCACCCTGCGTGCGAACCGTGACGAGCTCGACCGTTTCGCCGTTGCCCCGCAACTGCTCGGCGACCCAGGTCGCTTGTGTCATCGCCAGCGCGCTGGCTCGGGTGCCCAACCTCACGAGGACTCACCCGCCCCGGTGGCCGGTGGAACGTGCACCGTGACGGTTTCACGTGGGTCCAAATCGAAGAGTTCGTGCAGCACCTTGGCGTAGTCGCCGGGTCCCTCGCTATCGTGCAACGCCTTGGCCCGCACCGTGGGGGTGTGCAGCAGTTTGTCGACGACCCGCGCCATGGCCTGGCGCACTTCGGCGCTCTCCCGCTCATCGAGGTCGGGAAGACGACGATTCAAGCGCTCCATCTCTGAGTGCACCACGACACCGGCCCGCGAGCGCAGGGCCGCGACCGTGGGCGCGACGGCTTTGGCGCGTTGACTCATCACGTATGCCGTGACCTCGGTCGTCACGAGGTCACGCACGTGGCGCAGCACCTGTGAGACGTGGGTGTCTGTGTCCGCGTCGTGGTGCTGCTCGTGCAGAGCTGCCAGTCCGATCCGGTGCACCAAGGAGAGAGTTGACACCTGCGGGTCCACGTCGGCGGGCATTGACAGGTCGAGGAAGACCAGTGGCCGACCCCTGCGCCGTCGGGCAAGCGCAGCAGTGACCATGTCGAACGTGATGACCGGTTGCGTGGCCCCAGTGCACGAGATGACGAGGTCGGCAACGACCAACTGCTCCGCCAAGGTGTCCCACGCGGCGCTCGATGCGCCGTGGCGATCCGCGAGGGCCGCTGACTTGACCGGGTCACGGTTGACGATGGTGAGGTCTGCCGTGCTCGATGCCCGCACCGTGGACGTCGCCAAGGCCGCTATGGCACCCGCACCAACCACGACGGTGCCAGCCTGGGACAGCGGTGGCATGACCGGACGCAGGAGGTCGAGCCCGCGACGCACCAAGGACCTGGCCACGGCATCGAGGTCGGTCTCAGCGTGTGCCCGCTTGCCGACCTTGAGGGCGTGCTGCAGCAGGGGATTGAGGTGGGCACCGACTGAACCGGTGCGTTGGGCATGAGCCAGCGCCTCCCGCACTTGCCCAAGAACCTGCGGCTCGCCCAGGGCCATCGAGTTCAGTCCACACGTCATCGAGAAAAGATGGTGCACCGCGCGCTCGTCGTAGTGCACATAGAGCAGTTCGGTGACCTCACCCCTGCCTCGTCCGCTGGCCAGAGCCACTGCCTCGGCGATGTCATTGACCGCGCCGTGGAAGCGATCCACCTCGGCGATGATCTCCACGCGGTTACACGTGGCCAGCACCACGGACTCGGCGACGTCCTCGGCACGTAGCACCTGATCGCGCAACGCCTGCAGCGTCTCGGGCCGGGCAGCGATGAGCTCCAGCACCTCCAGCGGGGCGCTCTCGTGGGAAACCCCGACCACGAGCAGGCTCATCGGAGGCCTCCGCTCGCCGAGCGTTGGGCAGTGTCCGGATGCGACGCTGCCCGTCGTTGGGCGTGGAAGGCCAGGATCTCCAGCTCGGTCGAGAGATCGACTTGGCGCACTCCGACGTGATCGGGCACCACCAGAGTGGTGGCCGCGAAGTTAAGGATCGAGTGGACTCCGAGATCGACGAGGGCCTGCGCCACGCGGTGAGCGGCCGAGGCGGGAGTGGTGATGACCCCGAAGTCGAGCGAGGTTCCCGTAGCCACCAGGGCATCGAGGCTTTGGACCGTCATGCCCGCGATCTCCTCCCCCACGATCTGAGGGTCATCGTCGACGAGGGCCACGATGTGAAAACCACGCCGGGAAAATCCCTTGAACGCCACCAGAGCCCGTCCCAAGTTCCCCATCCCGACGATGGCCACAGGCCAATAGTTCAGCAGCCCGAGGTGGGCAGAGATCTGTTCCCGCAACTGATCGACGTCGTAGCCCACTCCCCGTACACCATAGGACCCAAGGTGCGACAGGTCTTTGCGCAATTGTGCTGGCTGGACCCCGGACGCCGCAGCCAGCTCGCGGGAGGACACCCGCGTCTCGCCACCCTCGGCAATGCCGTTCAGGGCCCTGCGGTATGCCGGGAGTCGGCCGACAGTGGCGTCCGGTACTCCGCGGCGTGCAGGCTCTGAATCCACGACAGCACCGGCTCCTTTCGGGTCCCCGGTGGCGTCCGCGCTGGCAGCCACACGAGGGGTTGGACTCACCAGGATAGGACTTTGTGAACAAATGCACAAAGTCATCGAAGGACTTTTTCTTCCGGCGGTCGCAGGGCTGCCGCGCTCAGGCGTCGAGCAAACTCTGGCGTAGTCGTGCCGGATCGACACTCCAGTAGTCGTGGGCCCGCCCGTCCACGAAGATCACCGGTAGCCACTCGCCGTACCTCGCGAGCAGCTCGGAGCGGAATTCTGTGTCTTGGGCATCGATGTCGATCGCCCACGAAGCGATCTGCAACGGCTCAAGCACCTGATCGACGACAGCCATAGCCCGTTCGCAGAGATGACATCCGGTTCGGGTCAGGATGCTGACGCGGACGGCTCGGCCCTGCTCATCGGCGGCCGGCACGAGCGTCGCGAAACGTCCGCCGGCCTCGTGCGCTGGTCCGGACATCAGGCCACCACCGCGCCGAGGCGTTACTTCTTGTTGCGACGCTGGTGACGCGTCTTGCGCAGCAGTTTGCGGTGCTTCTTCTTTGCCATCCGCTTGCGGCGCTTCTTGATCACTGAACCCATGGATGTACCGAGTCTTTCGTGTGGGGGTCGCATCGGACCTCGATGCGCAAGGCATCAGCCTATCGCTCCGCTGCGGGTGCCCCTAACCCGAAAGGTTCACGCAGTGCCGTGGTAAGACTCGCTGAGGTAGTCCTGCACCGCTGCAGCCGGGACGCGGAACGAGCGACCCACCCGCACCGCAGGCAGTTCATTGTTGTGCACAAGCCGGTAGACCGTCATCTTCGAAACGCGCATCAGCGCGGCCACTTCTGCGACCGTCATAAACGACATCTCGGCCACTTGGCGCTCCTGGCCCATCGGGCATCCTTGTCTCTAAGTCCGGTCACATCGGCGCACACGGGACTGCGTGGCTGTGCCGTGGGCCAACCATAGGGGCTGATGTGGTGCGGTGGAAAGTTTTCGCGACCCTTCGTCCAGCACGACACGCCGTTTTGTCACCATTGTGAGGCACTTCACGCGGCGCCACATTCCGAAGCCGATCGTCACTCAATCGAAGTACGGGTCCAGCCCAAGACCGGGGAACACTGCCATACGGGTCGCCATGATTGCCATGTCCAGCGGATCTTCGGGGTGATAGCCCTCGTCCCAGGACCCGTAGTGGATGGGTGCCCCGCCACGCTCCCCCATGCTTCGCGGGCCAGCAACCCCGCATACCCGCTCGACCATCTCCCGCCACGCAACCGGGACCGGCTTATCCAGGGCGACCGGCCGATGACCAGCGACCCCGATGAGGTGCGCCCAGGCCCGCGGCACGACGTCGACCACTTCGTAGCCTCCCCCGCCCAAGGCCACCCACCGTCCCTGGCTCACCTCGTGCGCGAGTTCATGAATCCAGGTGTATGCCGTGTGCATGCCGTCGATGGTCAGGTCCAGGTGGGCCAACGGATCACAGTGGTGGGAATCGCACCCGTGTTGGCTGACGATGATCTGCGGGGCGAAAGCCCGGATCACCTGCGGCACCACTGCTTGGTAGGCACGCAGCCAGCCACCGTCGTCGGTTCCGGGGGGCAAGGCGACGTTAACTGCACTGTCGGCAGCTGCGGCTCCCCCGGTGTCGCCGGGCGAGCCTGTGCCCGGGAAGAGGGTGTGGCCGCTTTGATGCAGCGACACCGTGAGCACCCGCGGGTCGTTCCAGAAGACGGTCTCGACCCCGTCGCCGTGGTGCACGTCGATATCGATATAGGCCACCCGTTGGGCACCGGCGGCCAGCAGATCGCGGATAGCGACGGCGGCGTCGTTGTAGACGCAGAACCCAGAGGCTCGGCCCGGCATCGAGTGGTGCAAACCGCCGGCGATGTTCACGCCGTGCTGGGCTCTGCCCTCCCAGACCGCACGGCAACAGTCGATCGTCGCCCCCACCGCGAGCGCGCTGGCCTCGTGCATACCCGCGAACGCGGGGGTATCACCGTCACCGATGCCGAGGTGCCCATGGGCCGCTGCGGGGTCAGCGGAGCAGCGTTGCACGGTGCCGATGAGTTCTTGGGTATGCACCGTGGCCAATGCCGCGACATCGGCGGGCTGGGCAGTGGCGACGCGCACGTCGTCGTGATCGAGCAGTCCCAGGTGCAGAGCCAGTTGGTGGGTTAGGTTCAGCCGCATCGGGTGCATGGGGTGACCTGGCCCGAAGTCGTAGGCCGTGAAACGTTGGTCCCAGGCGACCTGTGCCGCGATCATGGACGCACGCTAGCCGAGAACCGCCTGGCAACGGCATCACCGAGACGAGGAGCCCACCGATGGCCAAGAATCAACTGTTCGACGAGAACGTTCTGGTGATCGGCCTCGGGCGCTTCGGGGCGGCCGCGGCGTTGGAGATGGATCGCTTGGGCTATCGCGTGCACGCCATCGAGATCAACGGCAACGTGGCCGAGCGCTACGCCCGCAAACTCATGCGCGTCCAGACCATCGACGCCACCAACCCAGAGGAGCTGCGCACCGCCAAACCGCGCGACTTCCGGATCGCGGTGGTGGGCATCGGCACCTCGATCGAGGGCTCTTTGCTGACCGTGGGCAACCTGGTGGACCTCGGCATTCCCTCGATCTGGGCCAAAGCCGTCAGCGCCGAGCACGCTCGCCTGTTGGAGCGGATCGGCGTGCACCACGTCATCTTCCCTGAGGCCGAGTCGGGTGGTCGTGTGGCTCACCTGGTGAACGGGAAGATGGAGGGATACATCGAGTTCGAGGACGGTTACGCCATCGTCAAGATGAGGCCTGCCCAAGAGATGATCGGCTTCACTCTCGGGGAGACGGACATCCGCAAGCGCTATGGCGTGACAGTCGTCGGCGTCAAGGCACCGGGTGAGGACTTCATGCATGCGTTGCCCGAGACCAAAGTCGGCCAACATCACATGATGATCGTGTCCGGGCCCAGCAAGTACATCGAGCAGTTAGCTGCTCGACCGTAGTTCCTACAAGCGCCGTCGTTGTTCGAGGCTCACCGCGTCTTACAGGCTGGTGGGAATGCCGCCCGACGACGTGCCCAGCGGCAGCACCATCGCCATCTCTTCGGCGTCCTCGTCCTCGACCTCGGCACCTCGGATCGGCATCGGCCGACGGTTGTCGGTGGGACGGAATCCAAAACTGCTGGCGAAAGCCACGGCGCGTCCGTTGTCAGTGCCCACCCAGTAGACCAGGTGCTTCATCTCCGACTCCCGCGCCGCCTTTGCCGCGGCCTCGAGCAACCGGCGAGCGACGCCGCTGCCGCGGGCATCGGGTGAGACCCACAGACCGAACAGTTCTCCCACCGTGTCATCAGCGGTGTTTTCCGAGCCGATGCTCGCCACCCCCATGGCTTGCCCGTCGCGCTCGGCCAGCAGCCGCTGTGAACGACGCATCCGATCGCGCCAGCGCTCCTCCGGATAGTCGACTTCTTCGTCTGCAGAGGCCACAAAGGCCTCCGGAGACTCTTTCAGTGCACGCAGCCTCGTCTGCCGATACTCATCCCAGTCCTCTTCGGCAAGTCGGCGCACACTGATCTCAGTCATGCGCATACTTTGGCACAGGTCGGCCGTGTGTCTAGCCGTTAGCACATGAACAGCAGGTAAATCGGTTGCCCTTGACCGCTACTCACCGGTCGATTCGGCGCTGTCAGTCCGAGGCCGACAACTCACGCGACCGTCGTGCCGCCGCCTCGATCGCGGTCATGAAGGCCGCGCGCACCTTGTGGTCCTCCAGCTCGCGCAAGGCCGCGACACTGGTTCCTCCGGGGCTGGAGACCTGCTCGCGCAGCACGGTCGGGTGCTGACCGGTCTGGCGCATCATCGTGGCGGCACCGTACAACGTCTGCACGACGAGCTCGGTGGCGGTGACCCGCGGCAGCCCGAGCAGGACACCGGCCTCGATCATGGCCTCGACGACATAGAAGATGTATGCCGGGCCGCTGCCGGACAGCGCGGTCACCGCGTCGAGGTGTTGCTCGTCCAGAGTGATCACCTTGCCGATCGTGGCCAGCAACGCCTCGGCCTGAGCGCCGTGCTCCACGCTGCAGTGCTGGCCGAGTGCCAATGCCGACATCGCCTCGTCCACCAGAGCCGGAGTGTTCGGCATGACCCGGACCACCGAGGTCCCCTCGGGAAGGTGGGCCTCGAGAAACTCGGTGCTGATGCCGGCCGCAATCGAGATGACCAGGGCTCCAGGCTCCACGCCGTCGCCGATCTCGCCCAGCAACGTCCGCATGTCTTGTGGCTTGACGGCCAGAATGACCACGGAGGCACCTCGGGTGGCCTCGGCCGGCTCGGCGGCCGGCACGCCGTGACTGAGAGCGATGTCGTCCCGCCGCGCCGCGACCTTGTCGCTGATCGTCAGGTCGGCCGGGCTGTGTCCAGCCCGAATGAAGGCTGATAACAACGTGCTGCCCATCACCCCGGCCCCCAGGATGGCGATCCGCACTGCGCTCAGCCCGTCGTGAGCACAGAACGAGCGAAGAAGACCAAGTTGGCCGGGCGCTCGGCCATCCGGCGGACCAAGTAGCCGTACCACTGGTCGCCGTAGGGCAGATAGACCCGGACGGTGGAGCCGTTGTCGGATAACCGCTGCTGCTCATCGGGGCGGATACCCAACAGCATCTGATATTCGAACGTGTCGTTGGCGCGTCCGGCCCGATCCGCGAGGACACCGGCGATTTCGACCATCCTGGGATCATGGCTAGCCACCATCGGATAGCCGCCCCCGGCCATCAATGCCTTGAGGCAACGGACGAAGGACTTGTCGACGTCGCTCTTGTCCTGGTAGGCCACCGACTCGGGCTCGTTGTAGGCGCCCTTGCACAGCCGCACCCGGCTGCCCTCATACGCCAAATCGCGGCAATCGGACTCGGTGCGGTGCAGGTAGGACTGGACCACCGCGCCCACCCAGGGGAAGTCCTGGCGTAGTTCACGCAGGCTGTCCAGTGTCGAATCCGTGGTGGTGTGATCTTCCATGTCCAGGGTCACCGTGGTGCCGGCATTGGAGGCCGCCCGACAGATTTCGCGAGCGTTCGACATGGCCATCTCGTGGCCCTCGGAGCCGAGTGCCTGGCCCAGCGCGCTGAGTTTGAGACTGACCTCGACCTGGCCGTCGTTGGTCAGCCCGGCCTCGGACAACTGGCTCAACAACTTCAAGTAGGCGTCCTTCGTCCCGGTCGCCATCTCGACGTCGAGGGTGTCTTCGCCCAGGTAGTCGATGGTCACGCTGCGTCCGGTGTCGGCCAATTGCCGCGACACGGCGACTGCGGACTCGGCGTCTGCTCCGGCCACGAACCGGTTGACCACGCCCCGGCTGATCGGTGCCTTCTCG
The DNA here is from genome assembly GCA_963803695.1 of uncultured Actinomycetota bacterium. Lineage (GTDB taxonomy): Bacteria > Actinomycetota > Actinomycetes > Actinomycetales > Dermatophilaceae > Ornithinicoccus. Next base: position 137,428 of record CAWDNY010000007.1, read on the forward strand.
ATCACGGTGCGCAACGAGTCGTGCTTGCTCACTTCCAACAAACCTCGTCGGAGCAGGGGCGAAGGGTCCAGTATGCCGAGATTCATGGGGTCAGGCTACGCGCTCGCGGCCTCGCGTGGTGTCCCGGGATACCGCCGGAGCATCGCTGCTGGCTACGGCCCGGAGGTGACCGCGGGGGTGCTGAGGTGGGTGCGGGCGAACGCCAACGACTCTTCGAGGTCGAACTCACGCTGAGCCCGGTCGACCTTGCGGGTGCTGACCTCGAGGCTGACCACTCCGGCGTAGTTGCTGTGCACCAAGTGCTGCAAAACCTCCGCGCATCGCTGGACCCCTCGCCCAGGCACCAGGTGCTCGTCCTTAAAGGTGCCGAAGCTATCGCCGAGGTGGACGTGGGCGACCCTGGGCCCTAACTCCTGCAGCATCAGCAGGGCGTCGCTGCCGGCCGTGCCAGCGTGCGAGACGTCAAAAGTGAGGTGTTCATACGGCAGATCGGTGGGGTCATGCGCCGGAAGGTATGCCTGCAATTCCGTGGAACCCACTCGCCAGGGAAACATGTTTTCGACCGCGATCGTGACGCCACTGTCGCGCGCGCGCGTAGCGACCCCTTCGACGAATCCCTCGGCGTACCGGGACTGCCAACGAAAGGGCGGATGCACCACGACCACCGGAGCTCCGACGTCCCGGGCGAGGTCCAGCGATCGGTCGATCTTGCCCCAGGCATCCCATCCCCAGAGCCGCTGAGCGAGCAGCAGGGTCGGGGCATGGATGGCTCCGATCGGCATCCCATGCAGCCGCGAGAGGGCGATCAGCGGCTTGGCTTCCTGGGTGACCTCATCGCTCCAGACCATGACTTCCACGCCGTCATAGCCGAGTCGTTCGGCGAGGTCGAAGCAGTATCCCGGTCCTTCGGGATAGACCGAGGAGGTGGAGAGGTGGACAGGGACCAGGGGGCTCGGTCGATCAGCCGACACGTCAGGTCCTTCCATGGCGCACACAGTAGACCCCCGCTCCGCTGTGGGCTCGCAGCGTTGCTCACGGCTGGGCCCCGTGGGTCCGCGTGGGCCTACGCTGACGTGGTGGCGGCGATGAGGCAGGGCGATGAAGTCACCCTCGAGCGGCCGCGCATGTGGGCCGAGTTCACCGACCCCGACGATGTGAGGCAGCGTGTCCGCGCCGATCTGACCTGGCTGACCTCGTCGTGGCGCTGCATCTTCGGCGACGGATGCCCCGGGGTGTATGCCGACCGCCCCGACGACGGCTGCTGCACCCTGGGTGCTCATTTCAGCGACCGGGACGACCTCGAGCGGGTGCAGCGCGTCGTGGCGGTGCTGGGTCCGGACGAATGGCAGATGCACGACGTCGGCCACGTGTCGGGCTGGACCGCTTCCGCCGAGCCTGACACCCAGCCCGTCAGCGACCACGGCGGCATGGAGTCGTCCCCACTAGCGGAGATCACCACCGCCTTGGTGGATGGAGCGTGCATCTTCCTGAACCGGCCCGGATTTCCCGCGGGCGCTGGGTGCGCCCTGCATCAGCACGCTCTGCTCGAAGGCGTGGAGCCCCTGACTACCAAGCCGGACGTCTGCTGGCAGTTGCCTATCAAGCGCAGTTACCGCAGCGTCACGCGCGCGGATGAGTCTGCATACACCGAGGTCACCATCGAGGAGTTCGACCGCGGCAGTTGGGGACCGGGCGGGCACGACTTCGACTGGTATTGCACGGCCGCGACCAGCGCCCACACCGCCTCCAACCCGGTCTATCGTTCCTTGCGAGCCGAACTGGTGGAGTTGATTGGAGCGCCGGCATACCGGCTCCTGGCGCAGATGTGCGATGCGGTGCTGGCTACCCAACACGCACACACCCAGGCGGTCAGTCACCCCAACGGACGACGTCAGTTGCCGCTCTTCGTCCACCCGGCCACGGTCGCGAGCGCTGCGGCAGGGGTTTCGGCGTGTTCCGATGACTGATGACTTCGCCGTGGTCAGTCCGAATATCTGGAACCACGCGGACGTCTACGAGATAGAAAATCGCGGCGTCGATCCTGACGGTGCCATCTGGGCGGCGATGGCTCAGATTGCCGACCTGCGCGGAGCCACCGTGCTGGACCTGGGCTGCGGCAGCGGCTACCACCTGCCGATCTTGGCCGCGGTGGCTGCCAACGTCATCGGCGTTGAGCCACACCCACCGCTGCTGACCAGGGCACGGAAGCGAGTCGCCGCGCTGACGGAGGCAAGGGTGGGCGTGAGCGGGATCGAGGTCCGTCAAGGGGCCGCTCAGGCGCTGCCTGTGGAGTCGGGATCCATCGATGTCGTGCACGCCCGATGGGCCTATTTCTTCGGACCCGGATGTGAGCCCGGGTTGGCTGAGCTGGATCGGGTAATGGCCCCCGCAGGCACGGCCTTCGTCATCGACAACGACGCCACCCGCTCTACGTTCGGCCAGTGGTTCCGCCGGGGGTGGCCCGACTACGACGCCGCCGCCGTCGAACGGTTCTGGGTGCGCGCGGGCTGGAGCCGCACGCAGGTGGAGATGCGTTGGCAGTTCGATAGTCGGGCTGATTTCGAGGCCGTCGTGGGCATCGAGTTCTCACCGCAGATCGCCGCCGGAATCCTGGCCCAGCATGAGGGGATGGGTGTGGACTACGCGGTGAACCTCTACCACCGCAGGTATGCAGGCGGGCTGGGCGGCGAGTCCGGCTCTGTCGGTGGACGCGCATAACCTGCTCGACATGGCATCCACCTCCGCACGCAACAACACATCGAAGAAGAACGCGCCGGCATACCGGTGCACGGAGTGTGGCTGGACGAGCATCAAGTGGGTTGGCCGCTGCGGGGAATGCCAAGAATGGGGCAGCGTCACCGATGTCGGGGTCGCGCCCGTGCGGACCGCAGCGGTGGTGCCGCTGCGACCGGCGGTGCCGATCGCCGACGTCAGCCTCGACCTGGCCAAGGCGCAAAGCACGGGGGTTGGCGAGTTCGACCGGGTGCTGGGTGGCGGTCTGGTTCCTGGCGCCGTGGTGCTCGTGGCCGGCGAGCCCGGCATCGGCAAGTCGACCCTGGCTTTGGACGTTGCCGCTCGCGCCGCTCGGGGTGGGCGCACGGTTCTCTACGTCTCGGGAGAGGAGTCCGCTGCCCAGGTCAGGCTGCGTGCTGAGCGCATCGCCGCGTTGGCACCGAGCTTGTTTCTTGCCGCGGAGACTGACCTCGCCTCCATCTTGGGTCACATCGAGAAGGTGCAGCCGAGCTTGTTGATCGTCGACTCCGTGCAGACCGTGGCCAGCGCCGATGTCGAGGGTGCCCCCGGCAACGTCGGCCAGGTCAAGGAAGTCGCCTCCGCTCTCATCCAGTGCGCCAAGACCTCGAACATCTCGGCCTTGCTCATCGGCCACGTCACCAAGGACGGCTCCATCGCCGGCCCCCGGGTCTTGGAGCACCTGGTCGATGTGGTGATCCAGTTCGAGGGCGAACGTCACTCTCGCCTCCGCCTGGTCCGGGCGGTGAAAAACCGCTTCGGCCCGACCGACGAAGTGGGCTGCTTCGACCTCGGCGATCGAGGCATCGTCGGGTTGCCCGACCCCAGCGCACTGTTCTTGACCAGCCGCGACATCGCGGTGGCCGGCACGTGCGTGACCGTGACGCTGGAGGGGCGGCGGCCACTGGTCACCGAGGTCCAAGCCCTGATGACACCGTCCGGGGGCGGCAGCCCGCGCCGCACGACCAGCGGCATCGACTCCTCCCGGATCGCGATGATCCTGGCCGTGTTGGCCCGCCGAGTCGGCCTCGATCTCGGCGGGGCAGACTGCTATGTCTCGACTGTCGGCGGTGCCCGGCTCAGCGAGCCCGCCGCAGACCTCGCGATGGCACTGGCCCTGGCCGGAGCCACGGTGGACCGGGCTTTGCCGTTGGGCACGGTGGCCTTCGGTGAGGTCGGGCTGGCCGGTGAGTTGCGTGCGGTCACAGGGGTTCCTCGCCGCTTGGCCGAGGCGGCACGGATTGGATTTCGCCGGGCGATTGTGCCCGCCGGCTCGCTGGATGAGGGCGCTCCCCCGGCAGGCATGAAGGTTGCTCAAGCCGCCACCTTGGCCGAAGCCACCGTGGTGGCCTTCGACGAGCACCGGCACGGGGCGGCCGTCATCGACCAAAGCCGCTAGTCGCTGCGCACCCCATCAGAGCCGCGCATCTCGTGCTGCCCTGCGCGATTGCCGACCCTCGTGGCAGGATCATCGCGGGTCTGACATTCCGAAGGTCGCCCGACGATGAGCGTGAAGGCAGGGGCAACAGCGACGTGGCACACACCGATGATGCGGCACTCACCGACGAAGACGTCCTGCGGGCCACACTGGCCGCCGTGGCCCCCGGGACCGATCTGCGGGACGGGTTGGAGCGGATCCTGCGCGGACGCACCGGTGCGTTGATCGTGCTCGACGACGGTCCGACGGTGATCCAGTTGTGCACCGGCGGCTTCGAGCTGCCGGTGGAGTTCTCGGCAACCAGGCTGCGCGAGTTGGCCAAGATGGACGGCGCTATCGTGCTGGACCGCGCCGTCACCCGGATCGTCCGCGCCGCAGTGCAACTCGTGCCCGACCCCAGCATCGAGACGAAGGAGAGCGGCACGCGGCATCGCACCGCCGAGCGGACCGCCAAACAAACCGGGTGCCCGGTCGTCTCGGTCAGCCAGTCGATGTCGCTGGTCGCGGTCTATGTCGGGGACCTGCGCCACGTCTTGGACTCCTCCAGCCAGATCTTGTCTCGCGCTGACCAGGCGTTGCAGACGTTGGAGCGCTATCGCTCCCGGCTGGACGAAGTGGCTGGCACGTTGTCGGCGCTGGAGATCGAGAATTTGGTCACCGTGCGGGATGCGGCGGCCATGCTGCAGCGCCTGGAGATGGTGCGCCGGATCAGTCACGAGATCGCCCAGTACCGGGTGGAGTTGGGTGTCGATGGTCGGCTGATCGGCCTTCAGCTCAGCGAGCTCATGGGCGGCATCGGACTGAGCCGCGAGCTGGTGGTGCGCGACTATGCCCACCAGGCTCCGACCGTGCGGACCGAAGCCGAGATCCTGCGCAGCATCGACGCGTTGACCGCGACCGACCTGCTCAACCTCGGAGCGGTCGCCCGGTGCCTGGGCTTCCACGGGTCCACCGAGGGCCTGGACAGCACGGTGTATCCGCTGGGAGCCAGGCTGATGGCCCGCATCCCGAGGCTGCCGCCGACCATCGCCGACCGTTTGATCGATCACTTCGGGGGGCTGCAGGCGCTGCTCTCGGCGGGTGTTGAGGACCTGACGACGGTCGAAGGCGTCGGTGAGTGGCGCGCCCGTGCCGTCCGCGAAGGGCTGTCGCGGTTGGCGGAGAGCAGCATCATGGAGCGCCACGTGTGAGCCGTGCCGACCTGCTGCACAAGCCCGTCCTGAGGTGGTATGCCGAGCACGCCAGGGATCTGCCTTGGCGCTCCCCCGATGCTTCCCCGTGGGCGGTGCTGGTCTCGGAGGTGATGCTGCAACAGACTCCGGTCGCACGTGTCGAACCGGTCTGGCGGCGGTGGTTGGCTCGTTGGCCAGACCCCGCGGCCTTGGCCGCAGATGCCCCCGGTGACGCTGTCCGGGCCTGGGAACGGCTGGGCTACCCCAGACGAGCCATTCGGCTGCACGCGTGTGCCGTGGCCATCACAGAGCATCACCGGGGCGAAGTCCCCCACGAGGAAAGCGCCCTGCGGTCCTTGCCCGGCGTCGGGGCCTACACCGCGGCCGCCGTGGCCGCCTTCGCCTTTGGCGCGCGCACGACCGTTGTCGACACCAACGTCCGTCGAGTACTGGCCCGGGCGATCACCGGCGTTGCCCTCCCGGCACCGTCGCTGACCACGGCCGAGACGGACGTGGCCCACCGTGCACTACCGGCCGACGATCGGGCCAGCGTGAGGTGGAACGTGGCCGTGATGGAGTTGGGCGCACTCACCTGCACCGCGCGGGCACCTCGGTGTCAGACCTGCCCCATCAACGATCGGTGCGCCTGGCAGCTTGCCGGATCGCCGGCATACACCGGTCCTGCCCGCCGCGGGCAAGCCTGGCACGGGACCGACCGACAGTGCCGGGGTGCACTGCTGCAGCGGCTGCGTGATCACGAAGGATGGCTGCGGGAAGGTGATTTCGCCGAGGTCTGGCCCCACGACGACACTCAACGCGCACGATGCCTTTCGGCTCTGGTGAGTGAGGGTCTTATCGCCAGCACGCGCGTTACCGACCGCCCGGCAGGCACCGAAGACATGCAGATCGCGCACCCGAGTTCAGGACTCCAGCGCGCGATCTGGTACGGATTCGATCAGGCGTAGGCATCTGAACCAGGCCGGGTCGGGTAGCTCTCAGTCGGCCGACGTGGCCTCTTCGACGGGGACAGTGTCTGGCATGTCGGACTTGGGGGTGCCGGCAAAGGTGAACGCTTCGCTCTTGCCCTCACCCTCGGTGTCGACCAACACGATCTGGCCTGCCTCCAACTCGGTGAACAAGATCTTCTCGGACAGGGCGTCCTCGATCTCGCGCTGGATGGCGCGGCGCAGCGGCCGGGCACCCAACACCGGGTCGTAGCCCTTCTTGGCCAAGAGCGCCTTGGCGGCGGGCGTCAACTCGATGCCCATGTCCTTATCCTTCAGGCGCTCGTCCAACTTGGCGACCATCATGTCGACGATCTGCACGATCTCGTCCTGGGTGAGCTGCGGGAAGACGATCGTGTCGTCCACCCGGTTCAGGAACTCGGGACGGAAGTGCTGCTTCAACTCATCGGTCACCTTGTTCTTCATCCGCTCGTAGTCGTTGCGGGTGTCGTTGCCGGCGGAGAAGCCGAGCGAGACGCCCTTGGCGATGTCGCGGGTGCCGAGGTTGGTGGTCATGATGATGACGGTGTTCTTGAAGTCCACCGCGCGGCCCTGAGAGTCGGTCAGCCGGCCGTCCTCGAGGATCTGTAACAGCGAGTTGAAGATGTCGGGGTGTGCCTTCTCGATCTCGTCGAACAAGACCACGGAGAACGGCTTACGGCGCACCTTTTCGGTGAGCTGTCCACCCTCTTCGTAGCCGACGTATCCGGGAGGCGAGCCGAACATCCGCGAGACCGTGTGCTTCTCGGAGTATTCGGACATGTCCAGGGTGATCAGCGAGTCCTCGTCGCCGAACAAGAACTCCGCGAGGGCTTTGGCCAACTCGGTCTTGCCGACACCGGTGGGTCCGGCGAAGATGAACGATCCACCGGGACGACGCGGGTCCTTCAGCCCGGCGCGGGTGCGCCGAATGGCCTGAGAGATCGATTTGATGGCCTCCTCCATGCCGACGATCCGCTTGTGCAACTCGTCTTCCATGTGCAGCAGACGCGAGGACTCTTCCTCGGTCAGACGCATCACGGGGATACCGGTCGAGGCGGCGAGCACCTCGGCGATGAGTTCTTCGTCGACCTCGGCCACGACATCCATGTCGCCGGCCTTCCACTCCTTCTCCCGAGCCGCACGGGCCTGGGTGAGCTTGTGCTCCTCGTCGCGCAGCCGCGCCGCCAACTCGAAGTCCTGGCCGTCGATGGCCGATTCCTTCTCGCGCTTGGCGTGGGTGATCTTCTCGTCGAAGTCGCGAAGATCCGGCGGTGCGGTCATCCGGCGGATGCGCAATCGGGCACCGGCCTCGTCGATTAGGTCGATCGCCTTGTCCGGGAGGAACCGGTCGTTGATATAGCGGTCCGCCATATTGGCGGCCGCCACCAGCGCCCCGTCCGTGATCGAGACGCGGTGGTGCGCCTCGTACCGGTCACGCAGGCCCTTGAGGATCTCGATCGCGTGGGCCAGCGTCGGCTCGGCGACTTGGATCGGTTGGAACCGGCGCTCCAGCGCCGCGTCCTTCTCGATGTGCTTGCGGTATTCATCGAGGGTGGTGGCCCCGATGGTCTGCAGCTCGCCGCGGGCGAGCATCGGCTTCAAGATGCTGGCGGCATCGATCGCGCCCTCGGCGGCACCGGCACCGACCAAGGTGTGGATCTCGTCGATGAACAAGATGATGTCGCCGCGGGTGCGGATCTCCTTCAGGACCTTCTTCAGGCGCTCCTCGAAGTCACCTCGGTAGCGGCTACCGGCCACCAACGCACCGAGGTCGAGTGTGTAGAGCTGCTTGTCCTTCAGCGTCTCCGGCACTTCGCCGCGGATGATGTCACTAGCCAGCCCCTCGACCACGGCGGTCTTGCCGACGCCGGGCTCACCGATCAGTACCGGGTTGTTCTTCGTCCGGCGGGACAGGACCTGCATGACCCGCTCGATCTCTTTGTGCCGCCCGATCACCGGGTCCAACTTGCCCTCCCGGGCAGCCTGGGTCAGGTTGCGACCGAACTGGTCGAGCACCAGGGACCCTGTCTGCTGGCCCTCCTGTCCACCGGAGCCGACGCCAGCGGCAGCAGTCTCCTTGCCCTGGTAGCCGGACAGCAACTGGATGACCTGCTGGCGCACACGGTTGAGGTCCGCCCCCAGCTTGACCAACACTTGGGCGGCCACGCCTTCGCCCTCACGGATGAGGCCGAGCAGGATGTGCTCGGTGCCGATGTAGTTGTGCCCCAGCTGCAGGCCCTCACGCAGCGACAATTCCAGGACCTTCTTGGCGCGCGGCGTGAAGGGGATGTGCCCGGTCGGGGACTGCTGTCCCTGGCCGATGATCTCCTGGACCTGCTCCCGGACCGCGTCGAGCGAGATGCCCAGGGACTCCAGCGCCTTGGCGGCCACACCCTCGCCTTCGTGGATGAGACCGAGCAAGATGTGCTCAGTTCCGATGTAGTTGTGGTTGAGCATGCGCGCTTCTTCTTGCGCAAGCACAACGACGCGGCGGGCTCGGTCGGTGAACCGTTCGAACATGGTGTCTCCTGATGGTCGAGAGGACCTCGATGGTACGTGTCGTTGCTGGGCTCAACGTGGGCGAGCCTAGGACTGTTCCACACTCCGGGCCTCCGGCTCCCCCTGTTCGCCCACGGCAGAAGTCACCGGTGGCCGGGAGGTGAGCCGAGGGCACCCTGCGCAGCACCGCAGACCCGGTAGGGCATAGATCAAACAGCAGGATTGACGCTTGATGACGCCCGCCGCGCCGGGGGGACAGTTGGCCGCGAGCCAGACGTCTCGAATCAGCCCGGATCGTTGCCACGAACTCATCGGTATGCCGGGTCGGTAGCTCGAGATGAAGGCTTCGGCAGCGCGCCGATAGGCCGCGTCGGGGTCGAGGCGATCTACGCGAGACTCCGCGCGTCTGTTCGGCTCATCCCGCACGAGCACCTCGCGGGGATAGCCGGCATGGGCCTCAACCACGATCCAGGGACCGACATCGCGTCGGACAGGCTGGCGGGCTCGAACATCGAAGAGGGCCGCGCAGGCCAGGCATTGCATCACCCACTGCGCGACAAACGTTGCCGCCACGGCAGCGGGTGCCTCGGCATAACCCTTGCGCAAGGAGTCGTGCGCAACGTGACGCCAATGAGCGGTGGGGTCACGGCCGCAGTCTTGCTCGGCTGTCACGAACGCCAGGTCGATGGCCCCACCTGGCAGGATCTCAGACTGTGCCAGCACCCGCACCGGGATGAGCAGCGGGGCATCACGATCGGCAGCTGCGGTCACCCAGCCTTGCCCTGCGTCGAGTCCTCGGTGGAGCCCTGATTCTTCTTGGCGCGATCGACACTGCGCTGGAGCGCGGCCAGCAAGTCGACCACCTCACCGGAGTCTTGGTCGTCGTCGCTGGGTGGAGCCGTGGTTTCGCCGCCCTCGATCTTCGCCTGGACGAGCGCTTCAACGGCGTCCTTGTAGTCATCGACATGGTCTTGCGGAGTGAAATCACCGGCCATCGAGTCGACCAGCATGTGAGCCATCTTGACCTCGGACTCTTTGGGCTCGCTGACCTTGTCCAGGTGATTCAAAGCACCCGCATCGCGGACTTCGTCCGGCCACAGCAAGGTCTGCAGGACGATCACGTCCTCCAGCACGCGCAGGACCGCCATGGTCATCCGCGTGCGGACGCTGACGGTCACCACGGCCACGCGCTCGGTCTCCCGCAGCGCCTCGCGCAACAACCCGTAGGCCTTGGCCCCCATCTCGTCAGGCTCGATGTAATACGCCTTGTCGTACAGAATCGGGTCGATCTGAGCGCCGGGCACGAAACTCTCGACCGCGATCTCCTTGCTGCTCCGGTTCGGCAGCGTCGCCAGATCGGCATCGGTCAACATCACTGTGGTGCCGTCGTCGGCTTCGTATCCTTTGGCGATGTCCCGGTAGGCCACTTCCTCGCCGTCGGCTTGCGCCACCCGCTTGTAGCGCACCCGGGAGCCGTCGCTGGCCCGGACCTGATGAAAACTCAGGTCATGGTTCTCCGTCGCCGAATACAGCCGGACCGGCACGTTGACCAGGCCGAAGGACACGGCTCCCTTCCATATCGCTCGCACTGCACCAATATGGACCTATGAAACCCATGCTCGCCAGTCCTGGGCATCGGGGTGTCTCCGGCGGCACCCCGCCATCGCCCCCGGAAGGCCCGGCCTGGCAGCACGAGGTGAAGTGGGATGGAGTGCGTTTGCTGGCCGATGTCCGCGGTGGCGTGGTGAGCCTAGGCAGTCGCTCCGGTCGAGACGTGAGCACCGGCTTCCCTGAATTCGCGTCCTTGTCCGATATCGCCGACGACGCGCTCTTCGACGGCGAGGCGATCTCGTGGCGGGACGGCTCACCGTCGTTTGCCCACGTCGTCGATCGCGTGCACGTGGCCGCAGGGGAGCGCGGCCGATTGGCCGCCCAACGCATAGCCAAGGAGCGGCCCGCGACTTTTGTCGTGTTCGACGTGCTGAGGCTCGACGGTCTCGACCTCACCGGCCTCTCGTTGCGCCACCGCCGCAGCGCACTGGAATCGATCTGGACGGATGACCCCGCTCGCCTGCTGTCCCAGACGTATGCCGACGGTGCGGCCCTCCTCGAGGCTACGGCGCAGGCCGGTCTCGAGGGGGTGGTGTCCAAGAAGGTGGACTCGCTCTACCTGCCGGGGTCGCGGTCCACCGACTGGCTCAAGTTTCCCCACCGAGCAACCCAGTCCTACGTCGTAGGTGGGTGGCGGCGCGAAGTCGGATCGACGCGTCTGGGGGCGGTCCTGATCGGCTCTCCGCCGGTCGCGGGCAACGGCGGACTGCAGTTCCGGGGGCGGGTGGGCAGCGGCTTGGCCGGTCAGGCCGGGAGCGCGTTGCTCACGGCGCTGGCGTCGCTGACCCAGGAGGAATGTCCCTTCACTAGCGAGGTGCCCGAGCTTGACCGCCGGGGGACAACGTGGGTGAGTCCCCGGTTGGTGATCGACGTGGCCTCCCTCGGGGCCACGCCTGGATCACGACTGCGCCAACCGGCATACCAACGGCTGCGACCCGACCTGGACCCTGCGCTCCTGAGCATCGAGCCGGCGGTGCGCCGTGGCTGGCAATGATCCCTCCAGGCTCGTGATCGGCGGGCAAGAGGTTGCCGTCAGCAGCCTGGACAAGGTGATGTACCCGGCCACCGGCACGACAAAACTCCAGGTCCTCCAGCACTACATCTCGGTGGCTGACCGCATCTTGCCCCACCTTCAACGGCGGCCCGTGACCCGGATTCGCTGGCCGCATGGGGTCGGCGGCACTCATTTCTTCGAGAAGAACCTGCCGAGCGGCGCCCCTGAATGGCTGCCCTCGGTGCAGGTCCACGGGCACGGCTGGGGGTCACGATCCGAGCACGCCACTGTCACATACCCGCTGGTCGAAGACTTGGCGCAGTTGATATACCTGGTCAATTTGGGCTCGTTGGAGTTCCACGTCCCGCAGTGGCGCATCGGGCAGGACCGACTTCCCCTCCCCCCTGATCGGCTGGTCATCGATCTCGACCCGGGCCCCGGCGCAGGACTGGCCGAGTGCGCCGACGTGGCGATGTTGGTGCGTGAACACATGGACGGCACCGGTCTGGAGCTGACTCCGGTGACCAGCGGAAGCAAGGGCATGCAGTTGTATGCCGAGTTGGAAGGTCAGCGCGACGCCGCCGAAGTCAGCGCGGTCGCCAAGGCGCTGGCTCAACACCTCGCATCGGCTCACCCGGGACTCGTCCTATGGCGTATGACGAAGTCGCTACGGACAGGAAAGGTGTTCTTGGATTGGTCACAGAACTCGGCCGCGAAGACCACCATCTGCCCGTGGTCATTGCGCGGGCGCGAACGCCCCACCGTGGCAACTCCGCGGCACTGGGAGGAGATTGACCAAGCAGCGCAAGGGCATTCGACTTTGACACAGGTCACTATTGACGATATCGGCCCCTACCTAGACACCGAATAGTCGCGGACATGCAACAGTCCCTGTCGTTACCGGATCGGCATCGACAGGGACTGAGCAAGAATGCGGAACTACTTCAGCACGTCAGTGCGCAGCAGCGTAGGCATCCTGAACATCTTGGGAAACGCGGCCGCGATCGCTCACGGAGTAGCCGTTGGCGCGGCCCCATTCACGGATCCTCGCCAACTCCTCGCGGGAGGCCCCGCTGCTTGCGCCACCGTTGCGGCGACGGGTCTGACGGCGGCCACCGGAGCGACGCGAGTGACCGACCCAGCGGGCCAAGTCGTTGCGCAGAGCCGAAGCATTGCTATCACTCAGGTCGATCTCGTAACTGACACCATCAAGCGAGAACTCGACAGTCTCGGACGCTTCGCTACCGTCCAGGTCGTCCTCGAGAATCACTTGCACTCGTTGAGCCATGGAATTTAACCTCTTACTTTGTCGGGGGTAAGTGACCCGGACACGGACCGAGCCACATAGGGATATTAACCCCGGAATGAACAGAACGACAAGTTAAACGGAGTTATTCGCCGTTTTTTTCTCGTGAGTCGTCTTCTGCAGTGGCTTTGAGGGCTGCGTCAGCATCCTGCTGCGCCTCCCAAATCCGTTGGGCCGCACGTTCTCGGCGATCACCCTCAAGGATGTGTTTCATGATGACCCAAAAGAGATAGAGCAAGCCGATGGAGGGCAGCAGCGCGGCCACGATCCCCCACGTCGAGTCGAGAAAGCCCACCTCAGGCCACCGGTTTCACGAACGGGAAGAGGATGGTCTCCCGGATCCCTGCCCCGGTCAGCAGCATCATCAGCCGGTCGATGCCCAAGCCGAGCCCCCCCATCGGCGGAGCCGCGTGCTCGAGAGCCTGCAAGAAATCTTCGTCCACCTGCATTGCGTCAGGATCCCCTCCGGCGGCGCGCATCGATTGCTCCACCAACCTGGCTCGCTGAATTTCTGGATCTATCAACTCGGTGAATGCCGTGGCACGTTCAGTTCCACCAATGATCAGATCCCACGCCTCGATCAAACCAGGTTTTGATCGATGTGGACGAGCCAGCGGTTGAGCGATCGGTGGATAGTCGCAGACGAACGTCGGCTGAATTAGCGTGGACTCCACAAGGGCTTCAAAAATCTCCATGGCGACCTTAGGCCCCGAAAGGCTTGGGTCGAGGCTAACCCCGTGCTCGCGGGCTACCGACCGCAACGTTGAATCGTCAGTCTCGACGGTGATGGCACGACCAACAGCGGCGGACAGCCCGTCATAGAAGGGCAGCCACTCCCAGGGTCCGTCGAGGTCTACCACGACTGCGCCGCTTAGACATTGGCGACTCCCGACCGCGTCGGCCGCCGCCACGATGATGTCTTGGACCAGATCGGCCATGGTGCGCTGATCACCGTAGGCCGCATAGACCTCCAGCATGGTGAACTCAGGGCTGTGCGAAGAGTCGACACCCTCATTGCGGAAGATGCGACCCATTTCGTAGACGCGGTCTACTCCGCCGACCACGGCACGCTTCAAATACAACTCCAAAGCGATACGCAGGGTCATGGGGAGGTCGAAGGCATTGAGGTGTGTGTTGAAGGGGCGTGCGTTTGCCCCCCCGTGAATGGTCTGCAGCGTAGGAGTTTCTACCTCCACATACTGCTCCGCATGAAGGGTCTCGCGGACAGCTCGCATCACCGCTGCGCGCTTGCGCACCATTTCTCGTGCCTCATCGCGAACGATCAAGTCGACATACCGGCGCCGCACGCGCTGTTCCTCCGACAACTCTTTGTGCAACACCGGCAACGGACGCAACGCCTTACTGGCCATCGACCATTGCTGCGCCATGACGGACAACTCGCCTCGTCGGCTGCTGATCACCTGCCCGCGGACGAAGACGTGGTCCCCCAGGTCCACCAGGGCCTTCCATCGGCCCAGCAACTCCTCGCCGACGACAGCCAGGCTCAGCATCACCTGCAGACGAGTCCCGGCCCCCGATTGCAGCGTGGCAAAGCACAACTTGCCGGTGTTGCGGACGAACACGACCCGACCGGCCACCCCAACCTCGACACCACTCTCCTGCTCGGCTTCCAAATGCCCCCACTGCTCACGCACCGCTTCGATCGAATCCGTGACGGGGACCTGAGCGGGGTAGGGCTCGAGGCCTTCAGCGAGGAACTGGGCGCGCTTGCCTTGCCGGATGCGGATCTGCTCGGGAAGGTCGAGGTCCAGGGATGCTGCGGGTTGACTCACGCACTCAGGGTATCGAAGCCAGACTCACCACAACGACGCCCCGCTCGCTCGTGCCTCCAGGTCGAGCAGCGCCTGCTTGTGGGCCGACCCGCCGCCGTATCCGGTCAGCGCGCCGTTGCTACCGATCACCCGATGGCAGGGCACGACAATCGATATGGGGTTGCGGCCGTTGGCGAGGCCGACCGCTCGGGCTGCCTTCGGTGCCGCAATAACGGCGGCGATCTGGCCATAGCTCGCTGTCTCGCCAAACGGGATGTCCCGCAGGGCACCCCATACCCGATGCTGGAAGTCGGTGCCGTGCGGAGCCAGCGGCAGGTCGAAGTCGGTGCGCTCGCCCGCGAAGTACTCGCGCAGTTGATCGCGAGTGGAGGCCAGAGCTGGGTGCTGATCGAGCTCAACTTCGGCCACCTCAACGCCGAAGTCACTGCGGTGGGGCGCGTGTCGGTGCTCTTCGAAGTAGATCCCGATCAGCGCCCCGTCCTCGGCGACCAAGCTCAGGGTGGACAGCGGGCTGTCCATCCGGTGATAGGCCCTCGTCTGCGGGATCGTTGCTACGTGCTTCATGGCGTCGTCCTCTCGGTCGGTGGCGGCATTCGGGCGGCCGCGTGCTCGCTGGCCGCCCACAGGGTTTGGGTGACGTATCCGCGCCAGGGTTGCCATCGCGCGCTGTGCCGCAACAATGCGGCTTGCCCCTCCGGCAGCCCAAGACCCGCCGCCGTCCGGCGCACACCCAGGTCAGTGGCGGGAAAGGCATCTGGGTCGCCCAGAGCGCGCAGGGCAATCATCTGGGCCGTCCACGGCCCGACCCCCGGCATACCCAGCAGGTCGTTGCGCACCTTGCCCCAATCGACGCCCGCACTCAGGCACAGCGAACCGTCGGCCAAGGCGGCACTGAGCACCCGCACCGTCCGCAACCGGGTGGGCGGCATCCCAGGCAGCACGCTCGGGTCCGCCTCGGCGATCGCGGCGGGGGTGGGGAAGAGCCGGTCGACCTGCCAGTGCCCCGCGTGCTGGCCCACGCTGGACGGCAGGGGGTCGCCCAGCGCTTCGACGAAACGTGCGGTCAGCGTCGAGGCGGCTCGGGTCGATATGTGCTGGCTCAGGACCACCCGGATCGCCATCTCGGCGGGGTCCATGCTGCCGGGGATCCGCACGCCGGGTCGGGCACGCACCAACGGTGCCAGGACAGGATCCAAGGCCAGATGCTCATCGGCCGCCCAGGGGTCGGCGTCCAGGTCCAGCATGCGGCGGGCACGTTGCATCGCGGCCGTCAGGTCTCGCACATCGCTGAGCCACACAGTGGCAGCCACGTGATCCTCCCGCGGCGACAGGTGAACCAGGGCGGGACCATGGGCCAGGGCGAGCGACCGCGCCAAGCCGTCGTCCACCCATTGCTCGACCCTAGGCACCACCGTGGCCGCGAGATGACCGAAAAGGCTGTCGGCGTGCAGCGGCCCACGGAACGGCAATCGCAGGCTGATGCGGTGCGAGGCCGACGGCGATAGGTATGCCGAATCCGCAGTCGGGTGGCCAGCGGCACGTGTCCGGTGAAGAGTTCCCGAGTTGCGCCGAGTCGCCCGCAATTCTCTCGGCGTCGAGGCAAACACGGCCCGAAGGGTGTCGTTGAAGGAACGGATGCTGGCGAACCCCGCGGCGTAGGCCACCTGAGCCATCGGCAGGGTCGTGGTCTCGATCAGCACGCGAGCGGTCTGGGCTCGTTGGGCTCGGGCCAGAGCTAGGGGTCCCGCGCCGAGTTCAGCAGTCACCAACCGCTCGATCTGGCGCTCGCTGTAGCCGACGTGTGCGGCCAGCCCGCCGACGCCTTCGCGGTCCACCACACCGTCGGCAATGAGCCGCATCACCCGGGCGACGAGGTCACCGCGCTCGTGCCATAGCGGCGAACCAGCGGTGGCGTCCGGCCGACACCGCTTACAGGCTCGGTAGCCGGCTCCTTGGGCGGCGGCGGCGCTGGGGTAGAAGCGCATGTTGCCTTCTTTGGGCACCCTCGCCGGGCAACTCGGACGGCAATAGATGCCGGTGCTGGTCACGCCGAGGTAGAAGAAGCCGTCGAAGCGAACGTCTCGACTGCGCACCGCAGCGATGCGGGCACTCGTGTCGAGAATCATCTGCGGTCCTGGGGCATCTGCCCAGTCTGCCCGCAATCACCCATCAGTTCTAGCAAGAATCCGACAGCTCAGTCGCGCGCGCTGGCCTTGCGCCTCATTCGTCGCTCACGACCGGCCAGCAGCGTCAACGTCAAGAACACCAACGGCAAGACCAGGGACACCATGACCCAACTGAATCCGCTGGCCGACTCATGGCCTCGGGCGTTCAGCACGAGGTATGTCGTATAGCAGATATAGAGCACGACGAAGAGTCCACCTTCGCGGCGGGCGATCCGCGCGCCGGTGTAGATGACCGGCAGCAGGGCCACGCTCGCGGCCACCATCAGCGGCAGGTCGATCGAGAGCACGGCGCTAGGCACCGGCAGCCCGCCGGGCTTCAACGCCGACGGCACCCCGAGGACGAGGCCGATGTTGGCCAGGCAACTGCCGATCGCGTTGCCGACCGCCAAATCGCCCTGGCGTTTGCGCACCGCGATGATCGAGGCGACCAACTCTGGCAGTGACGTGCCGATGGCCACAACGGTCAGCCCAACCACCAAACTGCTGACGCCGAGTCCCGTGGCGATCGAGACTGCGCCGCTGACCAACAGGTTTGCCCCTCCCACGAGCACCCCGACCCCCAAGGCCACCAGGCCCAGCGCCACTGGCAAAGCCACCGGCTCCGGGACGTCTTCGGCCCCGATCGTTGGCGGGTCTCCGATATCGCTGCGCCGTGACAGCCAAACGCTCATGGCGGTGTGCCCCACCCACGCCAACAACAAGATCAGGCCGTCCCCCGTGCTGATCCGGCCGTCCGAGGCCAACACCGCCAGGACGACGCCAAGCACGATGAGGAACGGCACGTCGATGCGGACCAACTGGCGACGAATACCCAGCGGCAGCACGATGGCAGAGACGCCGAGCACCAACAGGATGTTGGCGATGTTGCTGCCGACCACGTTGCCGATGGCGAGTTCGCTCTCGCCGGAAAACACTGCTCCGGTGGTCACGGCCAACTCAGGTGCCGAGGTGGCGACGGAGACGACGGTCAGCCCGACGACCAGCGGCGAAATACCGGCCTTCACCGCGAGCGCGGACGCCCCACGGACCAGGAACTCACCCCCCGCCACCAGCAGCACTAGCCCGACGAGCACCTGCAGCACCGAGACCAGATCCACGCGGATGAGTCTAGGCACGGCATACCACACCCCGCGCCGCGACCGCCCGCGTGGCTGGTCAAGTTGGCGACACGCCCGATCTCAGCGGCTCACGAGCGCATGTGAGCGCTCTGGCCGTTTTCGGCGGGCGAGTCGTCGGCTGATGGCAGGATCACACCGTGACTGCTGGGGCCTGCCGTGAATCCGGAGCGTCGCTGTGAACGCTGAGTTCGTGCCGTGGGACGTCGCCTGGCACGAGGCTCTCTATGGCTCAGACGGTTTCTACCGGCGCTCCGAGGGGCCGGCCGGTCACTTCAGCACCTCCGTTGGCGGCGTACCGCACGCCCCTTCCGTGATGGCCGCAGCGGTGGTGAGCCTGGCTCGCCGGCATCACCTCGACACGGTCATTGACGTCGGTGCTGCCCGGGGTGAGTTCATCTCGATGGTGCACGCCAGAGATCCCGGTATGCGGTGCGTCGGCGTCGACATCGTTGATCGCCCCAGTCACCTGGCTGGCGACATCGACTGGCTCGTCTCCCCTGGTGGCTCCAGCCTCCCGGTGGACCTGGTAGGGGTGCGCAGAGCCGTGGTCTTGGCCCACGAATGGCTGGACGTGGTGCCGACGACCATCGCCGAGCGCGACCCTGGCGGCTCATGGCACCAGCAGCACGTCGAGGTCAGCACCGGCGACACCCGGCGTGGCGACCCGGTCACCGGTGCCGAATTGGCCTGGCTGGACCGTTGGGCTGGTCGCAGCGTGGCGGCGGAGGTGGGGTTGCGCCGAGACGAAGCCTTCGCGGACCTCGTTGATCGGATCGAGCACGGATTGGTCGTCGCAGTCGACTACGGACACTGGGCGAGCGACATGCCCACCGAGGGCACGATGACCGGTTATCGAGCGGGCCGCGTGCAGCACCCTGTTCCCGACGGCTCGATGGACCTGACCGCTCACGTCCACCTGGACTCTCTGAGCGAAGCAGCCAGCGGACCACACCACAGGCCAGTCACCGTGGCTTGGCAACACGAGATACTTGACGAACTCCTCGGGCCCCCGCAGATGCCCGCCCATGACACGGCGCGGAGCCAGCCCTCGGCATACCTGCAGGCAGTGGCCGAGCACAACGCGCACCGAGTCTTGATCGAACGCGGCGGGTTCGGCGACTTCTGGTGGGTTCTCGTTGACCGCACCGGCTAAATTGATCCGATGAGCGGCCCGAGCACTCCCCTAACCTCCCCGCCCGACCAGCCGATGGACATCACGATCGGCGCCGCCGGTCTCAGCACGACCGAGATGGTGCTCAACATCGGCCCACAACACCCGGCCACCCACGGCGTGCTGCGACTGAAGATCACCGCCGACGGTGAGCGCATCGTGGCCGCCGAGCCGATCATCGGCTACATGCACCGCGGCGCGGAAAAACTCTTCGAGGTGCGCGACTACCGCCAGATCATGGTGCTGGCGAACCGGCACGATTGGCTGTCTGCGTTCAGCAACGAAATCGGTGTCGCACTGACGGTTGAGGCGATGCTCGAGATGGAGGTGCCGGAGCGCGCTACGTGGGCCCGGACTCTGCTGGCCGAGCTGAACCGGGTGCTCAACCACCTGATGTTTCTCGGCTCTTATCCCCTGGAGCTCGGCGCGATCACCCCGATCTTCTACGCCTTCCGCGAGCGCGAAGAGCTGCAAGCGGTGATGGAGGAGATTTCCGGCGGGCGGATGCACTACATGATCGCGCAGGTCGGTGGGCTGCGACACGATCTGCCACCAGGCTGGCTTGACCACGTCGAGGCCGCCATCGCGGCTGTGCGCTCACGGCTGCCCGATCTGGAGTCACTGCTAGTCGGCAACGAGATCCTGCGCGGTCGGACCTTGGGAATCGGTGTGCTCGACATCGACATGGCCAAGGCCTATGGCGTCAGCGGGCCGATCGCTCGGGCCTCCGGCCTGGACATGGATCTGCGCCGTGACGAGCCCTACCTGGCGTATGCCGACTTGTTCGGCCCCGACGGCCCTGGCCGGGTGGTGACCCGTGGAGCAGGGGACGCCCTCGCGCGGTTGGAAGTGCTGCTGGAGCAAGTCCACGTCAGCCTGGACCTCGCGGTGCGGTGCGTCGAGGTCTTGCGGGATCTGCCGGACGGGCCGATCAACGTGAAGCTGCCCAAGGTCTTGAAGGTCCCGGCCGGTGAGCGCTATTTGGCCACCGAGAATCCATTGGGATTCAACGGCTACTACCTGGTCAGCCGGGGCGACAAAGTGCCGTGGCGGCTCAAGCTCCGCTCCGCTTCTTTCAACAACGTGCAGGTGCTCTCGGAGTTGCTGCCGGGCACGCTGGTGGCCGACATGGTGGCCATATTGGGCTCGACCTTCTTCGTCGTCGGCGACGTAGATAAGTGACATCGACAAACGACAAAGACAAGCGACATAGATAAGCAAGGGACTCCGACGGGCCAGCACGGCGCACCGTCCCGCCAACGTCTGCCACTCTCGGTGACGTCTGCATTGGTCAGACAATGCAGACGTAGACGCAAGCGGCAGATGTCCTGAATCGGTGTGATGCATGACCGCGATGGCACCAGCAGGGAGGGATCAGCCGTAGGCCACGCCGTCGTCGTCAGAGGGCCGGCGGCGCTTCTCGTCCCGGTCAGGATCTTCAGGCAATCGGCACATCCATTGGCCGGCGAAACCCGCGAGCGAGACCACGGCCGCAGCGGCCGCGCTGACCGCCGCACGGATGAAGAGCCCGCGCACCGACTCCACGTCGAGAGCCCCGAGGTGCACCACGGCGTTGGCCCCGTAGAACCCGACCAACATAGCGCCACCGAGTGCCCCCGCTTGGGCGGCCACCAGAGTGCCCCGTGCCTGTTGCGGCGTGGGCTGGAAGGTGGTCGGCAGAAGTGCGGACGAGCCCTGGACGTACTGCCGGACCTTGAACGCGGCATACAGGACCAGTACGACGTACAGACCCAGCGGGATGAGGGCCAACCACGGGAGTTGGGGATATTCGCGGCCGGCCGATCTCGCCACGAGGAGCCCACCCCAGCTCAACACGCCGGAGGCGACGCCGGCCACGACTGCTGCGGTGGGGGTGATCCCTTCGGGTTCCCGATTCATAGTGAGCCCTCGATTGCTTCGACCCCGGAGACGTCCAGGCCTGCCAGCACCTGCGAGACCGGGACGACCTGACCACTGTGGCTCAACACCGCATCGGGATTCGCCGCCGCCCACGGCGCAAGCACGAAGGCCCGTTCGTGAGCCCGCGGATGCGGCAACTGCAGATCGTGGTCGGCACTGAGCACTTCGGTGCCCACCCCTGGATGGCCGTACTGGATGAGGTCGAGATCGAGCGTGCGCGGCCCCCACCGAACGTTGCGTGTCCGGCCAGCCCCTGCCTCGATGCCGTGCAGCGCCGCCAGCAAGGCCCGAGGCGACAAACTGGTGCGGGCCACAGCCACTGCGTTGACGTAGACCTCTTGTTCGGGACCACCGACAGGCTCGGTCCGGAACAATGGCGAAGGCCGCACGCTCGATACCCCTGGTATGCCAGCCAACGCGTCGAAGGCCCGCCACACCGTGCGCTGCGGGTCGCCCAGGTTGGCACCGACGGCGATCACGACGGGTACGTCGCGGCACCGCACCAGCGTGATCGACACGTCGGAGAACGGCACGCCCACTGGCGCTTGTGGTTTGTGCAGGGTCAGCGTGAGCTGTTGCACTAGGGGATACCGCGCAAGGAGGGTGTCGGCGATCTGCGCAGCCACAGCCTCGATCAGGTTGCGCGGCTCGCCCTCGATGATGGCCACGATGTCGGCCGCCACCTCGGCGTAGTTCACCGTGTCGGCCACGTCATCGCTGACGCCAGCGACAGAGGTGTCGATGTCGAGCGCAACGTCAACAACGAAGTCCTGCCCCTCACGCCGCTCGACCTGGAGGACCCCATGGTGACCCAAAGCGCGCACCCCCAGCAGGTTGATGGTGTCAGCCATCGTCGCCCCCACCCGAGGCGTGGCTAACCCGATCCCAGACCGGACCGACTCGATCCCAGACGGCGAGAGCCTGCGCAGTGCCTTCGACATCGTGCACCCGCACTCCCCAGGCCCCGGCTTGAGCCGCCAGCAGTGACGTGGCGGCGGTCGCCGGATCGCGCTCAGCGGCTTTTAGAGGCCGACCCACTCGGGGCAGGGCACCGAGGAATCGCTTGCGTGACGTGCCGACCAGCACGGGATAACCAAGGGCGACGATGCGCGGCAGAGCGCCGAGCAGCGCCCAGTTGTGCTCAGCGTTCTTGGCGAAACCGAACCCCGGATCAACCATGATCTTCCCGGCATCAATGCCCTCGTCGATTAAAGCATCGATGCGCTGGCGGAGGTGGTCGATCACCTCGGTCACCACGTCGACATACGTGGCCCGCTGCTCCATCTGGTCCGAATGTCCCCGCCAGTGCATCGCGACGAACGGCACCCCGGCATCCGCGACCGCGGACGCCATCTGCGGATCGGCCAACCCACCAGAAACATCGTTCACGATGCTCGCGCCAGCCTCCATGGCCGAGGCCGCCACGGCCGCCCGCATGGTGTCAATCGACGTGCTAATCCCCTGTTGGCGCAAGCCCTCGATCACGGGCACCACACGAGCCGCTTCTTCTTCGGCGCTGGGACGCTGGGCACCGGGCCGGGTGGATTCGCCGCCCACGTCCACGATGTCCGCACCCTGTCTTACCATCCGAGCCCCGTGAGCGATCGCAGCCTCGACGGCAGAGAATTGTCCACCGTCGCTGAAGGAGTCGGGCGTGACGTTCAGCACCCCCATGATGAGCGTCATCGGCTCACGACCGGCCAGCCAGCGCCAAACTCATCGCTTCGGCGCGCGTGGCGCCGGCCCGCAGTTGGCCGCGTACGGCCGACGTGATCGTCCTGGCCCCGGGCCGGCGCACCCCGCGCATCGACATACACAGGTGCTCGGCTTCGATGACCACAATCACCCCGCGGGGGTGCAGATGGGTCTCCAAGGCTTCGGCGATCTGAGTGGTCAGCCGCTCTTGGACCTGCGGACGCCGGGCAAAGACGTCGACGAGGCGCGCCAACTTCGACAGGCCGGTCACCTTGCCATCGGGTCCCGGGATGTATCCCACGTGGGCGACACCGTGGAAGGGCACGAGGTGGTGCTCACAGACGCTGTAGACCTCGATGTCCCGCACCATGATGAGCTCTTCGTGTTCGACGTCGAAGGTGGTCGCCAGGACAGTCGCCGGGGACTGACGCAGGCCGCCAAACATCTCGGCATAGGCACGAGCCACCCGCGCGGGCGTTTCGATCAGACCGTCCCGATCGGGGTCTTCACCCACGGCCAAGAGAATCTCCCGCACGGCCGCTTCGATCCGCGGGTGGTCGACGCCCTCAGACGCGGCCGGGGTCGACATGTCCGCCCTCGGGGACCTGGACCACCTGCGCTGGCGGGTGCTCCTCCTGATCCGGGATCCGGTGGCCATTGGACATGGCGCGTATTTCGGCTTCGGTCAGCACCGGGCCGCGCTCGTGCACGCTGCGCTCTTCACTCGAGAGCCAGACCGGACGCTCGGGACGCTTGACGACGTCGGCAAAGATCTCGGCCAGCGGCTCAGCGTTCAGCGTCTCCTTCTCCAGCAGCACCAAGACCAGGTGATCCAGCAGATCGCGGTTGTCGTTCAGCGCGTGCCAGGCCTCGTCGTGGGCGGCCTCGATCAGGCGGCGCACCTCGCGGTCCACCACGCCCGCCAGGTCTTCGGAGTAGTCGCGCTCGTGGCCGATGTCCTTGCCGAGGAAGACCTCGCCGGAGCCGGAGCCCAACTTGACCGCACCGATCCGCTCGCTCATCCCGAACTGGGTGACCATCTTGCGGGCCAGGCCGGTCGCCTTCTCGATGTCGTTGGAGGCACCCGTGGTGGGGTCGTGGAAGATGATCTCCTCCGCGACGCGGCCGCCGAGTGCGTAGGCCAACTGATCCAGCAACTCGTTGCGGGTCGTCGAATACTTGTCGTCCGCTGGCAGCACCATCGTGTATCCCAGGGCGCGACCGCGCGGCAGGATCGTGATCTTGCTGACCGGGTCGGTGTTGCGCATCGCCGCAGCCACCAGCGCGTGACCACCCTCGTGGTATGCCGTGATCTTGCGTTCCTTGGCGCTCATCACCCGCGAGCGCTTCTGCGGACCGGCCATCACGCGGTCGATCGCCTCGTCCAAGTGGTGGTCGGCGATGACCTTCTCGTTGTTGCGCGCCGCCAACAAGGCGGCCTCGTTCAGCACGTTGGCCAGGTCGGCACCGGAGAAGCCGGGTGTGCGCCGCGCCGTGGTGAGCAGGTCGACATCGTCGGCCATCGGCTTGCCTTGCGCGTGCACCTGCAGGATGTGGTTGCGGCCCATCATGTCGGGGGCCTCGACCGCGATCTGGCGGTCGAACCGGCCAGGACGCAGCAGGGCCGGGTCCAGGATGTCGGGGCGGTTGGTCGCGGCGATCAGGATGACGTTGGTCTTCACGTCGAAGCCGTCCATCTCGACCAGCAACTGGTTCAGGGTCTGCTCACGCTCATCATGACCCCCACCCATACCGGCACCCCGGTGACGTCCGACGGCGTCGATCTCGTCGACGAAGATGATGGCCGGAGCGTTTTCCTTGGCCTGCTCGAAGAGGTCGCGCACCCGCGAAGCACCGACACCGACGAACATCTCGACGAAGTCAGACCCCGAAATCGAGTAGAACGGCACCCCCGCTTCGCCAGCCACAGCCCGGGCGAGCAGCGTCTTACCGGTGCCGGGAGGGCCGTAAAGCAGGACGCCCTTCGGAATCTTGGCGCCCACGTCGAGGAACTTCTTGGGCTCGGACAGGAACTCCTTGATCTCGTACAGTTCCTCGACGGCCTCATCAGCACCAGCCACGTCGGCGAAGGTGACCTTGGGCATGTCCGGGGAGGCCAACTTGGCCTTCGACTTGCCGAATTGCATGACCCCACGGCCGCCCCCCTGCATACGCATCATCAGGAAAAGGAACAAACCGAGGATCAGGATCAACGGGATCAGGGTGAAGAGCAGTGAGACCAGCCAGTTCTGCCGGGCCGGGTCGTCGGTGTAGCCATCGGGCGGCGGGTTCGCCTCCAACGCGTCGACCACCATCTCGCCGCGACTCTCGACGTAGAACGACTGGACCTG
This sequence comes from uncultured Actinomycetota bacterium, assembly GCA_963803695.1. Lineage (GTDB taxonomy): Bacteria > Actinomycetota > Actinomycetes > Actinomycetales > Dermatophilaceae > Ornithinicoccus. Next base: position 162,419 of record CAWDNY010000007.1, read on the forward strand.
GCCAGCGTCCTCGACCTCGCCGCTGGTAAAGGTCTCCCCGTCCTTGAGATCGAGATCGATCCGATCAGGAGTCACCGTGGCCGAGGCCACCTTGCCGTCGGCGATGAGCTGCATCGTGTCCGAGGTGTCGATCCGGGCATAGGCGCTCGGAGACATCAAGGCATAGGTCAAGACCCCGAAGCCGACGATCAGGGCTACCCACAGCCACGGACTGCGGCGCTGCTTTTTCTTCGTGCTCATCAATGTTCGGAGCCTGTGGCCCCGCTCCTTGCCTGGTATGTGTGAAGGCGACGATTCTGACACCCGGTCTGCACGCCTCAACGCGCAGCGGTGAACCAGTGTTCCAGACCGCAGCGCGCCGCTCGACCCTGCTCAGGTGTACATGTGTGCAGCCAGGATCCCCACTTCGCGCAGATTGCGGAACTTCTCGGCAAAGTCCAGGCCGTAGCCCACCACGAACTCGTTGCCGATCTCGAAGCCGACGTAGCGCACATCGATCTCGACCTTGGCCGCTTCGGGCTTGCGCAGCAGTGTGCAGATCTCGACTGAGGCCGGTCCCCGCGATTGCAGGTTGGTCCGGATCCAACTCAAGGTGAGCCCGGAGTCGATGATGTCCTCGATGATCAGGACGTGCCGGCCGCTGATGTCGGTGTCGAGGTCCTTCAGGATGCGCACCACACCCGAGGACTTCGTGCCCGAGCCGTAGGAACTGACCGCCATCCAGTCCATTTCCGCCGAGCCCGGCAGCGCCCGCATGAGATCGGCCATCACGACCACCGCGCCCTTGAGCACCCCCACCAACAGCACGTTCTTGTCCTGATAGTCCGCCCAGATCTCCTGGCCGAGCTCGCCCAACCGCTCCTGGATCTGCTCTTGCGTCAGCAGCACCTTCTCCAGATCGGGGCCCATCTGCTCAGCGTCCACGTGCGTCCTCCAGGTCTTCTGTGCGGTGATCGCCCCGAAGCCGCGCAACGGGGTATGGGACAGTTAACTAGGGATGGACGATCGGAGCCAGATCCGACCATCCTCACGGTGTGCGCACAACGGCCCGGGGAGGTCGACGGGACCCTGACCGTGCCAGCGCACCACAAGATCGTCCAACGACCCCAGGTGGACCGAGCTCAACGATCCGGCGTCGGCGCCACCGGCAATGACCATGCTGCGAAGCAGCCGCGTCCTGATCCCGGCCGGGTGGGCGGCCAGCGCCTCGACGGGCCACGGCATCGGCCCCATGTCGGTGTATGCCGCGTCGCTGAGATGGTCCAACGTGTCCGCATCGACGCGGAGCAGATCGGCAGATCGCGCCAGTGCCTGCGCGACCCCAGGACCGAGATCGGCCTCCATCACCCCCAGCACACTGCGCGCTCGCACTCGGCTGAACCTCGCGTCGGCGTTGTGCGGGTCGCGCCAGACCGTCAGATCGACCTCGACACAGACCTGCTCCGTGACGTCTCGACCAAGGGCGAGGAAAGGCCGCACGAGCAGGACCTGCTCGCCCCGCAACGGGCGGGCGGACGGCATACCGGCCAACGAACGTGCGCCGGAACCGCGAGCCAGCCCCAGCAGGACTTGCTCAGCCTGATCGTTAAGGGTGTGGCCAACGAGCACCGCGGCCGCCCCGAGGCTCTGCGCGGCCTGAGCCAGTGCGGCATACCTGGCCGTCCGCGCCGCATCTTCAACGCCGCCAGCGGTAGTCGGAACATTGACGGAGATGGTCTGCACAGGATCAAGGCCCAATGCCGTGCAGTGGCTGGCCGCCGCAAGCGCCGCCTGATCTGATCCAGGTTGCAACCGATGGTCGATGATGGCCGCGCACACGGTGCCGCCGTGCCGCGGGGCCACGAACTGGGCTGCCACCGCCAGCGCCAACGAATCCGCACCGCCGCTACAGGCGACCAGGACCCGCTGACCGAGCAGGTCGTGACGGGTCAGCGCAGCTCGCACCGCTGACCGCGCGGCCGCCATCGCAGGCGTGGGACCGCTCATGAGGTGGGATCGATTCCTCGGGTATGCAGCGCGTGGGCTCTAGTGATGGACCCGGGTGACCCAGGATGCCGGGTCGGCGATTTCACTGGCCCTGGGCAGCGCGTCCGGGCTGGACCACACCTGATTGAAGCCCTGGGTGCCGACCTGCTCCATCACGGTCCGCACGAACACGGCACCGTCGCGGTATTGCCGCATCTTGGCCTCCATTCCTAGCAGTCGCCGCAGCAGGACGTCGAGGGTGCCCGCGCCTTTGCGCCGTTGAGTGAACTTCGCGCGGATGTCCGCCACGGTGGGGATGACCGAGGGGCCGACTTCGTCCATGACCACGTCGGCGTGACCCTCGAGCAGCGCCATCACGGCGGTCAGGTCGGCCAACCGGGCTCGCTGCTCTTCATTGGCCAGCAGTGTGGTGATGTCGGTTTCGCCGCGCAGCACCGGCGGCAGGCCGGTGATCAGTTGACTCATCCGGCCGCTGACGTCATCCGGATGCGGGATCAGTGAGGTGCTGAGTGACTGCGCCTGCTCGATGATGTGACCGCGCAGCCACGGCACCGACGTGAACTGCACCCGGTGGGTCTCTTCGTGCATACAGACCCATAGCCGGAAGTCAGTGGGGTCAACGCTCAACTCACGTTCGGCGGCCATAACGTTCGGTGCAACTAACAGCAGCCGGGGGGTGCCCTGGGGCGCGAGGTCGTATTGACCGAGCACCTTTGTGCTCACCCACGACAACACCCCCGCGACTTCTGCGCCGCTGACCACGCCGCCAACACGCCGGGCCAACTCCGAAGGATCGGCGTGCGCCTGGCCGCCTCGCTTGGCCCCGGGGTTCTCCGCACTACTCAGATGGCGCGACATGACCTCATCGAGCACCGGGGCCATCATTGCCTGCATCGACGCCGAGTTGGCGCGGATCCAGCCTGGTCGATCCACGATCAACGGAGCGGCGGCATCGTCCGGAGCCGTCATCAGTGAGGTCTGCGCCACCGGCTCAATGGATGCTGCCGCGCTGGCCCGCAGTTGAGCGACTGCGTCCTTGATCTCGATGCGACTGACCTTCGGCCCCGCGGGCACCATCCGGCCTGCCGCGGACGCAGCAAACCCCCAGTCCACGACGTCACGGCCCGTCGGGGCCTGCGTCGCGGTCTCGGTCTGCGAGAGGCCGCGATCAGTTCTGAAGAATTTGCTCATGACCCCAACGTAACCACGACAGGCCTAACAGCCACAGCCAGAAAACTGTGAGACAAGGGCATCGATCACGGCGCGCGCCTCCACTGCGTCGCTGCCTGGGCCGACGTCGTTGACGCTCAGAGCAAAGACCAGAAGCCGTCCATCGGCAGTGGTGATTGTGCCTGCGAGCGACGTCACTGAGGGCAGCGATCCGGTCTTGGCACGCACCACTCCCAGCCCCGAGGCGGCGGAGTCCTGCACGAAACGATCAGCCAACGTGCCGCTGTAGCCCGCAATGGGCAGTCCGGTCAGCACGGACTGAAACGACGGATATCGCCCGCTGGCCCCCTTGACCAGGACATCGGCCACCAACCGCACCGGCAGCACTGTGCCGTCGGAGAGCCTTGAGGCGTCGGCCAGGACCGCCCCGTCGATGTCGAGTTGATAGGAGTCACTCAGCGCGCTCAGCACCCATGCGTTGACGGCATCCTGATCAGTGTCGACGCCAGCGGCCACGGCCGCCTGCCGAGCGAGTTGCTCGATCATCGCGTTGTCGCTCGTGGTGAGTGCCAACGCCAAGACATCGAACAGCGGCGCGGACTCCACCTCAGCCAGCACCGGGCCAGTGGCATTGCCCGCCAGTTCAACTCGCTCGACATCGCCGTCGTCAGCCACGCGGACGGGGACACCTTCCTCGGCCAGTGCCTGCTCGAAGGCTCGCGCGGCGGCTACTGCCGGATCACCAGGGGCTGGGTAGGGCAGCGCCCGGTCTTGCTCTAGCGCCAGCATCGAGATGCGACCAGCGAATCCGTTGTCCACCTAGAAATCGGTCCAGTCCGGGGCGAGGAGTGGGCCGTCGGCATACGAAGTGTCCATCGCGACCTGCACTGGCCCGGTGATCCCTTGCTCGTTGAGCGCTTCCGCGGTGTCGGCCGCAAGATCGGCTACACCCGCTCGGCCAGCCACTCTCGTGGACCTGCCGCCCCCCGCTGCCAAGAGTTGATCTCCCCCGGCCACGAGCACCACCTGGTCTGGCTGTTCCCCTGGGAGCACCCTGGTCACAAACGTCAGGTCGGCTGGGAGCACAGACATGATGGCCGCCGCTGACAGCAGTTTCGTCATCGACGCCGGAGTCAGCGGCTCATCAGCGCGGATATCGATGAGGTGCTGGTCGGTCAACGCATCGCGCACGGTGATCGCACGGCCCGCCCTGGACCCCAACCACCGTGACTCCCACAAGTCCCCGGCGCGATCTCCCATCATCTGGGCATCAGGGACGGGGCCACGTTGAATCGGCTCGAGCGCGAAGCCCACAGCGGCTGGCAGTTGCGGACGAGCGGCATCTTGAGCAGCGCGCGGACTGGAATCGGCCACGGTGCTGGTGCCCGTCCTCGCGAGTCCCGGCACCAGTAGTGCGACGCACAGCGAGGCTGCAGTCGAGCCCGTCCTGCCCCACCCCATCACGCGCTCCTCACCGCCCGGATAACCCTGAACTTCGCCCGAGGCTACGTCACGGCTATGACAGGCTCCGCCGAGCACGGACCTGTACGGCCCGCCAAGGTATGGCATTCTTCGGCCATGCACTTCGACGTCACCATCGAAATCCCCATGGGCAGCCGCAACAAGTACGAGGTCGATCACGCCACGGGGCGCATCCGCCTGGACCGGATGCTCTTCACCTCCACGCGCTATCCCGCTGACTACGGATACATCGAGGAAACCCTTGGCGAAGACGGCGACCCGCTGGACGCCTTGGTGTTGCTCGATGAGCCGACCTGGCCCGGTTGCTTGGTGGCCGCTCGACCGATCGGCGTCTTCCGAATGCGCGACGAAGCCGGTGGCGACGACAAGATCTTGTGTATGCCGGCCGGTGACCCACGCAAGGACCGCGTGACGGACCTGAGCGACCTCGGCGAGCACACCGTCTTGGAGATTCAGCATTTTTTCGAGGTCTACAAGGCACTGGAGCCAAACAAGTCGGTCGAGGCATCGAGCTGGGGTGGGCGCGAAGAGGCTGAGCAGTGTTATCGGGAAGCCGTCGAGCGCGCCACCAAAGAGGGCGTTTCGACCCGGCGCTGGCCCGGTCCGCAGCACTGAGTCACGGAGCCGCGTGGCCAGCACCATAGGCGCGAGCACATACCAAAGTGCGCCACACTCGATACAAAAGTCGCGCTATACGCGTGCAACCGCTGTCGTATCCTAGGCGTCATAGAGCGGACACAACGGGCCGCCGTTGACGTCTCGACTTCGAATCCCAAGGGGACAACATGAGCACACCGTCCGAGCCGATGGCCGATCAACTCGAGTCCGAGTTTTCCGGCAAGCGCTCCGCACGTCCTGTTCTGCTGCTCGGTGTTGCTGGTGTGGCTGCACTGACGATCGGCGGGGGTGCGTTCGCCGTGAACGCGATGATGGGCGGTGGCGGCGACCAACCCTCGACCGCGATGCCGGGCAGTGTGGCGGCATACATGCAGATCGACATCGACCCCAGCGTGGGGCAAAAGGTCGCGGCGCTGCAGTTCTTCCAGGGGATGGACACCACCGAGTTGGAGGAGATGCGCGACGGCAAGGGCCGAGAGGCGCTCTTCGACTGGATCGCTGAGGATGACCCCGAGGGTCCCTTGGCTGACATGAACTACGAAGAAGATGTCGAGCCGTGGCTGGGCGATCGGGCGGGCATCGGTGTCATGCCTGGTGACACGACCGACGATCTCGTGCCAGTCGTGGCCGTGCAGGTCAAGGACGAAGCCGCTGCCGAGTCGTTCCTCAATGAGGTCATGGCTGACGGCGGGGACGAGGAGGTCGAGTTCTTCTTCCGCGGTGACTACGTCGTCTTCGCCGAGCCGGACGAGGCCGAAGACGTGAAGATCGCGATGGACCAGGGCACCCTGGCCGACGCTCCCGCCTTCTCAGCCGACCTTGAAGCCCTTGGCGAGCAGGGCATCGTGTCGATGTGGGCAGACCTTCCCGCCTTCCAAGACTTGAGCAACAGCGTCAACGAAGAGCTGAACGCCACCCTCGGCGAGACCGCGGCTTACACTCCGTTGCTGGACGGGCAGACCCAGTTGGAGGGCCGGATGGCCGCCACCCTGCGCTTCGACGAAGACGCCATCGAGTTCTACGGGGCTGCATTCGATGCCGGCGCCAATCCCATCGAGGGCGGCGACTCAGCGCACCTCATCTCCAGCCTGCCGGAGGACACGTCGCTGGCCTTCGCCTTCGAGAATGGCGATCAGTACGTCGATCAGATCTGGTCGATTCTCGAAGAGGCCTACCCAGAGGACACTGCTGCCGCGCAAGAAGAGGCCGCAGCCGAAGGGTTCAACCTGCCCGATGACCTCAAGACCATGCTCGGCAACTCGGCCGTGCTTGCTGCTGGCCCGGACATCACCGACGTCGAGGCCATGGACAACGGCGAGATCCCCTCGATTGGCTACGCCGCCAACACCGATGCCGAAGCTGCCGTCGCTCTCGTTGACCGCCTCATCGAGTTCTCCGGTGAGGGCATGTCTGCCGAGGAGATGGGCATCTCCTACGGCGCGGATGGCGACCTCTTCGTGATCGCCAGCGACCCGGCATACCAGGAGGCTTTGGCAGGCAACGGCGACCTTGGCTCCACGCGCGAGTTCACACTCGCAGTGCCCGACGCCGACGATGCGGATGTTGCGGCCTTCGTCAGCCTGGACGACCTCGAGCCGTTGTATCTCGACGAGATGGTCGAGGGCCAGGAGCGCGACATGGTCGCCTCGATGGCTGCCGTCGGTATGGCGAGTACGTCAGACGGCGAAGGCGGCGGAACCTTCTCGGTGCGCTTGGTCTTCGACGAGTGAGTAGTGGCGTTGCGGGTGCGATCCGCGCAGAGCTAGACCACAAGACCAAGCCGCCACACTCGCTCGGTCGCCTCGAGACTCTCGCGGTTGAGCTTGGGGTCGCGCAACGCAGCACCTCCCCGACCGTGGACCCCGCGCGAATCGTCGTATTCGCCGGGGACCACGGCGTGGCCGCAGACGGCGTCAGCGCCTTTCCCAGTGAAGTCACCGCACAGATGTGTGCGAACTTCACCTCGGGTGGGGCCGCTGTCGCCGTTTTGGCGCGTGCCTACGGTGCCGCCCTGGAGGTGATCGACGTCGGGGTCGCCTCGGACATCAGCCATATCGACGGCATCGTGCACGCCAAGGTGGCTCTGGGCACCGACAACCTGCGGACTACGGCAGCCATCGCCGACGACGCGATGCTCGCGCAGGCTCTTCGGGTGGGCCGCGATGCGACGTCTCGGGCGGTGGCCGACGGCGTGCGGTGTCTGGCGCTAGGCGAGATGGGTATTGGCAACACCACGTCGGCAGCGGTGCTCACGGCCTTGCTGTGCAACGGCGATGCCCACACGGTGACCGGCCGAGGGACCGGACTCGACGAGGACGGTCTTGCGGCTAAACGCGTCATCGTCGAAGAGGCCATCAGGCGGTGCCTGCCGTATGCCGCCGATCCCCGCGAGTGCCTGCGCCAGGCCGGCGGCCTGGAGTTGGCGGCGCTGGTCGGGGCCATGCTCGAAGCGCCCGCCCACGGCCTGCCGGTAGTTATCGACGGCTACATCGTGACGGCCGCCGCTCTCGTGGCCTGCCGGATCCACCCGGCTGTGCGGGCCCAGCTGATCTTTGCTCACCGATCGATGGAGCCGGGACATTCGCTCGCGCTGTCCACACTCGAGGCCGAGCCTCTGCTGGACCTTGGTCTGGCTCTGGGTGAGGGCTCAGGAGGTGCACTGGCTTTGTCGCTGATGCGGGCGGCGTGCGCCATTCTTCGCGATATGGCCACGTTTGCCGATGCCGGCGTCTCTGGCGCAGAGCACTGATGCCGGGCACCACCTCCCCGTGACGTCCCCGCTGATGACTGTGCCTCGGGACATTGCCACGGCGCTGACCTTCCTGACCCGACTGCCTGTCGCTCGGTTTGCCAGCGGTGAACCGGCGGCGCTGTCCCGGGCGACCACGTGGTTCCCGCTGGTGGGCCTGCTGATCGGCTCCGCCTTGGGCCTGGCCGTGATCGGGCTCAGCTCCCTGCTCCCTCCTTCCTTTGCTGTGATCGCGGTGCTGGTGCTCGGAGTTGTGCTGACCGGCGGATTCCACGAAGACGGGCTGGCTGACGTTGCCGACAGCGCAGGGGCCTTCTCGCTCGACTCCAAACTGTCCATCATGCGTGACAGCCGAGTGGGCACCTACGGGGCCTTGGCGCTGATCCTGCTCCTCCTTGCTCGTTATGCCGCCCTCGGCGATCTGGTGTGGACCGACTGGACGTTGGTGCTGGGTGCGCTCATCGCGGCGCACGTCCTGGCCAGGTGGAGCAGTGTGCTGCTGATGACCTGGTTGCCGTATGCCCGCGCGGAGGCGGCTAACAAAGTCGTCGTTCAGGGCGTGACGAGCACCCAACTACTGCTGTCGTCGGCCGTCGCAGCCGTGTGCCTGATACCCGTGGCCGTCCTGGAGTGGCCGCTGGCTGTGCTGGCGGTGCCCGTGGCGCTGGCCGTCACGGCTCTGGCGGGGCTGTGGTTTCGCCGATCCTTCGGTGGGATCACTGGGGACTGCCTGGGTGCAGCCAACGTGCTGGTCGAGATCTCGATCCTCCTTACTGCCCTGACGCTGCACGTGTCGTCGCTGTGAGTCCTCTGCGCTCGTCGAGCTCGCTCGGCAGATGGCCACGTCCGCTCACCAAGGCCAGGTCGAGAAGGCTGGCGCGGCATACATCAACCATCCGGCACGCGTCGCCGCTCGGGTCCGCGGGGATGACGCCGCCGAGATCATGGCCTGGCTGCACGACGTGGTCGAAGACACGAGCGTGACCCTGGCTGACCTGCGGACGCACTTCGCCGAGTCCATCGTTGAGGCCGTGGACGCGATGACCAGGCGACCTGGGGCAGCTCCGGATGCCTATTACTCCCGAGTCCGCGCTGACCCGATCGCCCGCGCGGCGAAGTTGGCTCGACGCTGACCCTTGAGGACTTGCGTGCGCATTTCCCGGAATCCATCGTCGCGGCCGTCGATGCGATGACGAGGCGATCCGAGGAGGCTCCGGACGCCTACTACGCCCGAGTTCGTGCCGATCCGATCGCACGCGCGGTGAAGTTGGCTGACATCGCCGATAACACCGATCCTCCGCGGACCACCTTGCCCACCGATGCAACGCCGGATCGTAACCATCAACAGTGGTTGATCGGACCATCAACCAACACTACGGGGTTGGATCGACGGGCGGATGCCGCTGGGCGGCCTACAACACCGCTAAGTCGTGCCGTGTAGGCATCATCTTGTTCGCTTCCGCCGGTAGTACCCCAGGCTCAGCCCCCTCTCTACAAAAGGGCAAACGTAAGGCTCAAAGTCCGTCGTTAGGAGCCACCAAGGGCGTCCTAGTCCATGGGTCAGTCGTCGGCTGGGGAGCCCAAAGCTAAGTCACCGTGCACGCCCCCTCTCATGTCTCGAAGGCGATCCCAGAGTGCTCTTGCGCTTCTCGTCTCAAGGGTGTAACTTCCGAAACAGGTTGGTCATATTGGACTAAACAAGGGGAATTACAATGTTGAACCGGACCTTGCGCTGTTTCCTTTCGGGCGCACTCGTTGGCGGCATCTCGCTGTCGCTGACTACCCAGGCAGGTGCCACAAGTCTGAGTGAAGCGGGCACCGGGGACGCCGCGTGGGCCTACGCTATGCCCAACGCTGACACTCTGGCAGCAATGGAGCCCGGAGAATCCATCCAACTACTGCCGCTCGGGCCTACTTTCGACACGTCTTCTAAGCTTCGGGTTGATGCACGAAGCCTGCCTAAGGAGTTCATAAACTCGGACGGCACGGTCGAAGTGGGCCTCGAGTTCCAAGATGGTCGGCAAGGTTCGGTGATGCTAGACGCGGGTGAAGTTTCTGATGTTCGAAGTAGCGCAAACGCGCTCACAGTCAATGGAAAAGAGTCCGCCCTGCTCCCGGGTCAGGATCGTTCGACCACGGATTCGGCTAGTCCCCTTTGCTCGGTTCCACCCACTGTGCAAGTCGCTGCCGGATCTGCGGGCGCTACAAAAGCGTATAACGCGAGGGTGGCTGACATCTACAATTGGTCGGGCGCGCCAGCCACTGTGACCTTCTCGAGCAAGAGTTCCGCGAAGCTTGGCGTAGGAGTAAGCGTGAACGGAGGCGGCATGAAGGCCTCAGGCACTCGATCTATGAAGAATTCGAACACGAGTTCACAAACGCGCGGAGAAATAGTGCGTAAGAGGATCTACAATCGGGTTAACTACCGCAACTATACGATAATCGGCTGCACCACGACGCGCACCGAGAGACGACCACATTCATCAAATCGATTCTTCAACAGCATGTACGATGTGTCTCACTCATACAAATATACCAGGGGATGCCACAAAGTCCCGGGCGGTAAGTACACTTCGATAACCAAGGATGATGACAACAACAGAAGCTACTCAACGGGCGTCGACATTGGTCCGATAAACGTTCACAGCGAGCAAGACTGGGAGTCTGGAACGAAGGTGAAATACAGCGTGAAAAAGGACTCGCGTTACTGCGGATCCTCGTCTAACGGGACTGCCTCCTCTTCGGGAGTTTCATTCAAGAAGTGGTAAGGACGCTCTCACCACTTTTCCTCGCCGTAGTCCTTAGCGCTACCGCGTGCACTAACTCCGGAGCAGCGGAATCGCTCGTTGCATGGGACTCGAGCGGCACTACGATCACGCAGGGCTTTGACAGTACGGAAGAAAACACCATGGCCGTGACGACAATGGTGTGCGATGCGGGCGACACCCCTATAAAGATCGTCGGGGTCACCGCAGTTAACCCCATCAATGCACGGCTAGATGAGTTTTTCGTTGTCGACTGGCAAAGCGGCGAGGGATTTCTCACGACCGTCGGGCGCGGCGAAGAGTACAGGGCAGGGCAGACGGACGGAAGCGTTTCCCCTGATTGCGACTGGGAGGGACCGTCGACCAACGTCGGATGGGTCATCAAGACCCTTGATCGCCGGGAGATTGGCTCGGTGGACGGGGTCTACGTGAAATGGGAGCCCGAAGGGGCCGGTGCCGGTGGTGATCTCTACCTCCCGATGGCAGGGGTCCTGTGCCCGGTTGAGCGCTTCGATGAGCAGAGTTGCTCCGACTTCAGGCCCGTACCCCCTGCTGAAGCCCCATAAACTCGCGTCACCTGCAGCACAGTAGTTGCGCGGCAAACCCGTTGCCAACGGTTCGAGTCCCCCTCCAGGAGTCACCACATGATCGGTTCTTTCGGCTTGGGCCAGGGACCCGACGCGAGTCGGCCAATGTGCAGCACTGTGGTGCAGGCTGTATGCATGTGTACCGGACATCCTCAGCACGAAATTGCCGAGTCCTTCGCTCGACAGCGGAGCGCCCCCGGCGAGGGCCGAGGGCGCTACCGGAGCCGCCTACCGGAGTCGAACCGGTGACCTATTCATTACGAGTGAATCGCTCTAGCCGACTGAGCTAAGGCGGCACGCACCAAAGGTGCTCGCAGAGGGTATCTGACGGGCGGCATACGGAGCGAATCGGCTCAGCATTCCTTGCCGTCCTGCGGCACCGTCCCCTCAAGGAGGTAGGCGTCCACAGTGTCGTCGATGCAGTTGTTGGATCGGCCGTATGCGGTGTGACCCTCGCCGTCGTACGACAACAGCACACCGGACTCCAGCGTGTCGGCCAGGATCTCGGCCCACTCATACGGTGTTGCCGGGTCGCCCGTGGTGCCGACGACCAGGATCGGAGCCGATCCTGCGGCGTCGTAGTTGTCCAAGGTTTCGGTGGCCTGCTCGGGCCAGTATTCACATGCTCCGTCGCCGGCCAGATAGCGGCCGAACGTCGGGGCGACTTCCTCGAACTGGGCGACGATCTCGTCTTCGCTGAGGTCGGAGTCGACCATCGGCCGGTCCAGACAGTTCACCGCGTAGATGGCCTGGTTGCCGTTGCCGGTGTAGTTGCCCTCGGAGTCGCGATCGGCGTAGATGTTGGCCAAGAACTGCAACATCGTGCCGTCGCCCTCAAACGCCCGATTCAGGGCTTGGGTCAGGATGCTCCAGGCGGCCTCGTCATACATCGCCACGATGATGCCAAGCAGCGCCCAGCCTTCGGTCAACTCGGTGTTCGCGTCACCATCCACTGTCAGCGGATTTTCGTCGACCTCATTCAAGAACTCGGTGATCCGCGTCATCCCCTCATCCACGTCGTCGCCGAGGGGGCAATCCCCCTGATCGATGCAGTCTTGGACGTAGGAGCGGGTGGCTTGCTCGAAGCCTGCCGCCTGCCCCAGACCCATCTCCAGGCCGGTCAACTCGGGGGCCACCGCGCCGTCGAGCACGAGCCGGCCCACCTTGTCGGGGAACAACTCGGCATACGTCGCGCCAAGGAACGTGCCGTAGGAAGCGCCGAGGTAGTCCAGCTCGGTCTCGCCGAGGACGGCCCGCAGGACGTCCATGTCACGAGCGGCCTCGACCGTGGACACGTGGCCCAGCAGATCGGGTGCTGCGTCCTCACATGCCTGCGCAAAGTCCTGACCGAGTTGCTCGCTGGCCGCTTCTTCTTCCGGAGTGTCCGGGCTCGGATCCGAGCCCAGCCATTCGTCCATCTGGTCGTCGTCGAAGCACATCACCGGAGCGGACTCGGCGACGCCGCGCGGGTCGAAGCCGACGATGTCGTATTGCTCGGCAACCTTCGGCGACACGATGACACTCCCCAGGCGCGCGTATTCAACCCCTGATGCTCCCGGACCACCGGGGTTGACCAGCAGGCTGCCTTGGCGATTGCCTTCATCCTCAGCCGGGACGCGGATCAGCGCCAACTCGATGGACCCGCCTTGCGGGTCGGTGTAGTCGATCGGCACGGTCAGCCGGCCGCACTCCCCGCCCTCACATTCGGTCCAGTCGACCTCTTGGCCGTAGAAATCCTCCAAGCCCTCGGGGGCATCCCCCGCGCCCGTTGGCTCGCTGCTCTGGGCCGCATCCCCCGTCCCGGTGCTTTGGTCGCCATCCGCCGATGCCCCCGGCGTCTCCGTCGAGGGCGACGAATTGCACCCCGAGACCACCAACAGTGCGGCGAGCGTCGCCATCACTGCCCCTCGTGTGGTCGCTTTGCGACGATCCATGTGTAGCAAGCGTGCGCGCACCGCGCCGTCCTTCCGTTGAGTCATACCGAGGCGCCCATTGGAGCACGCGGAAATGTCAATGCAATCATCATTGCCTCTATCACAAGCAGCGGCGCACCGTTAGCAACCAGCCTGGCCCGGGCCAGATTGATCGATTCAAGGGCCCCAAGCAGTTCTTCGGGCCGCATCGCACGGGCCACCGAACGCACCACGTCCAGTTCGCTGGCGTTGATCGCCTCGATAGGTGCACCGGTGCCAAGCACTAACGCATCGCGATAGACCGAGGAGAGGTCGGTCAGTGCTGCGTCGATCGAGTCGTGTTGGCGTCGCTTCGCGATCCGCCTCTGGTCATCGTCGAGTTGCTTTAGGTGCGCCCGGACCGCGGGTGGCTGGGTGCGCGCGCTCGGATCGGCACCCAATTGCCGCAGCAACTCCACCCGAGCCTGCGCAGCGTCGTCGCCAGAGACGGTCTCGGCAGTGACTGCCGCCTCGTTGATGACCGTGCGGGCCGCTTCCAGGCATGCCCCCAGACTCGTCAACCCCACGGGTATGCCGACGTAGCGGCGGCGGCGGGCTCGCGCGGCTTCGTCGGTGGCCAGGCGTTTGGCCACCCCCACGTGACTTTGCGCAGCGCGAGCGGCGTAGTGAGCCATCGAGGGGTCGATGCCGTCGCGGCGGATGAGCAATTCGGCCACGGCAGCCACGGGCGGCGTGCCGAGCCGCAGGTGCCGACACCGGCTGCGCACGGTCACGATGAGGTCATCCAGAGTCGGGGCACACAGCAGCCACACCGTGCGCGGCGGCGGCTCCTCGAGGGTCTTCAGCAGGGCGTCGGCGGCCTGCTCGTTGAGCCGGTCGGCGTCTTCGATGATGAAGACACGCCAGCGGCCCGACACGGGCTGTGATGCGGCCGCGAGGGCCAGAGCGCGCGCTTGGTCGACGCGGATGAAGGTCTCGTTGGTGGCCACGACCGTCACGTCCGGGTGACTGCCCAGCAAGGTGGTCCGGCAGGCGTTGCAGACGCCACACCCCGGGTCAGCGGTGACTTCACATTGCAGGGCCGCGGCGAAGGCTCGGGCAGCGACGGATCGCCCCGACCCCGGCGGCCCGGTGAGCAACCACGAATGGGTCATGGCCGAAGGGCTCTGCGACGCGGCCTTCAAGCACCGCCACGACACGGTCCTGCCCGACGAGTTGGTCGAAGACGCTCACGATGAGGCCCCCTTCACGGATGAGGTGCCCTTCACGACAGATTCCATTCGCGAGGCGATGGCGCGGTGCAACTGCTGCTTGCCGCGCGAGGCGTTGAGCACGAGGTAGCGCTCCGGACTCTGCGCGGCGAGGCCCAGGAACCCCTGCCGCACCCGGTCGTGGAACGTGTCGTCCTCGGACTCCACCCGGTCGTGCACCGCCCCACGCCTGACGCGACCTTGCTCGGCGCTGATGTCCAAGAGCACCGTCAGGTCAGGCAGGAGCCCGCGCGTTGCCCACATCGACAGGTCAGAAATCTCCTGCGGCTTCATCTCGCGCGCTACCCCCTGGTAGGCGATCGAGGAGTCCAGGTATCGGTCGCAGAGCACGATGTCCCCACGCCCCAGGGCGGGCCGGATCACCGTCGCCACGTGATGTGCCCGGTCGGCGGCAAAGAGCAGGGCTTCGGCACGAGCATCGACGTGTTCCCCGTGCAGCACCACTTGGCGGATGGCCACGCCCACCTCGGTGCCACCGGGCTCTCGGGTCACGAGCACGTCGTGCCCACTGCGTTGCAGAGCCTCGCTCAGCAGCCGGATCTGGGTGGACTTGCCCGCCCCGTCACCGCCCTCGAAGGCAACGAACACACCGACACCCTCATGCCCCTGAGGCGATGGGGTCGTCGTCAGGGACATGGGGGTCAGCGTAAGACACGCCACTGACGCTCCGTGGAGAATCCACAGCCAGCCTCAGGCCAGGCGGGCACCGTTGGCCTGGATGGCGTCGTGCACGAACCGCGCGAGACCGACTGCCTGGTCCTCATACGTCGCGGTGAATCCCGGGTCGCTGAGGTACATCTGCGCCAGGTTGTCGTGCATCTGCGGCCCGCAGTCGTAGAACCACTGGTGGATCTGCATACGGGCGCGTTCGGCCACGTCCATCGCGGCCTGCCCGGTGGCAGGCTCGCCAGAAGTCAACAGCCCAATGAACGCACCGTTGATCTCGTCGGTCTCGGCCTTGACCTGCTGCCACTGCTGCTTGGTATAGCGCTTGGTCCGGCTCCGAGACTGGGCCCACATGTCGCTCTCGCCCCATCGCGCCTTCGCCTCGTCGGCATACTCATCGCTGAAACCTTCGCCGAAGATCTCACGCTGCTCTTCTTTGGTGATCTGGTATCCGCTCACTTCCGCCTCCATGGCTCGATCCAATGCGTGGGCCAGCGAGTCCAACTCTGCGAGTCGCTGACTGACCGCCTCGCGTTGGCGTTGCAGATGGCTCAACACGTCGGATTGCTGAACCCCAAACGCCGATAGGCCACGATCTGGCGCAGCCGCGTCAGGTCGTCGTCGGTGTAGAGCCGATAGCCCGCATGGCTGCGCTCCGAGGGCTCCAACAAGCCGACCTCGTCGAAGTGGTGCAGCGTCCGCACGGTGACACCGAAGTCGGCGGCCACCTGGCCCACGGTGAGCATCCGCATACGCTGCCTCTGCATTTCCTTCCGCGTTGCAATCATGGAGACCACGGTGAGCGCTCACGTAGCGTGAGGGTCAAGTCTGTAGCGAATTGACCTCGGTGCGCAGGCGCTCCATCTTCTGATCCAGGCTGTTCGCGACGTCCGCGGCCTGCCTCAACTCGGCCACGATGTGCGCCGGCACGTCGCGGTCGAACTTGTAATAGATCTTGTGCTCCAAGCTGGCCCAGAAGTCCATCGCCACCGTGCGGATCTGGAGCTCGACTGGCACCTCTTCGACGCGATCGGACAAGAATACGGGCACGCTGAGGATGAGGTGCAGGCTCTTATAGCCGTTGGGTTTGGGGGTGGCGACGTAGTCCTTGACCTGCAGGACTTCGACGTCCTTTTGGTTGGTCAGCATGTCGGCCAGCGTGTAGATATCGGAGATGAAGGAGCAGGTGATCCGGATGCCGGCAATGTCGAAGATGTTGTCTCGGATGACGCTTGGGTCGCGTGCCAAACCACGCAGATCAGCCTTGGCCATGATGCTCTCCGGAGATTTCATCCGCGAGCTGACGTGCTCAATAGGCGAGTAGTCGTGCACCATCTCGAACTCGTCCTTGAGGATTTTGATCTTCGTCAGCATTTCTTCCAGCGCCCCGCGATAGGCCATCAAGAAACGAGAGAGGCTCTTTCGCGCCGCCATGACCTTGGCGATGTCTTCGTTCTCCCTCACGACGTGTGCCTGAGCCGCGACATGCTCGAGATCCAGGTCCACCTCGGCCATCAGGTCAGCGTGCCCTGGCCGCGCAACGACTCGAAGATCAGCGAGCTCTCGGCGTGCAGCACGCCGGGACGGCTCGTCAGGTGGTCAAGCACGAAATCCCGCAAGGCATCCGCGGATTCCGCAGCAACGAGCACGACATAATCGTTGGCACCGGAGACGTGGTATGCCGCGCGCACCCCTGGCAGCGCGGGCACCTCATCGCGGAATTGCTCGAAATGACTGCGCACGTGACCGCCAAAACGCACCGCGATCATCGCCTCCACCGGGCGGCCGACCGCGTGCGGATCGATGTCGGCGTGGATCCCCCGGATGACGCCACGCTCGCGCAGGGCCCGCACTCGCACCAGGCAGGTGGACTCGGCAATGCCCGCTTCCCGCGCCAGGGTCGCGTTGGAGGCTCGGCCGTCGGCTTCGAGTAGCTGCACGAGCTTGCGGTCGGTGGCGTCGAGCGGCTGAGGCACCGGGATGGGCGCGTGGGTCGCCATGCCGGTCAGCCTAGCCTTGCGTGTCCGGAACGTCTGCCGCCTTCGCCGACGTCTGCATTGGCTGATCAATGCAGACGTCATCGGAAGCGGCAGGTGTACTGGTGCCTGAAGCCTCACGGCATACTCGATGGATGAACCCCGCAAACGCCCTGAAGAGCACGCCGGACTCGGACTTCCTGGCCTTCGAGTTGCTGCTCGACGACGAGGACCGGGCACTGCTGGCCCGAGTGCGGGACTTCATGACCACCGCGGTCGAGCCCATCATCAACGACTACTGGGTGCGCGCGGAGTTCCCTCACGAGCTGATCCCAGGTATGGCCCAGCTCGGGATCGCCGGCCTGCCGTACGACGCGCCGGGGTGTCCCGGTCGCAGTGCGTTGCTCGACGGGATGGTGGCGATGGAGATGGCCCGCACCGACTCCTCGATCGAGACGTTTATGGGTGTGCACGGCGGGTTGGCGATGGGTTCGATCGCATTGTGCGGCTCGCTGGAGCAGCAGGAGCGCTGGCTGCCAGCGATGGCCCGCATGGACGCGATCGGTGCGTTTGGGCTGACTGAGCCGGACGTCGGATCGGGCATCGCCGGCGGATTGGCCACGACCGCCCGACGCGACGGCGACGAATGGGTGCTCGACGGTCAGAAGAAGTGGATCGGCAATGCCTCCTTCGCCGACCTCGTGATCATCTGGGCTCGCGATGTCGAGGACGACCAGGTCAAGGGCTTCGTGGTCGAGAAAGCCACAGAGGGCATGTCTTTTGAGATCCAGCGCGACAAGATCGCCTTGCGAGCCGTGCTCAACGCCGAGATCGAGCTCACTGGCGTGCGCGTGCCCGAGGCTAACCGGCTCGCGGAGGCGAACTCCTTCAAGGACACCGCCAAGGTCCTCAAGGTCACCAGGATGGGCGTGGCGTGGGCGGCCACTGGGTGCTCGCGTGGGGCCTACGAGCACGCGCTGGCCTACACCAAGAAGCGCGAGCAGTTCGGCAAGCCGATTGCCAGTTTCCAGTTGGTGCAGGATCTGCTGGTCAAGATGCTGGCCAACGTGACGGCCTCCACCGCGATGTGTGCGCGGGTCTCGCAACTGCAGGATGCCGGGCTGCTCCGGGATGAGCACGCCTCGCTGGCCAAGGCATTCACGACGGCCCGGATGCGCGAGACCGTCGGCTGGGCGCGCGAGGTGCTCGGCGGCAACGGGATTTTGCTCGAGCACCACGTCGGACGCTTTGTCGCCGATGCCGAGGCGATCTATTCCTACGAGGGCACCCGCGAGATCAACACCCTGATCGTCGGTCGCGCCATCACAGGCACCGGCGCCTTCGTATAGCGGTCCGTCGCGACTTTCTTCGGCTGCGGGTCGCCAATCATGCTAAAAGTCTTTCACTACCGTCGTTGAGCGCATTTTCTTCGTCTTGCTTGCGAGTTCGCAGTATTTTCTGCATCATCAGTCTATGTTTCACGAACGTCTGAGCATCGATACGCGGTCCGTCCACGGTGGCCGGGAGGACCTCACGGCGTTGGGTGTGCACGTGCCCCCGATCGACCTGTCCAGCACCTCCCCGGTGCCTGACCTCGAAGCCGGCGGATCGGCATACGAGCACCTGGCCACCGGCGGCTCATTGCAGCCGGGCCAAAGTGCCATCTATCAACGCCTCTGGAACCCGACGGTGGCCCGATTCGAGGACGCCCTGGCCGACCTGGAGGGTGCCGAGGCCGCCGCCGCCTTCGCCTCCGGCATGGCCGCGCTGTCGGCCGTGCTGTTGTCCTGCGTCGCTGCCGGCACGCCGCACATCGTGGCCGTCCGCCCGCTCTACGGCGGCACTGACCACATCCTGGCCACCGGCTTGCTGGGCACACAGGTCACCTGGGCCACGCCTGCACAGGTTCGTGACGCCATCACCGACCGCACCGGCCTCGTCATCGTCGAGACCCCCGCCAATCCCACGCTGGACCTCGTCGACATCCGCGCCGTGGTCGATGCGGCGGGTGACGTGCCGGTCCTGGTGGACAACACGTTCGCCACTCCGGTGCTTCAGCAGCCACTCAGCCACGGAGCCCGCCTGGTGCTGCACTCGGCGACCAAGTTCATCGGCGGTCACGGCGACCTGCTGGCTGGCGTCATGGCCGCTGACCAGGACTGGATTGCGCGAGTCCGCAGCGTCCGAGCGATCACCGGCGGCATCCTGCACCCGATGGCGGCGTATACCGCGCATCGCGGATTGCAGACCCTGCCCGTGCGGGTTCGTGCTCAGCAGCAGTCAGCCGGCGTTCTGGCGTCGTGGCTGCAGCAGCAAGGCGGAGTGACTGGAGTGCACTACCCGGGCCTCGACGACAGCGATCCTGGCCGGTTGGTCGGTCGTCAGATGTCGGGCGGCGGGGCCGTGCTGGCGTTTGAAGTGCCCTCTTACGAGGAGGCGCGCTCGATCGTGCAGCGGTGCTCGTTGATCGGGCACGCGGTGTCGCTGGGTGGGGTCGACAGCCTGATCCAGCACCCCGCGTCACTCACCCACCGGCCGGTCGAAGACCACGCGCGTCCGGGGCAAGGGTTGTTGCGGCTGTC
Source organism: uncultured Actinomycetota bacterium (assembly GCA_963803695.1). Classification (GTDB taxonomy): domain Bacteria; phylum Actinomycetota; class Actinomycetes; order Actinomycetales; family Dermatophilaceae; genus Ornithinicoccus. Next base: position 182,184 of record CAWDNY010000007.1, read on the forward strand.
CGTCGGCCTCGAAAACGTCGAGGACCTGATGGCCGACCTCGACCAGGCCCTATCTCACGGTGACGAACGCCGGCACGCCGCCCATCGCGACCAGGTCGGCGCTTCGACTTAGCCCGACTTAGTCCAGTAATATGGCGACATGACCACCATCGTCAACGTTCACGAGGCGAAGTCGAGCCTGTCAAAACTCCTCGAGCGGGTCGAGTCTGGGGAGCGTGTGACTATTGCCCGGGCCGGCAAGCCCATCGCAGACCTCGTTGCCCACAAGCGAGCCGACATCGTTTTCGGCACCGCGAAAGGGTTGGTCGTCATCGAAGACGACGGCGCTTTCGACGACGTGGACGATGACATCGTCGCGATGTTCGACGGCTCGTGATGCTGCTGGACACGCACGTCGCACTGTGGCTGTTGGCAGATGACCCCAAACTCGGACGCGAGGCGCGGGCGACGATCTCCAGCCAGACGGACGTCATGGTCTCGACGGCAAGCCTGTGGGAGATGGCGATCAAGCAAGCATCCGGCAAACTCACGGTCCCCTCCGACATCATCGTTCGAGTGGAAGATGCCGGTGTGCAATGGCTCGACGTACGCGCCCCTCATGCTTGGGCGATCTCCACGATTGAGGGTCTGCCTCATTCCGACCCGTTTGACCGGTTGCTGATCGCCCAAGCCGCGATCGAGCGCGTCGCTTTGATGACCGCCGACCGCACGCTGCTCGACTTTGAAGGCAGTCCTGCGATCCGCCTTCTCGACGCCCGAATCTAACGGACGCTCGGCTCTTCCCGATCAGAGCCTTGGGCCTTCTTGGTTGCGGCCTTCTTCGCGGGTGCACGCTTCTTGGCCGCCGTCTTCTTGGTGGTCTTCTTGGCGGTCCGCTTGCGGGTGGTCGGCCCCTTGGCACGCTTGTCTGCCAACAGTTCGAACCCGCGCTCTGCCGTGATCGTCTCTGGGTCGTCGTCTTTGCGCAACGTGGCGTTGGTCTCGCCGTCGGTGACGTAGGCACCGAACCTGCCTTCCTTGACCACCACCGGCTTCTCCGAGACCGGGTCGTTGCCGAGATCTTTCAGCGGCGGCGCTGCGGCCCGCCCGCGCTGCTTGGGCTGGGCGTAGATCGCGAGCGCCTCCTGGAGCGTCACACCAAAGATCTGGTCCTCGGTGGCGAGCGAGCGCGAATCGGTGCCCTTCTTCAGATAGGGCCCGTAGCGGCCGTTCTGCGCGGTGATCTCCTCACCGGACTCCGGATCGGCACCCACCACGCGCGGCAAACTCAGCAGTTTGAGCGCGGTGTCCAACTCGATCGACGACAGGTCCATGTCCTTGAAGAGACTGCCCGTGCGCGGCTTGGCCTTGGCGGCCTTTTTGGTCGGCTTCTTGGGTCCCGTGCCGCCATCCCCGCCCGCGGCCGCCGCACCCGTGGCCTCGTCGTCCGGGTCGGAGATGACCTCGGTGACGTAGGGGCCGTATCGTCCGGCCTTGGCCACGATGTCGCGTCCGGTGGCCGGGTCTTGGCCCAGCACGCGACCATCGTCGGCCGCACTCTCCAGCAGTTCGCGGCCCTTCTCGGCCGTCATCTCATCCGGGGCAATGTCGTCGGTGATGCTCGCCCGCTTGGGCTCGCCCTCGTTGTTGGTGTCTTCGACGTAGGGGCCATAGCGCCCCACCCGCACCACGATGCCCTCGCCGATCTCGATGGTCGAGACGCCCCGGGCGTCGATGTCGCCGAGGTCTTGGACCAGGGCGCGCAGGCCCTCGCTGTCCTTGGCTTCGTCGCCAAAGTAGAACCGCTGCAGCCACGCCACGCGCTGTTCATCGCCGCGAGCGATCGCATCGAGGTCTTCTTCCATGGAGGCAGTGAAGTCGTAGTCGACCAACCGCGAGAAGTGCAACTCGAGCAGCCGGGTGACCGCGAACGCCAACCAGGTCGGGATGAGCGCCGATCCTCGTGTGCGCACATAGCCGCGGTCTTGGATCGTGCCGACCGTGGCGGCATACGTCGAGGGTCGTCCGATCCCCTTCTCCTCCAGCGCCTTGACCAACGTCGCCTCGGTATAGCGAGCGGGCGGGTTGGTCTGATGGCCTTGGGCTTCGGCGCGCAGGGTGTCGAGGTCGACACCCTCGGACAGCTTCGGCAGTCGGCGCTCCGACTCAGCCTCGTTGCGGCCATGACGATCTTCATCGCGGCCTTCTTCGTATGCTGCGAGGAACCCCCGGAAGGTGATGACCGTGCCGCTCGCCGAAAACTCGGCGTCCGAGACGCCCGAGCCGCCAGCCCCCGTGCCCGACGGCAACGTCGCACCGAGTTTGACGCTCGCAGTCGACCCACGGGCGTCGGCCATCTGCGAGGCCACGGTGCGTTTCCAGATCAATTCGTAGAGCGCGTACTCCTGGCCGCGCAACTCCCCTGCGACCTGGGCCGGCGTGCGGAAAGAATCCCCAGCGGGGCGGATGGCCTCGTGAGCTTCCTGGGCGTTCTTGGACTTCTTGCCGTAGGTCCGTGGGGCCTCGGGCACGTATTCGGCGCCGTAGAGATCCCGGGCCTGTCCGCGGGCCGCGCTGATCGCCGAGCCCGACAACGTGGTCGAGTCCGTCCGCATATAGGTGATGTAGCCGTTCTCGTACAGCCGCTGAGCCGTCCGCATCGCGCTTTGGCTATTGAGACGCAGCTTGCGGCTGGCTTCCTGCTGCAGCGTCGATGTCGTGAACGGGGCCGACGGACGGCGGGTGTAGGGCTTCTCCGACACCTCACGGACGGCGACCTGCGCCTGCGGCATGGCCTCGGCGATTGCCGTCGCCAGCGCCGCGTCGAGATGGCGAGCGCCCGCAGTCTTGAGCTCCCCCAGGTCATTGAAGTCACGTCCGCTGGCAACCTTGGCCCCATCGACCCCGGTCAGCTTCGCGACAAAGGCCTGGCCGGAATTGGACGAGGGCGCAAACTCCCCTTCGACGTCCCAATAAGACGCCGACCGGAAGGCCATCCGCTCGCGCTCACGCTCCACGACCATCCGGGTGGCCACGGACTGCACCCGGCCGGCCGACAGCCCCTGCTTGACCTTGCGCCACAGCACAGGCGACACCTCATACCCATAGAGGCGGTCGAGCACACGCCGCGTTTCTTGTGCATCGACCATCTGGATGTCGATGTCGCGGGTTTCGTTCACCGCGCGCTGGATGGCCTCTTTGGTGATCTCGTGGAAGACCATCCGCTTGACCGGGACCTTGGGCTTGAGCACCTCGAGCAGGTGCCAGGCAATCGCCTCACCCTCACGGTCCTCATCAGTGGCCAGGAGCAGTTCGTCCGCGTCCTTGAGAGCGCGCTTGAGCTCGGCCACCTTCTTCTTCTTGTCCCCATCGACCACGTAATAGGGATCGAACCCGTCGTCGACGTTGATGGCGAAGCGGCCGTAGGGGCCCTTCTTCATGTCTTGCGGCAACTCGCTGGGGTTGGGCAGGTCGCGGATGTGCCCGACGCTGGCGTCGACCTGGTAGTCCTTGCCGAGGAATTCACCGATCTTCTTGGCTTTGGCCGGTGACTCGACGATGACGAGTGTGGTTGGCACGCGTTGACTCCTTGCTGTAGCCCTCGTGTCGCGGATTCGTCGCGACTCCGACGGGGACTTCCGGCACACCGTAACCGACGCGGCGTAGTGCACGTTGCGCCGGAGCGGAATACCCGCCCGGCTGCGTTGTCTTTCTTCTTCCATGAGCCCTGCCGATGACCGACCCGCCGCCGACTCCACCCAGCCTGGTCGATACCCCGGATCGCCGGTGTCCCGCAATCACACGGCTCCGGTCGCCCGGCGAGTGCGCGGGGTCTTCGACGGGGTCACGGTGCTCGACACGCTGCGGGCCATGTACGTGTGGGAGCACCCCTACTATCCGGAGTTCTACATCCCGGCCGCTGACGTCGACACGTCGGTGCTCGAGGGCTCCGGCCGCCAGCGTAAAACCGCTCAAGGTATGTCGAGTGTCCAGTCGCTCGTGCACGGTGACCGGCGCGTCGACCAAGCGGCCCGGCTGATCACGGACGCAGCCATCGACGGGCTTGGTGCGACATACCGCTTCGAGTGGGACGCCATGGATGCGTGGTTCGAGGAGGACGAAGAAGTCTTCCTGCATCCGCGCAGTCCCTACGTCCGGGTCGACTCGCTGCGATCTTCTCGGCACGTGCGGGTCGAGAAGGACGGGGTGGTTATCGCGGACTCGACGTCGCCGGTGGTCTTGCTGGAGACCGGTTTGCCGCCGCGGTTCTATCTGCCGCGCACCGACGTCGTCTGGGAGCAGCTGCAGCCCTCGGACACCCGGACGCAGTGTCCGTATAAGGGCATCACCACCGGCTACTGGTCGGTCGAGGTCAACGGCGAGAGGTATGCCGATCTGGCCTGGTCCTACGACTTCCCGACCCGAGAGTGCGCTCCGGTGGCTGGCCTGGTCTGCTTCTACGACGAAAAACTCGAGGTCTACCTCGACGGCATCCGCCAGGGCTAACCCTCGCACCCCCCAGCCACCCCGCCCTCACGCCCGCCACCCCCAGCCACTCGTTGCTACTTCGAGCGCTTAATAGCGCGCTGGAGGTCAACTTTGTGGCTGGGGGTGGCGAGGTTGGGGGCCGGGGCTAGATGGCCTCGGCGGGGGCAGCGAACTGGGATCGGTATAGCGCCGCGTAAGCCCCGTCCGCCTCCAACAGCGCCTCGTGGGTGCCCTGCTCGACGATCCGCCCGGCCTCCATCACCAAGATCACGTCAGCGTCACGGATGGTCGAGAGCCGGTGGGCGATCACAAACGAGGTGCGATCGGCCCGCAGCGCATTCATCGCGTGCTGCAACAACACCTCCGTGCGGGTGTCCACCGACGACGTGGCCTCGTCCAGGATCAGCAGCGCCGGGTTGGTCAAGAAGGCCCGGGCAATCGTGATCAACTGCCGCTCCCCCGCCGAGACGCTGCCACCCTCGGAGTCCAGCACGGTGTCGTAGCCATCGGGCAGGGAGTGCACAAACCGATCAACGTATGTCGCGCGCGCCGCCTCCAGCACCTCTTCCTCACCCGCTTCGGGCCGGCCGTAGACGATGTTGTCCCGGATCGAGCCCTTAAACAGCCAGGCGTCCTGCAAGACCATCCCGACCCGCGAGCGCAGATCGTGCCGGGTGAGGTCGGTGATGTCGATGCCGTCCAGGGTGATCCGGCCGGAGTTCAACTCGTAGAAGCGCATTAACAGGTTGACCAACGTGGTCTTGCCAGCCCCGGTGGGCCCGACGATGGCCACGGTCTGACCGGGCTCGACGCACAGGTCGAGGTCTTCGGTCAGCGGCTGGGCGGGGTCGTAGGAGAACGAGACATCCTCGAAAGACACCCGCCCACGCGGGGACTCGATCACCGCTGGCGTTTCAACCTCGACGTCCTGTTCCGGAGCGTCCAAGACCTCGAACACCCGCTCGGCCGAGGCCACGCCCGATTGCATCAGGTTGGCCATCGACGCCACCTGGGTCAGCGGCTGGGTGAACTGGCGCGAATACTGAATGAACGCCTGCACCTCACCGAGGCTCAGCGATCCGCTGGCCACCCGCAGCCCGCCGAGCACCGCGATCACCACGTAGTTCAGGTTCCCGATGAACATCACCGAGGGCATGATCAAACCGGAGACGAACTGCGCACCGAAGCTGGCGGCGTACAACTCGTCGTTGGAGGTGTTGAACGACGTCCGCGACTCGCGGCGACGCCCGAAGACCTGGATGAGCTCGTGGCCGGTGAAGGACTCCTCGACGATGCCGTTGACCTCACCGGTGTGCCTCCACTGCCGGACGAACAGGCCTTGTGCGCGCTTGCCGATCAGCGCCGTCACGCCCATGACCAGCGGAATCGTGATCAGCGCCACGATGGCCAGCAGTGGCGAGACGATGAACATCATCACGACCATCGCCACCACCGTCAGCAGCGAAGTCAGCAACTGGCTGAGGCTCTGCTGCAGGCTTTGGGCGACGTTGTCGATGTCGTTGGTGACCCGGCTCAGCACTTCACCGCGAGGCTGGGAGTCGAAGTAGGGCAGTGGCAGCCGGTTGAGCTTTTCCTCGACGCTGCGGCGCAACCCGAAGACGGCGCGGTTGACGACCACGACCAGCAGCCGACCTTGAGCCCACGCCAAGAGAGAGGCCATCACGTAGAGCGCCAATGCCAGCATCAGCACGTCGCCCACAGCCGGGAAGTCGATGCCCTGACCAGGCACGACGTAGTCCATCGCGGCGAGAATGTCGGCCAGCGTGTCGTTGCCACGCTCACGCAGACCGGCGACGGCCTGTTCCTGAGTGGTGCCGAGCTCGAGACGGGCACTGAAGACCCCCGCGAAGATCAGGTCGGTCGCTCGCGCCAGGATCAGCGGCCCGACGGCGGTAAGCACCACCGAGATGCTGGTCATCACGAAAACCCCGAGCAGCAACGCGCGATCGGGGCGCAACATCCCCAGTAGCCGCATCGCCGAGCCGCGGAAGTTCATCGCCTTCTCCACCGGCACCCCGATGCCCGCGGCGGGACCGCGCCGTTGGATGGGCGGCCCGCGCCGCGCCTCGGCCGCCTTCTCCTCTGCCGACTTCACACCTTCAGCCATCTCAGAGGACCTCCACACTCATCTGGGAGGACACAATTTCTTGGTATGTCGTGTTGCTGGCAAGCAATTCGTCGTGCGTCCCACGCCCGACCACACGGCCGTCCTCGAGCACGATGATCTGGTCGGCGGCGATGATCGTGGAGACCCGTTGGGCCACGACCAGCACGGTCGAAGTGGCGGTGAGGGAGGTCAGGGCAGCGCGCAACCGAGCATCGGTGGCAACGTCGAGCGCCGAGAACGAGTCGTCGAAGACGTAGACCTCGGGGTGCTTGACCAGCGCCCGGGCAATGGCGAGTCGCTGTCTCTGACCACCGGAAACCGTGGTGCCGCCCTGGGAAATTGACGCGTCGAGACCACCGGTCATCGCGGCCACGAAGTCATCGGCTTGCGCGACCCTCAGCGCCTCCCACAACTCATCGTCGGTGGCCTCTGGGTTGCCGTAGCGCAGGTTGGAGGCCACCGTCCCGGAAAACAGATACGGCTTCTGCGGGACGATCCCGGCCTTGGACCAGAGGTCTTCCAGCGCGGCCTCGCGCACATCGACACCGTTAAATCTCACGGTTCCGGATGTGACGTCATACAACCGCGTGACCAGGGAGATCGCGGTGGTCTTGCCCGACCCGGTCGAGCCGATCAAAGCGGTCATCTGACCCGGATGGGCGACGAAAGAGATGTCGCACAACACCGGCGCGTCGGCTCCTGGATAGTGGAACTCGACGCCGTCGAACTCGACGGTGACCGGACCCTCGGGAATGGGAGCGGGGTCCACCGGATCGACCACACTGGTGTCCGTGGAGAGCACCTCCATGATCCGGCCCGCCGACACCGCAGCCCGCGGAATCATCGTGGCCATGAAGGTCGCCATCATCACCGACATCAGCACAAACATCAGGTAGGCCATGAACGCGATCAACGACCCGACCTGCATCTCTCCGTCCTCGACGCGGCGCGCACCGAACCACAGCACCGCCACGCTCGAGCCGTTGAGGACCATCGTGACGATCGGGAAGACCATCGCCATCAACTTGCCTACGGCCAGCGCCGCCCCGGTGTACTGCGTGTTGGCCTCGGAGAATCGTGCTTCCTCTTGGTCCTCGCGCACGAAGGCACGCACCACTCGCACGCCGGTGATCTGCTCACGCAGCACCCGGTTGACCAGGTCGACGGACTTTTGCATGATCCCGAACTGCGGCACCATCTTGCGCAGAATGAGCCCGATGCAGATCGCCAGCAGCGGCACCGCCACAGCCATCAGCCAGGCCAGGCCCGCGTCTTCGCGCAGCGCCATGATGATGCCGCCGATCATCATGATCGGCACAGTGATCATGAGCGAGAGCCCCATGAAGGTCACGGTCTGCACCTGGGTCACATCGTTGGTGGAACGGCTGATCAGTGTCGGCGCGCCGAAGGTATTGACCTCCTGGGCGCTGAACGAACTGACCCGGTCGAAGACGTTGCCGCGCAGGTCACGGGCCATCCCGGACGCCGTCCGGGCCGCGAGATAGGTGGCCGCCACGGTCACGGCGATCTGCACGATCGAGAACATCAGCATCTGGCTGCCCAGGGTGATGATCATCCCGGTGTCCCCCACCGCGATGCCCTCATCGACGATCCGCCCGTTCAAGCTCGGCAGATAGAGCGAGGCCAGGGTGGAAACGAACTGCAGCACCAGCAGCACGCCGATGAAGGTCCGGTATGGCGCGAGGTGCCTGCGCAGGAGTGTGATCAGCATGGTGTGGCTGCCGTTCGTGTGGTGGTCGAGGGTTGAGATGGCTGTGGTTCCGTCCGCAGGGTGCCGTCGAGCAGGACGTCGACGATCTGCTGCGGGCGCAGGAGTTCGCCGTGGGCGATGTGCTTGTGGCTCCCGGCGAAGGTGAGCATGCGCAGCAGGCGCAGCAACTCGTGTGGAGTCATGTTGAGGTGGTCGGCGTCCGGCTCGATGAGGGCCACCATCGCGTCGTGGACCTGGGTTTGGGCTTCGCCGTGGGCTTGGTGGCCGTGATCGCGCAAGGACTCCGGAGGGCGCACCATACCGACGGCCGCCATGAGGCCGAAGAGGTCAGTCAGGTGCTCCTGGTGGGCGCTGACCATCGCCACGAGGCGCTTCCGGAGCGGTGCTTGCGGATCGATGTCGCCGAGTCGGGCGAGCAGCGGAGCAGGGTCGAACGCCGTGACCAGTGCCGACTGGATCAGGTCGTCTTTGGTCTCAAAGACGCGGAAGATTGTGCCCTCGGCAACGCCAGCCTCAGCCGCTATCTCCTTGGTGGTGGCCGCCATGCCGCTGCGGCGCAGCACGGTGACCGTCGCGCTCTGCAGGTGAGCACGGCGCTGGTCAGGTTTCATCGCGGGAGCGCGGGTCGGCATACGTCGCATCGTAAATGAGTGAGCGCTCACTCGCAAGAAGATATTCCAGCCCCGACCAATAGGCCGACGACACGCCCGACCTGAGCGGCTACAGCGCGCACGTGCACGGCTGAGCCGGAATTCCTCGGCGTGTCGTCCAGACATCGCGGCAGCGGCGAGTCATCCAGGCGAAACGTGGCTGCGGCATACTGAGCACGCCCGGAGGCAGACCGGCACGACGGAAGGTACGCAGACGTGAAGCTGACCCCTAGTGATACCGAGAAGCTGTTGCTGTCCGTAGCGGGCATGGTGGCCCGCGACCGGCTCGAGCGCGGCGTGAAGCTCAATCACCCGGAGTCCGTCGCTCTGCTGAGCACCTGGGTCATCGAGCGGGCCCGGGAGGGTGCGAACGTCACCGATCTGATGTCCACCGGCCGCGAGGTATTGACTCGCGATCAGGTGATGGAGGGCGTGCCCGAGATGCTGCACGACGTCCAGATCGAGGCAACGTTCCCCGACGGACGCAAACTCGTCACGCTGCATACCCCGATCAACTGAGGACGGTTATGGCTACTGCATTCCAGGGACCAGGTGCCGTGCGCGTCGCCGAGGGCACTATTGCGCTGAATGCCGATCGCAGCGAGGACGAACGACTCACCCTCGTGGTGGTCAACACCGGCGACCGGCCGGTCCAGATCGGCTCTCACCTGCACCTTCCGGACGCCAACAGCGCGCTGGACTTCGACCGGGAGGCCGCCCAGGGGTTCCGCCTCGATGTACCCTCGGGCACGTCGCAACGCTTCGAGCCCGGGGCCTCCCGCGAAGTCGCCGCCGTGGCGCTGCGTGGCAAACGACTCGTGCCCGGCATCCAGCGAGGCAAATCGACCGGAGATCCGAGCGAAGGCGGCGACCGTGGTTGAGATCAGCAGACGCGCGTATGCCGCGTTGTACGGACCGACGACCGGTGACCAGATCCGGCTGGCGGACACCGACCTGTGGATCGAGGTCGAGCAGGACCTGACCGTGGGCGGCGAGGAATCGGTCTTCGGCGGGGGCAAATCCATCCGCGAATCGATGGCTCAAGGATCGGTGACCAGGGCCGACGGCGCTCTCGACACCGTGATCACCAACGTGGTCGTGCTCGACTGGTGGGGCATCGTGCGCACCGACGTCGGCATCCGCGACGGACGAATCGTGGCACTTGGTCGCTCCGGGAACTCCGATATCGCCGACGGCGTGCACCCTGACCTGGCCATTGGTGCCTCCACCGACGTGATCGCCGGCGAGGGCAAGATTTTGACCGCGGGCGCGATGGATGTGCATGTGCACCTGCTCTCCCCCTCGCAAATGCACGAGGCGCTGGCCACTGGCATCACCACGATCGCCGGCGGCGGCACTGGGCCCAGCGAAGGCTCGAAGGCCACGACCGTCACCCCCGGCGCGTGGCATCTCGCGCAGATGCACCGCGCTGTGGACGCCATCCCGATAAACGTGCTGCTCTTCGGCAAGGGCAACACCGCCAGTATGCCAGCGCTGCAGGAGCAGGCCCTCGGTGGTGCCGGAGGCTACAAGGTGCACGAAGACTGGGGCTCGACACCTGCGGCCATCGACACGGCCCTGCGCGGTGCCGCCGAATGGGGACTGCAGGTTGCACTGCACTCCGACAGCCTCAACGAAGCTGGCTACCTCGAGTCGACGCTGGCCGCGATCGGCGGGCGTTCCATCCACGCGTTCCACGCCGAGGGCGCCGGCGGCGGGCACGCGCCCGACATCGTCAAGGTCGCAGGCGAAGCGATGATCATCCCAGGATCGACCAACCCGACCCTGCCGCATACGGTCAACACCGTCGCCGAGCACCTCGACATGCTGATGGTCTGCCACCACCTCAACGCCAATGTGCCCGAGGATTTGGCCTTCGCCGAGTCGCGCATCCGCGGCACGACCATCGCCGCCGAGGACGTGCTGCACGACATCGGGGCCATGTCGATCACCTCCTCGGACTCCCAGGCGATGGGCCGGATCGGGGAGGTCATCACCCGCACCTGGCAGGTCGCGCACGTGATGAAGGCGCAACGCGGCTCGCTCGGGGCCGCGATGCCAGCCGACAACGAGCGCGCCCGGCGATATGTGGCGAAATACACCATCAATCCAGCCATCGCGCACGGCATCGACTCCGAAATCGGCTCGGTCGAGGCCGGCAAGATGGCTGACCTGGTGCTGTGGGACCCGGCATTCTTCGGCGTCCGGCCCTCCGTGGTCATCAAGGGCGGGTTGATCGTGTGGGGCGCCCTCGGAGACCCCAACGCCTCCATCCCGACGCCGCAACCGGTGCTGATGCGCCCGACCTTCGGTGACGCCATCGGGGCCGATCTGTCCGTGTCCTTCGTGGCTCCGGCCGCGCTCGAAGACGGCCTCGCCGACACTCTCGGCCTGCGTCGGCGGTTGGTGGCGGTGGCCGACACCCGCGAGGTCGGCAAGGCGGCGATGCGCAACAACGACACGCTGCCGGACATCCAGGTCAACCCGGAGACCTTTGCGATCACCGTCGACGGCGACCTCATCGAGCCCGATCCGGCGCAGTCGCTGCCGATGGCTCAGTTGTATTCGATGTTCTAGACGGTGCCTTCCACCGACACCGCATCACTGATCCGGCTTCTGCTGGCCGATGCCCGGTTGCCGACGGGGTCGCACGCCCATTCGGCCGGCTTGGAGCCGATGCTGCTGGCCGGTATGCCGCCTGCTCAGCTCCTCGGCTACGTCCGGGACCGGCTGCGGACGCTCACGACGACCGAGGCGGCCGCGGCCGTGATCGCCCGGCATACTTGGTGGGAGGGCACGTCCGGAGGGCTGGACGCGGTGACGCTCGCCTGGCAGGCCCGCACTCCCAGCCCCGGGCAACGCGAAGCCGCCGACCGACTGGGCCGCGGATACGCCCGAGTGGCTCGCCGGGTCTGGCCCGAGCAGACCAACCCGGACGCGATCGGGCCCCGTGGTGCCCGCACCGATCTGCGCTACCCACGCCCCGTGGTGCTCGGCGTCATCGCCGCGATCACCGACCTGCCAGCCCGAGATCTCGCGCTGCTGATCGCCTACGACGACGTCCAAAGCATCACGGCCGCGGCACTCAAACTGCTGCCGCTGGACCCGCTGGAGGTGACCGCGTGGGTGCTTGAACTGCAGCCCGAGATCGCCCAGGTCGTCGAGACAGTCACGCACCTGCGCGACCCCGCGGACATGCCCAGCCGATCGTTACCGCTGCTCGATGCTTACGTCGCCGACCACGCCCACGCTTCCCGGAGGTTGTTCCATGCCTGAGTCCACCCGATCGTTTCGCCTCGGCGTCGCCGGCCCCGTCGGCACGGGCAAGAGCTCACTGATCGCGCTGCTCTGTCGGGAACTGTCCGACCAGCTCCGCCTCGGCGTGGTGACCAACGACATCTACACCGACGAGGACGCGCGCTTCTTGCGCGCGGCCGGGGTGCTCGACCCCGAGCGGATCCGCGCGGTGCAGACGGGCGCCTGCCCGCATACGGCGATCCGGGACGACGTCACCGCCAACCTGCTGGCCGTCGAAGACCTCGAGGCAGACTTCACCGGCCTCGATCTGGTGCTCGTGGAGTCCGGTGGCGACAACCTCACGGCGACCTTCTCCCCCGCGCTGGTCGACGCTCAGATCTTCGTGCTCGACGTGGCCGGCGGGGGTGATGTGGCCCGCAAAGGCGGCCCCGGCATCGCGCGCGCCGACCTATTGGTCATCAACAAGACCGACCTCGCGCCGTACGTCGGCGTGGATGTGCCGCAGATGTTGGCCGACGCCACCGCCGAGCGCGACGGGGGCCCAGTGCTGTGCCTGTCGCGAAACGATCCCCGCAGCATCGCCTCACTGGCCGCGTGGACCCTTGACGTGCTGCACCGATCCCGGACTGGTGAGCACACACCCGTCGATCCCGGCCCGATGGCTCCGCACTCGCACGCTCATGACGCATCCGACCACGCGCATTGAGGTCCGCCGGTCCGCGATCGGCCGGCACCTTGACGTCCGACTGACGCACGGTGCCTTTGCGCCGCGGCTGATCGACCGCGATGGGTCGAGCGCAAGGGTCGCCGTGGTCTCGGTTGTCGCCCTGTTGTTGGCCGGAGACAACATCCGGATCGAGATCGTCGTCGGGGCTGGGGTCGATCTCGAGATCATCGACACGGCGGGAACCGTGGCCTACGACATGGACGGCGGGTCGGCAGCCTGGTCGGTCGACGTGACCGTGGAGGATGATGCGCACCTGACCTGGCTCGGTCTGCCGTTTGTGGTGGCCGCGGGTGCGCGGGTCACCCGCAAGACCGCCGCGCGAATCGGCATCGGGGGCGCGTTGGCGCTGCGCGAAACGGTCGTCTGCGGGCGCAGCGGTGAGGATGGCGGAGCCCTTGTGCAGCACACCGAGGTGTATGCCGAGGGCCAGCCCGTGCTCATCGAGACTCTCGATCTCGGTGCCCCGGCGCGCAGCGGTTTTGCCGCGCTGGCAGGGCGGCGCTGCCTGGACTCGATGACGTATGCCGGGGGCGGCCGCAGCCCGATGCCACACGCTTCACCTGGGGTAGTGCTAATGCAGCTGGCCGGACCCGGGTGGATCGCGCGGTCGATCGTCAACGATCTGCATCGAAGCGGCATACCCGCGCTGTTGGCTTCCCTCTCACCGAAGATCACGGTCTGATAACGGACATCGCTAGAGTGAGCGGTCACATGCGAAAGGACTATCTGTGAGATCTCGTCACGCTCGATTCCCTGCCGTTAAGGCTGCGTTTGCGTTTGCCTTGACTTCCGTGATCCTGACGGCAGCGGGATGCTCGGACGACGCGCCGACGGTGGCACCTGAGTCCACCGCCGCTGACGGGTCGAATGTCGACGGTCAGGGCGAGGGTGAGGGTAAGACGACCGACTCCGCCCAGGACTCGGGGGGCAGGCCGACTCCGGCGACAGCGACTCGTCGACCGATTCCGCTGAACCCGAGCCGCGTTCGGTGCAGATCGCGGGCGATGACACGATCTTGATCACCGGTGATCAGGCCAGCTTTGTGATGCCCTCGGGCAACATTCAGTGCGTGCTGCGGGTCGGGTCGGCCGTCTGCCAGATTGCCAACAAGAGCTTCGAGCCCGCCGCCGAGGACATGTCAGATCAGGTGCTCGGTGACTGCACCGCAGACGGTGCTGATGCGATCACCGCGCTGGAGGGTCAAACGGCAGCCTGGACATGCACCTCGGAAACCATCCGCGGACAGGCGGCTATCGGACTTGGTGGGTGGTGGGCCGCTGATGGCGTCGGCACCACAGAGAACGTCGAAGGCACTGACTTGGCCGTGCTCAACTACGGGCAGAAGATGCAGTTGGGTGCCATCCTCTGCAGCAGCGAGAGCACCGGCATCTCCTGCCGTGACACCACCGGTACCGCCGGATTCAGCCTCGCGCGGGAGTCCTACCAAGTCGACTAGCCGTTCCGCCTGTCCACATCGGCCCACGCTGTGGACGATCAATTCCGGCCATCTTGACCCTGAGGTCTACTCGTCGTCACGACATCGGCGATCACACCAGGGGTGGGTATGCAGAGCGCAGGCGGGCAGTGGGGTTCAGCAGTCGTCGATGACGGCTCGCGGGTGCGGTGCGCCGCCAGCGAATTGGTGTCGGCGGCCCTGGGCGCGCAGGCCACCGCCACATCGGTGAGGTCAGCGTGGCTGCCGTTGCACACGGCATACCGGGCCCCCGAGGGCGAGATGCTGATCGGCGCGATGGACGATCCGTGGCACCGCGCCGTCACCCAGGTGGCCCGCGTCCGAGCGCTGCGGGACGTGTTGTGGGGTTACGCCGAGCAGCTTGACCGGCTGGCGAGTGCGTGGATCAAAGATGCCGACCTGAGTGCCTTCCTGGCCGAACGGGACGCTCTCGATTTAGCTTGCGCAGATGCCATGGCCGCGCTCCATGGGCCGCGAATCGCGCCGACTCCCGCTCGCGTCAGCCAACCTGCTACTACCGATGAGTATCGCCCGACACGGTGGCGCGTCGATCCGCTAGGCACCATCCTCGATGACTGGTTTGGCTTGCGACCCCCGAAGGACAACGATGCCTTCGACCGAGCTCTCTACGGATACGACCTGCTGACCTTTACGGGTTCGACGACCACGTCATGGGTGCTGGAGGTGGACTACAGCGCCACGGCCCGGCCATTCCCCCGAGACCTCGAGACCTCACATGCGGTCCAGGGCTGGTCGACCACGGGGAAGGTCTTGGATCGAATCGGGCTTGGCCTCACCTTCGCGAGCGCGACGAGGAGCGAGTGGCAGCGCAGTGAGTCGTATGCGGGCGATGAACGGGTGGGTCGCAGCCTCACAGTTGGTGTCACCACCACAGCCGGGGCTTGGGCGGGCGCACAAGCGGGGGCCTGGGCTGGTGGAGCAGTCGGCACGGCCCTGTTTCCAGGGGCTGGGACCGCCGTCGGGGCGGCGCTGGGCGGCGTGGTCGGTGGGTTTGCCGGGTCTGAGGTCGGAGGGTGGGTCGGCGATCAGGTCGTCGACCTGGGCGGACAGGCCGGGGACCTTGTCGGCGATGGCTTTGATTGGGCGCAAGACACCGTGGGCGACTCGCTCGACACCGCGACGTTTTGGGACTGAGGCTCGTGCAGCCATGGTCTATCAGCGGGTGCGCCGGGGCGCTGTTCACCCACCGTGCTGACTGGAGCGTCGGCTGCGCGAACCCGACGACGTGCGCAGCGCTAGAACCGCTGGCGCAGGCTGGCCGGTTCCGGGCCAACATCGTTCTCACGGTGGTCAACAACGGCTCGATGACCTTTGGGCGGTGGCAGGCCCGGACGGACCGGTTGCTGCCGATCATGCTGGACGGCTACGAAGTGATCGACCTTGAGCGCCTCGCCGTGTGCGGCCGTCCCGGTGGCCGTCGAATGGCTCGGCACCGAGCACCCTGCGGGCTTGTGGTGGTCTTCAATCAGTGGTTCGTCAGCATCGACGGCGTCGGCATCACGCTGACTGGCACCGTCGATGCGCCGTCGTTCCCCCTCTTCAATCCCGCCTTCGAGCGCGCAGCGGCCTCCTTGACCATCTCGCCGACAGCGTTGGATTCGTCGGCACCGGCTTAACCTGAGCATCCCTGTCGCTATGGCGACAGGAACCGCACAGGCTTAGCGCCGGGCGGGGAGTGCTTGGGCGCGGATGCTTGGGCGCGGAGGGCTTAGACCAAAGTAGGAGCGGCGGGGGCATGCACTGTTTGCACCGTGCGAGCGGCCTGACCCGCGCGGACCAACTGACCCCGACCGGTCGGCATACCCATGGGACGCACCGTGCCAAACAGTTGCCCCTCGCTTCGGTCACCGGAGAGCAACAGACCGGTGGCACCCGAGTCGCGAAGAGCTGCGAAGGTCGGCTCGAAGATACCTCTCGAAGCCCCGTTCGTGCGTCGCGCCAGCAGCACGTTGAGGTTGAGCTCGCGGCCCATCGAGATGTACGGCACCAACGGAGCCAGCGGCGAGGACCCGGTTGCCGTGAGCACGTCGTAGTCGTCGACGATCACGACGATTCGAGGGGCGGGTGGGGTGAACGATCCGGCGGCGTCGGCCAACCGGGAGGCCCGCTCATCCAACTCCGGGAGGATCGCCTCGACCAGTTGCGCTGCCATCGTTGGGGACCCGGCATACGCACCCACGTAATCCGCCGGGATGTGGTCACGCATGGTGTGACGCGGGTCGATCACCGCGACGACAAGATCCTCAGGCGTGCTCGCCCGCACCAGCATCTGGGCCAGATGCCGCAAGATGCCGGTGCGGCCAGTCCCGCTGTCCCCCACGATCAGCAGGTTTCGGTCCGCACCGTCGAGGTCCAACGTGGCAGCGCCGAATGTCTTCTCGTCCAACCCCAGTGGCACTGATCCTGCCGGCGAGACGGGAGCCCCCGTCCCCAGCAGCCCGAGATCGCTCGCGGACAGCGACGCAGGGAGCACCTTGACCGGGCGGGCCCGATGCGGTGCGGCGGCCGATACTCGCTGCACCATCGCGGTCACGGCGGCAGCGTTCGTCGACTCATCGGTGCCGCTGTCGATCCTGGGGAGCGCCACCTGGGCAAACAGCCCAGACTGCAACAAGCAACGCCCGGGCCCGGCGGAGGTCAACGTTTGCGCGCGCTTGCGGTCCACTCCAGACTCGGCCGGATCACCCAGACGCATCTCGATCACCGTGCCGAAGAAGGTCTGCTGCCCGAGCCGCACCTCGTTCCATCGGCTGGCCGTAGCCACCACCCGGATGCCGTATGCCGGGCCGCGGCGGATCACGGCCTGCAAGACCGAGTGGGCCGCCTCGTGTTCTTCGGCCAACGGGCCGTAGCCGTCGATCAACAGCATGATGTCAGCCAGATTGGGCAGCGGCCCGTTGACTGCCCGACCGGCTACCACCTCTCGGGCCCGTGCCAGTGAATCCACCCTCAGGTGCGCGAAGATCTCCTCGCGCTCGGTCAACGTCGCGTGGACCTCGTCGATGATCCGTCGGGTGACTTCGGACTCCATACGACCCGCGACACCGGCCATGATCGGCAGGCCGGCGAGCGCCTGAAGGTTCGACCCAAGGGCGTCCACGCCGTAGGCGATGACGTCGCTCGCGTTGTGCGTCAACGACAACGACGCCGCGATCGTGCGCAAGAGTGTCGACCGCCCGCTGCGAGGTCCGCCGACGATCAGCATGTGGCTTGTCGAGTCGCCCAAGTCCACTTCCCAGGGCCCTTGCCACTGCCGCGCGGGGTCGTCCAGCACGCCGATCGGGATCCGCAGCGCTGCGCTGTGCGGGATACGAGTCCCCAAGGCCGTGTCCACCAGCCCAGCCGCGTAAACCCGGTCGAGGCTGATCCGATCAGGCAGCGGGTCCGACCACACCGCGGGACCGACTCGCTCCCGAGCAGCCAAGCGGGCCACGGTTTCGCTGAGCACGGTGGGGCCATCAGGTCCATCCGCCGCGCTCGGCTCAGCGGGCCCACCCTCAGACCGGCCCACGGGGACCCCAGATGCCGGGTCCTCATCGTGGGGGTAGTGCGACAGCAACGTCACCTCAGGGGTCGTCGACGATGCTGCTTCACGCGCCGAGGTGATCGGACCGGAGACGTAGCCAGCGCGGAAGCGGCGATAGGTGGCGGTGTCCACCTTCAGGTAGCCAAACCCGGGCAAGGCGGGCAGCGCAAAGGCGTCCGGGGTGTCCAGCACCGTCCGGCTCTCGGACTCGGACAAGGTGCGTAGCCCGAGTCGATAGGACAAGTAGGTGTCCAGGCCGCGCAGTTTGCCCGACTCGATGCGCTGACTACTCAACAGCAGATGCACTCCGATGGACCGACCGATCCGCCCCATCGAGAGGAACAGTTCGATGAAGTCCGGCCGGGCACTCAGCAACTCCCCGAATTCGTCGATGATGACCAGGAGGTGGGGCATGGGCGGCACGTCTTCTCCGGGGTCGGGCCGGTGGGCTCGCTGCTTGCGGTATGCCGTGATGTCAGCGAGGTTGCCCGCGTCCTTCAGCATCTGTTGGCGACGTCGCACCTCCCCCGCCAGGCTGGCGTAGACCCGCTCCACGAGGGTGGCGTCATCGCCCAGGTTGGTAATCACGCCGTGCACGTGCGGCGCTGAGGCGAAGGGCGCAAAGGTCGCGCCGCCCTTGTAGTCCACGAGCACCATGGCCACATCTTCGGGACTATGGGTGCTCAGCAGAGCCAAGACGAGCGTGCGCAGCAATTCTGACTTGCCGGACCCTGTGGCCCCGACACACAACCCATGTGGCCCCATACCCGATTGCGCAGATTCTTTGAGGTCGAGCATGAGCGGCTCGCCGGCGTCATCGATGCCGATTGGCACCCGGAGGAACGCCGAGGAGGGTCGTGGTGCCCACGCGCGGTCGAGATCGAGCGCACTGGGGTCATCCAATCCGAGCATGCGCCCCACGTCCCACTGCTGGTCACCCTCACCCTCGGCCATGCTGTCCGGCGACAGTCGCAAGCCCGACAACGAGCGGCTTACCGCAGATAACTCGGCCGGTTCCCAGTCGTCGAGGCTGACCTTGCGAGCAGACGGGGGCTCGTCGCGCCGTGCGTACACTTCCAGGACCGCCCCGCTATTTCCCGCGCCGTCCTGCCTGATCCGCACCGAAACATCACTCGGTTCATCGCTGGCGTGCGCGACCAGGTGGACCACGGTCATCCCCACGGCCGCCGGCCCGACCTCTGCCAGCGGGGGCAACAGCTCGGAACTCGGCTCGCCGTGCTCGTCCATGATGGCCACCAGGCACGGGAATGCCCCCGCGCCTGGACGGGTCGAGGTACGCCGTTGCTGGAGGGCAAGATCGATCCGTCGCTGTATCTCCGGCCCCAGCAGGGACCTCAAGTCCGCGGCGGTGGGGGCGACACGACGCGGTGGCCCTTGCGCGCCGGAGAACGCCGCAGCGTTATCGATCAGGTGGGGCAGCCAAAGAGACCCCGACCAGGCCGTTGCCCGCTCGCTGCGGAGCGCCAACGCAAGGTGCAGGTCCGCAGGCGAGACGAATGTGCTGGCTTGCGCCAGGATGATGCGCGCAACCCGGTCACAGAAGGAGCGGTCCCCCAGCACGCTGACGTCCCCCACCGCGTTGAGGTCCAGCACCACGGGCCCCTCGCACGCGTGCCGAAAACGGCGCTCCACGCGCTCGAGCTCGGCCTGCATGAAGGCGTCGACTTCGCGCACCCCTGGGTCCTCGCCCTGCCGCGCGAAGTCATGCATCGCCACCGGTCCGATGCCCAAGCGGACCTGCATGAAGTCTGTGTCCGCTCGTCGGCGCTCCCACAGTCGCGGGCCCTGCACGACGATCGACACGAGTGCTCGCGGGTGGGGCTGAGCGTGGCGCAGAAGCGTCAGAGAGTCGCGCTCCGCGTCGGCCATCTGGCCCCGTAACCGTTCGAGATAGGCCAAGTAGAGCTCCCGTTGACCGCGCCGCGACCGGGCCGCCTTGCCGCGTTGGCTGAAGACCATGACGACGGAGGCCAGGATGGTCAGGATTATCATGAGTGCCCCGACGGCAGCCAGACTCGACCCGCGAAAGAGCATCATGACGGTCATGGAGGCACCGGCGCCGAGCATGGGCACCAGCATGAGGAGCCCACCGAGTCCGGAGTTGGCCTCCGGGAGTGTGGGGGGTCGCTCGACTCGGACGGTGTCAACTGTCGGTGACCCAGGGGTGGCTCGGGCGGCGCGGTGGACGATCACTTCACTCATGGGGCCCACTGCGCTGGACGATCGCGGCGCTCATCTGCAGCAGCGCCGTGCGGGTAGTTGGAGCAAGCAATTCGGACCTGAAGTCGCCACCCCCAGCAAGATGTCGATCATCTGGCAGCACGATCACCGGCACATCGTGGTGGCGAACGACCTCAGCCATCAGTTGTGGGGACCTCACCCCGGAGTCGGCAACGCGCTCGCTGATCACCACGACGACCCGTGTCCCAGAGACACATGCTGCGACCCGCGCCCGGATGGCCGCGTTGACACACATCACTCCCCGCACCGTGTTTTCGGCGACCAACACCATCAGATCGGCGGCAGGGGTCATCACATCGAGGTGAGCGGCGTCCGCGTCGATGATGCTGAACGCCACGCGGCGCTGGAGGCGGCTAACGACATTCAGTGCCACCGCCGGACTCGGATCCGCTGGGGCGAGCACGGCCAGGATCGGTCGAGCGTGCGGGTGCAGCACCGCTTCTGGTCGATTGAAGGACAGGTGCCGATCGGCTGCCGCAACGCTCATCCTGGGCGCCTGACTCAGTCGCGAAACCAAACCCCCGGGTCGACCGGCCGCGTCGATCAAGACCAATCCGTCGGGGCGGTGCGCGTGGAGCACCTGAGTGAGCCCGAGCGCGACGGTAGTGGCCCCGGCACCGCCGTGCGTGCCTGTGACGACGATTCGCCGACCAGTCGTGACGGGTGTCTGGACAAATTCGATCGCTCGCGCGCGCAGGCTCGGTTCTTCGTCGCCGCGCACCACCGCGGCCACGAGAGCCGCGATGCGGCGCGGCCGCGATTCACCTGCTCTGGTCGAGACCTCGCGGTGGAGTTGGCGGGGGCGCTCGGCCAACACCGACAGATGACCGGCGGGTTGGTATGCCGGCCGCGACGACTGGTTGGCCCGGTCCTCCGAATGCGCAGCTGGCACAGGAGTTCTCAGGTGGGCCAGCATGTCGCTATGCCACTGGTCGCTGTCTGATTGGGATGAGGTCACAAGTGCCCTTTCAGAACGTCGCCAGCAGGTCGGCATACACACCGAACAGTCCGATGAGAGAAGGTGGTGTGGCGATTACCGCGACGGCCTCGAGGCGCTGGACCCACCGACGCCAGATCGCTGCGCTGAGGGAGGAGGTTCGCAGCGAGTCGCTCGCCACGAGCGTGGCACCCACGAGAAGACACACCACAGACACCGCGAAGCGCTGGGAAGGTTCGGCCTCGACCGCTCCCCAGGCGATGCCGACGAAGACGACCCCACCGGACAGCGCCATCACAGCGCGCTCGATAGCGAGCGGGAAGTGGCGGCACCGAGCCAGCCACCCCATCAGCACGAGGACCACCAACGCCCAGGCCCACGGCTCGCCTTCGGCATACCGGGCCACCACGAACCCACTGCCGGCGAAGGCAATGGCGCAGACCGCAACAGCGCCAGTCAGACTCGCATGCACCTGCCAGATCACCCCCATGGCATTGACGCGCGGCAGCTCATGCCCGGCCGCGAGCTTGGCGTCGAGAGAGAAGACACCGCTCAGGCTGAGGGCCACCCGCGGAAGCACGCCGATCGTGATTGCGGCCAGCGTCAGGACCACAGCCCCGGTCTGTGTCACGTCGCCCGTAGCCGCCCAGACCGAGAGGGCCACACAGACGAACAGCACCCAGGTCGCTCCCGCGACAGCGGAGGCCGAAGCCTGACCGGTGCACCACCCGAGCGCGGCGATCATTGACAGCAGCGCCACCGCGGCCCCGAGCGCCTCGACGTCGACGCCAACCTCAGGAGCGAGAACGAACGCAGCCGCGGCAAGCCCGAACCCGGCTGCGCCACACCACGCCGCCGGGCGGAGCCCCGCCCCGGCGGCGAGCGCGGAGCCCACCCACAACGCAGCGGCGCTGAGGCCGATCCGGTTCACACTGTCGGCTCCAGGTGCCAACGCCCACAGAGCCAAGCCGCACAGGACTAACGCGACCCCGAGGCTCGACAAGGTCCAGGCAGACGCAGACCACCCCAAGCGTGGACGCTCGGTCTCCAGGAGGTCCAAGAGGTCGGCCACCACAGGGTCAGCGGGAGCCTCGTGCTCAGGCAGGAGGTGCAACACCACACCGTCACGAAGCCCCGCTTGACTCAACGGCCGCTGGGCTGGGACAGCCGCCCCTGAGGCCGAGTGCAACACACACGCCATACCCGCCGCGTCGTAGGACAAGAGCTCCACCAGTTGCGGCATGAGCTCGATGACGGGTTGATCGGTGGGCAACACGACGTCCGCAGTGCGCTCGGACGTGACCACCGTGGCCCGAAGGTAGGCCCCCGTGGGATGCCGTCGCCGCTGCTGGGTCGGGGTCTTCATAGCGTGCTCCCGGCGAGCAGGTCACGGACGAACGAGACCGCGACGCATCCGGCCGCAATGAGCACGCTGAGCCCAGCCCCGACCGTGAAGGTCACCAGCCGATCCGAAAACTGACGCCGCAGACGAGAGGTCCCATGCAGTAGGGCCCCGGTCAGCCTGCGACGGCGCACCGCCACAGCATCGATGAGTTGCTCGTCGTAGCTGTAGGTCATGCCTGGTGCACCGCCTGGCGGTGGGCCTGCGTGCGTGCGAGCGCGCACACGGAATCGCGCTCCGCGAGAGCCGCCAATATCCGGTCCCACGCGGCGATCAGCGCCGCGCTGGCCTCGTCTGAGGACGACCTGGGCGGACCGAAGGCGACCACGACACCCTGGGCGGTCACACCGACGTCGATGCCATCGATGCCAGCACCGGTGTCAGGGCCCATGAGCATTGCCGAGGCGTCGAATCCGCCGAAGCGTGCGGGGGCGAAGCCGATCACGCCAGGCAAGACGTTCCCGGTGGCGCCCGGGTGATCGGGTTGGGTAAGCGTGGGTTGGCGATATCCCAACACGCACAGGTCACTTCCGGCCCGGAGCATGAGCTCTCCGACGCGGCCCAATGACGTCGCCCGAGGCAAGAGGTGGTCAGCTCGTCCGACGCAGAGGACCTTCTCGTGCGCACCGATGGGTTGCGGGACGACGGTGGCCAGGCCATCGACGGCTTCGGAGCGAAAGAGAATCAGGGATTGCGCTGGGTATGCCGAGTGGGAGTGAGCGCCGACCTCGGCGAGGCTCCATGCCTTATCTGGGGCCTCGAGGTCCCCCCGACTGTGCGGCTGGTCAAGCGCGCAGGCTTCGTGCAGGGCCTCAACGAAGGACCCAACATGGCCTTCCTCGCTCAGCGGCCGCAACCTCTCGGCTTCGATGACCACGTCCCACACGTTTCCTTCGCAGGCGCGCCAACCGGCGGCCTCCGAAGAGACGAACTGTGCACCATCCCAGGCCACGGCTCGCCCAGTCGAGCCGTTGTGCATACCCTCGGCCCCCTGTCGGACCCACAGGCATGCTCCTCTGTCCGCAAAGTGGTGCAGCACCGGCGAGAGTTGCGTTGTGCCAGGCGTCAGGAAGACCGCCATCAGCCCGTGCGCGCCGGCCCACTCCATGGCCAAAGCGACCCAGGCGGTCAGGCGCAGGACCGGCCGGGTCTGCAAGAAGATCGCGCATGACTCGGTGAGGACATCGCACGCTTGGTCTGGTGTCGGTGGGGCCATGCCCCCGCGACCGGACTCGGTGCCCCGCACCCGGCTCAAGCATTGGGTCGTGCCTCCGACCGCGCGGGCGATCGCGTCCGCCACCGAAGCGGCGTCAACGATCGAAGCGTGCGTATGAGGGCTGGCCGGCTGGACGACCTCCGTCCAGTGAACTCGCCGAGACCCCTCTCCTGGCTCGCGGACGGGTTGGCTGACACCAATCCACACCAATGCTGTGTCGTGCGCATCGACGACGACGTTGCACACGCCCGTGTCGTCAGGGCGAACGGACACGACCTCGGCGAAGTCACGCGCGGCCGACGCGAGCTCGCGCGCAGTGATGGGGTGAGTTGAGGTCACCAGCCAGTCTTCGGACATGCCGCAGATCGTGACATCTTTCACCGAGCCGGCTCGGCCTTCCTGTGGATAACTTTCGCGGCACGTCTCCGATTCTGTGTCTACTTGGCTGGTTCGAAGTTGGGCGGGGTCACCGGCCACCGCCACCACGTCATCACACTCGGAGGTAGACACCGTGAAGTTCGATATGAGCACCACCACACTCAGCGCCTTGGCCAAGGGCACCGACGGCTCACACCAAGATCTGGGCTCTCTCGTCCGGGGCCTGGTGGCCTCGGTCGAGCCGCTGGAAGGCAAGTTCAACGGTGCGGGCCGTGCGGCGTTCGACGGCTTCAAGGCCCGCACCGACCAGGTCGCCGCCGACCTGAACGGCTCGTTGGCCGCCATCCTGCAAGGTCAGGGAGGCATGGACCTCGCCTTCGCGACCGGGGACATCGAGTCCAGCGACAACGCAGCGCAGGCACAAGGTCAGGCCAACTTCGATGGCGCTCGCTTCGGCTCGCGCGGCTGATCCTGAGGCGCAAGCCACTCACCTCATTCTTCTTCACGAAAGGAACCACCTCATGAGCACCACCGATCGCATCTCCTTCGACACTGGCGTCTCCGCGTCCGTCCAGGCCGACATCACCAACCTCATCGGCCGTCTGGAGTCCCTGATGGCCACCCGTGACGCGCAGGTCGTGGCCGCCATGTCCGACTTCCAGGCCGATGGAGTCTCCGAGGACTACCACATGGTCGAGCAGCGCTGGCGCCGCGCCAGCGACGAAGTTCGCGCCATCATCGGCCTGGTGCGCACGCTGCTGAGCAACAACGACGAGACGGCGATGGCTGCTCAGGGCAGGGCACGGCTGGCCGTCTCCAACATCGGCTGAGTTCCCGCGTCCACCACAGGCTAGGAGAGGGCAACCATGACGGCTTGGGACATCCACCTCGCCGAGGCTCACCAGGTGCTGCGGAACGCCTCGGCAAGCGCCGATGACTACGCCACCGACGAAGTCAAAGTCACAGAGAGCCTCGGGGAGTTGGTCATGGCGCTGCCCAACAGTCCGCACGTCACCATGCGGCTGGGGGAGTTTGCCGAAGAGGTGATCTATCCGCACCTGCAGAAGATCTTCGATGACACTGCGGCTGCCCTGGAGGGCACAGGCATGGCGTTGATGGCCTACGAGGAAGGCGACCTGCAGATGACCCGCAACGCGCAGTCTGTGGCCGCCCAGGCACCGCGGCCCGATGCGCCCGGGGCACCTCGGGCGGGGTTCCGATTCCGCTGAGGCCGGATTCCGATTCCGTTGAGGCCTGTTTCATTGCGGTGTATCAAGGCGAGGGGAGCGTGCTCCAGGTAGGGGACATCGGTAGTTCCTTCCCGGAAGGTTCATCATGAACGGCCAGCACGCTCCCTCCCGTCTTGACCGCATACCCATCACGCGGACCCGAAGTGCCCTGCGTAGGCAGGCTCGGATGCGCGCCGTCGAACAGTTGTGTTCGCTCCTACGCGAGGATCCTGAGATCCGCGCGCGATGGGTGCCCTACGCGCCCGAGGGTGGACACGGAATCCACCAGGGCGCGCTGGCTCGCGTCCTCGCCGAATACCAGTGGCGGATCGGCGAGGAGCCACCCAGCAACACCGACCTGCCCAGACGCTTGAAGGACACGGTCAGTCGCGCTTTATCAGGCAAAACCCTGTCGCGCCGGGCGCTGACGCTCTTCATCTCGGCCTTCGAGATCGATGACGCGACCGCGAAGGAACTCTGGGTCACCTGGGAGGGGTCGGACCAGGTCTTCGAGCCGTATGCAGACCTAAGCCTGGACGTCGACCCTCCGCCTACGTATTCGCGCCGTGTCCTGGTTGCCTCAGCGAGCGGATAGTCACTCGCTCAGTGCAGCAAGCCGTCGGCCACGAGCGTGCGCACTATCGGCGAGACCACGGAAGCGACCTCGCCCGCAGCCGTGTCGGTGAGCGCCGCCAGAGCCTGGACGATCTGGGCGGCAGTCATGTCGCCATCGAGGGCACCCACGAGACCGGCGGACAACGAGTCGAGTTGGACGACGCGCCTCAGACCACCGCCCTGGCGTAGCTGGATCACCATCGGGTCCGGCGCACCTGGGGGTCCGATCCGTTCCTCGGTCACGTCACTCGCGACCGACCATGGCACCGCGAGCACCTCTGCGTCGTCGTGCATCGCCAGCCAGTTGCGGGCCCGCAGACCGGCCAGCACAGTCGGCCCCATCGGGCTAGCCACACCATGCCTGACACCTTCAAGCGCCCGCCAGGGCTTCCGCGCCTCAGCTGGTCGCTGCAGCGTGATCACACCGAAGCCCACCCGCTCGATGCCGCGAGCCGCGAAATCGTCCAGCCACGCGGCATACCACCGGTCGAACCCAGGCGTGCCGACCGAGTGACCCGCGTCGCGCGCCCAGGTCATCGCGTAGTCCGAGATGTCCTGCTCCTCGCGTTGGATCACCCAGGCATCGAGATCGGTCGGGAGCCACTGCTCCACGCGCTCGGACCAGTCTTGCCCGGCCATCAGTTCCCAGTTGCCCAGCAGTTGCCCGATGCCACCAGGGCTCAGATGATCGCCGATCCGGGACACCACTTCGGCCACCAAGCCATCACCGACCGCCCCGCCGTCGCGATAGTCCAAAATATCGAGCCCTGCGCCCCGGGGCGTGATCACGAACGGCGGATTGCACACGATCAGGTCGAACGTCTCGCCCGCGACAGGGTCAAACAGCGACCCCCGCCGAGCATCCACCTCCACCCCATTCAACGCACAGGTGAAGGTGGCAAAGGCCAGCGCGCGCTCGGACAGATCACTGACCACCCGGTATGCCGAGTGCCCGCCCAGGTGCAGCGCCTGCACTCCCGAGCCTGTCCCCACATCCAGGGACCGCCCCGCCCACGGCCGCGGGGTCCACGACGCCAACGTGCTCGATGCTCCGCCGATGCCGACCACGTGATGCGAACCCAGCGGTGTCGATGTCGCCATGGTCGTCAGGTCGGAGGCGACCCACCAGTCGTGCTCATCGTCGGCATAGGGTCGCAGGTCACAGGTGCCGAACACTGCGCCGCAAGACTCCTCACGGACCAATCCGAGCGCCATCGCGCCGCCGATGCCAGTCCGTGGCAGAGCACGCGCGACCTCAGCAGATGAGACCGGCAGACCAAGCACGAGAAGCCGAAGCAAGACCGCCGCCGAGTCCGCGCTGTCTCGGGTGGCTAGGTCAGCGGGAAAGCGCTGCCCAGCACTGAGCGCACTGCCGGCCATCGAACCCAAGAGTTCGGCAAGGTGATCGACGGTGTAGTCGGCCTGGACCAGGTCGTCCCGAAGCGCCGTGAACTGCTCAACGTCACCTGCGGGTGCAGCGACGACGTCACGGCCAGACCCGTCGGCCAACGACGGCTCAGACGGTGTCGACAGGTTGCTCGACGTCCTCGGCAATGGCGATGCCGCGACGCTTGCTGAACCATACGGCGGCCACGATGATCGCGAATGCGACCAGCGCGATGGCCCAACGCAGCAGGTCGTTGGCGTCTTCACCGACGGACATGCTGACGATCGCCGGAGCGATCAGCAGCGCCACCAGGTTCATCACCTTGATCAGCGGGTTGATCGCCGGGCCGGCGGTGTCCTTGAAGGGGTCACCGACCGTGTCACCGATGATCGTGGCTTCGTGGGCCAGCGTGCCCTTGCCGCCGTGACTGCCGTCCTCGACGATCTTCTTCGCGTTGTCCCATGCCCCACCGGAGTTGGACAAGAACACGGCCATCAGCACACCAGTGCCGATGGCGCCGGCCAGATATCCGGCCAGTGCGCCGACGCCGAGCGAGAAGCCCACCGCGATCGGGGCCAGCACGGCCAGCAGGCCAGGCGTGGCCAGTTCGCGCAGCGAGTCCTTGGTGCAGATGTCGACCACGCGTGCGTAGTCCGGCTTCTGCGTGTAGTTCATGATGCCGGGCATCTCGCGGAACTGGCGGCGGACCTCGAAGACGATGGCCCCAGCGGCCCGGGTCACGGCGTTGATCGCCAACCCGGAGAACAGGAAGACCACTGAGCCGCCGATGATCAGACCGACCAGCGAGCGCGGGTCGAAGACCAAGAACGACTGCAGCACCGAGGTGCCCTCGGCGATCTCCTCGGGCGAGGCCAAGGTCAGCTCTTGCAAAGACGTGCTGACGGCATCCCAGTAGGAGCCGAACAGCGCAGTAGCCGCGAGCACGGCCGTGGCGATCGCGATGCCTTTGGTGATCGCCTTGGTCGTGTTGCCGACGGCGTCGAGCTCGGTCAGCACCTGCGCGGCTTCGCCGTCGACGTCGCCCGACATTTCGGCGATGCCCTGGGCGTTGTCCGAGACCGGCCCGAAGGTGTCCATCGCCACGATGACGCCCACAGTCGTGAGCAACCCACACCCGGCGAGCGCCACGAAGAACAGCGCCAGGATCAGCGAACCGCCACCGAGGGTGAACAGGATGTAGACGGCGGCGGCTATGGTCACGGCGGTGTAGACGGCGGATTCGAAGCCGACGCCGATGCCGGACAGGATGACCGTCGCAGGACCAGTCAGCGAGGTCCGCGCGACATCCTTGGTCGGCTTGGAGTCGGTGCCGGTGAAGTAGCCGGTCAGCCAGAGGATCGCCGCGGCTAAGAGGATGCCGATGACCACGGCAGCGGCACCGCGTACGGCCGGATTGAGGTCGGGGACCTCGGTGGGGCCGAAGATCGCAAAGTCTTCAAACCCTGCGGGCATGCTCCACGGCAGGAAGATCAGCGCGGCCACGATAGAGGCGGCCGCGGCCGTAAACGCCGAGAGGTAGAAGCCACGGTTGATGGCCGACAGACCGCTCTCGTTCGGTCGGGCCTTGGTGATGTAAACCCCCATGATCGCGGTCAACGCCCCGATGGCGGGCACGATCAGCGGGAAGGTGAGGCCGTCAGCGCCGAGTGCCGCCGTTCCGAGGATCAACGCGGCCACCAGGGTGACGGCATACGACTCGAAGAGGTCAGCAGCCATGCCAGCGCAGTCACCGACGTTGTCGCCCACGTTGTCGGCGATGGTCGCCGGGTTGCGCTTGTCGTCCTCGGGTATGCCGGCCTCAACCTTGCCGACCAGGTCCGCGCCTACGTCAGCGGCCTTGGTGAAGATCCCACCACCGACCCGCATGAACATGGCCAGCAGGGCCGCCCCGAACCCGAAGCCTTCGAGCACCTTCGCCGCGTCGCCTTCGTAGATCAGGACCACAAGCGCGGCGCCGAACAGCCCCAGCCCGACCGTCGCCATACCGACTGTTCCACCGGTGCGGAAGGCAATGCGCATGCCCAAGTCGCGTCCCGAGGTCCGCGCCGCCTCTGCGACACGCATATTGGCGGCGGTGGCCAAACTCATTCCCATATAGCCAATGGCGGCCGAGGACCCCGCACCCAGCAGGAAGAAGAAGGAACGCCCGATTCGGATACTCATCCCGTCGGCTGGCAGCAACAACAGCAAGAAGAAGGCGACAATGACAAACGGAGTCAGGGTCAAGAACTGTCGGCGCAAATAGGCTTGTGCGCCTGTCTGCACGGCGCCGCCGATCTCTTGCATGTTTTCGGTGCCCGGCGAGGTCGCCAGGACTTCGCGGCGGAATCGCAGTCCCATCACCATTGCGGCAATGGAGATGAGCAGCACGAAAATGACGATGGACGTGCTCCCCCATCCCAGGTCAATGTCCTGAGCGGTTGGCCTCATGAATTACCTCCGAGCAGGGCGAATCGCCATCGATACGCCAAAGGGTGCAGGACTGTGTGCGGCTCACAGTAAACGATCCGGGCCGACAACTTCACCCCTCGCCTCCGCATACGGTGATCACAGTGTCTTCGCCTTCAGGATTCGACCCTGTTGCCACCCTGGCCCACTTGGCCCGTGGCGGGAGATCGCGCGCCCTGCTGCATACCCACACCGTCCAGGCCCGCAGCGCTGTCGAGGTCGATTTCCCCACCTGGATCGACCCCAGTGTGTATGCGGCGATCACGGGTTCTGGCGTGCGGTCGCTGTGGAGTCACCAGGGCGAGATGGCGCAGGCTTTGCGCGCGCGCGAGCACTCGGTGCTCGCTTCCGGGACGGCATCGGGCAAATCCTTGGGCTATCTGGTGCCGGTGCTGTCTGCGCTTATGGAGGGCACTACCGCGCCGACGGGCCGCGGCTCGACCGCAATCTATCTGGCCCCGACCAAAGCACTGGGCGCGGATCAGGAAGCCCGGTTGGCCGCGTTGGCCTTACCCGAGGTGCGGTGCGCGACGTACGACGGTGACACCCCCAGCGACGAGCGCCGGTGGATCAGGCACCATGCCCACTACGTGCTGACCAATCCTGATCTCTTGCACCACTCGCTGCTGCCCGGCCACGAGCATTGGCGGACGTTCTTGCGCAAACTCGACTACGTCGTGGTCGATGAGTGCCACGTCTATCGAGGGGTCTTCGGCGCTCACGTCAGCGCCGTGCTGCGCCGCTTGCTGCGCGTGGCCGCTCGGTATGGCGCGTACCCCACCGTGGCGTTCGCCTCCGCCACCGTGGCCCAGCCTGCTCAGCACGCCTCGGCGCTGATCGGCTCCCCCGTGCGCGCGATCACTGGCGATGGCTCTCCGCGAGACTCGGTGACCTTCGCCCTGTGGGAGCCACCGCCGGATGAGCAAGGAGACCGTCGCAGCGCCGTGTCCGAGAGCGCAGACCTGCTGACCGATTTGGTGGCCTCGGGTGTCCAAACTGTGGCCTTCGCTCGATCGCGCGTCGGCGTGGAAGTCGTCGCCGAGAGCACGCGGCGCGCATTGAAGCAGGTCAACCCTGACCTCGTCGGCTCAGTGGCGGCATACCGCGGGGGGTATCTGCCTGAGGACCGCCGAGTCTTGGAGCATCGGCTGCGAGACCGGGAGGTCTTGGGCTTGGCCGCGACGAACGCGCTGGAGCTCGGCATCGACATTGCCGGTTTGGACGCTGTGCTCTTGGCGGGCTGGCCGGGCACGCTCTCCTCGCTGTGGCAACAGGCCGGCCGGGCGGGGCGAGCCGGTCAGGCTTCGTTGGCGGTGCTCATCGCGGCCGATGACCCCCTGGACAGTTATCTCGTGCACCACCCAGAGCGAATATTCACCGACCCGATCGAGGCCAGCGTGCTGGATGCACACAACCCCCACGTGCTGACTCCGCACCTAGCGGCAGCCGCGGCCGAGTTGCCGCTGACGACCGACGACACTCGCTGGTTCGGACCCGACATGCCATTGCTGGCTGACACCCTGGTGACGGGCAACGTGTTGCGCCGCCGGCCCACAGGGTGGTTCTGGGCACGCCAGGACCGGGCAGCCGACCACATCCAATTGCGTGGGATCGGGACGAGCGTCGGCATCGTCGAGTCGCGCACCGGTCGCATCCTGGGCACGGTCGATGAGCCGCGCGCCCACTCGGCGGTACACACCGGGGCGGTCTATCTGCACCAGGGCCAGCCATACGTCGTGACCGAGCTCAACCTGGAGGACGCGAGCGCCATGGTGGTCGCCGGCGATCCGGGGTGGAGCACTCAGGCCGCTTCAGTCAGTGACTTCAAGATCGTCGACCCGATAGGTGCCCAGCGGCATCAATGGGGCCCCGCGACGTTGCACTTCGGCGACGTCGAGGTGTCATCGCAGATCACCTCGTTCCTGCGGCGGCTGCCCAGCGGTGAGGTGATCGGGCGACACCCCCTCGACCTGCCGATCCGCACGTTGCGCACCACAGCGATCTGGTGGACCCTGCCCGTCGAGGAGCTCGCCCTTGCCGGGGTGGGCGAGGCCGACATTCCCGGAGCCCTGCACGCCGCCGAGCATGCCTCGATCGGGTTGTTGCCGTTGATCGCGACCTGTGACCGTTGGGACATCGGTGGCGTGTCGACGGCGCTCCACCCAGACACCGAACTGCCTACGGTCATGGTCTACGACGGCTATCCCGGCGGAGCCGGCATCGCGCGACGCGGCTTCGACCAGGCCCTGACCTGGCTGAAGGCCACGCTGAGCACGATCGAGGATTGCCGGTGCCGCACCGGGTGCCCCTCCTGCGTGCAGTCACCCAAGTGCGGGAACGGAAATGACCCGTTGGACAAGGCCGGTGCCGTGTCGGTTCTAATTCATCTCATCAGCGGGTATGCCGACCCGCTCGGATAGGGTACGAACACGCAGTTTTCGCCGTGGAAAGGCTAGTCATGTTTGTCGTTGGTGCCATCCTGATCGTGCTCGCGATCATCGTCGTCATCTATGTCACCTTCGCGACCAGCGGCCTGGACCCATTGTCGATCGACTGGGGTCCCTTTACGGCCGCGCTCACGCCGGTGCAGTTGTTCTTCCTCGGGGCGGTGACGATTCTGGTGCTCTCAATCGGTGCCGTGATGTTCAGCATCGGGCTCAAGACCCAGGGCGCGAAGCGCGCAGAGGTCAAACAACTGCGCAAAGAGGTCAAGAAGGCCCAGGCCGACCAGCCACAGAGCGACTCAGGCCCCTCCGCGACTCCGCCATCCGGCTCAACGGCGAGCAACTCCCCATCAAAGTCACCCGCTAAGGAAGGCTCCGACCGCAAGGCAGCCTCTGCGGCGTCCGACGGTGAGCTCGGTCGCGGATCTTCGAGCGCAAGCTCCTCAGGAAACAGCGCGCAAACGCAGACCTCGAAGTTGCCTCCGCCAGTGCCGCCGCGTGACTCAACTCCTCCTCCGCCCCGATCAGGCATCTGACGCCCTTACCAGGCCAGCCTGCCCAGACACACTGCCCTTCACGCCGCTCATCGGGTGAGTCTCACTCGTCCATAGCCACGAGGCCGGCGTTGGCAGAGACCTTCGCCACCCACCGAGGGAATGACGCGACCGCACGGTGCACCCGCAGAGTGATGTGTGGTCCACCGTCAGCGGCCCATGCCTGACCGAGTGACCCCGAGACTGAGCAGTCGTCGAGCTGTCCGCCGTTGGCCTCGACCAGCTCAGCGGCCCGCGCACACGCCGCATGAGCATCTCCTCCGGTCTTGAGCGTCTGCGCACCAGCCACAGCGCCGAGATCGGCCGCATTCTGCGCCTGTTGGCGAGCAATGACCGCGCCACCGAGTAGCCCAAGGCCCAGGAGCACACTCAGCAACACGCCCATAGTGGCCAGGCCGAGGACGGTGCCGGAGCCCCGATCGCCGGTTGGTCCTCGCGTTGCTGGACAGCTGACGGCCTCCTCAGCGGTGGGCTCGCGAGACATCAGCCGCCCTCACTGACGACGGGCTCGACGGGTGCGCGTGCTGTCGAGGATGCCGACGGAAGCCCCGGCAAGATTCGCGCTCGCCGCGGTGCCTGCACCCTCACTTCGACCACGTCACCGCCGCCTGGCCCGCTGATGCTGACCGTTGTCCCCGTGGGTGTGAGCTCGAGGGCGATTTCTCGCACCGTCGTAGCGTCCTCACCGCGGGATGCGGCGCGCGCTGCCGCACGCGCCGCATCCACACAACGAACCTGGTCGGCAGCCAGGCCCAAGCCCGTGAGGCACATCGCGAGCACCAACAGCACCGCCGGGATGACGATGGCCAACTCAGCGGTAGCCATCCCTGCCTCTCGGCGCCCGCGAGGCACTACAACGCCACCGAAAGGGCGGTCTCGATGACCGTGGTGATCAGGGTCTTGATGGCCCCCGACTGGACGATCGCAAGCAACACGGCGGCCAGCGCGCAGGCGGCAAGCGTGCCGACCGCATACTCCGCTGTCGTCATACCAGCGTCCCGGCCACCCTTGCCCAGCCTCGTGCGTGCCAACGCAATGCGGTGTCGAATCTTCATTCCACGTCCTCTCTCGTTGCCGGCCGCGGGGTGCGACCCGGCGGCACCTCGTCGGATACTCAGCGCCGTGACCACGTTGACCGATCCGAGGCCGCCGCTGAGGGGAATTCGCACTTCTGTGGACGGCTAGCCACCCCCAAGAGGCGTGTGCACAACCGCCCAGCCAGATTGCGACTCCGAGGCCAGCATCTGTGGAGGTGAGCGGCACGAGTTGAGAGCCCAGCCGCACGCTTGGCCTGCGCATTTATGCCGCCCGAGCGGCATACATGCATGGGTTAAGCGCGACCGGGATGCAGTGGGAAAGGATGGCGTAATAAGAGGTGGGATCAAGGAGTGCCGAGAACCGACGTGGCCAGCGCGATGACCACCGGCACCACCGTGGTCAGCACAAACGCCGGCAAGAAGGCCAAACCCAGCGGCAGCACCAAGCGCACCGACAGTTGCGCCGTCTGCAACTCCACCTGAGCAACGGCATCGCGGCGCAGGTCGGCAGCGGCAGCCCCGAGCAGCTCTGATGGCGCCACTCCACCCCGAGCCGCCAACACCAGAGCCCGCTGAGCCGGTTGCCAGCGCTGAGGCGCATTGGCCCATGCGCTGTCGTCGTCCAAGCCCCAGGCCATCGCCGCCGCGACTGCGGCCAACTCCTGACCTGCGGCACCCGGTGTCGCAGAAGCCACCTGTCGCAGCGCAGGCTGCAATCCAGCTCCCCCGCGCAAAGCCAGGGCTATGTGATCGAGAACTTCGGGCAGCTCGGGGGACGTGGTCTGGCGCGCGCCGCCCCTCCTCATTCGCGGGACCCCACGCCGATCATGGTGCCGTCGCCTCAACCGCCATCGCGCTGGGGCACGGGGCCATAGCAACACCGCCACTGCTCCCAAGGTGGCAGCCAGCCAGGGCACCCACGAGATGCTGGGTATCCAGGAAAAGACTCCGGCACTCACCCTGTGCCCTCCCGCGGACCGACGCGCCCGATCATCCGGCTCACCATCCAGCGTCCGCCCACCAACAGGGCCAAGCCGAGCAGCGCCGAAGCAAGAGAGAGTGGGTTGCCGTACAGCGTCAACGGGTCGATCCCCAACATCAGCGCGATGCCGATGCCCCCGATGGGCAGCACGCTGAGCAACGCGCAGGTGGCCCTAGCCCCGGCGGTGGCTGAGGTGAGCCTCTGATCCATCGTGGTGCGCGACCGAGAGGTGCTCGCCGTCGTGGCCACCGCATCGGCCAGCGGGCAGCCCAGCCGCTCACTGATCAGCCAGGCCCGAGCCAACGATGACAGATCTGGGTGATCGTGCTCACGGGCGATCCGTTGCCAGGGCACACCGAGGGGCCGCCCCTCTTGGGCGGCTTTGAGCACGGGGATGAGCATCACCCGGACACCTGCATCGGTAGACGTCTGTGATGCCATCCGCAGCGACTCTTCTGGCGTCAGACCCGCTGCCAGGCTGGCCGAAAGACCGTCGAGCAGTGGCAGGACATCCAGCCGCCCCACCTGACGAGCCCGCCATGACTTCAGCCACTGCGCGGGGCTGGCCCAATCCTGAACCGTGGGAACAGCAAGCAGAGCTTGGGCTGCCTGCACCCCAAGCCGAGAGCGAGTTGGCCACAACAGCACGGCACTCAAACAACACACGGCGGCTAATCCACTCAGCCATCCGGTGACATCACTCATGGCCCGGTGCCCGGTGCGATCAACTGCTGGAGTCGATCCCACCCCGGCCCGGTGTCGTAGCGATCGGCGACACGCTTTAACGCGGTGCTCACCCC
The DNA here is from genome assembly GCA_963803695.1 of uncultured Actinomycetota bacterium. Classification (GTDB taxonomy): domain Bacteria; phylum Actinomycetota; class Actinomycetes; order Actinomycetales; family Dermatophilaceae; genus Ornithinicoccus. The sequence continues at coordinate 217,879 of CAWDNY010000007.1, forward strand.
GACTCGATCCCCCACGATCCCAAGCACGGCAACTTCAGCGAGCTTGCGTATACCTCCTGACCGATCAAGGTGGAGGACGACCTGCACGGCCGAGGCCAACTGCGTGTGCACGGCAGCCGAATTCAAGCCAGCAAGTGCACCCAGCGCTTCAAAACGGGAGATCACGTCGTAGGCGGAGTTGGCGTGGATCGTGCCGCAGCCTCCTTCGTGCCCGGTGTTCATTGCCGTCAGCAGATCTCGCACCTCGGGGCCACGTGCCTCGCCCAACACGACTCGGTCAGGCCGCATGCGCAGCGACTGTCGGATCAGCGTGGTCAGCGCGATCTCGCCGCGTCCCTCGACGTTGGCAGCACGTCCTTGCAGGTGGATGACGTGCGGATGGGCGATCACGAGTTCCCGGACGTCTTCGACGATGACCATGCGTTCGCCGTGCGGAACGTGCGCCAGAAGGGCCGAGAGCAGCGTGGTCTTGCCACTTCCGGTGCCTCCCCCCACCACAAAGGCAAGCTTGCTGGCCACAATCCGCATCAGCACCGCCTCGATAGGTTCGTCAAACATGCCCCACCGGCGCAACACCTCCAGGGAAGGGGGCACCCGCCGAGGAATGCGCAGACTGATGTGAGCTGCGCCGTCAACCAACGGCGGTAGCACTGCGTGCAGGCGTATGCCGCCCGGGAGCAGGCCATCGACGTAGGGCGCGGCATCGTCCAGCCGTTGTCCGGCCAAGGCCGCGAGCCGGACCGCCAACCGTCGCAACGCCGCGTCGTCGCTCAGATGCACGCCAGCCTCCTCGAGGCCGGAGCCTCGATCAATCCAGATCCCCGCGGCACCGTTGACGAGGATGTCGGTGACCTGTTCGTCCGTGGTCAGGACGTGCAAGGGTCCCAACCCCAGGACCGCACTGCCCAGTGCTTGCTCGGCCTCGGCTGCTCCGTCTGCGCCGAGGCGGAGCCGTTGCGCTTGGGAGATCCTGGACACTCGCTCGGCCGTCGGTGCCTGTCCGCGGTCGATTTCTTCTTGGACGAGGGGGTCGACTGCGCTCATGCCGCCGTCCGCCTCGACGGCAACGTGTCGGCCAAGATGCTATCGGCCAACAACGCCACCGGGCTGTTCTTGACACCGACAGGCTCGCCCCGGATCAGCGCCGTCACCACTTTGGGGTCATCGCGCATCGCTCCGACAAATGGCAATCCGAGCATCGCCGACAAAACGTCGCGATCCGCTCGACCAGAGCGTTGCTGGCGGATCACCCCAACCACGCTCGCCCCCATGTCGCGGCTCCTGCGGGGCGCGCCGCTGGGCGAGGCTGGCTCGAGCACGGCGTTCAGGCACTCCAGAGCGATGGCCGCCGCCGCGACCTGCTGCACGCCGCCGCCACACAAGAGCACCACGTGCTGACACAGCCGCCACCATTCGTGAGCCTCGTGGGCTTCAGGCCCCGGGAGATCGACGATGGTGACGATCGATTCTTCGGCGAGGCTGCGCGCCAGACCCACACCGTCACGGTTCAGCTGCACCCCAGGTCTGCGATCCCACGACAGCACTCGGCAGCCCTGCGCTGACGGGAGCCCAGAGAGCACCGCCGCCGACTCCATCTCCCCCCGCACGGCAGCCAAGTCCGCCCAGCGCAGACCCTGCTCACCGTCCAACCCCACGTGCACGTCGAGTCCGCCGCCGCGGGGGTGTCCATCGACCAGCAGCGACGCGCCAAGAGCCACAGCGCTTCGCATCGCCAAGGTCGTGGCGAGAGTGCTGACGCCCAGGCCGCCGGTGGCACCGAGCACTCCGATCACGCCCCCGGTAGCGGTGACCGCGTCGGCATACTGATCGCTCATAAGGACCAAACCTGCCCCGCCGCGCGACCATTTCAGGGGCGATGACCAAACCTGTGGACACAGTCGCTGCCCTGGTGTCGATGTGGAAAACCACGATCTGCGGGGACATAGGACGGCCCCCGCTGGGGGGGTAGCGGGGGCCGTCGACGTTCCAGACCTTGGGGGTTGGGCTGGAACGCCCGCGCTCAACCCCGAAGGGGAGCGCTAAGAAGTAATTGTGCCTTCAATAACTCAGGGTTGCAACTATCCAAAGGGGCGGTGCAGCCCGCAAGCGGTTGCGGGCGGGCCGACACCCCTCACATAGGAAGACGCCCCTGCAGGAGGGGCGTCTTCCAAGGCGTAGGCGCCCAGTGATCAGAGCGTGCAACGCACACATCGGGTCGGGGCAAGCCCGGCCACGATTCGTCCATCAGTGGACTGCCCGCACGTGGGTGCTGGTGTCGTCTGCGCCGAAGCACTCAGCCTACGAATGCTCCATCCCCTAGGTCTACACCCGCAATCGCACCTGCACAACCCCAACGACACATAGTTCCAGCTCACAGGTCGAATTTCGCCCTCGCCGAGATCGCTCAGGTCAGCCGCCCGGCCATGACCGCGTCCGCGATATGGCCTCCCACCGTGGCGGCCTCAACGACCGCTTCGGCGCAGTACACCAACCACAGCCCAACCCCTTGGCGACCACCCTCGACGTATGCCGTCATGGCGCCTCGGTAGGCCGTGCCGCCACCGGCCGCATGGCCGGCTTCGATGACCGCGACTCCCGTCGGGTCCAGTCCGCCTTGATGGAGCACCACACGTTCCAGACTGCGAGCCACCAATGCATTCCCCGCGACGAACGGTCGCGTGGCCACCAGCTCGGCGTGGATCAACGCAGCGAGCACGAGCGCAGGAGCCTCACCACCGCGCACCGCCTTGAGCAAATCAGCGATACCGGCCAATCGCTGCCGCATCTCGGCTTCCGCTGGAGCACTCCCCAGCTCCACCCACTCTTGACATGTCTCATCCGCCAGTCGCGGACGACCAACCTGGGCCGGGGGCAGCAGCGGAGCTCCGGCAGCAACGTGCAACCGGGACAGCACCTGAATCGGTACCGCCATGGCGCGTGTGGTTACCTCTTCGCCAGCCGCCGTGACCTGCACCGCGGCACGCACCGTGCGCCATACCGGGTCGGGCTGCTCGGGTGCCTTCTGCGCTCCGCGCATCACGTCACGAACGAGCGGCAAGCTCAACCGGGTCCCAGCCACCTCTGCTCCCTCGAGGACGGCGCTAGCCGCCGCTCCTCGCACGCGTGATTCGGCGGCGGCCTCGGGGATCCTGCGACGCAGTGCCGGGTGCCACCGCAACTCCTCACACGACGCGCGGGCAGCGGCCACCGCCTCAGCAACGCCGGGGAGAGCCATCAGATCGCTCAGCCGGTCAGATCTGGCAGTTGAGTTCACTGGCTCATCCTCCCTCTTGCTCAAAGTCGCGGCACGATGTTGGCTGTAGGGACCGATCCACATTCCGCTCAGGAGGCATTGTGACCGAGGAAACGCTGTCCAATCTGTCCCACGAAGAACGATTGTTCACCCCGAGCGACGACTTCGTGGCCCAAGCCAACGGCACGCAGGATCTCTACGACGAGGCGCAGCAGGATCGGCTGGGCTTTTGGGCAGATCAGGCGCGGGACTTGCTGACCTGGGACACCAACTTCGAGGAGACCCTCGACTGGTCACAGGCACCGGTGGCCTCCTGGTTCACCGGCGGCAAGCTCAACGCCAGTATCAACTGCGTCGACCGGCATGTCGAGGCAGGACACGGAGACCGCGTTGCCGTGCACTTCGTCGGGGAGCCGGGCGACACCCAAGACATCACGTATGCCGAGTTGCACGAGCAGGTGCAGCGTGCGGCCAATGCGTTGATCGAGGTCGGCGTGGAGACCGGTGACCGAGTCGCCATCTATTTGCCGATGGTGCCCGAGGCTGCCATCGCAATGTTGGCCTGCGCCCGGATCGGCGCGGCCCATTCGGTCATCTTCGGCGGCTTCTCCGCCTCAGCGTTGCGGGCCCGGATCGCCGACGCCGAAGCCAAGGTCGTCATCACCGCGGACGGTGGATACCGCAAGGGCAAGGCCTCGGCTCTCAAGCCGGCCGTCGACGCGGCAATCGATGCGCAGAGCACGGTCCAGACGGTGTTCGTGGTCAAGCGCACCGAGGGTGATGTCGAGTGGCACGAGGGGCGGGACGTGTGGTGGCACGAAGCCCTGGAGGCGGCATCGCCAACCCACGAGGCGCAGGCCTTCGACTCCGAGCACCCCCTGTTCATCCTCTACACCTCCGGCACGACCGGGAAACCCAAAGGAATCTTCCACACCACCGGCGGATACCTCACCCAGGCCGCCTTCACCAGCAAGTACGTTCACGACATCCACCCTGAGACCGATGTGTATTGGTGCACCGCCGACGTCGGTTGGGTCACCGGACACTCCTACATCGTCTACGGCCCGATGGCCCTGGGTGCCACCCAAGTCATGTATGAGGGCACTCCCGACACTCCACACAAGGGCCGGTGGTGGGAGATCGTGCAAGACCTCGGCGTGACGATCTTCTACACCGCGCCGACGGCGATCCGGGCGTGTATGAAGTGGGGCGAGCAGATCCCCGCTGAGTTCGACCTGTCGTCGCTGAAGTTGCTCGGATCGGTTGGCGAACCCATCAACCCCGAGGCGTGGATGTGGTATCGCCGGGTGATCGGCGGCGACGACTGCCCGATCGTGGACACCTGGTGGCAAACCGAGACCGGTGCGATCATGATCAGCCCGTTGCCCGGCGTCACCCCGACCCGCCCCGGCTCGGCGCAACTCGCTATACCGGGGATCAGTGTCGACGTGGTCAACGATGCCGGGGAGTCGGTGCCCGATGGGTCTGGCGGCTATTTGGTCGTGACCGAGCCGTGGCCCTCGATGCTGCGTGGCATCTGGGGGGACCAAGAACGGTATGCCGACACCTACTGGTCACGGTTTGAGGACACCTACTTCGCGGGGGACGGTGCCAAGAAGGATCAGGAGGGCAACATCTGGGTGTTGGGCCGGGTCGATGACGTGATGAACATCAGCGGCCACCGGTTGTCCACCACCGAGATCGAGTCGGCGCTTGTCTCCCACCCATCGGTGGCCGAGGCCGCTGTGGTGGGTGCCGCTGACGACATGACCGGTCAGGCGGTGTGCGCCTTTGTGATCCTGCGGTCCGAGGCCGCGAGCGCCAGCGCCGAGAAGGAGGACGACCACGCAGACATCGTTGCCGAGCTGCGGGCCCACGTGGCCGAGGAGATCGGTGCGATCGCTCGACCCCGCCAAGTGATGATCGTCGCCGAGTTGCCGAAGACCCGCTCGGGCAAGATCATGCGGCGCCTGCTCAAGGACGTCGCCGAGGACCGAGAGGTTGGCGATGTGACGACATTGGCCGATTCGACGGTGATGGACAAGATCAAACAGGGAATGTCAGGAGAGTAGACCAAGATTTTGCCAAACCTTGACTCAATCTGGTCCCACTCGTCAATCGCGACCAGGCATCATTGGTATGTCGACGCGGCTACGCGTTATGACGCGCCTGCCCCTGGCTGTCACGGGACCAGGTAGTCGGCAGGTGCCCACCCGGCACTAACAGGGGGTGCCGGGTGGGCGCCAATAATTTTGGCGCTCGGTCGGCTCTGCGAACATCCAGAGGTTGTCCTGCGTCCGGTCGGGCAACGAGATACAGTTCTGGGCATGTCTACAACGCAGGAGCCCACCACCACCGACGAGCGAACGATCGGCCAGTTAGTTGCCGATGCTTCGGCCGATCTGTCGGCGATTGTGCGCAGTGAAGTCGAATTGGCCAAGGTCGAAATCAAGAATGATGTCACGCACGCGGGTAAAGGTGCGGGGATGTTCGTCGGGGCCGGAGTGCTGGGCGCCTACGGCTTCGGGGTGCTGCTGCTGGGCTTGGCGTGGGTCATCGCCATCTGGTTGCCCGTGTGGGCGGGGCTGCTCATCGTGGCCGGCGTGCTCTTCCTGATCGCCGGAATTTTGGCCCTGCTCGGCAAGGGATTCATCGGCAAAGTCAAGGGCAAGCCCGAGAAGGCGATCGACAACGCCCAAAAAACCGTGGCTGCGGTGAAGGCTTCCGCCTAGTCTTGCGCCTTCTGGAGTATGCCGAGTCCTACGAGACGTCGCGCACCACGGTCACGTCCCAAGGTTGAGTCATTCCCGCCAATTCAAGAACCTTGTCCAGCAATCCCGCGGTGAATCCCCACACCACAACTGATCCGACCGCAAAGGCTGGCCCGGTGTAGCCGCTGGGATGACGTACCCGAAATCGCCTGTCCGGGTCAATCAGATCCGCTATGGGCACCCGCATCACCTGCTCGACCTCGGCTGGTTCGCGGACCCGGATGATCCCTGGATGGTGCCACCAGGCGAGCACGGGCGTGACGTCATACCCACTCACAGGGATGTGCAGCGCCGGCAGTTCGGCCAGCACGCTCACCCCCAGTGGGTCCAGATCGATCTCTTCGCGTGCCTCACGCAGCGCCGTGGCGGTGGCCCCATCGTCACCGGGTTCGTGACCGCCGCCGGGGAAGGACACCTGCCCGGGATGGGAGCGCATGGTGTGTGCCCGCTCGGTGAGCACGACTTCGGTGCCGCGAGGACCGGGTCCAAACATGATCAGCACCGCGGATTGGCGTCCCCCACCACCGGGCGGCGGGAGGAATCGGCTGAACCAGTGCGCTGGTCGTCCTTCGATGTGGTCGACCAGATCGGTGAGCCACTGCGGCGGATCGGCGGGAACCGTCACCGGGGAGGACCGGTCTTGACCAAGGACGCAGCCTTGACGGGGTCGGTCTCCCCTACCCCATACGAGGGGCACATCGAAGCGACCGGGCAGACGCCGCACGCGGGCTTGCGGGCGTGACAGATGCGCCGACCGTGGAAGATCAGCACGTGGGAGAGCTGCGTCCACTCCTTCTTCGGGACGAGCTCGCCGACCGCATGCTCCACTTTGACCGGATCCTCTAATTCGGTCCAGCCGAAGCGTCGCACCAAGCGACCGAAGTGCGTGTCGACCGTGATGCCGGGCACCCCGAACGCGTTGCCCAAGACGACGTTCGCGGTCTTCCGCCCCACCCCAGGCAGCGTGGTGAGGTCGACCAGCCGGGGCGGGACCTCACCGTCGAATCGCTCCACCAGGGCGGCGGCCAGTTTGAGCAGCGACGTCGACTTGGCGCGGAAGAAGCCGGTGGGCTTGACGATGGTCTCAAGGTCATCGCGGTCGGCGGCGGCCAAGGCACGGGCGTCGGGATAATGCTGGAAGAGGATCGGGGTGAGCGAGTTGACCCGGACATCGGTGGTCTGCGCAGACAGCACGGTCGCCACCAGCAGCTCGAACGGGTTGCGGAAGTCCAGCTCGCAGTGGGCATCGGGGTAACGCACACTCAACGTGCGGTACATCTTTCGTGCTCGACGGGTCCTGGCCAGGTGAGTCTCTACGTGCTCCGGTGCAGGCGTGTCCACCTGGGGAAGCCTACGTCGCAGCGGTTCACCCCTGCCGCAGCAGCCACATTGGTGGCAAGATGACGCACGTGGACAAACAGGTCGTGATGCAAGCGCCGTTGTTCGCTGCTCTGGATCTGGCGGCGGCCGAGCGGCTCATCCAGTCCATGTCGGAGCGGCACTACCAGAAGGGCCGACAAATCTTCCACGAGGGTGATCGGGGTGATTCGCTCTACGTCATCACCACCGGCAAGGTGAAGTTGGGGCGGACCAGTCCCGATGGTCGGGAGTCGTTGCTCTCGGTGCTCGGCCCCGGTGAGATGTTTGGCGAGCTGAGTTTGTTTGACCCTGGTCCGCGGCTGACGAGTGCCACGGCCGTCAACGACACGGACCTCATCGGTCTGCATAACAAGGACCTGCGCACCTTCATTGCCGATCATCCAGAGGTCGCTATGCAGATGCTGGCCGGTCTGGCGCGACGGTTGCGCCGGACCAACGAAGGCCTGTCCGACCTCGTCTTCACCGACGTGCCTGGGCGAGTGGCCAAAGCGCTGCTGGACCTGTCGGGTCGGTTTGGTCAGCCTGGCGAGGAGGGCGTGCGCGTGCGGCATGACCTGACCCAGGAAGAGCTAGCACAGCTGGTCGGGGCTTCTCGCGAGACGGTGAACAAGGCGTTGGCTGACTTTGCTGCGCGCGGCTGGCTGGTGTTGGGGGCCAAATCGGTGACGTTGGTCGACATCGACCGACTGACCCGCCGCGCTCGCTGACCCCTGCGCTGTGATGGCGACGCCCGGTGCCGGCGGGGCCCTGGGTCAGGTCAGACCCAGATACTCCAGTTGAGCCAGCACACTGAGCCTTGCCGCTGGCCAGAGATCGCGCGGCACTTCGGCATACACCGCCTGCACCACGGCATCCGCCAACCCTGAGGCCGAGCCTGGTCCGCGCGACTCGTTACTTCGGATCAGATCGACCGCTTCCCGCACCTGACCAAGGCGCTGCGCCCGATGCTCGATGTATCGCTCCACTGCTTCCTCAGCATCTGGTAGCACCGAGCCATGTCCCGGTGCCAGCGTGGTCACCTGCCCCGATTGCGTCAACCGTCGCAGGGCCTCCAACGACTCCAGGTATGCCGACAGCTGGCCGTCGGGATGGGCCACCACCGTGCTCCCCCGCCCCAGGATGGTGTCGCCGGTCAGCAACGTCTGCTCAGCGGGCAGGACAAAACTGATTGAGTCGCCGGTGTGTCCTGGGGTGCTGACCACCAGCACCTCGAGGCCGCCGACCGCCAACCGGTCACCGTCACTGAGATCGTCGCGGCCCTGCCCGACGGCCCGCACGGGTGCCCCCGTCAACTTTTGAAACCGGTCGGCACCCTGAGCGTGATCGTCGTGCCGATGGGTCAGCAGCGTCAGAGCCACGCGCGAGCCGCCGCTCTCGACGTGGGCTAGGACCCGTTGCAGGTGAGCTTCATCGAGCGGTCCAGGGTCGACGACGACCGACTGCCGACAGCCCGGCTCGGTGAGGATCCAGGTGTTCGTGCCCTCGAGCGTCATCGGGGAGGGGTTGGGACACAGTTGGCACCACGCGCGCTCACTCATCTGCCCGCCCACCCAGGGCGGGTCGTGCGCTGATCGAGGTGCCTGCATACAGATCAGTCTGTCCCCTGTCGGCCCGTTGGCGCAGGGCCGACGGCCCGCCCGTCCTCATCGATCGGCGCGCGCATCACGATGCGTTCGCCACCATCGTCGCGGATGAGCACAGGCTCAGGCATGACCTTCGCCATCGAGCGCTCAATCGCCAGGTAATCCGCGACCGTCGGGCAGCGAGTGATCTGCTCGGCGAGGACCAGCGTCGGCGGCATCAACGTGCCCGATCCCCGCCAGTGCTGGCGCAACGCGGCACCAGCCTCGACCCACGCGCCCGCCCGAGCCTCGGTCGTGTGCGCGTCGGCGACTTGTCCCGAGGGCACGGTCGCGGCAAAGAAGAAGGTGTCGTATCGGCGCGGCTCACACTCGGGGGTCACCCACCGAGCCACCGGCGTCAGCAGGTCATAGCGCGGCACCAGGCCTTCGCCCCCCAGCATCTGCGTGCTTGAGATGGAGCGATCCAGCAGCGCCGCGCGGTATGCCGACCAGCGCCGGTCACCCGCGTCGTCCAGGACCGCGCCTGGACCCGTGCCGGCAAACAAAACGCCGCACTCCTCGAAGACTTCACGCACCGCCGCGCTCAGCACCTGCCCCGCCTGACGCTCTTCGATGCCCAAGACGTCTTCCGCCCCGGGAGGCGGGACAGCGTCATCGCCAGGGTCGACACCTCCACCGGGATAGACCCACATCGAGGGCGCAAACGCCATGGAGGCCACGCGGTGTTGCATGAACACCTCAACACCTGCCTCGCCGTCACGCACCAGCAAAACACTGGCCGACAACATGGGTGGCGTGGCGCTGCGTGCCTGTGCGGGCGTCGCGAGCCACTTCCCTGCGGCAGTGTCGAAGGTGGGCCGCAGACCTTTCGGCAGCGAGAAGTCACGATGCGTCGTGCCCACGCGCGTCGGTGCCTCAGACCGCGGGTCGGACCGCAACGACGATTTCGACCTCGACCGGCGTGTCCATCGGCAGGACAGAGACCCCCACTGCGGAGCGGGCGTGCACCCCAGCGGCACCGAACGCCTCGCCCAGCAGTTCACTCGCGCCGTTGATGACGCCCGGTTGACCGGTGAAGGACGGGTCGCTGGCCACGAAGCCCACGACTTTGACCACCCGCACGACATCGTCGAGGTCCCCGACGACGGACTTCACGGCGGCGATCGCGTTGAGGGCGCACAGGCGCGCGCAGTCCTTGGCGGTGTCCGGACTCACGTGCTCGGGGCCGTCGCCGACTTTGCCGGTCGCCTGCAGGGCACCCTGGACGAATGGCAACTGGCCGCTGGTGAAGACCAAGTCGCCCTGACGCAGCGCCGGGACGTAGGCCGCAACCGGCGCGGCGACCTGCGGGACCGCATACCCCAGGTCGTGCAATCGCTGCTCCACCGACGAGGTGGTCATGGCGTCACTTCTCGCGCTTGAGGTAGGCGACGAGGTTGGAGCCGCCGTCGGGACCGGGCACGACCTGCACCAACTCCCAGCCGTCTTGCCCCCACTGGTCGAGGATCTGCTTGGTGGCGTGGACGATCAGCGGCACGGTGGCGTATTCCCAAGTGGTCATGCCCACCAGCGTAACCAGGTGTGCCGACTCATCGCCGACAGCGGCGCACCGGCGGTGGCCGCGCATTCACGGCGCTTTAAGGTTCGACGCGTACCGTTGCGCTATGCGTACTGCCACGACTCTGGCGAGAGTGACCTCACTGCTTGGGGCCTTCGTCGCCATCTCGGTGCTGATGGGGCTCCTCGGTGCCGGCCTTCTGTTGCCCGTCGTGGGCACCGCAGGCAGCGCGGCTCGCGAGGGGGTCGGCCTTTTCGAGGAGTTGCCAGGCGACCTGAACTCCAAGCCACTAGCGCAGCAGTCCCGCATCGAAGCCGCCAACGGATCGTTGATCTCCACCCCCGCCGACGAGAACCGGATCATCGTCGGTCTCGACGACATCGCACCCGTCATGCAGCAGGCCCAAATCGCGATCGAGGACGAGCGCTACTTTGAGCACGGCGGCGTGGACCCCAAGGCGCTCGGTCGCGCCCTGGTTACGAACGCAACCACCGACGATGTGCAGGGTGGCTCCACGCTGACTCAGCAATACGTGAAGTTGACCTTGGCCGCGCAGGCCGAGCGTGAAGGGGACGCCGAAGCCCAGCAGGCGCTATTGGCGCGAAGTGGCACCGAGGGCTATGTCCGCAAACTGCGCGAACTGAAGTATGCGGTGACGTTGGAGGAGCGGCTCAGCAAGGACGAGATCCTTGAGGGCTACCTCAACTTGGCCTACTACGGTGATCGCGCCTACGGAGTCGAGGCTGCGTCACGACACTATTTCGGGGTGAAATCCAAGGACCTGAATCTGCAGCAGGCCGCAACGCTGGCCGGGGTTGTGCGCGCACCCTCGGTCACCGACCCGGTGAACAACCCGAAGTCTTCGCTAGCTCGACGCAACGTTGTCCTCGACAAGATGTATGCCCAGGACATGATCACCGAGGATGAGTGGCAAGAAGCCCGCGACTCCAAGATCGAGCTCGAGATCACTGATAGCCAGCAGACGTGTCTGAACAGTGACTATCCGTACTTCTGTGACTACGTCACCAATTGGCTGCTGCAAAATGACACCCTCGGCGAGACGCAAGAAGAGCGACGAATTGCTCTGAATACCGGCGGCTTCACCATCGAGACGACCCTTGACCCCGAGCTGTACAAGGAAATATCGGAAGTAACGTCAGACTCGGTACCTCCGGGCAATAAGTACGATCTAGGGTCTGCAGCGGCGATGGTCGAGCCGGGCACTGGCAAGGTCCTGGCTCTCGGGCAATCCTCGGAGTACTCGAATCAGGGGTCGGACGATCTCATTAGCAAAACGTCCCTGAACTGGAGCGTAGACAAGCGCTACGGCGGAGGAGACGGCTTCCAAATCGGTTCTGTTGCCAAGGCATTCAGCCTGGTGACGGCGCTGGAGGAAGGTGTCCCGGTAGAAACGACGCTATCCGTGCGTAAACCTGGCAAGGTCGACTCCAACCAAACATGGATCGACAACCCTGACGATCCAGAACCCGCCGTCGGCACGGTTAGCCCCGCAGCCATCTTTTTCAAAGATGATTTCGATCCTGACTGCACGATCGGTGAGAAGTACTGGGCCGTCCGCAACGCGGAGGATAAGAACTTCTCTCCCACTATCACCCTTCGTGAGGCGACGGCGTCGTCAGTGAACTCGGCCTTCGCCACGTTGGCTTCCCAAGTCGGCACGTGTGAGATTCGTGACACGATGGCGCGTCTTGGCCTGAGCAGTGGTGATGGCGATGAATATGGTGCCGGGGACAAGAACAACCCTCCCACCTACGTCCTTGGAGCCGACGACGGCTCACCGCTCACCGTCGCCAATGCTTACGCCACCATCGCGTCTGGCGGCATCTACTGCCCGGCGGTGCCGGTGGCCAAAATCATCGACTCGAACGGCGACGAGGTTCCGCTCCAAGTCCCGGACTGCGAGCAGGTGGTCGATCCCGATATCGCGGCCGGAGTCGCCGAACTCATGCAAGGTGTGGTGGACCTTCAAGGCTCCGGCTTCCGAGCCGTGCTGGACAGCGGTCAACCAGCCGGTGGGAAGACAGGCACCGCCGACGGCTCCGTGCACACGTGGTTCGCCGGCTACACTCCGCAGATTTCCACAGCGGTGTGGATCGGAGACCCATCCGGCAGCAAGCGATACTCGGGCCGGCTCGCCGACATCACGCTGGGTGAGCGCTACATCGAAGGTCAGTTGTACGGATCAAAACTCGGGGCCCCGATGTGGAAGCAGATGATGACGGTGGCCTTGGAGGGCGAGCCGGTCGAGCAGTTCGAGAAGCCCTCAACCAAGATCATGCAGGGTGACAAGGTACCGGTGCCCTCGGTGCGTGGCACCAACGTGGAGCAGGCGATTTCTACGCTGGGCGACCAGGGTTTGACAGCCGTTCGCAAGCCGACGGCCTCGCCCCAGGCAACTGGCACCGTGCTCTACAGCATTCCTGGTGCCGGTCGGCTGGTCAACGCGGGCACCCCCGTGGAGGTGTATGTCTCCAACGGTCCTGGCAACGGTGGGGGCCAGCAGGGCGGCGACGGCACCGGTCAGGGTGGCTTCTTCGACGACTTGAATCAAGACGACGGCTAGGCCAAGGCGCGCTTCACTGCGGCCGCGATTCGGCCGCCCTCGGCTCGGCCAGCCACTTTCGGCTGTGCCACCTTCATGACCTGACCCATCTGAGCCATTGAGGTGGCCCCGACTTCATCGACTGCTTCACATGCGAGTTGGTCCAGCTCGGCGTCACCCAACTGAGCAGGTAGATACTCCTGGAGGATCGCCAACTCAGCGTCCTCGGCCTGAGCGAGTTCTGGCCGGCCAGCGTCGGCATACGCCAATGACGCTTCCCTGCGCCTCTTGGCCTCTTTAGCCACTACTGCCACGACCTCGTCGTCGCTCAAGTCCCGATGCTCCTTGCCAGCCACCTCAGCGTTGCTGATCGCGGTCAGCGCTATCCGCACAGTGCTGGAGCGCACGGTGTCCCTCGCCCGGATCGACTCCGTGAGGTCGCTGCGCAAGGTCGCCTTCAGGTCGGACGTCTGCTCGTTCATCTCGGCAGTGTCGCACCCGCAGGGCCCGCCAGCATACAGATATTTCTGGCATGCTCGCTCGGTGCTTGCCCTCCGCTCCGCTCCTGCGTTGGCCGCTGCGACGTTCGGTCTAGGGGTGGGCGTCCTGGGATACAGCACCCTGATCGAGCCCCGCGCCTTCGCACTGCGACACGCGACGCTGCCTGTGTTGCCGCCGGGGACGCCTGAGGTGCGCATCCTGCACGTCACCGATCTGCACCTTCACCCGCGTCAGACCTACCGAGCGAACTGGCTTCGCGGGCTCGATGCTCTTGAGCCCGACCTGGTCATCAGCACCGGCGACAACATGGTCCATGTGGATTCGGTGCCCGCCGTCCTCCACGCTTACGGCCCACTGCTGAATCGTCCTGGCGTTTTCGTTCTCGGATCCAACGACTATTTCCCGGCGATGATCAAGAATCCGCTTGGTTACTTCACGCAGAGCCATCGTCGTGGTGAGGCCATGACCCGTAAGCGCCTGCCCACACAGGAGCTGATCGACGGGTTCGAGCGGCCTGGTTGGCGCAGCGCAATGCACCAACGACTCCGGCTACACGTCGTCGGGGTGGATCTAGAGGTGGTCGGTGTCAACGACCCGCACGTCGGCTACGACCACTACGACCGTGTTGCTGGACCAGCGGCAGATGACGCGGACCTGACCATCGGGGTTGTGCACGCGCCATATCAGCGGGTCCTCAACCCTATGGCCGCAGACGGGGCGAAGCTGTTGATCGCTGGTCACACTCATGGAGGCCAGGTGTGCCTGCCGGGGTATGGCGCACTGGTCACCAATTGCGACATCGACACTGGCCGCGCCAAAGGCCTATCTCGCTGGTGGCCCGGCGCGGGGCAGGCAGATGGCGCAGGTGGGGGCGACGTCACGCCTGACGACGCGGCATACCTGCACGTGTCGGCCGGCCTTGGCGCCTCCCCCTACTCGCCGTTCCGCCTTGCCTGCCGCCCGGAAGCCACACTGTTGACCTTGACGGCACGCACTGGTTGACCTGTCTTGCGCTAACCGCTTCACCGATTCGGTCGCGAGGTCAGCCGTGGGATATCGTGACCGACGCTGCGCACCCACCTGGGTGCGAGCCACGGGGTGTGGCGCAGTTTGGTAGCGCGCGTCGTTCGGGACGACGAGGTCGCAGGTTCAAATCCTGTCACCCCGACCAAAAGTAATTCGTGAGAACCTCGGTCCTCATGTGGGCCGGGATCCCTTTCTGTCACAACGCTGCCCGACATTAAGAGAGTAGGGCCCAACGGGCCATTGATCGGGAGGTGGGCTGAGAGCTATTTCTTGCTATCGCCCCCCGCTGCAGGTTTGACGAGATGGTGCTCTCAGCAGGCAAAACGTCCACCAGTCGAAGCGGGTTCGTCCTCACCGCGGAGGAGCCCGCCGAGCCGATTGATGATGGAGCTCAAGATGGCTCCGAGGACGTCGCCACCGCAGAGTGCGATACGTCAGCGATCATCTCCACACCCCTCACCGACACCATCCCCGCCCACTGGCCCAAAGCATTTCCCCAGCCTCAGAACTTGGAAGACATCAGCGGAGATGTGGGGGTCGGCTGCGGCCTGGTCTCGGTTGACATGCGCGCCCGCTACTACGGCGCAGGGCGTGAATGGGTGGCCGCCTATGGGACGAACTAGAGGTCGCCGGCCTTGAGTTCGACGAACTCGGTCAACTCACGCGCAAAGTCGACCACGACGGCTAACGCGGTCGGGCTTTGGTGCTGCACTGCCCGTCTGGTGCTGCACTGCAGTGCAGCACCAGACCGGATAAGCAGCAACGGAGCGAACGAGGACTGCTGCGCCCCTGGAAGGATCAATTCTTGGTGAAACCGGATCGACGGCTGATGTACAGGGCCGCCCCAAGCGCAGCGACCGCGAATCCGATTGCAGCCGGCCCGGGCTTGTTGCTCTCCTTAGGCACGTCGGTCTCGATGGCTGGCCCTGGCGTTGCGACAGCCGGCATGACCTCACCGCCGCTGCCGCCGAGGTCGTCAATGACTGCGCTCGGGTCACCGTCGCTGGCTTCGATGTCTGCCGAACACAGCACAACGCCCGACAGAGTCAATTCGACGTCGTCCTCACCCACGAGGGCAAACCCCCGCCCACTGAAGGCTCATCGAAGATGTCATAGACGCCGAAATCGGCATCAATGTCGGCCAGAGCCACCAAAAATAACCAGTCGGTCCCCGCCGGGGGCTCCTGCGTCAATTCGACGATGGTCGAATTCACCGACTGAAAGACGCAGGAAACATTGACGAACTCTTCGTCGGTCCGCACGTCCTCCCAGAACGTCGGGTCGTCCGCGGAGATGTCGAAGTCCCCGTCGCTCTCGTCATCGGGGCTCGGAGGTCACCTGCGCGTCATCATCGCCGGGGGCATCGGTCTGCTCGGCGTTGTCGTCGCCGTCGTCCTGGGTGTGGATCGCTGCCGTGGCGGTCGAATTAGCTTGTGCGGCAACGGGCGCAAAGCACAATGCCACTGCCCCAGGGTCCCGGCAAAGTCGCATTTCAGCAGGTCAGGTCTTGTAGCGGGGCGTGGTGGGCGTGATGTCGGGTGGCGGCGGCGATGTTGGTCCATCCGGTGAGGCGGAGCAGGCTGATGGCGGTGTTCCGCAGGGTGGCCATGACCGCTGGTGCGTTGCCGGTACGGACCTGGGAGCGGTCTTCATCGAAAGTGACATCTCGGACCCAGTGCAGCCGGTTTTCGATACCCCAGTGCTGTTGGACCCAACTGGCCAGGACCGGTGGTGGCGCGTTGTGGTGGTCAGCGGAGGTGACGATGTAGACGACCTCCACGCTCTTCTTGCCTGCCTTGGTGCTGGTGCGCCGGATCTGCGCGACCTGTTTCGCGCCGGTGAAGTCGACCCAGTCCGGGGCGTCCACGACTTTGATGGTGCGGGTCACGGATCGGCCGTGGGACCGGGTGCTGGTGGTGTGGGCGGGTACGTGCGCCCAGGGCAGCTTCGTGCACGCGGTGTGCAGCCGTGGCTGGTTCTTCTTGATGGTGAAGACGTAGTCGCCGCCGGCTTCGGTGATCACCTGGGCGGTGTCGTGCTGGGTGTGCATCGCATCCACTGTGATGACCGCGTCCTTGATGTTCATGCAGGTCAGCAGGGTCCGGACCGCTGGTATCTCGTTGCTCTTCGCCGCTACCGTGAGCTGGCCCAGGACGGCGCCGGTGCCGTGATCGAGGGCAGCGACCAGGTGCGGAGCGACCCGGTCGCGGGTGCGTGCCCCGCGTAGGGTTTTGCCGTCGATCGCGATCACCCGCCGCCCTGCGAACACGCCGGTACGGGTGTACAGCCAGGCACCGATCACGGCGGCCAGCACATCGGCGTCAACTCGGGCGAACACGCGCCGGAACGTGGACTCATCTGCTACCCGGCCCGGACCGGCATGGGCGGTGGCCCAGTCACCGATCGCCGCGAACGAACGGGCACCGGCCAGCACTGCGCCGACCCCGAGGACCAGCAAGCCCGCCAGGGCATGCCGCTTCCCACGTTCGGCACGAGGGTCCGGCACCGAGGTCAGCAACGCGGCCAACTCGTGCAGATCAGCCCGCAGATCGGCCGGAGAAGACGGGGTAGGAGATGATGGCATAGCGGGTGTGGTCCTCCGGCTCGATGGTCAGTGTGAGAACCACCATCAAAGCCTCACGGGCCACACCCGTCACACACGACACACCGTCCACATCCGTACGAACCCGCAGGTCAACGTCCTACGCCACGACTTTGCCGGGGCCCTGGCCACTGCCCCTGCTGCGGCGAGAAAACGCGATTGAACAGCATTCATCGGAATCCCTTGTGTTTAGCCAATGAAAAGACCTGCATGGCCTTCGGTGCCAGATACTACTTTGGACAATAAAATACCTCAATAAGTCATTCGTAACGATGTCATCACGCTTCTTCTCGGCATACCCACCCCTGCGGAGGACGGCACGTGCCACTGGACACACGGGCCGCCGAAGGACCTCGGGGCCAACGTGATCTAGCGGAGTGACCCCCCGTCGTTGCTAGACTCCGGCGCATGTCAAGCCCCACGCAGTCTCGGCCCGTCATGGCCAAGCTCTGGGCGAGGCTGCTCCTTCGATGAGCCTGCTCTTCACGATGCTCATCCTGGTCGTCGCAGTGGCGGCGGCAGGTCCCTGCACGCGATACCTGGGCCGTGACGCGGGCTACCCCCTCGCCGGCATCTATCTTGTAGCCGCCGCTGCCTTCCTCCCTGCGGCCACGAGCGCTATGCGCGGTGAAGAAACGACCTACTCCGTGCCCTGGGTCTCCTCGCTCGACGTCAATTTTGCCCTGCAAGCCGACGGCATCGGGGTGATCTTCACCTTCATCGCGTTGCTCATCGGTGCCGTCGTCTTCGTCTACTCCGCGCGCTATCTAGAGGATGGACACAACCTCAGCTTCTACCTGACGATGTGTGCGTTCACCCTGTCCATGGTCGGCCTGGTGCTCGCCGACGACATGGTGTTGCTCTTCATCTCCTGGGAGTTGACCTCACTCGCCTCCTTCTTGCTCATCGCCCGATCGGGGTATGGCGGTGAGATGGCTTCGCTGCGCACGTTGACTATCACGTTCGTCGGCGGATTGACGTTCCTGGCTGCGGTGGTCTCGATTATCGCTAAGACCGGCACCACATCGGTCACTGAGGCGCTGGCTGACCCGGTGTGGACGCAAGACGCGGGCTTCACCACCGCTATGGCGGTCCTCGTGCTCACGGCTGCGTTCACGAAGTCTGCGCAGTTCCCCTTCCACGTCTGGCTGCCCGACGCGATGGCCGCCGCCACCCCGGTCAGCGCCTATCTACACGCGGCAGCGGTCGTGAAGGCAGGCATCTTCCTGCTGTTCCGCTTCAGCCCCGCCTTCCACGCCACACCGATGTGGAACTACACGCTCATCTTCGTCGGGCTCTTCACCGGGGCCATGGCCGCATGGTTCGCCGCCCAGAAGACCGACCTGAAGAAGCTGATGGCCTACTCCACGGTCAGCCAGTTGGGCCTCATCGTGGCCACGATCGGCATAGGCACCGAAGAAGCCATTGCGGCCGCCATGCTGCATACGATCGCGCACGCACTCTTTAAGTCCGGCTTGTTCATGATGGTCGGCGTCATCGACCACGCCGCGCACACCCGAGACATGCGACGACTACCCGAGTTGTATCGCGCCATGCCGTGGTCGTTTGCGGCGGTCGTGCTCGGTACAGCCTCAATGGCGGGCATCCCGCCGATTCTCGGATTCGTTTCCAAAGAAGCAATTCTGGTCTCGATGCAGGAGGCTCCTGGCCCCGAGTTCGTCGGCTGGCTGGCCCTCTTCGGAGCCGCTGGTGGCGCTGTCCTGACCTTTGCCTACTGCGCCAAGATCGTCTTCGGCGGTTTCGTTGACGGCACGCGCACCGACATCACGGTCCACGAGGCTGCCCCCTCGTTGCTGATCCCCGCGGCGCTGCCAATCTTTGCCGGTCTGCCGTTAGCCTTCGGCGTCGGCAGTCTGGACACCCCCGTGCAACGTGCTGTCGAGGCAGCATTGCCTGAAGGTAAGGTCGAGTACGAGGTCGACTTGGCGTTGTGGCACGGCTTCAACTTCGAGCTGCTCCTGTCGTTCCTCATCATCGCCGCGGGCGTGATCATCATCATGAACCGCAGGCGGCTACGCGCCTTTATCGAGCACGAGTCCCTGAGTGTCGACGGTGCCTGGGTCATCGCCAAGGTCGTGAAGGGGCATCGCCGCTTTGGCACCAAGCTGGCCCTTCTCGTGGCCGCCAACAACCCCACCCGCCACGTCGCGGCTCAATTGGTGGTGCTCAGCGCGGTCCTCATCGGTGGCAGCATCGCGGTCTGGCAGTCCTCGGGTCTGGCCCCTCAGCAAGCGGGACTCACCGAGCCGATCGATGCGGTCGTGTTGATCGTGGTCCTCGGCGGCGTGATCGGCGCGACACTGTCGGACTCCCGATTGGCCGCGACGGTCAGCCTGTCCGCGGTGGGCATCGCCGTCACCGTCCAGATCTTTGCTCTCGGAGCCCCCGATGTGGGGCTGACGCAGTTGTTGGTCGAAGCGCTCACGGTGCTGATGATCATGCTGGTTCTGCAGAAATTGCCGCTGCGCTTCGGTCGCGGTCCGCGGTTCGGCAATACCGCAGCAGCGGGCCTGGCGCTAGTGAGTGGGATCTCCGCCGGAGTTGCCGTCTGGGTGTTGACAGGTCGCCGGGAACGGCCATCGGTGGCGGAGTTCTACCTCAACGAAGCGCCGATCGAGAGTGGCGGCAAGAACATCGTCAACACCATCCTGGTGGAGTTCCGTGCCTTGGACACCCTCGGCGAGCTCACAGTCCTGGGGATGGCCGGGGTGGCGCTGATCGCGGTCCTGTCGACCGTGCGCGACCGCTACCTCGACCCAGGCCCCAGCGCCGATCACAACTACGTTCCCGAGGCTGACATCCCGCTGCGAGCCTCCGGATCGACGGCGTCGAAGGCGATCGGCGAAGCGTGGGGCAACGCCATCCCGCTGCAGTTGCTGATTAGACTGACCATCCCGCTGCTCGTGGTGATCTCGGCAATCCTCTTTTGGCGGGGCCACAATGCTCCCGGTGGTGGGTTCATTGCCGCCCTGGTCGGTTCCGCCGTGATTGCGTTGATCTATCTCGCTTCCTCACGCGACCATCCGGTCGGTCCCCCTAAGGCCCCGGTTATCCTCATTTCGGTCGGGATCCTGCTGGCCCTCGGCACCGGTATTTGGGGACTTCTGGCTAAGGGTTCCTTCCTCGAGCCGATCACTGGCACATTCTTGGGCGAAAAGCTCAACTCCGCGATGATCTTCGACCTCGGGGTCTATGCCGCCGTGCTAGGTCTGGTGATGGCTGCCTTCAATCTCCTCGGAGCCGCCGAGGGCACCGAGGAGGGCACCCGCGAGCGCGCCGACCAGAGCGTCGAGGGCGAGGTCGAGGGCCCGATGGAAACAGTTCGCGGCGAGCACCCCGACGAGCCTGATCTGCCCTATCGCCCCAGCCGCAAGACAAATTTCTTGGCCTCCGGGCGCAAGCCGCCACGCGAGCGCGGCCCAGGCCAGCCGTCTTCTCGAGAGCGGACACCGCGATGATCCTGCCCATTACCATCGGAGTCCTCGTCGCAGGCGGGGTCTATCTCATGCTGCAACGCGGCATGGTGCGGATCATCTTCGGTCTGGCGCTGGTCAGCCACGCCGCCAACTTGCTGCTCCTCACCACCGGCGTCAGCACCTTCCGTGGTGAGCCGCTGGCCGACCGCACCCCCGCGGAGATAGCGGCCGACCCGCTGCCGCAGGCCTTCGTTTTGACCGCGATTGTCATCACCCTCGCCGTCACCATCTTCATGCTCACGCTCGCCGTCATCGGTCACAACGACGACACCAAACGGATGCCGGACACCGGGGAGTTCCACGACCGATGAACCCATCCCTGCTGGCCCTGCTCGTCGCGCTGCCGCTCACTGCTGCGGCAGTGCTCGTGGTCTATCGACGCCCAGCGATCGAACGCGCCCTGATGATCGGCATACCTGCCCTCATGACAGTGGCCGGGATTCTGTTGCTCCTGGAACACCGCACCACCCCAGTCATCGCGCACAACATCGGAGCCTTCCCCGGCGGGGTGTCGATCCCACTGGTCTCGGACACGTTCAGCGCCTTGATGATTACCGTCACCTCGCTGACCACCACGGTCACGATGACGTTCCTGACGCAAACGCGGGAAGACCGGTTCCGCTTCCTGCCGCCGCTGGCGCTCATGCTCACCGCCGGCGTCAACGGCGCTCTGCTCACAGGCGACCTGTTCAACCTCTTCGTGTTCGTCGAGGTCATGCTGCTGCCGTCGTATGCGTTGATCTCGATCACCGGCACCTGGCGACGGCTCGGCATCGGCCGCCTCTTCGTCGTGGTCAACCTGCTGACCAGTACGATTCTGTTGGTCGGCGTGGGCTTGGTCTATGCCGCCGCCGGCACGGTGAACTTGGCCGAACTCGTCGGGAAAGCCGCCGAGGATCCCGCCGTCGGCTTCGCAATCTCCATCGTGTTGTTGGCGCTAGCGATCAAGGCTGGCGTGGCCCCCGTCCACGGCTGGCTGCCACGGACCTATCCCGCGACCTCCGCCGGGATCATGGCGCTCTTCTCGGCCGTGCACACCAAGGTCGCGCTATACGGGATATATCGCATCTACTCCACGACGTACGGCGGGGAGGCGCCCTGGGCGCCCATCCTGGCCCTCGCCGTCGCTCTGACGATTCTGGTCGGTGCCTACAGCACCTTCGGCGAGCACATCATGCGGCGTGCGCTGGCCTGGCAGATGGTGGCCGGGGTCGGTCACATCCTGTTGGGCCTGGCGCTGTTCAGTCAATTCGCCCTGGCCGCGGGCATCTTCTACATGATCCACCACATCGTCACGATGGCTGCGCTGTTGCTCACCTCCGGTGCCATCGAGCAGACCTACGGAAGTGGGCGATACGAACGGCTGGCCGGGCTCGCCCGGCGCGATCCGTGGATCGCAGTGGTCTACGCCTTCGCCCTGCTGTCCCTGGTCGGACTCCCGCCCTCAACCGGCTTCTTCGCCAAGATCGGCTTGCTGCAGGCTGCGGCCAACGAAGGCGGCTGGGAGCAATGGGCCTTCATCACGGTGATCTCCGTGGCCGCCATTGCCACGCTCTTTGCGATGCAACGTCTGTGGTCGGGGGTCTTCTGGGGTCCGGGCATGGAGAACTACCGCCCCGAGAGTCCCCGTGGTGGCCGGGCCAAACGCGTGCCGCTGGCCAAGGATCTCAAGGTGCGCTGGAACATTGCAGCCCCCGGCGCGTTCCTGGTCTGCCTGCAGTTGGTCTTCTTCTTCGCCGCAGGGCTGCTGATCCCCGTGGCCCAGCGTGCGGCCGATGATCTTCTCAACCTGCAGCCCTACGTGCAGGCGGTGCTCGGATGAGACTTCACCCACTGTCCAGCATCCGGTATGCCGGCTTCATCGCCTGGGAGGTCGTCACCGGCACGGTCACCGTCGCGCTCGACGCCTTCACCCCCGGCAAGAGCGCCACCCCAATGATCGTGGAGTTTCCGCTGCGATGCGACTCTGACGCAGAAATCAGCATCATGGCCTCCTCGATCACGATCACCCCGGGCACCATCACCATCGGCATCGCGCCGGCCCTGGACCACGCGCCAGCCAGTCTGTTCGTCCACTCGATGTATTCCGGAAGCCGCGACGAGCTCCTCGACGAGCTGCACGTGATGGAGTCGAAACTGCTGATGGCCACCCGCGGTGGCAGCGCGGAGCGCGCGTCATGACCGCCATCGTGATTGCCACCATCATCATCCTGACCCTGTCAGCCCTGTGCGGCATCATCCGGTTGGTGACCGCCAAGGACGAGGCCACGTCCGCGGCCGTCAGCGACTTGATCTATTTCTGTGCGATTGCGATCTTCATCGCCAGCGCCATGCTGCGTGACACCTCGGTGCTCTTCGACGTGGCCTCGGTGTCCGCACTGTTCGGCATCCTGGCAACTGTTGCGCTGGCCCGGATCTTGACCCGAGGGAGACGCTGATGGACACCGCACTCACGATCATCGTCGGGGTTTTGGCCATTGGCGGGGCCCTGTGCGTGCTCATCAGTGCTGTCGCCATGTTGCGGGTGGGCGACGCACTCAGCCGGATCAACGTGTTGAGCCCTGCCACTGGCCTGGGCCTGCCTGCGATAGTGCTGGCGGCATACCTCAATCACGTCAGCGAAGTGGGCATGGATTGGATCGACTTGATCAAGACCCTGGTCGCGATCGCCGGATTCATCATCATGTCTTCGGTGGCGAGCAACACGCTCGGGCGGGCTACCTATCGTTCAGGTGCCCCCATCAACCCTGACACCGTCCCCAATGAACTCGCCGAAGGCCACCCCGATCGGCTACCCACTGACCGATAAGCGCGCGATTGCACGATGCGAAGGCGCTGAAAGCGCGCACAACGGTCATCGGCTCACGGGATAACGTCAGTCGGCGGCGTTGCCCAGCGGCTCGGTATGCAGCGCGGCCATCTCGGCCTCCATCGCCACTTCGTCGTCGATGTCCAACCGGACGTGGCTGAGCAAAGCCAGCACCGCACGCAGCGCCGCCGCTGCGCGCTCTCCCCAGGACGACAGGTAGCTGAACTGCCACCACCACAGCGCCTCGGTGATCGCGCCGCTGTCGAAGTGGCGCAAGCCGTGGGTGAGATCGGCAGCCACGGCCGTCAGGTCGTTGGAGATGTCGCCTCGGGTGACTTCGGTGGAGAGGATCGGGTCCGCCACCTCGGCGTAGGCATCCACGCCGGTAAGCAGCACCACCAGCCCTTCGCGGATCGCGTCGAGGTCAAGGTCCGGCCCGGCGTCGGGCTCGAAGCGCTCTCGCGGCACGATGTCGACCATGGCCCCCAGACGCGCCCCAGCGGTCTGAATCTGGGACACCGCGAGCAGGATCAGTGGCAAAGCAGTGTCAGCCGCGTCACCGTGAGCCACCGACCGCAGAGCCACCAAGTACGTCCGCGCCTCGTCGGCCATCTCGGCCGCCACGACTCGCAATTCGGCGTCGATCTCAGCGGCTCCGGAGATGTCCTGGGGGCTGGGGTCCATGGTGGACAGTCTGCGGCACAGCGTTCCAAACGGCTAGCGTCAGGCGCGATCAATCCTTCCCCCACGGCTTCAACGCGTGGCTCACGCCTCGATGAGCCGCCGGCCCTCGAACGCCCGGCCTAGCGTGACCTCGTCGGCATACTCCAGGTCGCCTCCCACGGGCAACCCCGAAGCGAGGCGGCTGACCTGGACCTCGATCGACTTCAGCAGCCGAGCCAGATACGTCGCCGTGGCCTCACCCTCGAGGTTGGGGTCCGTCGCGATGATGACCTCGGTGACGGTGCCGTCGGCCAGACGGGTGAGCAGTTCCTTGATGCGCAGATCGTCGGGTCCCACTCCGCCCATCGGATTGATCGCTCCGCCGAGCACGTGATAGCGCCCGCCGAATTCTCGGGTGCGCTCGATCGCGGCCACGTCCTGGGATTGCTCCACCACGCAGATGAGCGACACATCGCGACGGGTGTCCTGGCAGATGCGGCACAGCTCTGCCTCGGCCACGTTGCCGCAGACGACGCAGAAGCGCACCCGCTCCTTGATCTGGGTCAGCGCCGTCGCGAGGTTGGTGACGTCCTGCGGATCGGCCGTGAGCAGATGAAAAGCTATTCGCTGCGCGCTCTTGGGACCGACCCCGGGCAGCCGCCCGAGCTCGTCTATAAGGTCTTGGACCACGCCTTCATACACGCCTATGACTGTATGCGGCGAGGCTGAGTCAATCCGGCCGCCACCCCGGCCACCCGATCAGCAGGTGTCGCGAAAGGGACCGGGTCAACAGATGAAACTAGGTGGCGTCGGCCTGGCGCTGGTTGTATTCGCCCGCTGCTTCTTGGCCGCTCATGGCCAAGACCGCCGCATAGATCTCGTCGGCGACCTCGCGGCGCGCCTTGCCCGCAGGCACATCGTCAAACCGACCCGCGACCTCGATGGGCGCGCCGAACTCCACCGTGAACTTCTTCACCCTAGGCAACCGAGCCCCGACCGGCATCAATGCGGCAGTTCCGCCGAGGGCCACCGGCACCACCGGACATTGGGCCTGCAATGCGAGCCAGGCGACGCCAGACCGGAAGCGGTAGAGGCGCCCATCACGAGATCTCGTGCCCTCGGGGTAGATCCCGAACACACCCCCACCCTGCAGATGCTTCAACGCGACGTCGAGGGATTCTTGAGCCGCACGCGCGTGGTCCCGATTCACCGGAATCGAGCCGATGGAGGTGAAGAACGTCCGGTTGATCCACCCGTTGACCCCGGTGCCGGTGAAGTAGTCGGACTTGGCTAGGAACGCGACCTGTCGCGGTGAGACGAGCGGGATGGCCACACTGTCGGCAAACGAGAGATGGTTGCTGGCCAAGATGACAGGCCCCGAGGTGGGCACGTTCTGCGCACCGATAATGCTCGGCCGCCACAGCGCGAGCGCAGCCGGGCGGACGGTGACGTGCAGAGCCTTGTACAGAATGGCAAGAGCCTTTCAGCGCTGGGTTGGGTCATCGATGGCGATCACCTTGCCGCCCAGGACGGATTCGATCACGGACTGCCCCACCGTAGTGGAGTTCTCGAGGTCGTCGTCGTCTTGCGCGGGAACGTCTCCACCCGTGTGGCCCGTCGATCGGCCGGTGGGTGCTGGCGCTGCAGCCTTCTCCGGCGATGGGGCGACCGGGCGCTGCTGAGCCCACGATGGTGGTTGCGCTTCACCAGCGTTGGCCCACGACGGGACGGCTTCGGCAGAAGAACTCGCGCCTGATGCCTGACGACGCGTTGAGTTGGTGGCTGGTGCCGTGTCAGGTGTAGCGACCGCGGACTCCTCGGGAGTGGGTTGGTGGCGGGTGCGGGGACGTCGTTGCTCAGGTCCTGCGTCGTGGTCCGATCCGGTGACCGTGCTCTCGACCTTGGTGTCCACTCCGATGGCCTCGATCAGGGCCTGACGGACGACCTCCGCGTGATTGCCCCGCCGGAACGTCTCGGCTTGGCCGGCCGTCCCGATCTGCAGCAAGAGCCGGCGGCCATCGAAGTCGACGACCTTGGTGTTGACGGACACAAAACTCCACGTCACCCGGCGCATCGACTTGACCTTGTCGAGCACCTCCGGCCACGAACGGCGGATGGCGTCGGTGTCCAGCACACCGGGACCTGGCTCCGGCGTCGCCCGGTGCACAGCAGGTGACGGCGCGGCGGGGGTCTCACCGACAGACGGTTCGGTCATGGGCGGCGTCGAGCGAGAGGTCGCGGGCGGGACGATGTCGGGGGTCGACGACTCGTCGTCGTGGGGTGGCTCCTCAATCGGCGGCTCGTGCGCCGAGGGCTCGCGCGAGGCTGGCGGACTCGGCGACGGCTCGGGCTTGGATGGCTGGGCCGTCCGAGGTGCCGCTGGGGCAGACGCAACGTCAGGTGCGGGCTGACGTACCGCCGTCGGTCGGCGGGTGTTGCCTGACTCCGGCGGCTGGTTCGCCACGGTGAGACGGCGCTCGATGCGATCCAACCGGGCGCCGTAGCCCTGTTCGCCAGCGGCTCCGGGGAGCATCAACCGGGCACAGATCAACTCCAGCAGCAGTCGATACGACACCGCCCCGGTCATCTCCGCCAACCCGTGGCTGACGACATCGGCGCAGCGCGTCAGCGCGGCGGGACCGTAGGACTGGGCTTGGTGCTGCATACGCTCGATTTGGTCTTGCGGTGCCCCGGGCAGCAGGCCACCTCCGCGCTCGCCGACGGCAAGCAGCACGATGAGGTCTCGGTATCGCTCCAGCAGGTCCTCGACGAATCGTCTTGGGTCGTGCCCGGACTCCATCACCTTGTCGACGTGCGTGAAGACGCTCGCGGCGTCGCCAGCAGCCACGGCCACCACGACCGCATCCAACAACTCGGTGTCGGTGAAGCCCAACAAAGAGGCAGTGCGCTCGTAGGTCAACCCATCGTCGCCGGCCCCCGAGATCAGTTGATCGAGCACCGACAGCGAATCACGCACCGACCCGCCTCCAGCGCGGGTGACGAACGAAAGCACCCCCGGCTCGATGTCGACGCCTTCGCTGCCGCATACCTGCTCCAGGTATGCCGTCAATCGCTGCGGTGGCACGAGGTGGAACGGATAGTGGTGGGTGCGCGAACGAATCGTCGACAGCACCTTCTCCGGCTCGGTCGTCGCGAAAATGAACTTCACGTGCTCCGGCGGCTCCTCGACCACCTTGAGCAGCGCATTGAAGCCGTGCGCGGTCACCATATGGGCCTCATCGATGATGTAGACCTTGTAGCGCGCCTGAGCCGGGCCGAACGCAGCCCGCTCACGCAGGTCGCGAGCATCCTCCACGCCGCCGTGGCTGGCCGCGTCGATCTCGATCACGTCGATCGTCCCGCTGCCACCCCGGGCCAAGGCGACACACGAGTCACACGTGCCACACGGCTCGGAGGTCGGCCCCTGCTCACAGTTCAGACAGCGAGCCAGGATGCGCGCACTGGTCGTCTTGCCGCAGCCGCGTGGACCGCTGAAGAGGTAGGCGTGATTGACCCGTTCGCTGCGCAGCGCCTGCATTAGCGGCTCGGTGACGTGCTCTTGGCCGATCACGTCAGCGAAGGTCTCCGGGCGATAGCGGCGATACAGGGCGGTGCTCACAGAGCGACCCTAGCCCGATGCGCCGACGGTCGTGGTCGTCATCCCCAGGCTCGGGGCTCAGACCGGGCGGAGCACCGCCATCCGGTGCGCCGCTCGAGTCAACACCACATACAGCGCTCGCACGCCACCCGGCGACTCCCGCACGATCTGGTCCGGGTCGAGCACGACCGTCGCGTCGTACTCGAGGCCTTTGGAACCCAGCGGATCCACCACGACCACCCGCGCCGGCAGCACCTCGACGACACTCTCAGCCAGGACCTGCCACCGCTGCGGGGTGATCACCGCGATGGCACCCTCCACCTGCTCCAAGGACTGCACCAACGCCGTATGCAAGGCGGACTTCACGTCGTCCGCGGGCACCGTGCGGTCGGTGGGGTGATGGCCCGTTTCACGAACCGCGTTCGGGATGTCGGCGTCCGGCACGTGCTCGCGGATCATCGTCTCGGCGACGTCGAAGATCTCGCGGGCGTTGCGATAGTTCGTGTCCATGTGGAACGCACGACGGGGCGAGCGCCCGAAGGCGTCTTCGCGGGCCCGAGCCGACTCCTCAAGGTCACCCCAGGATGACTGGGCGTTGTCGCCGACGACCGTCCACGACGCCCAGCGGCCCCGCCGGGCCAGCATCCGCCACTGCATCGGCGAGACATCCTGGGCCTCATCGACGAGCACGTGCGCAAACTCGTCGGCGGGGGTCAACGTGCCGGACATCAGCTGGCGCAAGGGATCACGCGACACCCGGGGGTATACGGTGCCATCGCCGTTGAGACTTTCGTGCCCCGGGCCCTCGCCGTCGACGCGCGAGCGGTCGATCCGCTCGGCCGAGACACTGTGCTGCGAAACGTCATCCAGCTCTTCGATCTCGTAAAACTCGCGCTCGACTGGAGCAGCGTCCACGATCGGTCCGAGCTTTTCGGCCAGATCGTCGATCAACGCCACATCAGCGACGCTCCACGCCCCGGACGATTCTGCAAGCCGCATCGAGGCCGCCACGGCGCCGACCTCGTCCCGCGTGAACTCGCCGCCACCCACTCGCGTGGCCACGTCCTCATCGACCAACCAGCGCAGCGCATCGCGAGCGTCCACTGGGCGCCACCATTGCGCAGCGAAAGCCTCGACGTCGCGGCTGTCGCCGAATTTGTCCAGGAAGGCTGCGCGATCCATCTCCGGACTGCCGACCTGAGTCCACGCCAACTCCCCCAGCGCCATGACCGCGGCCTCGTATGCCGTGTTGCGGTGATGACGGCGCAGCACCTGTCGTCGGGCCCGCTCCAACAGCGGTGCGTCCATCCGGATCGCCTGGCCGGCGACGAAGCAGCGCAGTTGCGTCGGACCACCGGGGATCGGCTCGCGGCTGAGCCGAGTCATCGCCGATCGCATCCGCAGCGAGCCCTTGATCGCCGCGACCTCGGTGGTGTCCAGTCGGTTGGCGGTGATGCCGCCGACGACATCACCGAGCGAGCGCAGCGTCACGCTGTCTTCACCCAAGGAGGGCAACACCCGCTCGATATATGCCGTGTAGCCCGCCGACGGTCCCACGACCAAGACACCACCGGCCTCGAAGCGGCGACGGTCGGCATACAACAGGTATGCCGCGCGGTGCAGGGCCACAACCGTCTTGCCCGTGCCAGGCCCGCCGGTGATCTCGGTGACTCCACGCGCAGGCGCGCGGATCGCTTCGTCCTGGTGCTGCTGAATCGTGGCCACGATGTCGCGCATGCGTTCTCCGCGGCTGCGCGTCAAGGCGGCGATCAGGGCCCCATCACCGACCACCACGATGTCTTCGGGTGCATCGGCCACCATCAGGTCGTCTTCCACCCCGACAACATCGACTCCGCGACACCGCAGCACGCGACGCCTCATGACGTTATGCGGCTGCACCGGCGTGGCCCGATAAAACGGTGCGGCCGCTGGGGCACGCCAGTCGATGACCAACGGCTCGTAGTCGTCGTCGCGCACCCCCAGCCGGCCGACATACCGGATCTCGCGGGCGCTCGCGTCGTCCTGCGCCGAACCCAAATCCAGCCGTCCGAAAACCAAACCCTCGTGCTGATCTTGCAGCGTGGTCCGCCGCTTGTTGGCGGCAAACACCAGCGCATCACGCTCGAAGAGACCCGTCATTTCCTCTTCGCGTGGCTCCCCCGTGCCAGCGCGTTCCGTGCGGCCACGAGCCAGACCCTCGGCGTGGATCAACTCCACCCGGACGCCCGCCTTGGCCAATTCGCGATAGACCAGATCGACGTGTTGCTGCTCACCGGCGATTTCCGAGGCGACGACGTCGCGCGTTTGTGCGCTCACCCGCATTCAATCCTTCCGACATCAACGTGGCTTTCTGGTCACGGATCGTGTGGCAGCACGCCGAGCCACAAAGACTCCATATTACCGACACCGACTATCGCAGCGATATCCGTCTGGTTTCGTCGCTGACGCGGCTCGCGGGTTCATCAGCCCAATCACAGGTGAGACACAGTTCGTTCAGAGACTTGGCTATCTGTCCAGGACGTGGCAGAGTACTAGGGCTGGTGCTTGCACCGGTATGGGGATTGTGCGAGTTCTCCGGTGGCGTCCCCCCACTTCACCGGAAGACCCTGCCCCATGTGTGGTCCTCTTGGGAGAATGCCCCCCCTGCCTTCCAAGAGGGCCACACCCTTATCTCCCGCCCGGCTAGGGTTTGTGCTGTGAAGGCACTCGTCGTCGGCAGCGGAGCCCGTGAGCACGCACTCGTTCACTCGCTAAGCCACGACGCGGATGTGTCGGCGATCGTGGCCGCACCCGGCAATCCGGGGATCGCCGCGATCGGTGCCGCCGTGCAATGCCTACCTGAGGTAGGCGACTCGACGGACGCGAGCGCCCTAATCGCCGCAGCCACCGAGCACGCCATCGATCTCGTGATCATCGGCCCTGAGGCACCGCTCGTGGCCGGGGTCGCCGACGCGATCCGCGCCGCTGGTTTCGCCTGCTTCGGACCCAGCGCCGCTGCCGCCCGACTCGAAGGCAGCAAGGCCTTCGCCAAGGAGGTCATGGCGGCCGCCGACGTGCCCACCGCGCGCGCCCAGGTGTGCACCACACCGGAGCAGATCAGCGACGCCCTGGACGCGACCATGCCGCCCTACGTCGTCAAGGACGATGGTTTGGCCGGCGGCAAGGGCGTGGTGGTGACCGAGGACTTCAACGACGCGCTGACCCACGGGCTCAACTGCCTCGCCAAACCCGGTTCCTCGGTGGTCATCGAGGACTTCCTCGACGGGCTGGAGGTGTCACTGTTTTGCATCAGTGACGGCACGCAGGTCCGGGCCTTGGAGCCCGCGCAGGACTTCAAACGGCTGCTCGATGAGGACTTGGGGCCAAACACCGGGGGTATGGGGGCTTACAGTCCGCTGCCGTGGCTCGATGAGCACAGCCCCGGGTTGGTCCAGGACGTGCTGGACCGAGTAGCCATTCCGACTATCCGAGAGATGCACAAGCGTGGGACACCGTTTGTGGGTGTGTTGTACGTCGGGTTGGCACTGACCTCCGGGGGCCCGAGGGTGGTGGAGTTCAACGCCAGATTCGGCGACCCCGAGACCCAATCGGTGCTGGCCCGCCTGCAGACCCCGTTGGGTGCCTTGCTGATGGCCGCGGCCACCGGTGAGTTGGCCGAGCACCCACCGTTGACCTGGCGTGAGGACAGCGCCGTCACGGTCGTGCTCGCCGCGTCGGGGTATCCGCAAGCACCCCGCACCGGGGCGCCCATCACCGGCATCGAGGAGGCAGAGCAAGTCGAAGGGGTGCACATTTTGCACGCAGGGACCGCGCTACGTGAGCGTGATGACACCGACACCACGGGTGCTTCTCCACACCTAGTGGCCTCGGGCGGTCGGGTGCTGTCGGTGGTCGCGCTCGGCCAGGACCTGGCCCAAGCGCGATCCCGCGCCTATCAAGCCGTCGAGCGGATCGTCATACCGGGATCGCACTATCGCCGCGACATCGCTGCCCTGGCGGCTGGCCCGGCATACATCTCCATGCAGGTCGAGGGGCACATCCCGATCTATGCCGGCAAGGTCCGCGAGCTGTATGCGCCGCTGGACCCGGAGACCGGCTTGGCGCACGATCAACGGATGCTGCTCGTGGCCTCCGACCGCATCTCCGCCTACGACCACGTGCTCAGCACGCCGGTGCCCGATAAGGGCGTGGTGTTGACGCAGATGTCGCTGTGGTGGCTGGAGCAGCTGGGCGATCTGTGTGCCAACCACCTTGAGTCGACCAACGTGCCGACCGCCGTGCACGGACGCGGCATCTACGTCCACCACCTGGCCATGCTGCCGGTGGAGTGCATCGCGCGGGCCTACCTGACCGGCGGCGGCCTGGCTGAATACCGCGAGTCGGGCAGCGTCAGTGGCGTCGAGCTGCCCGCAGGATTGGTCGACGGCTCGCAGCTGCCCGAGCCGATCTTCACCCCCAGCACCAAGGCACCAGCCGGCGAGCACGACCAGCCCATGACGTATGCCGAGGTGGAGGCCTTGCTCGGCCCTGCGTTGGCTTCGGCCGCGCGCAATCTGACGCTGGCCATCCTGATCCGCGGCAACCAGATCGCCAGCGAGCGCGGTGTCATTATCGCCGACACCAAGGTCGAGTTCGGCATCGATCCTCGCGAATGCCCCGCTCACGCGTTGAACGAGGACGGCTCCATCGACTGGACCGCCATCGACCCCCACCAGGTGCGTCTTGTCCTGGCCGATGAGGTGCTGACCCCTGATTCCTCGCGCTTTTGGCGCGCCAGCGAATGGGAACCGGGTCGGCCGCAGACGTCCTACGACAAGCAGATGCTGCGCGATTGGCTGACCGGCCCGGAGAGCGGCTGGGACCGCCTCGGTGACGCGCCCCCGCCGCCACTGCCGCCGCACGTGGTGGCCAAAACCCGCGAGCGCTACGTCGAGGCCTTCGAGACGCTGACAGGGCAGAAGTTCGACCCCGATCCTGCGTAGACTCGCCCCTGTCTTCACGCCCGCGTGACGGCTTATCCGGAGCGATTTCACCCCGCAATCAAGGAGTGGCGGCCCTGATGGGAACTGTCATCGTCGATGTCATGCCTAAGCACGAAATCCTGGACCCACAGGGCCAGGCGGTGGCCGGTTCGCTCACCCGGATGGGCTTGAGCGGCTTCACCGAGGTCAGGCAAGGCAAGCGCTTCACGCTCGAGGTCGAGGGCGAGGTCAACCAGGACCATCTCGTGGCCGCAGAGCGAGCCGCCGCGACCCTGCTGAGCAATCCGGTGATCGAGGACGTTATTTCTGTGCGCCCGGGACCCGCATGAAGATCGGCGTCGTCACCTTCCCCGGATCGCTCGATGATCACGATGCGCGTCGGGCGATCACGTTGGCGGGCGGTGAGGCGGTGGCCTTGTGGCACGGCGATGAGGATCTGCGCGGCGTCGATGCGGTCGTCTTGCCGGGGGGCTTCTCCTACGGCGACTATCTGCGAGCCGGAGCGATAGCCCGGTTTTCCCCCGTGATGGACGCGCTGATCCCCGCTGCTCAAGGGGGTATGCTGGTGCTCGGCATCTGCAACGGATTCCAGGTGCTGTGCGAGTCGCATCTGCTGCCAGGGGCCCTGGTGCGCAACGACCACCAGCAGTTCGTATGCCGTGATCAGCGATTGCGGATCGAACGCACCGACACCGCGTGGACCCGCGAGTTCGGTGCCGGCGAGCAGATCACGATCGTCTTGAAGAACGGCGAGGGCGGCTTCATGGCCGACGAGCGCACGCTGGATGAGTTGGAGGGCGAGGGCCGAGTCGTGGCAAGGTATCTGGGCGGCAACCCCAACGGTTCGCGGCGCGAGATCGCTGGGATCAGCAACGCAGCCGGCAACGTCGTCGGCTTGATGCCGCACCCCGAGCACTGCGTCGAGGCTGGTTACGGACCCTCGATGGATGGCCTGCCGTTCTTCACCTCGGCGATCGCGGCGTTGGTGTCTGCATGAGCACTATCGAAGGGATCACCACCGACGTGACGGCATACGCCCCGGACACCGTCAGCGCGGCTGCGGAGTCGCCCGATGTCGAGCAGCCCTGGGCCGCGTTGGGTCTGAAGGCTGACGAATACGCCAAGATCCGCGAGATCCTCGGGCGACGGCCGACCAGCGCGGAGTTGGCGATGTATTCGGTGATGTGGTCTGAGCACTGCTCCTACAAGTCGTCCAAGGTGCATCTGAGCCAGTTCGGTGAGAAGACGACCGAGGCCATGCGCGAAAACTTGCTGGTCGGCATCGGGGAAAACGCCGGGGTCGTCGACATCGGTGACGGCTGGGCGGTGACCTACAAGGTCGAGAGCCATAACCACCCCAGCTACATCGAGCCTTATCAAGGGGCGGCCACCGGGGTGGGCGGCATCGTGCGGGACATCATGAGCATGGGTGCCCGGCCGATCGCCGTGATGGATGCGTTGCGGTTTGGCGCCTTGGAACACCCCGACACTGCTCGGGTGTTGCCCGGCGTGGTCGCGGGCGTCGGCGGCTACGGCAACTGCTTGGGTCTGCCCAATATCGGGGGCGAGTTGGAGTTCGATCCGTGCTATCAGGGGAACCCTCTGGTCAACGCGCTGTGCGTGGGCTCGATGCGGGTCGAGGACATTCACCTCGCCTCGGCCGAAGGGGTCGGCAACCTGGTCGTTCTGTTCGGCGCGAAGACCGGCGGCGACGGCATCGGAGGCGTGTCCGTGCTGGCTTCAGAGACCTTCGATTCCACTGGGCCGGCAAAGCGCCCTGCCGTTCAGGTCGGTGACCCGTTCGCCGAGAAGGTGCTCATCGAGTGCTGCCTCGATCTGTATGCCGCCCGCGTCGTGGCGGGGATCCAGGACCTCGGTGGAGCGGGTTTGAGTTGCGCCACCAGTGAGTTGGCCTCCAACGGTGACGGCGGGATGTCGGTGCACTTGGACTGCGTGCCGCTGCGCGACTCCACTCTCTCCCCCGAAGAGATCCTGATGTCGGAATCTCAAGAGCGGATGATGGCCGTCGTCGAGCCGGCCAAACTTGAGGACTTCATGGCCATCGCCGCCCGGTGGGACGTCGAAGCCACGGTGCTCGGCGAGGTCACCGACGGCACGAACCTGCAGGTGTTCTGGGGCAAGGACATCATCGTCGACGTGCCACCGCGGTCGGTGGCCCACGACGGCCCGGTCTATCACCGCCCCATCGAGCGGCCGGCATACCTCGATGCTCAGATCGTCGACACCTCGTTTGGTCTCTCGGCACCCGAAGAGGGTCCGGAATTGCGGCAGGCGTTGCTCGACGTGCTGGGCTCGCCCAACGGGTGCGACCCGACCTGGGTCACGCAGCAATACGACCGCTACGTGCGCGGCAACACTGCCCAGGCCATGCCCGATGACGCCGGTGTGGTCCGCGTCGATGAGACCACTGGGCGTGGGGTCGTCATCTCCACCGACTGCAATGGCCGCTTTGCTCAGCTCGACCCGTATGCCGGGGCGCAGCTGGCACTGGCCGAGTCCTATCGCAACGTGGCCGTGAGCGGCGGTCGGCCGGTGGCGGTGTCGGACTGTTTGAACTTCGGTTCCCCGGAGGATCCCGGGGTGATGTGGCAGTTTGAGCAGGCCGTGACTGGCCTGGCCGATGGATGCGTGGAGCTCGGCATCCCGGTCACCGGCGGCAACGTCTCGTTCTACAACCAGACCGGTGAAACCGCGATCCACCCGACTCCTCTGGTGGCGGTGCTCGGCGTGATCGAGGACGTCGCGGACCATAACCGAAGCGGATGGGACAGCGCGGGCAAGGCCGTCTATCTCCTCGGCGTGACTCGTGACGAACTGGACGGATCGCTGTGGGCACAGGTCGCGCATCAGCACCTCGGTGGCGTGCCGCCGGCGGTCGATTTGGCGGCTGAGCGGACGCTGGCCGTGGTGCTGCTGGCCGCCACCGCGAGCGGTCTGGTGCACTCGGCCCACGATCTCTCCGAGGGTGGCCTCGGCGTGGCCCTAGCAGACTCGGTGTTGCGTCACGGGGTCGGTGTTGATGTCTCGCTGGATGCTGTAATCGGCCGAGACGGGATCGATATCTTCACGGCACTGTTCAGCGAATCGAGCGCCCGGGCGCTGGTCAGTGTGGGCGACCAAGACGCAGCGGCTTTGGAGGCCCTGTGCGCCGAGCACGACCAGAGCGTCACACGGCTCGGCACCTCCGGTGGAACTGCCCTCTTGCTTGACGGGCTGTTCTCGCTCGCGGTCGACGAACTTCGCGAGGCGCATCTGGGAGTGATCAGCCGGGCGCTTAATGGATAAGTCCCGATTCAGAGCAGGCTGCCTCGCGGCGTTGACGCTGGTGGTGCCGTCGCTGGGACTCACGGCCGGGCAGGCTCACGCGTCATGCGTGGGACCAACTGTCGAGGTGTTTCCGGCTGAGCAAGAACGAGGGGATCAGATCCGTGTCTCCTGAAAGTACTTCGGAGACAGTTGCTACACCGCCGGGCCACCGCCGTCCGGCCAGGGCACCCTTGGCCGGCCGCTCTCCGATCTGACGGTCAGACTTGTGCAAGGTGAGACCGCCATCGTTGTCGCCACGGGAGACGCCAATGGCGATTACAACTTCGCGGTCGACGTTGTCGTGCCCGACTCACTCAGCCCAGGCGAGGCTGAGGTGGTCGTGACCCACGGTACGAGTGGGGCTGTAGATGCTCAATCAGCGACGTTGATGGTGACCGAAACGCCAGGTGACGAGGCCGCCAGTCCTGAAACGGCGTCGGTCACCACTTTCGCACCAGCCCCAGGGGATGAGGACCCCACTCCAGAGGCTTCCTTTCAATCCGTGGGTAGCCTCACCTGGTCGAAGTCGAGACTCATGCTGGTCGGGACTCTTGGAGGTGTCATTCTCTTCGGAGTGGGGTTCGGGTTCGGTCGGCGGCGCCGAGTTCCTCCTGCGTAGTCCACTCCGGGATGAAGCGTCCGGTAGTCGAATACAGCCGCTGCCACCACCAGGGCGGGTGGACAGTCCGTCGGACCTCAAAATGCGGCGGAAACCTACGGCTCGCGTCGTCTTGGGCGACGAACTCGCTGTCGAGCCACACAGCCGACTGCCCGGTCAACGGCACCGACGCCGGCGCGCCCGATACTTCACTGCCCGCTTCTCGCCCCGCATCGCCGCCTTCCTCGTGCTCGGCGTCCCGGCCTTCCTCGCGGACGACCGTCAGCGCGAAACCCGTGCCAGCCAAGGCGTGAATGAGCGCCTCGAGTCGCAACTCACCTGCCGATACCTCGAGCCTGTACTGCCGCCCTTTGCTCCACCCGCGGAACTCGGCATACGCCCGCTGCGACATCCCCTTCTCCCGACGATGCTGGCGAAACGCGAGGCCAAGGAGCTGAGGGAGATCAAAGTACTTGCGTGCCAAGAGCAGTTCGCGCGCAAACGTCGGTCTGAGCGGTCCGCGGCCCCGCACCAGCGTTCTCCTTGGCATCGGATCATCGTGCCGGAGACGTCGGAGCCGACCTTGTGGCCAACCATTCGATGTGGATCAGCAAGCGGTCGGCCACCAGATGTGGACAACCGCCTCGATTTCCCGGGGCCGTGGCGACCCCAGGGTCATCTTCCGCGCGCTATACATCTGCCCCGCATTTCGGGGCAGATGTATAGCGCGCGACATTGGGGTCTGGGCCCAGCGGGCAATCGCTTGGAAACTGCATCTCGCAAACCGGAACGGCCTCTAGGCTCGGGACCGTGGACGTGCACTACGAGATCGATCGCGTCACTCTGCGCGAGAGAATCGACAGTCCCGACCATGGGAATGCCGAGGTCGATCGACTCGCTCGGATTGGCCCCGAGGGCGACGCGCAACGAGTGCCTCTGCTGCGCATGCTCGGACGCTTGGCCGAAGCCGAGGCACTTGGCTGGGCAGCGCTGCAGCGCGCCGATGGACCAGAGGCCGCAGAGACCGTCGTTGCCGGTGGCGCGGTGCCTAGCACCGCTTATCACCCTGCCATTCGGCTGGCCGACCCCTTGAGCGGCGAGCCAGGCTTCCTTAGCCTTTGCTCACCAGCATCGTGGGAAGCTCTGGCTCGACCAACTCGAATCCACCCGTCTTGCCATCACGGCTGTCCGATTATGGCTAGAGACTGTCGCAGCAGAGCCAGAAGCCTGACCCCAGAAGGCTAGGGGGACTCGAGGAGATCGTGACGTCGGATAGTTTCGTCGCGTCCAGGGCCGACACCAATAGCCGAGATCCGCGCACCAATCAGTTCTTCGAGCCTAAGGATGTAGTCCTGCGCAGCCTGCGGCAAATCATCGAACTCGCGGCACCCGGTGATGTCCTCGGTCCAGCCTGGCATCTCTTCGTAGATCGGCACGGCATGGTGGAAGTCAGTCTGATTGACCGGCATCTCGTCGTGGCGCGTTCCGAAGACGTCGTAGGCAATGCAGATCGGGATGCTGTCCAGACCGGTGAGCACGTCGAGTTTGGTGACGACAAAATCAGTGACGCCGTTGATGCGCTGGGCGTAGCGACCCACCACCGCATCGACCCAGCCGCAGCGACGCGGTCGCCCGGTCGTGGTGCCGAACTCAGCACCCGTCGTGCGCAGGAACTCGCCGTTATCATCGTCCAGCTCGGTCGGGAAGGGGCCTTCGCCGACGCGCGTGGAGTACGCCTTCAGGATCGCAATGACGCGATCAATGCGCGTAGGCGCGACGCCCGAGCCCGTGCACGCCCCCGCCGACGTGGCGCTCGATGAGGTCACGAATGGATACGTCCCGTGATCGACATCGAGCAGCGTGGCCTGACCGGCTTCGAACAGCACGATCTTGCCTTCGTCCAAGGCGTCGTTGAGGACCCGAGAGGTGTCGGTGACCATCGGGCGAAGGCGTTCGACATACTTCAGCAGCTCTTCCAGCACCTCCTCGACCTCAACGGCGCGCCGGTTGTAGACCTTGAGCAACATGTGGTTCTTGATTTCCAGGGCCGCTTCGACCTTTTGGCGCAGGATCGACTCGTCATACAGGTCCTGCATCCGAATGCCGACGCGGTTCATCTTGTCGGCATACGTCGGGCCGATGCCTCGCCCGGTGGTGCCCAGTTTGCGCGAGCCCAGGAAACGCTCGGCTACCTTGTCCAGCACTCGGTTGTAGGTCGGGATCACGTGCGCATTCCCGCTGATGATCAGCGCTGAGGTGTCCACCCCGCGAGCCTCCAGGCCGTCCAACTCCTCGATCAGCACCGACAGGTCGATGACGACACCGTTGCCGATCACCGGGATGACGGTCGGCGTCAGTATCCCGCTGGGCAGCAGGTGCAAGGCGTACTTCTCCTCGCCGATCACCACAGTGTGGCCGGCGTTGTTGCCGCCGTTGAACTTCACGACGAAGTCGACGCTGCTGCCGAGCAGGTCAGTGGCCTTGCCCTTACCTTCGTCGCCCCACTGGGCACCGACGAGCACAATTCCTGGCATGAGGTGGTCTCCTACAAGTCGAGCGCGCGCGCAGCGTCAGCCGACGAATCGCGCAAGAAGTCGGCGCAGCGCCGGTGCTCGTCGTCCTCGCCGATCCGGTCCGCGGCCTTGGCCAGGGCGGCCAGAGCGCGCAGGAAGCCCTGATTGGGCTCGTGCGCCCAGGGCACCGGTCCTTGCCCTCGCCAGCCCGCCTTGCGCAGGGCATCGAGACCGCGGTGATAGCCGGTGCGGGCAAAGGCATAGGCCTCGACATCCAAACCATCCTCCAGCGCACTCTCAGCGAGCACGGCCCAAGCCAGCGACGACGTGGGGTTGCCGACAGCCACGTGACGGGGGTCGACACCCCTGTCCAAGGCCTCCGCCGACGGATCGGGCGGCAGATAGGTGCTAGGTATGCCGAGCAGGTTCTCGCTCACTGGTGGGTGCCGGCTGAGCGCAGGTTGCGGCAGGCCGTCGCCACGCGGGCAGCCATGTTGGTCTCGGCTTCCTTGCCCCATGCGCGCGGGTCGTAGAACTTCTTGTTGCCGACCTCGCCGTCGATCTTGAGCACCGAGTCGTAATTGCCCAGCATGTAGCCGGCGACCGGCCGCGTGAATGCATACTGCGTGTCCGTGTCGACGTTCATCTTGATCACGCCGTAGTCGACCGCGTCGGAGATCTCCTGCTCGCTGGAGCCCGATCCGCCGTGGAACACGAGGTCGAACGGGCGCGAGTCCTCGCTGATGCCGAGCTCACGGGAGGCTGCCTGCTGAGCCTTCTTGAGGATCTCCGGGCGCAGCGTGACGTTGCCGGGCTTGTAGACCCCATGCACGTTGCCGAAGGTCAGCGCCGCCATGTAGCGACCCTTGGACCCATCACCCAGGGCCTTGATCGTCTCGATGGCGTCTTCTTCGGAGGTGTACAACTGGTCGTTGATCTCGTTGTCGACACCGTCCTCTTCACCGCCGACCACGCCGATCTCGACCTCGAGGATGATGTTGGCTTCGGCGCACTTGGCCAAAAGCTCCTGAGCGATCTGCAAGTTCTCATCCAGCGGAGTGGCCGAGCCGTCCCACATGTGCGACTGGAAGTAGGGGAGGCCGCCCTCTTTGACCCGCTCGGCCGAGGCCGCGATCAGCGGGCGCACGAAGTCGTCCAACTTGTCCTTGGGGCAGTGGTCGGTGTGCAGCGCGATGTTCACGTCGAACTTCTTGGCCACTTCGTGCGCGTATGCCGCGAGCGCCAGCGACCCGGTCACCATGTTCTTGACGGTGGACCCGGACAGGTAGTCCGCTCCCCCGGTCGAGACCTGAACGATGCCGTCGCTGCCCGCCTCGGCAAAACCGCGGATCGCAGCGTTGAGGGTCTGGCTCGAGGTGACGTTGATCGCCGGGTAGGCGAACGAACCGGCTTTGGCGCGGTCCAGCATGTCGGCGTAGACCTCAGGCGTGGCGATAGGCATGAATCCTCCTGGTTGAACGGCGACGCGCCGGGTCCGGCCGGAACGCATCAGGACAGTCGGACACATGCTTCCACACGCCCACCCGGAGAGCACCATGCCTGCGAACCTTCTCTTATTGCAAACTATTCGCAATAAGTGCAATTTTCTGCGTACGATCACCTCATGTCCACCGGCTCACACCTTGGTTTCAGGTCAACGATCATCGGTATGGCGGCCGTGCTCGCCCTCGGCGCCTGCTCGCAGTCCGGGCCGGAGGCTGACCCAGACGCTGCGGCCAACGAGGCCGGCGCGCTCGCCGTCGTGACGACGGTCGCTCCGATCACTTCCATCGCCGCGAGCATCGGCGGAGACCGAGTCGACATCACCGGCTTGGTGCCCGAGGGCACGAACTCACACACCTTCGACCCTCCCCCCAGCGCCGCAGCGGCGTTGTCCGAGGCCGACATCGTCTTCATCAACGGCCTCAAACTCGAAGAGCCGACCAAGGACCTCGCCGAGGCCAACATGGCCGACGGGGCGAGGCTCGTCGAGATCGGCACCGACGTCCTCCCCGAAGAGGACTACATCTACGACTTCTCCTTCCCCGAAGAGGACGGCAAGCCCAACCCCCACCTGTGGACTGATCCGACGTACGCGATCAAGTACGGCGAGGTCATCCGGGACACCCTCAGCGAAGCCGACCCCGACGGCGCCGACGTCTACGCGGCCAACTTTGAGGAGTTCGAAGCGCAGGCAACGCAACTCTCCGAGGCGCTCAAGACCGATCAAGAGACCATCCCCGACGGCAACAAAGAACTGCTGACCTACCACGACGCCTACGCCTACTTCGCGAAGACCTACGGCTGGACGGTCATCGGTGCCATTCAGCCCCAGAACTTCGAAGACCCCACCCCCCGCGAAGTCGCTGCGCTGATCGATCAGGTCAACGCCGAAGACGTGCCGGTCATTTTCGGCTCCGAAGTCTTCCCCTCCGACGTGCTGGAGGAGGTCGGCAACGCCACGGGTGCTCGCTACGAAGACACCCTGCGTGACGACGACCTGCCCGGCGAGCCCGGTGACCCGGAGCACTCCTGGGCCGGGCTGATGCGCTACGACTACGTCACCATGATCAACGGCCTGGGCGGCAGCGCGACCGAACTGGCCGACCTCGACCTCACCCCGGGCGTGCCGGACACCGCGGAATACCCACAGTGAAACCCGCCGATCTCGCGGGCAGCCTCATTCGGCTCGATGAGGTGACCTTTGGCTACGACAGCGAGACCGTCCTGGAGGACGTCACCCTCGGCATACGAGAGCGTGACTTCGTCGGGGTAGTCGGGCCATCCGGATCCGGCAAGACCACTCTGCTGCGCCTACTGCTGGGCACGGCGACACCGCATACCGGGTGGGTGCAGCGCCGCCCCGACGTGGCCATTGCCTACGTCCCCCAACTGGAGACGGTGAACTGGAACTTCCCGGTCACGGTCACGGAGTGTGTGCTGATGGCCCGCTCGGGGCGGGTGCTGCCGTGGACCACTCGCGCCGAACGTGCCGACGTCGCCGCGGTGCTGCATCGTCTCGGGATCGGCGATCTGGCCAAGCGGCATATTCGGGAGCTGTCCGGCGGACAGCAACAACGCATGTTTATCGCGCGCGCCCTGCTGCGCCAACCCCAACTCCTGCTGATGGACGAGCCGACATCGGGAGTCGATGTGACCAGCCGTCACGACATGCTGCACCTGCTCGGTGAGCTCAACGCCGAAGGTATGGCGATCATGCTGACTACTCATGACCTCAACGGAGTCGCCGCCCACCTGCCCAGGCTCGTCGCGCTGCATAAGAGCGTCATCGCTCAGGGCACGCCGCACGAAGTCATCAACGGGGCCGTCATGGAAGCGACCTTCGGTGCCCCCGTGGAGGTGCTCGAACACCTCGGTATGCCGGTCGTGCTTGATCGTCCGCACGCGGCCGGTCACCCACGGAACAGGCGAGCGGCGAGCGCGTAGTGGAGGCCCTGCTCGCGCCGTTTGCCTACGCCTTCTTCGCCAAGGGGCTGTTCGTCGCCACCTTGTCCGGCGCGCTGTGCGGGCTCATCGGCGTCTACATCACGTTGCGTGGGATGAGCTATATCGGGCACGGCCTCTCGCACGCGATCTTCGGGGGGTTTGCCGCCAGCTCGGTCATCAGCATCAACTATTACCTGGGCGCAGGCGTGTGGGGGTTGGCCTCGGCATTGGCGATCAACAAGGTCACCCGCAGCCGCCGGATCGGCGCGGACGCCGCGATCGGCGTCATCACGACGTCGTCGTTTGCGCTCGGTGTGGCGCTGTTGACCTACTACGGCAGCAAAGGACCAAGCTTCGATGCCGCCCTGTTCGGCAGCATCATCGGAGTGTCATCGGGTGACGTATGGGCGTTGAGTGCGATCAGCCTGTTCACGGTCATCGTCATCTTCCTGAACTATCGGGCGCTGCTGTTTGCCACATTCGACCCGGATGTGGCCGACGTCAGTGGGGTTAAGGTCGCTCGCACGGACGCCCTGCTGATGCTGGTCTTGTCGTTGGCCATCCTGGCCACCCTGACGGTCATCGGGGTGACGCTGGTGGCCGCGACCCTCGTCATCCCGGCCGTGGTGGCCCGCATGCTGACCAGCCGGTTCTCCACGATGTTGTGGTCATCGAGTCTGATCGGGGCGGTGTCGGGCTTTGTCGGGATGAACCTGAGCTATCACCTCGACGTTCCCTCCGGCACGATGATCGTGCTGACCGGGGCGTTCGCGTTCTGTGTGGTATTGATGTTCACCGGGGGTCGGCGTTTGTCGCGAACGGCCACCTCACGTAAGCCAGCCGACGTGACGCTCACCGGCGTGTCCTAACCTTGGGTCGGCGGTCTGAGTGGCGGGCCATCGGCATACAGGACAGGGTGGGTGGTGCCCACCTGGGCCCACTGACTGGAGGAATGAATGAGCGACGAGAAGCAGATCACCGTGTCCCGCAGCATCGACGTTTCGAACGCGACAATCTTTGAGGTGCTGTCCAACCCGGAGCATCACGCCGCGATCGATGGGTCCGGATTCGTCCTATCTGATGACCGCTCGGACCGGATCACCGGGACGGGCCAGGTCTTCACGATGAACATGTCGGGTGACCACATGGGCGGGGACTACAAGACCGACAATCACGTCACGGGCTACGACCCGGGCAAGTTGCTCGCATGGCAGACCGCCCCCGCTGGCACGCACCCTCCTGGCTGGCAGTGGGTTTGGGAGCTCACGCCGACCGGCCCGGACGCGACCGACGTCAGCCTCACCTACGACTGGTCGGGTGTGACGGATCAAGACCTGTTGTCCAAACTCTCTTTCCCGCTGGTCACGCAGGAACAGTTGGAGGACTCGCTGGCTCATCTGGCGGAGGCCGTCTCTGGGAGTTGAGCGTCGAACCGTGACTTAATGCCTGACGTGTCGGTTCTTATAGTCATTCATAAGTCCGGCAGGTGCGAGTCTTGAGCGACAGGCCCGTGCGCATCGAGCGTGCCGCCGCTGACATCGGCACTTAACTCGCAGCGTGGCGACGCATGCAGGACCTGACTGCTACCCAGGTCGCCGAGCGAGCCAACCCTTCGCTGTACACGCTGCGGCGTCTGGAACACGGCGACCCGCCGGTGTCGATGGGAATGCGTCCTCGGGGTTGCTCGCGCCTCTGCCGCGCTGCCCAAGCCGGTGCGGCATTGAGCGAGTGTTCGCCGGCGTGGCGGGTGAGCATTAAGCCCGGTCTTCGACATCAATCCGACCCGTGACCTTGGTCGCCGCCGCGTCACCAGCATCCTTGGGGTCTCGCGCGCAGACCAAGAAGTCGAAGCCCTTGCCGATGTCGCCCCCTTGTGCTGGCTCTCATCCCCTCAAGCGGCCAGCGTGATCAGGCGCGTGACCGACG
Source organism: uncultured Actinomycetota bacterium (assembly GCA_963803695.1). GTDB lineage: Bacteria > Actinomycetota > Actinomycetes > Actinomycetales > Dermatophilaceae > Ornithinicoccus. The sequence goes on from CAWDNY010000007.1 coordinate 262,476, forward strand.
CGGTCGGGCAATGGCGCAGCGTGGCTGCCGGAAACGGCATACCCGCCACCGAGATATCCCTCGTTGCCGGGGCCAGCGACACCCAGCTTTCTGCGCTGAGATCAGTGGCCACCTCCTGATCCTCCGCTCGGGGCTGGCCTGATTCCGACTGCTCAGCGCGGGGGCTGGTTGTACACGTGTTGGCGGATCCACGCATGCATCGCGATGGCCGCGGCCGCACCGGCATTGATCGAGCGCGTGGATCCGAACTGCGAGATCTCTAAGACTTGATCTGCCGCCTCGAGCGCCTCGGGCGTCAACCCAGGACCCTCCTGACCAAACATCAACACGCACCGATGTGGCAGAACCGCCGTCTCCAAAGGCACTGAGTCAGCGGTGTTCTCCATCGCGATCAGGGGTATGCCGTCCGCCCAAGAAACCAGGTCGGCAACGCTGGGATGGTGGTGCTCGTGCTGGTAGCGGTCAGTGACCATCGCCCCCCGCCGATTCCACCGCCGCTTGCCGACGATATGGAAGGCGGCCACGTTGAAGGCATTCGCAGTCCGGATCACCGAGCCGATGTTGAAGTCGTGCCCCCAGTTCTCGACGGCTATGTGCACCGCGTGGCGACGAGCGTCCAAGTCAGCCACGATCGCATCGTGACTCCAATAGCGGTATCGGTCCAGTACGTTACGGCGATCGCCCTCGGTCAACAGGATCGGGTCGAGATTTGTTGGCAGCGAGCCTGCGTCGTTGGGCCACGGACCCTGCCAGGGACCCACCCCGACCGTTTCCGGGATCCGCTCATCATTCATCGCCGATCTCGACTGCCTTCCCCGGTGTAGTGATTGCACGCCCGCCGCGTGGCGCGCGTCGTACATTCTCCCATTGACTTCGTGGCGCGATGGCCGCCTCAGGCGGCGCACACTACGGTGGCAGTCACAGGAGCGCGGTGTGCTCCCCCCATTCGCGGCCTGCGCCGCGTGATCAACGAAGAACGGACGAGCGACATGGATAACACGCAATGGCTGCTGATCATCCTGCTGGTGCTGCTGATCGCGGTTGGTATCTGGATGCTGATGCGCAAGCCGGCTTCGGGCCAGGACCGCTCCCCCGCAAGGGACCAAGATGCGGCAAACGACCCCAGCGCAGCGGCTGGAGCTACCGGGGCGGGAGTGTCCAGCTACGACGCAGGCGGGGAACACGTTGCCGCTGGTGAGACGGGAGTCGCCCCCGGCCCGGCGCTATACGACCAGGAAGCCGACGCGCGGGCCGAGGATGAACTGTCCCCACCAGGGGACGACGAGGCTAGCGATGACGAGGTTGCGCCGGATGAGATGTGGGATGGGGCTGACCCTTCGGAGCAGGAGGGGGCCCGCCAGGACACCGCGACCGGGGCCGACGTCTCAATCGTTGAAGAAGAGCCCGTCGTATCTGAGGACCACGAGCCCGAGGCCGACGACGCGTCGTACGACCAGCCTGTCGAAGGCTCTGAGACTGGGGCTGACCCAGCGGATGAGGTCGATACTTTCAATCAAGTCGATGGCGGCGACCGCGACCAGATGTCATACGGCCAGCCGCAGACTGAGGACTTCGCGTCCGAAACCACGTATGCCGTGGCACCCGCGGAGGGGGCCCTCGAGCCGATCGCAGACTCTCCCGGCGGGTCGCACGCCCTCGGCACCGCGAGTCCCGGGACGAGCGTGCACGACGAGATGCTCGACCTCGAGAACGAGACGGCACTCGGGGGCAGCGAGGTCGAAGACAGCGCGAGCGAGCACCACGGCGCAGGCTCGGAGAACCTTGGGCCAGAGCAGGGCGAAGGCGACGCAGGCGAAGACCGAGATGAGGATCTGGGTCATCCGGGGCCTGCGAGCCAGCCGGGCGAGGACGCGACCTATGCCCCAATCGCCGACCACGGTGCGGGTTCGGAAAACCTCGGACCAGAGGAAGGCGAGGGCGACTCCCCGGAGGACCGCGACCCCGACCAGGGCCACCCGGGTCCCGCCAGCCAGGGCGACGAAGGCGACGCGGCTTACGGCATACCTGCCGAAACGGGCACTGACGAACATGACGATGTGCCCGAAGATGCCGCCGCGGCTGGCTTCGTGGCCGATGATCACGAGCCGACTGATGAGCACCCCGCAGCGAATAATCCAGAAGACTTCACTGCCGAGGACGCATCGGACACGCTCGTTGTCGACGACACCAATCAGCCCGCTGAGCCCGTCGAGGGCGAGCAGACCGCTGACGAAGAGCCACAAGCGGTCATGGTGGACGTCGAGGACTACTCAGCCACCACCGAGGCACCTCAGTCAGACACCGACGACGGCCACGACGGCCCCGAATCGCACGATACTGATGAGGACAGCGGTGACGGCGAAGGGCACTACTCAGAGCCTGAACCCGGCGAGGTTGCGGGGGCTGAGGAGCACGACCGCACCGATGAGCAGCACGGTGACGATGAGCCACAAGCGGTCATGGTGGACGTCGAGGACTACTCAGCCACCACCGAAGCACACGAGCCAGACCCCGTAGAACACGACGGCATTGCCGACGGGCATGCTGCCGACGACGAGCCTCGAGCTGAGCAGGACCACGACACCGAGCACACTGAGTCCGAGCATCACGACGAGGTCCTGGACACACACGAAGACGACACCACCTACGAGCAGCACGGCAACGAAGGCGTGCAAGCCGCCATGGTCGACGTCGAGGACTTCTCAGCCACGCCCAGCGAGTCATCCGAAGCACAAGCCGCCGAGGACCAAGGCAGCGAGCATGCCTTCGAGGCAGACGAGTCGACGTCACTTGAACAGTCTGCGGAGTCCGCCGCCGACGAGGCTTCGGAAGGATCTGAGCCATCTCGGCCGGCTGTTGTCGCGAGTCCCTATGGCCCGGGCTCGGTCTTCCCCGACGATGATGGCTCGGTTCCTGAGGGCTACGACATCAAAGGCAACGCCGGGTCAATGCTTTTTCACACCACGGAGTCGCCGAGTTACGAAAACTGTGTCCCTGAAGTCTACTTCGAGAGCGAAGACGCGGCACGGGCTGCGGGCTTCGCCCATTGGGACCGTAAGCGTCGTTGAGTCACTGACCGAGAACCCCGCCGAGATTCTTCGGCGGGGTTCTCGCCGTTCAGGCCCGTCCAGGTGACACGCGGAGGGTTATTAGAAGCTCTGCAATCGGTTTCACTCGTGGCCATACCCCTTGATGCCCCCCTGAGAACTGGATGGATAGATGAGCGCTGTGCACACCTATGCCTGCCCCCCCGCTGGTCGGCATACTCGCCACTCTGTTGTTCGTCGTTCAGCGCTCCTGCTGGCGGCGGCTTCACTCCCGCTAGGTGTGGCAATGCCCGCCCACGCAGCCCCCAGCGCGCGGCCGCACACTGCACCGTCGGCTTTCGTCGCCCACCCGGCGGCGCAGTCACTGGCGGGGACGACTCGCGCGGCGAGGCAAGTCCTGACCACCCCCTCGATTCCGTCGCTGCCGCTGGCCCCAACCAGCGTCTCCGGCACTGTGAATGTCTCGGTGGCCAACGTCCGCTCAGGCCCGGGCACCGGCTATCGGGTCACCGGCTAAAAGCGTCGAGGCGACAAGGTCACCGGCACCGTCAGCAGCAACGGCTGGATCCGGATCAAGTCGGGGCAATACATCTCCTCGGTCATCCTTACCTCGCGCTCCCCCTCCAGCAGCAGTCGCAGCTCCTCCCCATTGGCATCTACGGTCACCCGCTACGTCACGGCCTCCAGCGGAAACGTCCGCTCGGGCGCCGGCATCAGCTACCAGGTGCTTGACAGCCTGCGCCGGAACCCCAAGGTCACCGGGATCCTGACCAGCAATGGTTGGCTCAAAATGAGCGGTGGATGCTACATCTCGACCAACATTCTGCGTGGAGCGACTTCATCCTCGTCGGGCTCTCGCCCCAGCAGCAGCGCGGTAATCAACGAGGCACGCAAGTACACGGGCATCATGTACCGCTACGGAGGCACCACGACTTCAGGCTTCGACTGCTCGGGCCACACCCAGTACGTCTTCAAGAAACTGGGTGTCGTGCTTCCTCGGGTGGTCTCGCAGCAGTATGCGGCAAGCACCCGGGTATCCTCGCCCAAGGTGGGTGACCTGGTGTTCTGGGGTACTGGCCATGTCGCGATCTACGCTGGCGACGGTGATGTCTACGACTCGGGCCGAGCCGGGTTGCCGGTGCAGAAGCGCAAGATGTTCTCCGGTGTGACCAGCTACGGCCGGGTCGGCTGACTCAGGCCAAGCCCAGATCGGCCAGGGTGTAGGCCGCCCGATAGTCCAAGCCCTGGTCGGCGATGATCTGGTCGGCACCGCTATCGCGATCGGCGATAACGGCGACGGCAACCACCTCGGCTCCGGCCTCGCGGCACGCGGCGACAGCGGTCAACGGCGAGTTTCCCGTCGTGGACGTGTCTTCGACGACCAGCACTCGGCGGCCCCGGATCGACGGGCCCTCGATGCGCTGCTGCATACCGTGTGCTTTGCCTGCCTTGCGCACGACGAAAGCGTCGAGCTGGCGTCCCCGCGCCGCCGCTGCATGCAGCATCGCCGTGGCGACCGGGTCGGCACCCATCGTCAAGCCGCCGACCGCGTCGATCGCCAGGTCGGCGACCAGGTCATTCATCACCTGACCTACCAAGGGAGCAGCTACCCCATCGAGGGTCACCCGGCGCAGATCGACGTAGTAATCGGCGTGGGCCCCGGAAGACAGCCTCACCTGCCCGTGCACGATGGCTTGGTCACGGATGATCGACAGCAACTGTTCACGTGGGGTGCTCACAGCGACCGAGCCTAGCGTTCGTCGGCGCTCAACCCAGGTCGAGACTTTCATCTTCCTGGTGATACACGCCGAGCCGCTCGCAGGCTTCGTTCAACAGGCCCTGAACCGTGAGCGAGTCAGATAGGGGCATGATTGCCGACTCGGTCAATCCGGCGCGTATGCAGTCACTGACCTCGATCAGTTCGTGGCTGTAACCGGCACCCAGTGGTGGCGCGTCGATCGTCTCCGGGCCCTGCCCGGCACGCGTCACGACAATGGACTTCGGGTGATGGAACCGAGGGGGTATGTCGATCCATCCGTCGGTCCCGATGATCCGTGCCGCGCCTGGGCTAGGGCCACGCAGCGAGCAGATGAGGCTGGCAGCCCGTCCGTCCTCGTAGCCCAACAGGATCGAGGAGTCGAGGTCGACGCCGGTGGAGGCCAAGGTGCCGACCAACTCCATCCGATCGGGGTCACCGAGGAAGTGTTGGGCGAGCGAAACGACATAGACACCGAGGTCGAGCATCGCGCCGCCGGCCAGGTCCTTGTTGAACAATCGATCGTCGGGATCGAACTCGCGTTGCACTCCCAGATCAGCCTGAACGGCCCGCGCCTCTCCGATGTCACCCGCGGCGATGACCTCACGAGCCGCGACGATCGCAGGCTGGAAGCGCGTCCACATCGCCTCCATGGCAAAGATCGTGTGCTCGCGAGCCGCATCGACCAGTCGCTGCGCCCCGGCAGTTGTAGCCGTCAGGCTTTTCTCAACGAGGACGGCCTTACCGGCTGCCATTCCCGCCAGCGCGATCTTCAGGTGCTGGGGATGCGGAGTGGCGATATAGAGCACATCAACATGAGGGTCTTCGATGATCTCTCGATAGCTCCCGTGCGCCCGCTCGACGTCGAACTCCTGCGCGAAGGCCGTCGATCGGTCCAGTGAACGCGAGGCCACGGCGACCATTCGAGATCCCTCGACGTGCTCGAAGTCCGCGGCCACATTTCGGGCGATCCGTCCGGGGCCAACGACACCCCACCTGAGCTCATCCATCGGGTGCAGCCTTCTTCCGTAGGGATCCACTTCCTCTGACCTTCAACCCTATGGAACTTTGCTCGCTAGCGACGGCTCATCGTCATCTGACGGGACATCTTGCGCATCAGCGGCCGCGGCAGTGCCCGCAGCATCGTAGACATCGCCTTGTATTCAGCCGAAGGGACCGACAAGACCCTGCCCGCCGACACATCGTTGAGGGCATCTTGAGCCACTCGGTGGGCGTCGAGCCACATGCGCTCTGGCATCTCCGGCATGTCCATCTGCGCCCGCTCGTGGAACTCGGTGTGGATCAGCCCCGGGCACAGCGCGGTCACGGTGACGCCGGTGCCTTCGAGCTCGACGGCGAGGGCCTCGGAGAATGTGGTCGTCCAGGCCTTGATCGCCGAATAGCTGCCGACCACGGTGAACGAGGCCACCGACGAGACGTTGAGGATGGCACCGTGGCCGCGCTCGCGCATGGCTCCGGCGGCGGCGTGACTGGCCACCAGGACTGCGCGGATCATCACGTCGATAGCCCGCTCTTCGACGGAGAGGTCGCCGGTGCTGAAGTCGTGGTTGATCCCGAAGCCGGCGTTGTTGACCAACAGGTCGATCGGTTGCTCTCGGTCGGCGACCCGGTCGGCGACCTGCTGCAACTGCGCCCGATCGGACAGATCGGCGATCAACACGTCGGTCCGGACGGCATACCTCTTGGTGATCTCCTCGGCTAGCGCACCGAGTCGTTCGGCGTCCCTGGCCACCAGGACCACATCGTGACCCCGTGCGGCGATCTCAATGGCCAGCGCCCGTCCTAATCCGGCCGAGGCGCCGGTCACCAATGCAGTTCCCATGCCCGACACGCTATCGCCGTTGCCTCGGCTGCGACTCCACCTACAGTGGGGCGGTGCGCATTGCTACCTGGAACGTCAACAGCATCCGAGCCCGCGTGGACCGAGTCGTCGCCTTCCTGGAACGGCAGGACGTCGACGTGCTGGCCATCCAAGAGACCAAGTGCCGCGACGACCAGTTCCCGTTGCTGGCCTTCGAGGCGGCCGGGTATGAAGTGGCGCACCTGGGTTTCAACCAGTGGAACGGCGTCGCCGTCGTCTCTCGGGTCGGCATCGAGGACGTCCAGGAGGGTTTTGCCGACATGCCACAGTGGGGTGACCCACTGGTGTCTGAGGCCCGAGCCATCTCGGCGTTGTGCAATGGGGTGCGGATCTGGTCGCTATACGTCCCGAACGGTCGCAGCCTGGATGACCCGCATATGGACTACAAACTGGCCTGGCTGGAGCAGTTGCGCGTCGATGCCGCTGGCTGGCTGGCTGACGATCCGCAGGCCCAGATCGCCCTGATGGGCGATTGGAACATTGCGCCGCAGGATGAGGACGTGTGGTCGATGGACTACTACGTCGACAAGTCGCACGTCAGTGAGCCGGAGCGGTCTGCCTTTGCCGGGGTGGTGCAGGCGGGGTATGCCGACGTGACCAGACCACATACCCCTGGTCCGGGCACGTTCACGTATTGGGACTACACGCAGTTGGCCTTTCCAAAAAAGCGCGGGATGCGGATCGACTTCTGCTTGGGCTCGCCTGCCTTGGCGGCTCGGGTCGAGTCGGCCTCGATCGACCGGGAAGAGCGCAAAGGCAAAGGTGCCAGCGACCACGCCCCGGTGATTATCGACCTGACCTGACTTTCGCGTCGTGAGCCCCATCTCTCGACTGGTGCTGCGTTGCAGTGCAGCACCAGACGAGAAAGCGAGCTCGCGGCGGCGGATCTGAGGTGGCTGGTCTGGTTAGGCGACGGGGCGGGCGCGGATGAAGGCGAACGGCAAGGTGCAGGCGCTGACGGCGGCGGCCACCAGCAGCGCCGTGCCAAAGCCGAATCCAGCCGCTAACAGGCCCACCAGCACTGAGCCCAAGCCGGTCCCGAGGTCGAAGCCGACGTTCCACACTGCGCTGGCCAGCCGGTAGTGCGTCCGAGAGACGACCTCGAAGGCCACGACCAAAGTCAGGTTCTGCAGCCCGCCGTAGCTCACGCCGACGAGGCAGGCAGCCACCACGAACACGGTGAGCACCCCGACCGACGGTGAGGCAACCGCGACCGACCACGCGGATAACGCCATACCCAGCACGGTCAGCAGCGTCAGCGGCCAGATGAATCGGTGCGCGCCGAAGCGGTCCGACAGCCCGCCCATGCCCCATCTCGCAACTGCGGCGGTGGCACCAATCCCAAAGAGTGCCGCCGTCGACGCCGCGCCGCTGTCCACCATTTGGGGCGCAAAGGTGGTCAGCGCTCCCCCGCTCAGCGTGACTCCCAACAGCAGGACGGTCGGGATCAACAGCCGCAGGTATGCCGTCTGCACGCTCATCGTGTCGCTGGACGCAGGCCAGAGTGTTGTTGAATCAGGCTCGATCGGGTCAGGCTCGGTCGGGTCAGGCTCGGCGGGCGGGTCGTGCAGCACCCGACCCAGGGCGATCACGAACGGGATGCCCGCCAGCGGCAGTCCCGCGACGAGGAACACCCAGGTGAACGACCATGTTTGCGCCACCCACGGAGCCAACGGCAGGACGACCAGGTTGGGCAGCGCGATCGCCAACCCGTAGGCCCCGATGGCTTTGCCCCGCCTTGCCGGCTCGATCAGCTCGGCCACAGCCGCCGAGCCGGTGACCGTCAGGATGCCGAAGCCGACCCCACGGACTGCCGAGAGCACCAGGATCGGTGCCAACGCGTCGCTGAAGATATGCAGCAGTGCAGGGACGCCCATCAGAGCCATCCCGGCCGACATCACTACGGCCCAGCCGTATCGGCGAAGCAGACCTGGCACGAAGAGTTGGGTCAACACCGTAAAGAGCAGCAGCACCCCGTTGACGAATCCGGCGCCGGCTTCGCTCGCCCCGCCCTCCACCGCCCACAGCGGCGTGGTCGGCAACAACGCTGCATAACCGGCAAATCCGGTCACGGTGACTCCGACCAGAGCGGGCATCCCCCGCTCGGTCCAAACGCTGGCCACTCCTACTGCTGGGCAGGGTGTTGCTGCGCGGGTTTGTGCTGAGCAGCTGCAGGTTTTGCCGCCTTCGCCGCCTTCGCCGCGGCCTTCTTCTCCCGTTTCCAAGCCCGGACCTGGGCCATGGTGTCGTCATCGACCACGTCCGCGATCGACATACGAGCATCGTCGTCGCCGTAGTCACCGGCGGCCTCGCGCCACCCGGGGGCTTGCAGATCGCACTGCTTGCCGAGCAACGCCAGGAAGATCTTGGCCTTCTGATCGCCGAAACCGGGCAGTGCCTTCAGCCGCTTCAGCACGAGAGCACCGTCGGGGTCGCCTTCGGTCCAGATGGCCTCGGTGTCACCGCGGTAGGTGCGCATGATCGACGACGCCAACTCGTGCACCCGGCGGCCCATCGAGGCCGGGAACCGGTGCACCGCAGGTGGGGTCGCACAGACGGTGACGAATTCCTCGGGGTCCATCGCTGCGATCATGGCCGGGTCGACGGTGCCGAGACGCTCCGCGAGTTTGCGTGGCCCGGCAAAGGCCACCTCCATCGGAATCTGCTGGTCGAGCAACATCCCGACCAGGAGCGCAAACGGATTAGCGGTCAGCAGTCGGTCGGCTTCGGGATCTCCGACCAGGCGTAGCGAAGTGCTCATCCAGGCAGTGTGACAGGCGCAGACTCTGCGGGTGAAGTCGCGCGATGAGCCTTGACCCCCAGGCCCAGCGCGACCACGGTGGCCAACCCTGCCGCGAGGGCCGCGCCGGTGAACACCGTCTGCACCTGGACCACCCCGGCGGCCAGCAGCGCTTGATCATCGCCCGGGTCCGGCAACAACGCGACCGCCTCGTAGAACCGGCGCAACCCGACCGCCGTGAGCAGCGCCAAACCGACGACCATGCCGACCATGCGGGCCACGACGACCAACGAACTGACCGTGCCGTGCGCGTATGCCGGGGCGTCCGCGAGCGCAGCATCGTTGACCGGGGCGATAGCCAGCCCCACCCCCAGACCCGCCGCAGCCAATGTCAGTGAGGTCGTCAGCCCCTCGGACAGCGAACTGACCGTCCAGGTGGTCATCACGGCAAGACCACCCGTGGCTAGCGCCAGACCTCCTGCGGCGACGAGACCAGGGGCGATCCACCGAAGAAGGATCCCGCCGATCACCGCACCCGCAGGCACGGCGATCAAGAAGCGGACCAGCACGAAGGCGGCTTGAGTTTGGTTGGACTCGCCGTCCAGGCGCGCCAATAGGGGCACGTCCACGACGATGGCCACGATGGCGGCCCCGACCAGCACGCTCACCGCGAGGGCCGGCCACACCCGCCGCTGCACGACATCGGGGCCGATCAGCGGGGCGGCGGCCATGCGTTGTCGCACCGCGAAGGCAGCAATCGCGACGATACCGACGGGCACCAACCAGAGCCCCCACGGGCCGAGGACTTCGACCTCGGGGTCGGCGGTGGAGAACGTCAAGACGACGCTGCCGAGCGCGATAGCGATGAGGCTGGCCCCGATCAGGTCGGCACGGATCAGCGGGGGCAGCCAGGACCGAGCAGTGATGGCGATGATGACAACCCACATAACACCAGCCGCGAGCCCCACCGGCGTGGCGACCCGAGAGGAGGAGCCGTCGGCAAACGGGATGAACGGCTCGCCGTAGGCCACCGAGGTCACCAACGAGTCCGGCGGGGTCAGGGTGAGGACGCTTAGCGCCACTGCGACCACGACCAACATGACGATCAAGATCGTCATGGGCCGCGCCCTCGGCGATGACCCCGTCAAAGGCAAACCTGACGTTGGGATGTGGCTGGCCCGGCCGGAGACCACGAGAACCCCAAGGCAAAACAACAGACCCAGCGCGACGTTAAGCCAGAAGATCCCGCGCCATGAGCTGACCAGCAACACCGCAGCTCCGAGCAGCGGCCCCATCACAGCGCCGAGCTCTTGCACTCCGCCGACGATGCCCAACGGCACGCCCCGCTTGCCCGGGGGCCACAGGTCAGCCACCAGGGCCAACGTCGCGGGCACCAGTCCCCCGCCGCCCACACCCTGCAGGAAGCGCCCGCCCACCATGACCGGCAATTCCACGGCCACGGCAGTCACGGCCGAGCCCACCGCGAAGATGAGCAGGCACGCGACGAGGATGCGCTGGCGCGGCACCATATCGGCCAGCCGCCCGATCAGCGGCAGCACCGCGATGTAGCCCAAAAGGAAACCCGAGATGATCGGCGTGCCGCGCTGCAGCGACTCAATGCCGAGTCCAGCCCCGGCCATCATGTCCGGCAGAGCCAGCACCACGACATACGTATCGGCGGCCGCCAGCATGACCGCCAAGGCAGCAACAGCCAGCAGCACTGTGGGCCGCCTCGTGGAGACGGTCGAGGGGTGGGGTTCGATCGGCATACCTGCGGTCTCGGAGGTCACCAGGAGCGCCGATTCATCGGTGTCGAGAGCAGGTGATCAGGGAGCGGTGACCGTGACCGGAACGCCGTAGTCGTCCATGGTCAGGGTGTAGGTCGATGTCTCAGGCGGATAGAACTCGCCGGTCAGCGTGACGGTTCGCACTTCCCAGTCGTCCTCGATCAAGCCGTAGACCACGTCGAACTCCCCGTCCTCAGTGCCAGTGTTGAGCAGGTCGACGATCAGGTCACCGGACAGCGTGCCGGAGATTTGCTGCACGACGTCGCTACCCACCCGGCTCTGCTCGCCGAACTCGGCACCGTCCGTCTGTGACAACAGCGACACGACGCCGACCTCGGGATCAAAGAGCCGAGCCGGGTCGGGCACGTTGAGGCTCTCCGGGCTGACCGAGGTGAAGATCGGACTGAAAGGCAGTTTGACGTAGAGTTTGTCGTCGACCGCGACCGTGGGCACATCGGCTTGCACACCAGCAATCTTGGCGGTGATGGTGCCGTCGAAAGCAGGGGGCGTGGTTGTGCCTGATCCGTCTGCCTTGATGACGTAGGCACTCTCCTCTTCGGGGAGGTCGCTGCCCTCGAGGATCAAGCTGACCGAGCCTGCTTCGGCCAACACGTCATACGCCTCGTCGAGCCGGTCTTGCGCGGTCGGAGCGGCGGTCGTTTCTACCCCCGTCTCAGGATTTTCTTCATCGGAGCACGCAGCGACCGTCGTCAGCGCAGCCGTGATCAGTCCAACGGTCCACACAGGCGACCACGATCCACGGCGTGCGGTGCGATGACTCATGATTCCCCTGCTCCTGATGGGCCTGATTGCGCCTCAGTGGTTCGTTCGGACGTCCCTAGTATGCCGTCCACCTCTGACCGTCCCTGGACCGACCATCGCGTCGTCATTCCAGCTCGAGGGCGGCATGACGAGCGCGGGTCAATCCGCGTTCCTGATCGCGCACCCAGGCCCCGGGCGGTCGGATCAAGGCGGAACGGGCGATGGTAGTGATCGAGTCCACGTTGGCGACACTCTCGTAATCCAGACCATTGCGCTGTCGCACAGCAACTTCGCTGCTGAGTCCGCGCATCGTGTGGGTGATCGGCGCGACCGTGACTAACGCTCGCACCTCCAAGACTTCGTGGCGCGTTAACACGACGACGGGGTGCGGCGCTGCGCGTGAACTCAGCCTGAGCTACTTCTTCCGCTTCTTCTTGGGCCGCGCGTCTTCTTCGTCAGGTCGCTGCGGAAGTTCCGAGCGAAGGTAGCCATACAAGAGTCCGAGCAAAACGAAGGCGACGATCATCCCGATAGCGATCCAGTAGGTGGGCTCCATCGCTCCATCGTGCCCCACGACCCGCCAAGCACGGACATAGTCATCATTCGATGTTCACATGATGCACATCGAGGCGCTTCCTAAGAACCATCCTCGCCCCGAACGACGATCTCGTCGCCGAAGCGCAGAGGTTGACTAGGACGAGCGAGAAGACGGCTCTGGTGCGCCAGGCTTTGCGGGCCTTGATCGAACGTGAGGGCGCGAGGCGGCTTGCGCAACTAGGGGCTAGCGATCCCGATGCACAACTTGCGCCGCGCCGACAAACGACCCCCGATTGATGCTCGTGGACGCGTCGATCTGGATCGATCATTTCCGGGTCGGTGACCCCACGCTCGTTGGGCTCATCGATGATGGCCACGTGCTGGCACACCCGTGGGTCATCGGGGAATCGGCGCTCGGTTACCTCGCACAACGAGCGGAGATTCTTGGGCTGCTCGAGAACCTTCCGCAGGCGACCGTCGCGACCAACGACGAGGTTTTGACCCTGATCGAGGGCAAGCACCTGTCAGGTCGGGGCATCGGGCACGTCCACGCGCACCTGCTGGCTGCGACCTTGTTGACACCCCAAGCTCAGTTGTGGACGCGCGACAAGCGACTCGCGGCGACCGCTGTTGACCACGGCCTCGCGAGCAATCGAGGCACCTGAGGACTATGGCCTCGGGGCATCCTCATGTTCTGCGATTGTGCCTGTGACTGTGGACTTCTTCCGCGACGCCCGAGAGTTCCTCGACGCTGCTGGGGACTTCCTGGCGCGAGCCCCAGTCCAGAACACCGTGGTCTCAACGATTGCCCATCGCCACGCGGCTGGCGAAGAGGGCACCGCAGAGGACTGGACTGCTCGCACGCGCCTTGCACCAGCGAGGGGAGGTCGCGTCTGGAATGAACGGATCGCTCACTGCCGTCTGCGTGTGCGCGCAGGAGATGGCCGGACTCGTGAACGGCACGGTCGAGATGGAGCTGAGCATTCGGCCTTCGAGCTCACTCAGGTCATCTGGCCAACCCGGCCTGCAGGACATCTCAGGCCAGCAAGCCCTGAAGACTGCGATATGGCGGTCGTCTGGTGCGCGGCGTTCATGGCCGACGCTGATGAGCAAGCCGGTCGATCCCGTGGATCAATCAACCACCAAGCGCCAGGCCGAGAATCCCTCGCGCGGCGGATCGAAGACGGACAGCTCTTTGAATCGAGTTGGCTTTCGCGCTAGGCAGCGACCTCGGCAAAGACGTGCTTGGTATGGGCCTTGCGGCGACGTAACTCCCAGTAGGCGCTGACGAAGTACATGCCCGTGCCGACCCCAGCAACCCAGAAGAACTGATTCCGGTGGGACTCGTAGGCCGCCACGTCCGGGCTGGAGAGGAGCAGATAGACGGCGAAGCAGAAGACCACGACGAGGTCCACCATCCACACCACCCTCAACACCTTGGTCAGTGAGCTGCGGTCCCGCGTGTCGGCGTCGGTGTGGGCCTTCTTCGCCTCCCGGGCGAGCCTAGCTTGAACCCGTTCATCGAAGAGTTCGTCGGCGGCCTCGCCTTCGGGATACGACTCTGCTGCGCCCATCGTCTTGGCGAGCACGACGTAGAGAATGATGCCCAGGATGAAAGCGGGCACGAACGCGAAATACACTGGCATGAGACCAAAGGCGACGGACGCGGCCGCCAGAGCCAGCGTGATTCCCCAGGTCAGCAGCGCAGGAACGTTGTTCACGCCTTTGTAGCGCGCCCAGTACGTGCTCAGTCCGAGTCGTCGCAGAATCCAGTACGACGCGAAGAGGATCCCACCGATCGGGACCAAGGCGATGCTCGCATACGTCACGAATATCAGGTAGTTGCGGTAGATGAACGGGAAGACACTGGCCGCGAGCACGATCACGCCGATGATCAGGGTCGCCTTTTTGCGCGAGAGGGTGGTGACGACGCCCTGTGCGGCCAGCCCTGAGCGGTAGAGGTTCGCATTCGCCGTCGTCCAGCCCGCGACCACCAGCCCGGCATACCCCAACGCCTGGAACGCGACGTTTCCGGGCGCGATGTCGACGATGCTGATCTTCACGATCACGGCCGCGGCCGCCCCCATGAAACCCGCCGAGATCCAGGCCATGTAGTGACCCAGGAACATACCGGTGGCCGACATGTAGCCCGTACCAACTCTTTTTGGCGTATCGCAGCAGCGACATGTCGATCATGCCCGTGTGCGCGAAGCTGTTGGCACCCCAGGAGAATCCGATAATCCCCAACAGGGTGATGCCTGCATCACCCTCCGGCGTCTTGCCTGTGAAATCTCGCTCTCCCCCATCTCCAGGAAGCCGCTCCAACCGTCCACGATGGTCGACCCGGTGGCCGCCTGGGAGACCGCCGGCAGCATGACGAGGCCGCCGACGGCGAACATGGTCACCAGCCAAGGGGCACAGATGCTCGCGAACTCGGCCAGCGCGTTGAAGCCGAAGGCCGCGACGAGCACGGCGACCGAGCCGAACGCCAGGGCGAGCACGATGAAGCTCAGGCTCGTCGGGAAGGGCTCCGTCTGCGGCTCGAAGTCGAGGACGAGGCGGAACGCAGTAGCCGACACCGTGATCATGGCCGCCGAGATGATCGCGAAGAGGAAAGCGTTGAGGCCGTTGAACACTTTCGATGTCGCTCCCCCGGCGACCCGGCTCAAATAGGTGTAGACACTCATCCGCGTCCCCACGGCGATCGATGCGGCGAGGAATCGGAAGCTCAACACCGCAAGCAAGTTGCCGATCGCCAGGCCGATGAGGACATCGACGATGGAGGCACCGAGGATGACGAAGGTCGCACCGAAGATGAACTCCGTGCCCGCGACGTTCTCGGCGGCGTAGAGACCTGCGAAGTGTCCCGCCCCGTGCGTTTCGTGCTCGCCGGCAGGTAGTTGTTCAGCGTCCATCCCTTCTATCCGCCGGTCAATCTCCGCTGCTGTTTCTTTGGCCAAGAGGGCCCCTCCGCCATTGGTGGGCATCATATGAGCGCCTGGCGCTTCAAATGAGCGATACGCGCGCTATCACAGCGTCACCCGCCCGGGCGGATCCAGCAACAAGAGCGTCTACTTCGTATAGCGGGCCGCGCCTCGAGGGGTCAGCTCAACCGCAGGCTGTCGGCCGCCTCGTCGAGATCGACTGTGACCGCTGATCCGTCGCGGACTTCGCCGTTAAGCAGTCCCTTGGCCAGTCGGTCCCCGATCTGCGTCTGGATCAACCGGCGCAACGGACGAGCACCGTATGCCGGGTCGAACCCGCGTTGAGCCAGCCAGTCGGCCGCGGCGTCGGTCACCCGCAAGGCGATGCGTCGGTCAACTAGCCGCTGCGCCAAGAGGTCGACCTGCAACCCGACGATGGTCGCCAGCTCGTCGCGGCTCAAGGCATCGAAGACCACGACTTCATCCAGCCGGTTCAGGAACTCGGGCTTGAACGCACTCCGCACCGTGGCCATGACCTGCTCGTGTTTGGTCGCGGTATCCGTCGTCGGATCAACGAGGAACTGGCTACCGAGGTTGGACGTCATCACCAAGATCACGTTGCGGAAGTCGACCGTGCGGCCTTGGCCGTCGGTCAACCGGCCATCGTCGAGCACCTGCAACAGCACGTCGAAGGTCTCCGGGTGAGCCTTCTCGACCTCGTCCAGCAGCACCACCGAATACGGCCTACGCCGCACCGCTTCGGTCAGCTGGCCGCCCTCGTCGTAGCCGACGTACCCAGGAGGTGCACCGACGAGACGCGCGACGGCGTGACGCTCGGCATACTCCGACATGTCGATGCGGACCATCGCCCGCTCGTCGTCGAAGAGGAAGTCTGCGAGCGCCTTGGCCAGCTCGGTTTTGCCGACCCCAGTCGGACCGAGGAACAGGAACGAACCGGTGGGCCGGTCAGGGTCGGAGATGCCAGCCCGCGACCGACGCACCGCGTCGCTTACGGCCTGGACGGCATTGCGCTGCCCGATCAGTCGCTCGCCGAGGACCTCTTCCATCCGCAGTAGCTTGGCCGTCTCACCCTCGAGCAGTCGCCCAGCGGGGATTCCGGTCCAGGCGCTGATCACTTCAGCGATGTCGTCGGCCCCGACCTCGTCTTTGACCATCGGCTCCTGCTCGGTCTTCACCGAGGTCGACTCGGCCTCCTGGGCGGCCTGCAACTCCGCCGTGGTAGCGGGAATCTCGCCGTAGAGCACTCGCGAGGCCCCCTCGTAGTCGCCTTCGCGCTGCAGCCGCTCGGCAGTGGTGCGCAGTTCGTCGAGGTGCTGCTTGAGCTCGCCGACCCGATTCAGGCCCGAGCGCTCCTGCTGCCACCGGGCATCGAGCGCGGCCAGTTCCTCCTGCTTGTCGGCGAGGTCGGCCCGCAGCGTCGCCAGACGTTCCTTGGAGGCATCGTCACTTTCCCCTGCCAGGTGCAGCTCCTCCATCATCAGGCGGTCCACGGTGCGGCGCAATTCGTCGATTTCGACGGGCGAGGAGTCGATCTCCATCCGCAGTCGCGAGGCCGCTTCGTCGACGAGATCGATGGCCTTGTCGGGTAGTTGGCGCCCGGTGATGTATCGGTCGGACAGCGAGGCGGCCGCCACGAGGGCCGAGTCCGCGATCGAGACTTTGTGGTGGGCTTCGTAGCGTTCTTTGAGCCCGCGCAGGATGGCGATGCTGTCGGGCACGCTGGGCTCGCCCACGTAGACCTGCTGGAATCGGCGCTCGAGCGCGGCGTCCTTCTCAATGCGCTCGCGGTATTCGTTGAGCGTGGTCGCTCCCACCAACCGCAACTCACCGCGAGCCAGCAGAGGCTTGAGCATGTTGCCAGCGTCCATCGCGCCTTCGCCGCTAGCTCCGGCCCCGACCACGGTATGCAGTTCGTCGATGAAGGTGACGACTCGCCCGTCGCTGGCTTTGATTTCAGCCAGCACTGCCTTGAGTCGTTCTTCGAACTCGCCGCGGTATTTGGCGCCAGCGACCATCGCGGAGAGGTCGAGGGAGATGAGTTGCTTGTCTCGCAGCGACTCCGGCACGTCTCCGGCCACGATCCGTTGGGCCAGACCCTCGACGACCGCAGTCTTGCCGACTCCGGGCTCGCCGATGAGAACGGGGTTGTTTTTGGTGCGGCGCGACAGGACCTGGACAACGCGCCGGATCTCCGCGTCTCGGCCAATGACGGGGTCGAGTTTGCCGCTTCGGGCCATGTCGGTCAGGTCAGTGCCGTACTTGAGCAGCGCGTCGTAGGTTGCCTCGGGGTCAGCAGTGTCGACCTTGGCCCCGCCCCGGATGACCGGGATCTGCTGCAGGATCGCGTCGGCGTCCAGTCCGAACGCTCGATCCTTGGCGAGGGCGTAGAGCAGGTGATCGGTGGAGATGAACGAGTCGCCCAGACCCTTCATCGCGTGTTGAGCGGCAGTCAGGCTGGCCAACGAAGCCCGCGATAGTTGTGGGTTCGCGACACTGCTTCCGGCGACGGTCGGCATACCGGCGAGGACTTTGTCCGAGGCCAGGGCGGCGCTCGTCAAAGTGGACCCGACGGACTGCAGCAGCGGCCCGGTCGTGGTGTCTGATTGCTCGACGAGCGCTTTGAGGAGGTGGGCGGGCTCGACCGCCGTGTGGCCTGCGGTCGCGGCTTCGCGCACCGCGGTCGATAGGGCCTCCTGGGCCTTGGTGGTCAACGAAAGATCCATGGGTATGCGCCTCCCCTTCCTGGTCGTCGGCACATGAGTATGTGGTCTAGGTAGCACAACTGTCTCAGAGTTGAGCGTATTCCACTCAACTCTGAAAGAGGCTCACGACCGCTGTGCGCGCTCTCAGCGCATTGGCACGGTGCACTGGCGCGCGTACCGGTCATCAGCGGCCGGGAGCGACCTAGGATCGGCGGCATGAGCAAGGAAGAATTCGGATGGTTTGCCTATCAACCGGACGTCGAAGGTGGACCGGACATGGGCGGTGTGGCCTATTCGTCGGCGGTAGAGGTGACCGGTGATGAGCCAGGGCGGGGCAAGGAACGTCTGCGCTGGTCCGATATGTCGAGTCTGTTGCGAGGCGGCAGCAGCAAGTTGGCTCGGACGGCGCGAGCCATGAACGCTCAGAGTCCAGCCGACCTGATCGTCGAGCACCTGCAGGGCGACATAGGGGAAGCGGTGACGTCGCGAAATTGGCCCACCTTCGAGTTGCCCAACCTGCAGCGCGCCATGGACCAGATCGTCTCGGAGCCCGACGTGGTGAACACTCACATCGGTCTGCTCAACCCGATTGGTATGCCGTACGGCATCAGCGAGCTCGTGCACGGCGGTTTTGCGCAGATCCGCATCGGCGGGATCACCCACGAGCAGGTAATGATCGGCCCCGAGGGGCAGAAATTGGCCTGCGTCAAAGAGGCACTGCACCTCATGGAAGTCGACGGGAACCCGGTGGTGTTGCTGCGCACGATGGGCGAGCGGGGTATGCCGCAGCTCGAGTTTCAAGCCCTCGCAACCAAGGAATCCGTGGCGCAGGCGCTGCTGGACCGGATCGCGGATCTTGCCCTGCGGCTCAACGTCTATCGCGGCAAGGTGCTGACCTTCGCCGAGGACATGTTCGACAGTCAGTACTCCGCGCTGAAGGTCCTCCCCCGCCCACAGGTGGACGCCGAGGACATCGTGCTGCCTGATGAGGTCCTCGACCAGGTGGACCGGCAGATCGTGCAGTTGGCTCGGCATACCTCCGCATTGCGTGCGGCCGGGCAGCATGTGCGCCGGGGCGTCTTGCTCTACGGACCTCCGGGCACTGGCAAGACCCACCTCATCCGCCATTTGATGGGCCGCCTGCCCGAGCACACCGTGCTGGTCTTGACCGGAGAAGGCATCCGCGGTTTGGCGATGGCCTGCTCGGTCGCCCGCACGCTCAACCCGGCGATCGTGGTGATTGAGGACATCGATCTGATCGCGATGGACCGTGACTACGGCGGCGGAGACCAGTCGATGCTGTTCGAGCTGCTCAACCAGATGGATGGCCTCGAGCCCGAGGCTGACGTCACGTTCCTGCTGACTACCAACCGTGCCGACCTGCTCGAGGGTGCCTTGGCCGCGCGCCCGGGCCGGGTCGACCTCGCGGTGCATCTGCCGTTGCCCACTGCCCAAGCTCGGTGTGCGCTGCTCGATCTCTATAGGCCAGCCCAGGGATGGCAAGTCGATGACGTCGCGGCCGCTGAGGTCGTCGAGCGGATCGACGGCACCACCGCTTCCTTCGTCAAAGAACTGGTGCGGCGAGCGGTGCTCGTGTCGCTGCACGATCACGACCCAGGTATGCCGTCCGATCTCCTCGTGACCAGCGACCACCTCCGCGCCGCGACTAGTGAACTACTCGACTCGGGCAGCCAACTCACCCGACGCGCCCTCGGCGTCAATCAATGACACGAGAGGCCCAGACCGATCTGGGTCGCTGCATGGCGAGCCCACGCGACACCACACGTCATCGGGCGCACAGTTCTTCGCCGTGCGCCCGATGGCCAGCCTCGACGAGGCTCACACCTCGCCAGTAGAGGGCTCCTAGTTGGGGATACCGCCACAGAGCACGGGGATCGTGCCCTCGAGCGGGAACGCATCGGTCAGCGAGGACGGGCCGGCGTCGAAGTCGTATGCACCGTTGCCGTTGATGTCGATCCCGTGCACGACGACCTGCACAGTCCCGGCGTCAGCGAAGGCAGCCTCGCTGCTGAAGGTCCGTGAGTACTTCAGGTTTCCCTTGGCATCTGCCACGGCGAAACGATCCAGGGCCAAAGCGCTACTGGCGCTGGTGTCACCCGAGGTGGTCAACGAAGCGAGAATTCCGCCATAGAAGGGGGGCCCCTCCAGGACCGTGACAAATCCGTTGCCGTCAGAATCTGCGCCGGGGCCCGGGCACCCTGCGTCCTTGGCATCACCGGGTATGCCGTGCAAGTGCATGGCATGCGGCACGTTGGGGGCCAGACCGCTGGCGGTCACTTTGACCTGAACCTTGCCGTTGGGCAATGCCTTGACTCGGGTCGTCCCGCTGGCCTGACTGTTGGGCACCGAATCGGCTTGAACCGGATTCAGGCCGTAGGAGTAGCTCGCGACTTTCGGTGATGGGTTCTCGTCGTGCGCGGCGCTTGCGGTGCCGGCCATTCCCAGAACGCTTGCGGCGGCGAGGGCGAGTGCTAGTGGTGCTCTCTTCATCAACGTGCTCCTTTGCGCGAGAGCGGATTCGGGGTGAACCCGCCATAGAGACCATTCGGCACCAATCGCCATCTGGATTGCACGGCCGCCAGATGAGGCCTGGGGCGGATGACCGATGTGCTCGCCCTCAGCGCATTGGCAGCGTGCACCGGCGCGCACATCGGTCATCAGGAAGCTGCTTAGGATTACCCGCGTGATGGTCCGCCAGCGACGGAGCCTCAAGACCATGGTTGTCGTGGGCCTGGCAGGTGTGTTGCTGGTCCTGTGGATGCTCGGCACCGCCAGTCCCGAGCCGCCTCGGCTCGTGACGCCGCCCGACTTTCGCGTGACGGACGCAACCCAACAGGGCCGGATGATTATCGAGGACCATGAAGCCTGGATCGCCGCAGGCACCGACCCTGGACAAGGCACTCGGTGGGCGGACATGAGTTATTGGGCGCTTCGGGACATCAAGGCGCTGTCGGGTCATGGCCCGTTGCCTCCGGCCGGGGCGGCCGAGCAGTGGAACTATTTTTGGCCTCGGGACGGTGCGTTTGCGGCCGTGGCGATGGACCGGACCGGACATCCCGACGAGGCCCGCCAAATCATGGACGCTATGTCCACGTTGCCGTTTGACGATGCGTTGGGCTTCGACGCCCGTTACACCTTGGCGGGGAACACCGTCGTCGACCGCCCGCGCGGCCCGCAGTCCGACGGGTGCGCCTGGACGCTATGGGCCATCGGGTCGGTACGGGCTCACGGCGAAACTCCGTTGCCGCCTTCCGCCGAAGAACTGCGCGATCGATGTGTGGCCCATCTGCGTCAACTGACCGATGACGGCCAGATCTTGCCGCCAGCCTCGCCGGACTACTGGGAGGTCGACGTGTCGGACGTCAGCCTTGGGACGGTGGCTCCGATGGCCGCAGGTTTGGATGCTGCCGCCGACGACTACCGCGCGTCAGGCGACACGAAGCAAGCAATATCCACCTCGACGGCTGCTGATGATCTGCGGGCACTGATCGACGATCAGTTCGGGCCCGATTATGAGCGATTCGGCAACAATGGCGGAATCGATGCGGCGATCACTTTCTTGATGCCGCCCTTCGCGGCACCGAACCCGCAGGTCGTGCGGCGCTGGTCGGCGTATCAGCGCGAGGCGATACGACCGGCCGGCGGTCTAGCACCAGGCGCCGAGTGGAAGCAGGACGGGATCTCGTGGACACCAGAAACTGCCCTCGTGGCCTACACCGCCGCCACCTCGGGGCGGTATGAGGTCGCAGCCCAGTGGCTGGATTGGCTTGATGCGCAGCGGACCTCATGGGGTTCGCTGCCGGAGAAGGTCAACCAGGACGGGCTACCCGCCGGCCCCGCACCGCTGCTATGGACCGACGCGCTGGTCCTGCTCACCCTGGATGAGCTGCACGGCCCCTCACCTCCGGACGGCGCTCATCGCCTTCCACTGTTGACGACTTCGGACCACTCTTACGACCCGCGCCGGGGTCAAGAGTGAGCTAAACCCGGCAAGAGTCGGGATACCAGAGTCGGGATACAAGAGTCGGGATACACGAGTCGAGGTGCCAGAGTCGAGGTGCCTCCGCATACTCATCGGTATGCAGATCGAGGCCGTGCAGGGTGACATCACCACTCAAGAGGTGGACGCCATCGTCAACGCCGCCAACTCGACGCTGATGGGCGGCGGAGGTGTCGACGGGGCGATCCACGCTGCGGCCGGGCCCACCTTGCTGCACGAGTGCCGTCGACTACGGGCCACGCGGTGGCACGACGGCCTGCCGGTGGGCGAAGCGGTAGCCACGGCTGCTGGAGACCTGCCCGCCCGGTGGGTCATCCACACCGTCGGGCCCAACGCCCACCGCGGGCAAACCGACCCGGACCTGCTGGCCTCGTGCTTCCGGCGCAGCCTCGAGGTCGCTGCACAGATCGGAGCTCGCTCGATCGCCTTCCCGGCGATCAGCGCGGGAGTCTACGGGTGGGACGGCGCGCACGTTGCTGAGATCGCCGCCCAGACCACCCAAGGCTTTGCCGCCACGACCACGACTGACCTGGAGTTAGTGCGCTTCACCCTGTTCAGCCAGGAGCTTTTGGCCCTATTCGCCGAGGCCCTGTAGGGATAAGGTCGACTATGCGCATCAACGACGTCATTCGCCGGAAAGGCCCAACGGTTGCGACCGTGCAGCCGCAGGCGACCGTAACCGAACTCATCGAGTTGCTTGCTGAGCAGGGCATCGGGTCGGTGGTGGTGAGCACCGCGGGTGATGACGTCGAAGGCATCGTCAGCGAGCGTGACGTCGTCCGCGGCCTGCGGGAGTTCGGGCCTGGGCTCGTGGACCAACCGGTGAGTTCGATCATGACCGCCGACGTGCACGTCTGCGCACCAGAGGATGACCTCGAGACGGTGGCGCACACCATGACTGACCAGCGCATTCGCCACCTCCCCGTCGTGGTCGACGGCCAGTTGCGCGGCATCGTCAGCATCGGCGACATCGTGAAGAGCCGAATGGATGAGTTGCAGGGCGAGCGCGATCAACTCGTGGGCTACCTCCAGCAATAATCCACCGGCAACCGGGAGCCGACTCGCCGGATAGGGTCGCCGCGAGTTCGGCAACTCGAGTCACCACGAGGCGTTGAAAGGCAGGCATGGGCGAGGGATTGGTCACCACCGCAGAGCAGCGGCTGCCGCAGATGCTCGTCGATCTGGAGCGGTTGATCACGCTGGAAACGCCCTCCAACGATCACGACGCGGTAGCCAGAGGTGCCGCTGACATCGCCGATCTCCTTCACGAACGCCTCGGTATGCGGTGCGAAGTCCTGGTCAACGAGGGCGTCACCCACATCCGGCTGCGCTTCGGTGAGGCCGACGGCCAGCCTGTCCGGGTCTTGCTGCTGGCCCATCAAGACACCGTCTGGTCTCACGGCACCCTGGAGCGCCTGCCCTTCTCGACACAAGACGGCATCCTGCGCGGCCCCGGCTCGTTCGACATGCTGACCGGGTTGGTCATGGCTATCCATGCCGTGGCCATGCTGCAGGAGCACGGCGAACGGCTCGACGGGCTCAGCCTGCTCGTCACGGGTGATGAAGAAGTGGGCTCGCAAACCTCACGGAAACTCATCATCGATGAGATCGCCGACAAGCCCGCAGTGTTAGTGCTTGAAGCCAGCGCTGATGGCGGCACGGTCAAGATTGGCCGCAAAGGGGCCTCGATCTTCCGTGTCACGGCGCACGGCAAGGCTTCGCACGCCGGCCTCGAGCCGGAGGCGGGCGTCAATGCCACCGTCGAACTGGCCCACCAGATCCGGATCATCGCGGATCTGGGCGATGACGATCTCGGCACCAGTGTCATCCCGACCACGATGGGCGGCGGCAGCAGTAGCAACACCGTGCCGGCCTCGGCATACGTCGATGTCGACTCCCGAGCGCGAACCGAAGCCGAGCAGCATCGGGTCGAGGCAGCGCTGCACGCGCTGACGCCACACCTCGACGGCGCGCGCATCGAAGTGAGCGGCGGCATCGACCGACCGCCCCTCCAGCGCCCATCATCCGAGAAGTTGTACGCCGTGCTCGGTGGGGTGTGCGAGGACCTGGCGCTGCCCACACCCGAGGGTGTCGACGTCGGGGGTGCCTCTGACGGCAACATCACGGCGGGCGAAGGCGCACCCACGCTCGATGGTCTCGGGGCAGTGGGTGCTGGCGCGCACGCCGACCATGAGCACGCGATCATCGACGAGATCCCGGCTCGGACTGCGATGCTGGCCGCCCTCGTCCAGCGACTCTTGGCCCAACCCACTGCATGAGCCCAGACCCGCTGCTCGATCGTGCTCGGGCCGATGCTGGTGAGGCGATCCGCCGAGCGGGCATCGACGTCGACCTCCTCACGGGGGCCAGCGACGCTCAGGCTGCCTCCGACCTGCTCAATCGGGTGTGGCATATGCCGCCGGGGATCGACGTCGTAGAGCTCAGCACCCTGGTCGCGCTGGCGCACAGTGGCAACTACGTAGCCATCGCGCGATCTCACACACCCGATCGTGAGGTCATCGCCTCCAGCGTCGGATTCTTCGGTCCACCCGGTCAGCCGCTGCACTCGCACATCACCGGAGTGGCCGCTTCGGTCGTAGGTCGTGGCATCGGGCGCGCGATGAAGTTGCACCAACGGGCTTGGGCGATCGAGCGCGGGGTCACGCAGATCACGTGGACCTTCGACCCGCTCGTCGCCCGCAACGCCTTCTTCAACATCTCGACGATGGGGGCGCGGGCGGTGGCTTACTACCCTGACCACTACGGGCCGATGATCGACGGGCTCAACGCCGGACAGGGCTCAGATCGGATGCTGATGCGCTGGGATCTCGCCGACGATCTTCCCGTGAGGGCCGCCAACGCAGCCGCGTCCAGCACACGGCATACCGATCAGGACGTTCGTCACATCAACATTCCCCCCGACATCGAGGATCTGCGCCGCACTAACCCTGATCAAGCGATCGAGTGGCGAACGGCCACGCGGGCAGCGTTCACCAAACTC
This sequence comes from uncultured Actinomycetota bacterium, assembly GCA_963803695.1. Taxonomy (GTDB): domain Bacteria; phylum Actinomycetota; class Actinomycetes; order Actinomycetales; family Dermatophilaceae; genus Ornithinicoccus. Next base: position 287,656 of record CAWDNY010000007.1, read on the forward strand.
TTGGGCGAAGGTTGGCGCGTGACCGGGATCGAACGACCTGCCCGCTACATCCTCACCAAGGAGCACGGATGAGACTGCGCGAGTTGCGATTGCACCACGTCCAGATGCCTCTGGTGTCGCCGTTCACCACCTCGTTCGGCAGCGAGACGACGAAGCGGACGTATGTCGTCGAGGCCGTTGCAGAGACCCCTGCCGGCATGGTCACTGGCTGGGGTGAATCCGTCGCGATGCATGCGCCGCTGTATTCGTCCGAGTTCTTGACTGGTGCAGCCGAGGTCACGCAGCGATGGATCGCGCCCGCCTTGTTTGCGGTAGAAGGCCTGCGTGCGGAGAGCATCGCGACCCACTTGCAGCATGTCGTCGGTCACCCGATGGCCAAGGCGGCCGTGGAGATGGCGGTCTTGGATGCCCAGTTGCGCGCGGCCGACCTGTCGTTCGCGGCCTACCTCGGCGTGACGGCAAGCACCGTGCCCTCGGGAGTGTCAGTCGGCATCCAAGACTCGGTGCCAGAGATGGTCGAGGCAGTCCGCAAGTACGTCGAGGCTGGTTACGCCCGGATCAAACTCAAGATCAAGCCTGGCGCTGACCTCGAGCCGGTCGCGGCCGTGCGTGCCGAGTTCGGCGAGGACCTGCTGCTCCAAGTGGACGCCAACGCGGCATACACCCTGGTTGATGCGGCGCACCTGCGGCACCTGGACGACTACGGTCTGCTGCTCATCGAGCAGCCGTTGGGCGAGGCCGACATCCGACAGCATGCCGAGCTCGCCAAGCAGATGCGCACGCCGATGTGTCTGGACGAGTCGATCACCTCCCCCGAGGCTGCGGCAGACGCCATCAGCCTCGGCGCGGCTGCGGTGATCAACATCAAACCCGGCCGGGTCGGCGGATATCTGCAGGCCAAGGCCATCCATGACGTATGCCGAGCGCACGGCATCGCGGTCTGGTGCGGCGGGATGTTGGAGACCGGGATCGGGCGTTCGGCCAACGCTGCGCTCGCTGGACTCCCCGGCTTCACGCTGCCGGGCGATATCTCCGGGTCCGACCGGTTCTACGCACAAGACATCGTGACCGAGCCGATCGTGATGCACAACGGCGTGGTCGATGTGCCCACAGGACCAGGCTTCGGCGTCGAGATCGACCGTGCCATGCTCGCGAGATTCACCACCGATGTCCAGGCCCTTACCCCCTGACGTCGAGCAGCCCTCAGGCAGCGACGACGCGCATTCGGCATCGCGGCCCTGACGCGGCGGCAAGTCGCCTATCCCCGGTGACCAGTTCGCAGTCGAGCACTTCGGCGAGCGCCACGTATATGGCGTCGTAGGCCGTCACGTTTGCGCGGAGTTCGAAGGCGCGCTGCATCAAACGCCGCGTGGGCACACGCTCAAAATCGAGTCGGCCCAAATCTGTGACGGCTATCTCGAAGCGATCGCTCGACATGAACGAGGCCAACCATTGCTTACGAAAGACTGAGAGGGTTTCAACGTCGACGAGGTCTGGAGCAGTGAAGTCTCCAGCTTCGGCGAGTGCGGCGCGCGCCACAGTCCCCTCGTGGCCATCATCGCCCAACGCGTTGGCCAGGACGGACGCATCAACCACGATCATCGACGGTCGCGCGCCTCTGCGATGTCACGCACGGCTTGCTCCAAGCCCACCCTGCCCCCTTCACGAGTCTCTATCTCATTCAGCACGTCGATGACCGCAACGCGAGAGGCCACGCGCTGAAGCTCTTCAGTCAGGAACTGCTGGAGCGACTGGTGACGCTGCTGTGCTTTCTGCTGCAGGTTCGCGTGCAGGTCTTCGGGGACATCGCGGATCAGAATATTCGACATGCTTTCATTTTGCTATCACTCGTGGTCCGACGCAACTTCCGCCAGCTTCAGACGCGCTCCAATCGGTGATGTGAACCCCGCGGCAGTTCCACATCGATACGGCTACCACGAGGGATCCGTCCACCCACAGTGACGATGGCCATGACTCCAGCCAAAAGCTGAACTCGGCCCTGCTGACGCTGAACGAGCCGCGTCATCAACCCCGGTGCCAACCCGTTGATCTGAGCACATGGGTTGCGCAATCCAGTGAGTGTCAGCACGACGTCACCGATGCCTAGGCGGGTGCCGACCGGCAGCGCCAGCAGGTCAAGGCCACTCGTCGTGATGTTCTCGCCCAAATCGCCGGGACGGATGTCGAACCCGTCAACGGCGAGATCCTCGAACAGTTCGGCATGGATCAGGTGCACCTGCCGAAGATTCGGCTGACCCGGATCGCGCGCCACGCGGGAGAGATGCTGCACGGTCGTGCCCGCATGCGCATCTCCAGCCACACCGTGTCCAGCAATCAGATCGATGGTGCTCACGGTGTCCTTGCTGAACTCGTGTTCGCCACTGAGATGAACCTCAAGCACGGAGGGCCGTTTAACGACTGTCACACGGCCAGGGTATGACGTCCGGGACATCACTCTTGATCGACAGTGAAGGGGTCTTCGGGTTGGCAGTCCAGTTCACGGCAGATGGCGCTCAGCGTCGAGAAGCGCACCGCGCTGGCGCGATCATTCTTCAGTTTCGAGAGATTCGCGATCGTGATGTCCACTCTGCTCGCTAGCTCTGTGAGGGTCATCCCTCGCCGCCTCAGGACCTCGCCAAGGTGACAACGCACCTGGTCTAGGGTCTTCACACCACATCCTCGAGATCTTCGCTCAGGCGAACGCCCCTGCCCCAGACCGTCGCGAGCGCCGCGACGAGAATTCCGCTGAACAGTGGGGCGAAGGAGAAGTAGGCATCGGTCGCTACGATCTCGGCCGCGGCAGACGTGTCGAGCAACCAGCGGCGGGCAACTTCACCAAGGATCCCGACCAACGTTCCGCCAATACCGACGAGCCCTGCGGCGACGTACAGCCGGCGATCCGACGGACAACCCACAGGACGCCGGCAACAAGCAAAGGAGTGGAGACCTGCCAGGCAACCCACACCCACCGTTGCGCAGCGCTTGGTCCCCAAAAAGTGACGGAGCCACCAAACGGCCCATTGACCTCAACCGGCCTTCCACCTGTAAGGGCATCAACGGTGCCATTCTCCGAGTCGCCCCCACGTCGGGGCGTTTGCAACTGGCTGCGGCCCGAAGTTGATCAGGCCAAGCCCGTTCGCTCCGATGAGCGATAGAAGTGGCGGCGAACACAGCCGCAAGGAAACCCAGGATGACGACTCCTTCGGCGACCGCCAGTTCGCCACTTCCCCTCTTGGCCTTCTGCGACTTAGCCATCACGCCATCGGCAAGGGGGCGAGCAGTGGGACACTCGCTGGATGGCACGCGCATTCACCGTCGAACGATCCGTCAGCATCGATGCCCCTGCGGAGCAGATCTACCCGCATGTAGTCGACCTACGAAAGTGGACCGCATGGTCGCCATGGGAGGCGATGGACCCGAACATGCAGCACAGCTACACCGCTCCTGACTCAGGCGTGGGGCAGAGCATGGCCTGGACTGGCAACCGGAAGGTCGGCCAGGGCTCGATGACGATCACGGACACCACGCCAGATGAGCGGGTGGCGCTGACCCTGACGTTCCTCAAGCCCTTCAAAGCGACGAATACCGTCGACATCGTGCTCACTGCATTGGGCGGAGCGACCCAGGTGCAGTGGATCATGCGCGGACGGCAGAATTTGCTGATGCAGGCCGTGGACAAGGTCACGTCGATGGACGACATGCTCGGCAAGGACTTCGAGCGCGGCCTGGCCAACCTCAAGCGGGTCGTTGAGTAGCCGCGTCGTGAGCAACCTGGAGAAGCGCCCGGGCGAGGTGCTTTGTGACGGTGCCGCCGGGGACTCACTCCATATCATCTCGCCGCGGGACGTTCCGCTCGGCGGACCTCGAGCCATGACAGTGCGACGCACCCTCCCCTCGCGGGGCCGCTCCCTGATCGGACCGTGGTGCTTCGTGGACCACTCTGGCCCGGACCCCGTCGCCGAGTCCGGCGGTATGGCGGTGCTGCGGGATCTCGCACTCAGAGTTCTCCACGCCTGAGACCACGGAGCTGCACCGAGCTCAGTTGTGGTTTGCCCTGCCTGATCATCAGCGTTTCCGATCACCCAGTTTTGAGGCGTTCACGCCAGACCCCGTGGCCATCGACGACGCCAAGGTGCGGGTCTTTCTCGGCCAGTTGGCGGGCATCACATCGCCCGTGCAGATGTATGCCGACGGCTTGGGCGCTGAGATCGTCTTGCCTGCGGGCGGATCAGTCAGGCTGGCCGTGTCTGCGCTAGCCGAGCACGGAGTGCTGGTAGACCGGGGCACGGTCTCGCTGAACACCCGCCAAGTTGATCAGCACGAATTGGCGTATTGCCCACCCGGCCACCAGGACGTCGTCGACGCGCGTGAGGTGTGGCAAGCAGATATCAGTTCCGACCCGGATCCGACATCAGGCGCGTTCGGCCCGTTCGGACCCTTCGCTGCCGATTCGGCCGCCCCGCTGCCCGCGCCGAAACTCCCGAATGCGCGCCTGCGCTCCAGGCCCTGATTGGCCGGCATACCGGTGGAAGCCCGGCTCGGCGGTAAGCAGCGGATCAGAGATCTCTTCGAAGATCGGTCAGGACCTCGAAGCTACTCACATCTGGAGCGCGCGACAGACCCGCGATTGAAGTGATCGGTGCCGGGCTTCTCTTACGGCACCGTCTTCGATGAGACGCTCCAAAGGGGTCACTTGCGGAGGAGAAACTACTGCAGTAACCACGTCGTCGACAGTGATCTCAAACGACTCACCTGCTGCTACACGAGCCCAGAGCCAACCGCAGTTGTTGCGCAGTTCGCGGTGGGCGATTTTCTCCATAGTTGATCTTCCTACAGTTAACGGTGCCGATGTGGCCGGAACACGGCAAGATGCATCCATGAGCGAACATCCTCCCGTCACGAGTTGGCTGACCGACATGGACGGGGTGCTGGTCCACGAGGACGACGCGCTGCCGGGGGCGGCCGACTTCATTGAGGAGTTGAAGAAGTCGGACACCGACTTCCTGGTGCTGACCAACAACTCGATCTACACCCCGCGCGACCTCCAGGCACGCTTGAAGGCCAGCGGCATCGACGTGCCGGAAGAGCGCATCTGGACCTCAGCGCTGGCCACTGCACAGTTCCTGCTCAGCCAGCGCGCGGAAGGATCGGCATACGTCATCGGCGAAGCCGGTCTGACCACGGCACTGCACGACATCGGCTACATCCTCACCGACCGCGATCCGGACTACGTCGTCCTCGGCGAGACGCGCACCTATTCCTTCGAAGCGATCACCAAGGCCATCCGCCTCGTCGACAAGGGTGCGAGCCTGATCGCAACCAACCCTGACCCCAGCGGCCCCTCCTCAGACGGCCCCATTCCGGCCACCGGGGCCGTCGCGGCCCTGATCACCAAGGCCATCGGGGTGGAGCCGTTCTTCGTCGGCAAGCCCAATGCACTGATGATGCGGCACGCCCTCAACCACATCGAGGCCCACTCCGAGAGCACCGTCATGGTCGGTGACCGGATCGACACTGACATCATGAGCGGCGTGCAAGCCGGGCTCCGAACTGTCTTGGTGCTCAGCGGATCAACCAAGAAGTCCGAGGTCGAGCGCTATCCCTACCGGGCGACATACGTGCGCGATTCGATCGCCGACGTCGTGCCGATGATCAAAGAACTGCGCTAGTTCACCGGGGATCCGGCACGAGCGAAGGCGTAGGGTGAGGTTCATGTGGACCCGAGACCGGGATACGTTGCGCGACAATGGAATCGCATTGCTGACAGGCGTGGTGATTCTCGCTTTCTCCGGACCAGCCACGGCAGCGCCGCACGAACCTGCCCAGTCTCCAGACCTGCCCGCAGGCACCTACATCGTCGCGCTCAAAGAAGCCCCGCTCGCGGCATACCCGTCCACCAAGGCAGGATCCGGTGAGTCGATCGACGTCGGCAGTGAGGCTGCGATCAGCCGGACAGATCAACTGCGTCGCCAACAGGACTCGGTGCTGGACCAGGTCGAGGCCGATCCGACCAGCCGATACAGCACCGTGCTCAACGGGTTCGCGGTCGAGTTGAGCGCCAGAGAAGCCGCCGAGTTGGCCGTCCGCACCGACGTGTTGTCCCTGACGCCCGACGAGCCCAACCCACTCACCCACATCGACCCCGCTGCGCTGACTGGCGGGGTGCCCATGACAGACCAAAGTCCACAAGTGCTGGGTTTGCGCGGCCCGTTCGGGGCCTGGGCGCAAGTGGGTGGCCAGGAAGCCGCCGGCGCAGGGCAAGTGATCGGGATCATCGACACCGGCATCGACTGGACCAATCCTTCCTTTGCCGCCGACGGTATGGCGGACGCTGGCAACACGTTCGGCGGCACCTGCGACAAAGGACAAGACGCGCGACGGTGGCCCGCGCAAGCCTGCAACAGCAAGATCGTGGGGGCCCGATTCTTCGCCCAAGGGCCCGGTGCTGCCGGCGAGCAAATCGGCGCAGACGACAGCATGAGTCCGCGCGACACCGACGGCCACGGCAGCCACGTCGCCGGGATCGCGGCCGGCCGCGATCACATCTATTCCGACGGCGGCGACTCCATCCGGGTCAGCGGGATGGCGCCGATGGCGCAACTGGCGGCATACAAGGCGTGTTGGGACGTCCCCCGCTACGGTCAGGTGCTCTGCTACCCGCAAGACTCGATCGCGGCGCTCGACGCTGCGGTCAGCGACGGCGTCGACGTGGTGAACTTTTCGATTGGTGCTGTTTCGCCGAGCCTCGACGACGCGGTGGGCTTGGCCTTCCGCAACGCGGCGGCATCGGGCGTCTTCATCGCGGTGGCCGGAGGCAACGGCGGTCCGTCTGCGGGGTCTGTGGAGCATGTGGTGCCGTGGGTCACGACCGTCGGGGCAGCAACCCACAAGGGCGCCTCTGGCTCGGTGCCCAGCATCGCGCGGTTCTCCGGCCGCGGACCGAGCAACCTTCCCACTGCGCAACAGACCGTGCTGAAACCGGACATCGGGGCACCTGGAGTCAGCGTGCTCTCTGCTGTGACGTCCACACCTGGGGCCCCGCCGCAGTGGTCATACAAGAGCGGCACCTCGATGGCTTCACCGCACGTGGCCGGGCTCGCTGCCCTCGTGCGACAGAAGCACCCATCGTGGTCGCCGATGACCATCAAGTCTGCACTGATGACGAGCAGCCGGGTGTATGCAGACGCTGAGAGCAACCGCCCATTCGTCGGAGGTGCCGGTTTCATCAACCCCTCACGCATGTTCGACCCCGGCCTGGTCTTCGACTCCACCGAGAGTCAGTGGGCACAATTCCGGCGGTCGCCGGCCAGCGGATACACCCTCAATGCGCCATCCCTGCAGGTCCCCGCGCTGCCATCGACTGGGCCGGTTGAAGTCACCCGGACGCTACGCAACGTGAGCGGGTCGTCCGCGACCTACAACGCTGCATACGACGGGCCGTCCACGCTGACGGTCTCGATCTCGCCGCGCACGATCACGGTGCCTGCGGGTCAGACTGCCACGGTGACTTTGAGCGTGGCCAACTCCGGCGCACCGACCTCAAAGTGGCAGCAAGGGCGGGTCACCTGGAGCAGCTCAACCCAGGCCGACGTGAGGATACCGGTCGCCGCGCGCGGTGCCGTCACCACCACTCCGGCGACGACCACACGCTGGGAAGGCGCAAACCGCTACGAAACGGCGGCCGTGATCGCGAGCAAGTTCGACAAACCCGTTGACACGGTGTATCTCTCTTCGGGCACCACGTTCGCCGACGCGTTAGCCGCAACTCCACTAGCCGCCAACGGCATCCACCCGGCGGGCATCGAGGGCGCAGGCAATCCTGCCCCAATCCTGCTGAGCGGGACGCGCCTGCCGCGAGCCACCATCGAGGCGCTCGATGACCTGAAGCCGCGCAACGTCGTGCTCCTCGGCGGGACCGAATCTCTGCCGTCTTCATTGCAGCGTGACCTCACCGAGCGGGGGTATGCCGTGACGCGCGTCGGTGGCGGGACGCGCTACGACACCGCGTCAAAGCTCTCGCTCGCCTACGGTAGGAACGTCCCTGTGGTCTACGTAGCCAGCGGTGCCGACCGCTCCTTCCCCGACGCACTCAGCGGGGCCGCTCTGGCGGCCACGGAGGGTGGGCCGATCCTGCTCACCGGACGAGACTCAGTGCCCGCATCGGTGACCTCGGCTCTGAAGCAGCTCAACCCAACGAAGATTGTCGTGCTGGGCGGCCAAAAGTCGGTCAGCGACACGGTGTACACCACTCTCGATGCGAGCGAACGGATCAGTGGCACCGGTCGATTCGAGACCTCAGCCGCAGTCGCCAAAAAGTTCCCAGCATCTCTCCCGCGCGTGTTCGTGGCTAGCGGGCGAAACTGGCCGGATGCGCTGGCTGGGGCAGTCATCGCCGGGTCCCAACGGTCGCCGGTGCTGATTACGGAGCGGGACATCGTCCCCGAGCCGGTGCTGCAACGGTTGGTGGCCCTGAGACCACGCGAGGTCGTTGTGATCGGCGGATCTTCAGCGGTGGCGAGCACCGTTGAAGACCAAGTCGTAGCAACCCTGCGCTAGCCCAGGGGCGGACGCCACAAGGCCAACGCCGTGCCAGTGCGACCACGGCGGGGCCGAGCACCAGCGCGCATCGCAACGACTTCTCCGCTGAGCCCAGCGGCAAAGATCCGGTCGCTAGAGCCCAACGCGTGCATCAGCGCTTCGTTGCGGTCGGCCAACTCTTCGAGCCGACTTTGAAGGCGGCTGACCTCGTGCTCCAACTCCAAGATGCGTTGAATCCCCGTGAGACTGACACCTTCTTGAGACAGCCGCTGCACTTCGCGAAGCCGATAGACATCACGGGATGAGTAGCGTCGGCCACCGCCACGAGTGCGCTGCGGCGTCACGAGGCCGAGCCGGTCGTACTGCCGCAGCGTCTGTGCGTGCATGCCGGCCAACTCGGCGGCGATCGAGATGACGAAAACTGGCGTGTCTGGATCGACCTCGGATCGAGTCCGTGCCATCTCCACCACCTCCCAGCGATGCGTCAGGTTGCGCTTCGTGAGTATGCGTTCCTTAGTGTGCTTTACTTCTCAGCCCGAGCGAAGAGGTCAGTGCGCGGGTCGACTCCTTCTTCGTCGTGCTGCAACGCTTCGACGGCTTCTTGTGCGGCCTTGCTGAGTCGCTGCGGGACGACGACTTGCACTTTTGCCAACAGGTCTCCCGTGGCCTTGTCCGTCACCAATCCGCGACCCTTGACTCGCAACACACGACCCGATGGCGTGCCCGGAGCGACCTTGACCTTGACCTTTTTGCCGTCCAGAGTCGGCACACTCACCGTGGCCCCAAGGGCTGCTTCGGCGAAGGTCACCGGCAGGTCGAGCGTCAGATTGAGGCCGTCACGCCCGAAGACAGGGTGGGGTTGGATGGTGACTGCGATCAGCAGGTCACCCGCCGGACCCCCGGTCTCGCTCGGCATACCTTTGCCCTTGAGGCGGATCTTTTGACCGTCTTTGACTCCGGCAGGTATGCGGGCCGTGATCTGGCCGCTGGATGGGCTCGACACGGTGACCTTGTCGCCTGAGGCTGCTTGCCGGAACGACAGAGTCGCGCGGGCTTCGACGTCTCGGCCCTTGGTGGGGGCACCAAAACCGTATCCGGGGCCACCGCTCGCTCCGCCGCGGCCGCCTCCGGGGAAGCCACCCGGCATACCGCCTCCGCCAAACCCACTGAGCAGATCCTCAAGGTTCACGCCTTGGGCGCCGGCACCGCCAAAGGGTGACTGCTGGGTGCGACGGCCGCCGCCTTGGTTGTTGAACATCTGGGCGAAAACGTCTTCGAAACCTGCACCGCCCTGTGCTCCCGGCCCCCCGGAAGTGAATCGTGCTCCCCCGCGCGACATCGCTCGAACTCCGTCGTACTGGCTGCGTTCCTCGGGGTCGGACAGGACGGCATACGCCTCGCCGATCTCCTTGAACTTCAGCTCCGCAGCGGTGTCGCCGGGCTTGGAGTCCGGGTGCCATTCACGAGCGAGCTTGCGGTACGCCTTCTTGATGGCTACCTCGTCTGCGTCCTGGGGCACGCCGAGGATCGCGTAGAAGTCTTTGTCGAACCAGTCCTGACTAGCCATCTCTGCCTCTTCTCCTAAGTCGTATCAGCCAACCGGCGGCGGCGCGGTGTTGCAAGCTCTCCCCACAACACCGCGCACGCGTCGCTAGGCGGGGTCAGCGACCGCCACTCGTGCCGGACGGACCAGGCGCTCGCCCACTCGGAAGCCGGGCTGGATGACCTGGACGATCGTGGTTGACGTCGCGTCCTCGGGCAGCTCAGCATCGGGCAGGTTCATCAACGCTTCGTGCATCGCCGGGTCGAACGGCTCACCGACCGCACCGAAGATCTCGGCACCCAACCGGCTCAGCGTCGACTGCAACTTGTCCACGATAGCCGCGACGGGGCCCTCGCCCAGATCGCCGTGCTCACGCGCGGAGTGGATGTCGTCGAGCACCGGCAGCATCGCCTCTAGCGCACTCCCGACCGCCACGTCGCGATCCTTGGCGCGGTCACGGTCGACCCGACGGCGGTAATTGACGAACTCGGCCTGCAACCTGCGTAGGTCTTCCAACCGGTCCGCTGCCGTCTGAGCATCGGTTGAGAGTGCCTCTTGCGGCACTGCTTCCTCGACCGGCGCGCCGCTCATGTCTGCGGCGTCGTCGGCAACCCAGTCGCCCAGGTCGGCCGACTCGTCGCTACTGGGCGCTGCGTCGTCGATCGGGTTTTCCGAAGCCGCATCTGTTTGCTCGGCAGCCTGTTGTGCTGCCTGAAGGTCTCGCACGGCACCGGTGACCGGGTCCACCTTGCGCTTGTCACGAATGACCGGCCCGGTGGGCTCACCCTCCTCGGGGTGAGCCGCACCGTCCTGCTGGGTCACTTGGTCTCCTCGTCGTCCTCGACGACCTCGGCGTCGACGACGTCCTCATCGGAGGAGGAGGCTTCAGCCTGCTCGGTGCCGTCAGCACCCTCGGCTCCGGCGGCCTCAGCCTCTGCCTGGGCGGCCATCATGGCCGAACCCATTCCCTGGCTGGCGGTCGACAGCGTCTCGGTCTTGGCCTTGATGTCATCCACCGTAGCTTCGGACTCGGGCTTGATGGCTTCCTTGAGGTCGGCCATTGCAGCATCGACCGGCTCCCGGGACTCTGCCGGCACCTTGTCGCCGCTTTCGGACAGGAACTGCTCGGTGGAGTAGACCATCTGCTCGGCAGTGTTGCGCGCCTCGGTCATTTCGCGGTGAGCCTTGTCCTCCTCGGCGTGCTGCTCGGCGTCGCGGATCATCCGCTCGATCTCTTCCTTCGGTAGCGCGGAGCCACCGGAGATCGTCATCGACTGCTCCTTGCCGGTGCCGCGGTCCTTGGCGGACACGTGCACGATGCCGTTGGCGTCGATGTCAAAGGTGACCTCGATCTGCGGCACGCCGCGGGGCGAGGGCGCGATGCCGGTCAGCTCGAAGTTGCCTAGCGGCTTGTTGTGCTTGGCGATCTCGCGCTCACCTTGATAGACCTCGATGCTGACCGAGGGCTGGTTGTCGCTCGCCGTGGTGAAGACCTCGGAGCGCTTGGTCGGGATCGCGGTGTTGCGCTCGATCAACTTGGTCATGATGCCGCCCTGGGTCTCGATTCCCAGGCTCAGCGGCGTGACGTCGATCAGCAGCACGTCCTTGCGGTCGCCCTTGAGAACTCCGGCCTGCAGCGCGGCGCCGACGGCGACGACCTCGTCCGGGTTAACGCCCTTGTTGGGCTGCTTGCCGGTCATCTTCGACACCAGCTCGGCGACGGCCGGCATACGGGTCGAACCGCCGACCAACACGACGTGGTCGATCTCGGACACGTTGACGCCAGCGTCCTTGATCACCTGGTCGAACGGGGACTTGGTGCGGTCCAGCAGGTCCTGCGTCATCTTCTCGAACTGCGCCCGGGTCAACTGCTCGTCCAGGTGGATCGGGCCCGACTCGGTCATCGAGAGATACTGCAGGTTCAGGTTGGTGCTGGAGGAGCTGGACAGTTCCTTCTTGGCCTGCTCGGCCGCATCGCGCAGACGCTGCATGGCGATCTTGTCGTTGGACAGATCAGTGCCGGTCGAGTTCTTGACCGTGGTCAGCAGGTGCTGCACGATCCGCTGGTCCCAGTCGTCTCCGCCGAGCTTGTTGTCTCCGTGGGTTGCGCGGACCTGGATGGTCGCGAAACCGTCGTCGGGGTCCTTGCCCACCTCCAGCAGCGACACGTCGAACGTGCCACCACCGAGGTCGAAGACCAAGATCTGCTCGTCTTCTTTGCCCTTGTCCAGACCGTATGCGAGGGCCGCCGCAGTCGGCTCGTTGACGATGCGCAGCACGTTGAGGCCGGCGATCTCACCGGCTTCCTTGGTGGCCTGACGCTCGGCGTCATCGAAGTATGCCGGCACGGTGATGACCGCATCGGTCACGTCGTCGCCCAGGTAGGACTCGGCGTCGCGCTTGAGCTTCATCAGCGTGCGGGCGCTGATCTCCTGCGCGGTGTAATCCTTGTCGTCGATCTTGGTGCTCCAGTCAGTGCCCATGTGGCGCTTGACCGAGCGGATGGTGCGGTCGACGTTGGTGACGGCCTGGCGCTTGGCGATTTCGCCGACCAGGACCTCGCCGTTCTTGGCGAACGACACGACGGATGGCGTGGTACGGCCGCCTTCTGCGTTAGCGATGATCTCCGGCTCGCCACCGTCAAGGACGGCGACTGCGGAGTTGGTGGTTCCCAGGTCGATGCCTACTGCACGTCCCATGTGTCAATCACTCCTGTATGTCGAGGGGCCGGGTCCATCTGCGCGTCGATGCGTCAGTGTGGTTGCCCGTGTTACTGCGGTTGATGCTGCTGCTTCGGGTTGATGCTTCGTCCCTCAACTTGCGGCATATCCCCGGCTCTTGTCAAACCGAGACTCACTGAAGTTGAGCACAGTAGACTCAACTACCGTACTCGAGAAATCATTCCCGGCGATGTCTTCACGTTGGATCCCGGTCTCACTAGACTCAACTACCAATTCCGAAGGATCATTCCCGACGCGATTCGACACCCCGACGGTTACCTGGATGAACACGCACCGAAGTGGCTCCAAAAGGTCATCAAAGACCAAACCGCGCTCACGCCTAGCGAGCAGCCATGACCCAGTAGAACCTCCGTCCGGTCGCGGGACGACCAGCCGGACAGGCCAAACGGGACAACCATCGCCGCGGCTTAGCAACACGAACCACTGACCTGAGCCGTTCCCGTTTGTGGTTCGGGTATCGGGACGACGCAAGCCCCCGGCTGTACTTGACCGCAACCCCGACGGGATGCGCCTGCTCGGTGGCCTCGTCATGGAACGTGAGTCGGGCTTGGGCGTGAGGTGGGAAGTGTTTGACCGCCAGCCGACGTTGTCCGAGAACGCGACGGGGCGGAGCGAAGGGAATGACGTGAAGATCAGCGAGTTGGCGAAGAGATCCGGTGTGAGCGTCCGGTCGTTGCGCTACTACGAGGAGCAGGGCCTGCTATCGCCTCAGCGCGACGCCTCAAGCCATCGGCGCTTCGAGACGTCCGACGTCAACCGGGTGATAGTGATCCAAGAGCTGTACGCTGCGGGCTTCTGCAGCACCGTCGTCCGCGAATTGCTGCCGGGTGTGCTCAACCCAGCTGGCCGCGACCTCGCGGGAGTCGGCGCACACTTCGATGCTGCGAGGCGCCGGCTGCAGCGCGAGGCGCGCGATATCAAGCAGGAGATCGACGTGCTCGCCCAGGTGCAGACCCGGCTGGGGCTTGCACCTCACACGCACGTCAGGGGGGATGCTGACCAGCATGACGATGAAGACACCACCGTGCCAGCTCCGGCTGATAATCGAGACCGCCGACTTCGATGAGGCCGTGACGTTCTGCCGTGACGTGCTCGGCATGCCGGAACAGCCGGCCTTCGCCACCGAGGGGTCTTTCGTGCGACTCGCGCTGGAGGTCGACAGTACCGCTGACCCGCTGGCACAGACGGATGCGGCTGGCATGGAGCGGATCGCTCCGCCGGTGGAGACACCGTTCCGCACCATCAACGCGCGGGTCCAAGGACCCGGCGGTTGGCAGGTCACCTTCTTCGAAGAGCTCGAGACACAGGAGGAGCGGTTGCGGCGTCAGGGTTTCACCACCGACCACGAACGGCGACGATGATCTGTGATCGGCGTGCTCTCAGCACCAACAAATCTAGGGCTACGGCCGCCCGTGCCCGGCGGCGTACCGGGTACGTCGAAGGCACCAGAAGCGTTGCGCGAGGCTGGGCTCTATACCCGGCTTGCCGGGCTGGGCGCGGTCGACGATGGCTCGGTGCTTCCGGGCCGCTACGTCGACGATTACGTCCCCGCCTCAGCGCGACTGCGCAATCAGGACACCATCGTCGACCACGCTCTGCGACTCGCCGGCCGAATCGAAAGTCTGCTGGATGCGGGCCGGGCCCCACTCGTTCTCGGCGGTGACTGCAGCCTGCTTGTCGGGACGAGCCTTGCACTGGCGCGTCGCGGTCGCCACGGGCTGGTTCATATGGACGGCCATACCGACTTTCGTCACCCCGGCAACAGTGACGTGTGCGCGAGCCTGGCCGGCGAGGACCTCGCCTCAGTGCTGGGACTGCATTAGCCGGCCGTCGCCGACCTTGAGGGCCGTGCGCCGTACGTCGCGTCCGAGGACGTAGTTCACGTCGGCTGCCGAGACGACGACGAGCACCTTGACGAGGTGCGCCGACTTCTGGCCGGCACTATCACCTCGTCCGAGGTATTGCGCGCGGGGGTGTTCGCCGCAACCAAGCGGGTGCGGTCGGTCGTGACGCGAACTGGCATCGCGGGCTATTGGCTGCATGTCGACGTCGACGTGCTCGACCCCCATCATCTGCCTGCTGTCGACAGTCCGAGCCCGGGCGGACTCGCGCCGGACGACCTCGCGGACCTCTTGGCAGACCTGGCCCCCGACGCACTGGGTGCGCAGGTGACGGTCTTCGACCCAGACCTCGACCCTGACGGAACGTATGCCGAGCTGCTCACGGAGGTTATCGTCGCCGGTCTTGGCGCACTTGGGTCCAGCCGCCGGTGACGTTGTCGGTCATTCGACCCAGCGCTTGAATCCCCCGTAGTCGACGCATTCGTCAGACTTCCCCGCTACGACGACCATGCGGACAGGGCTAAGACCTCGCCGGTCGGTGGCGCTGTGCCGTACGGGGATCCTCCATCGGTGACCGAACACGTCAGGCTCCGCGTGCATTAGCGTTCCTGGTGTGACGTTGAATCATGTAAGACGAGGAAGTGGCAGCCCACTGTTGCTAGTGCACGGTCTGGGCGCTGGGTGGCGGTCCTGGTCGCCGATACTGGACGAACTGGCCGAGCGCCGCGAGGTCATCGCCGTCGACCTGCCGGGGTTTGGCGAGACGCCGCCGTTGACCGGCGAGGTCTCGATCTCCAGTTTGACCGACTCCGTCGCGGACTTTATCCGCGAACAAGGCCTGGACGGAGTCTCGATGGTTGGCCAGTCGATGGGCGGGCGAATGGTGCTCGAGCTCGCGCGGCGGGGCGTTGGCGGCGACACCGTGGCTTTGGACCCGGGCGGCTTCTGGAGCGACCGCGATCTCGTTCTCTTCGGTGCCACGCTGCGGCCCTCGATCGCTTTGGTCCGGGCGCTACGAGGCATGTTGCCAGCACTGCTCGGCAGCCCGGTGGGAAGGACTCTGCTGCTGGCGCAGTTGTCGGCGCGGCCATGGGCTCTCTCGCGCGAGACCGTGCTGCCGGACGTGCGCGGGTTGGCCGACTCCCCGTCGACGGGAGCTGCCATGGACGCCCTGACCAAAGGTCCCAAGCAACAGGGAGCCCCGGCTGGCACAACCCCCGGCCGGGTCACGATCGGTTGGGGTCGTCGTGACCTGGTCACCCTGGCGAGTCAGGCCGCACGTGCTATCGAACTGTTCCCCGACGCGGTTCTGCACTGGTTCGAGCGGTGCGGTCATTTTCCACAATGGGACGCACCACACGAAGCCACTCGACTGATCCTCGACAAGACAAACTGAGGCCTATGGCTCGGCCTACCGACGGCCACACCCGACCCCGTTGAGGGATCGTCCTGCTCCGCAGGGAATCCCGTTGCGGCACGCTTCGCGCGTGAGACGGGATGGACCAAAGCTTCGGGCCAAGTGGCTTGGGTTCACAGTGATAAGCCGTGGCAGACCCATGTCCTGGATCGTACTGAGAGCGGCACGGTCTCTCAGGCGTAGGTGCTCTACCGTGGCAAGAATGATGGAGCAGCGATGACCAAGCAGACTGTGTCAGCAAAGGCGCGCCGTCAGGCCGTCGCGCGCTCGACCAAGGCTTCGGCGCGGTTGGAGCATCGCGTCGTTCCCACTGGGCATGTCCCCTCAGCCAAGGTCGAGAAGTTCGTGGAGTCGCTGCGCTCGAAGTCCTGATGGCCCTCGAACCTGACTACGGCGAGACGCTCCTTTACTACGAAGAAGCCGATGCACTCACGCCCGAAGCGCGTCAGTTGTTGGGCCACCCAATCCGCAAGGCGCAGGAAACCAACATTGGCATCGCCCGTGAACACATCGCCGTCGAGATGCGCAACGTATTGGACGACCTTCGCTATCAGTGGGAGCACCAGATGGGTATCGACGCTCGAACGCTGGGCATCGCCACCCACGCAGCCTTGGTCCGCATCCATCCATTCGTGGATGGCAACGGTCGCGCGACGCGACTGCTGGCCGACCTTGTTTATCTCGCGGGACAAACCGGTCTGGAGCTAATACACGCTTTCAACTGGGAGATCGACCGCACCACTAACATCGGGCTCCTCGGCGAGTACGTCATGACCCGCAAGCCGAGCGCACTTGCCAAGATCATCCCCGTCATCAACCTCGAAGAGGCGGAGTAGGCGACCAAGATTGGTCGCCTTCTAGACCATGTGACGCGCGCTGCTTAGTCGTGTAACCGTGCGCAACAGCAACTATCACCGGTCAGTGATCGTGATCGGACGACCGCAACGCGCGTCATGCGAGACCCATGAGGGGTCGATTGTGGGGTCGCAGTGGTCATAGAGGGCAAACCGGCTCTCCTCTCGCCCGAGGCGCGAGGCTCCGCAGACTGGCTCAAGCCAGGCGGCAGACCGAATTCCTGCTTGTTGGCCGGAGACGGCTAAGGGCGGTACTCGGGCGGCCGAGGCTTATATAGATAGTCGGCACCGTTCGGATCGACGCCCTGATCCCGATGCACAATCAAGCCTGCTACGCGCAGGACAGTCTTGACGCACCACTGAGCAACATCACCCAAAACGCGTAGCGCGCTCATGGCGGTCTCCTCTGTTCGTCGGATAAGCCTCTCACCATCGCTGAGGTCGCGCAACGCCATCTGGCAACGGGGGGTCAGACTCGCGGGATTGAGGCTCAGAGTCATGCTGGTCCTGCCACCCGCAACCGCCCGATGACCCTGGGGTCACAACAGCCGTGAGATCTCGGGTCCCCGCGAGGGAAACGTCATCCGACGACCGGACCG
The DNA here is from genome assembly GCA_963803695.1 of uncultured Actinomycetota bacterium. Taxonomy (GTDB): domain Bacteria; phylum Actinomycetota; class Actinomycetes; order Actinomycetales; family Dermatophilaceae; genus Ornithinicoccus. Next base: position 305,189 of record CAWDNY010000007.1, read on the forward strand.
CGAACCGACGACGTCGTGCCCGAGATCAACGCGCGCACTGGATGCGGATCGCTATATGACACGACTCGTGATGGCTCGCTCGGAGGCTGGCGATGGGTGAGGTTACGCAAGACCGTTGGGCGTCCTGACTCCTGGTCGGTGGCGTTTCGGGTTCGTGGATACGCACCCCGTCCTGCGGCGATACATAGTGCATCACCCCTCGGAAGGTGAAAACCTTGATGATCGTGCCGGCGGCGAGGGCTTGGGCGAGGTCGCCGGTTTCGTATGCCGAACACCTGGTGCCGATCGCAATCTCGGCCTGCCGTTCGTCTGAGGCCAGAACCGCGCCGAGGCGTCGGACCACCTCTGAGATCGGCTGCCCTCCCACGGGGTTCGAGCCGGTGTCGCTGCATACGCCAAGCAAGGGCTTACGCCCACTTGACCAACAACGTGTCACTTCTCGTGGATCTGAACTTGGTGATGATCGGGGCCTTCGACGAACGCGAAGGTGCCCCAAGGTTGCTCGTTGGGGTCAGAAACCTTGGCGCCTCTTTGACGTAGCTCCGCCACCGTGGCTGCGACGTCATCGCAAGCGAACGTGAGGTAAGCCCCCTCCCCTGGGCTGCTTGCCGTCCAGCGCGGCATCGTGAAGTGCAATCGTGGTCACCCCGTGAGGCGGTAATAGCTCTAACCACCGAGCGCCGTTGCCCATGTCCTGGTCCGTCACGACCGAGAAGCCCAGCAGGTCCCGGTAGAAAGCCAAGGACTCTTCCTGGCTGGATACGTAAAGCATGGCCGTCCCAATATGCGTGATCATCCATCCAATTTAGGCCCACACCCAAGGGCGCGACCATAGGTCATCACCACAGACTTTCAGTCGTAGATGACCGCGAGGCCACGGTGTTCGAGGTCGGCGAGGCCGTCCCGCATACTCTGCAACCGATCCGGAGAATGGCCGACCCAGTCCAGGACTTCACCGACCACTTTCACCGGCTCCTTGCTTCGGTATGACCGAGTCGGATTGCCGGGGAACTTCTTATCCGTCACGTTCGGATCGTCTTCCAGTGCCCCGAGCGGTTCCACGATGTAGATCCGGCCCTGACCCTCCCCCGCTGCAAGCTCGGCACCCCACGTCGCAGCATCCAGGGTCGCAGTGACGTAGATGTGGTTCGCAGTCCGGTCCACGCCGAAGTTTGAAGTGCGCCCCGGCACCAAGAGATCGCCCATCTCGAGGTCCGCTTTGGTGCCATGCAGCAGCACCCCCGATCGGTAGACCTCGAAGGGCTTCGGCCCGCTCACATCAACCATCACAATTCCTCATATCGTCGTCCGAAATGCGCTACAGCGCAGAAGTGTGAACCCTGGCGGGGGTCTTGCCACAAGCCCCCACCCGCGCTATACCTTGGAAGTGGCGGGGTCCATCAGTTCACGGGGGCGTTGCACGGACGCTGAGCGGGTGCTCATCCGGGCTATGTATCCGACGACATCACGCCGCGGACCTGGGCTGCCACTGACGCGAGTTGCTCCCGCGGTGGTGCTTGCGCGTCATCACGCAGCATCCCGGCCCCTCCGGTCAGCGCATCTCCTTCGCAGTGAGAAGCGATGTTGAAGTGCAGGTGCGCGTGGCGCTCCCCGAAGACGTTGACGTAGACGATCTCCGCGTTCGTGGCGGCCTTCAACACCGATGTCACGTGGGCCAGCACCGGCCCGAGGGTGTCAGCCTCTGCTCCGTCCAGGTCAGTGATGTGCGGGATATGCCGCAGCGGCTCTAGGTAGGCGAACCCGGCAACGGGAGCAGCCAGACTCACGGTGAGCCGCCAGAGATCGTCGCGCCAGACCTCAACCCGCTCGAACTCCCGGTCGGCCTCCTCATGACGGCAGAGGAGACACTGCATACCGACCCTTTCCGTCGCTGCCGCTGTCAACCCATTCCTCGGCCAGCCAGTGAGGTGAGACACCTTCATCGGACATCGAGGTATGCAGCACCGACACATCAGCCAGGCTCACGGGCCGAAGGATCACCAACGCGCCCTGCAATGCAGTTTTGGCCGTGAAGTCGATGTGCTTCTGGTGTGCCATGCCTTCGACACTAACCTCGACGCAGACCGACGCTAGGGCGCGAGCACCCGCCGAGCCGTGTCCAGCAACTGTGCGCGCTGCCCGGCCGCGGTGAAGTCATCAAGGGTGGCGACTCTGCCGACGAATCCGTCCAGCAACAGCGTGATCCACGTCGTCAGCTCGGCAGGCGGAAGGTCTGAGCGCACCGTCCCTTGCGCTTGGGCACGGCATACCCACGGTTGCAGCTCGTCGTGCTGGGCGCCTTCGTCCCGCTGCAGCGCGGCCGCCACGTCCGGTTGGGTCATGACGGCGCTGACGGCCTGGATAAATCCTGCCGACCTGGGGTCCTCGAGCTCCTCGGCGCTGTGCTTGATCCAGTCCAGGATCACGGCCCTCGCGTCATCTCGACCCGCTTGCGCAGCAAACCAGTCCAGAGTTTCCTGAGTGCCGTAGTCGAGGATCGCCAGCAGCACGGCGTTCTTGGTGGGGAAATAGTGGAAGAACGTGCCCGACCCGATCCGCGCGGTGCGGCAGATCGCGGCTGTGGTGGCCCCGGCGTATCCATTGGCCGCCAGGCACGTGAGGGCGGCGTCGATGATGTGCAGCCGTCGGGCAGCGTGCTTGCGGGAATCGACGGGTCTGGCCACATTCACCTCATTAATAGAGTGCGCACTCTGCTATCTTTGCCCACGTGTCCTCACCTAGTGTGGCTGGTCAGCGATTGGGGTTTGACCGCGAAACTCAGATCGTCATCCTCGTCGTGGGTCTCGCCCTGGGCATTGCAAGCGGTCTGGCCATTCCGACCGTCGCGACCTGGGTCTCGGATGTGCCGTGGGTGCCGTTCCGCGGGCCGCTGACCTTTTTGGGATCGGCCTCGACAGCGTGGGCCTTGGCGGCAGGTGGCGGCGTGCTCGGTGCGGTCTTTGCGATCTATGTGATCTATGAATCGCCCGTGCTGTACGTCAGCGAAGACCAGATCGAGGTGCACTCCAGCGGGGACGTGAGACGCATTGCGCGTGAGCAGATCGTCGGGGTTTTCCGTGAAGGCGGCAAGATCGTGGTCGAAGGATCCGGCGGCCGGACGCTCTTCCGCGGCGACGTCGAAGGCGGTCGCGCGGTGGTTCGTGAGGCTTTCGTGACGCGCGGATACCCCTGGGAGGCCGAGTAGCGTGCCGCCCGCCGTGCCTGCAGATCCGGCTGATCGGTGAGACATCGCCTGAGCCGTTGGTATGCCGTGTGGCTGCTCTTGGTCCTAGCCCCGGTGGGAGCGGAGTACCTGCTGGGGTACGACACCTCAACGGGCCACCCTGGGCAACTGGTCGCCGGGCTGCTGATCCTCATCCCGTTATACGGCGCTCCTGCGGTGCTGATCCGCGACCTGGCCCGACGCAGCGGGCGTGGATGGCCCACGATCCTGTCGTGGTGTGCGGCTTGGGGCGTGGTGCAGGCGGGCCTGGTGGACCAGTCCATGTTCAACCCCGATTACCGCCAGATCGAATACTGGGACGCCCTCTGGGCTCCAACCGAGCTCGCCGGGGTCAGTGTCTTCGCCGCGCTGACCTTCGTGCTCGGTCATGTGACCTTCAGCCTGGGGGCACCGATAGCGCTCGCCGAGAGCGTCTTCGCCGACCTCGCTGACCAGCCTTGGCTGAGTCGTTGGTCGAGCGTCCTCCTGCTCATCCTCGGCGTCACTGCGCTCTTCTTGGTCGGCGCTGACCACCAACAAACGGAGCCATTCACCGCATCACCTGGCCAGCTCACAAGTTGCGTCATCGTGATCGTGCTGCTGGTGTTGGGCCCTCTCGCCCGTCGGCGGCATCACGTGGCTCGGACTTCCCCGGTCGAGACTTCGCGAGAGTGGCCTTCCCTGGCTCTGGGGTTGGGGCATTCATCGCCGCGATAGTGCTGATGATCGTGGCGCCACCAACGTGGCTGGGAGTGGGGCTGTGGCTGACGATCATCCCAGCGATGGCCCTGTGGGTATGGAGGTTCGGCCGCGACCGTGTCGACCAGCGGCACCGGGTCGCGCTGAGCACTGGCGCGCTCCTGGCGATCTCGATGGGCGGCCTCCTCATCGAGCCCCTGGGAGACGTCTCCACGACTCGGGTCATCGCCCACCACGTCGTTCTGAGTCTGCTCATCGTGGGCCTAGGCGTAAGGGGGTGGCGCGTCGCCAACGATGCTCACACATCATCAGACGCGATGCCACCGGCGCAACGATGGCCGACATCGTCGAACTGACGACCTTCCACGTTGGGCTCGAGCATTTCGGTGACTTCGCCCAGGCCAAGGACGAGGCAATCAGCATGCCCTTTCACGCCTGGACGGTGATCGGCTGCACCGGTCTGATGCCCCCAGGGGCTCGCGCCGAGGTGAAGGCTACGGCAGTCGTCAAGGACCGCTTGCCGAGAAACGCCAACGCCTCCCACCTACGCGGTCGCCCGGACGGCCCACCGTATGCTGCCAGGATGGTGGAATCGCGGCGCGTGCTCATCGCGTCCACCAGTCGGGATCGAGGTGCCCTGGCTGCAGTTCGGGCCTTAGGACGGGCCGGATGGGTCGTCGGTGTCGGGACCCCGGAGGGAGGAGGTGTCCTGGGTTCATCGCGATATTGCCAGCGGACTCACCAAATCCCGCGACCGCGGCATGATGCCCGCGGTTTCATCGACGGTGTAACGCGGGCTGCGACGCAGGGGGACTACCAGATCGCCTTCGGCGGCAATGACGACTGGATGGCGGCACTGTCTGCCTACCGCGACGAGTTGCCTATTCAGGTCGTGCACCCTCGCTACCCAGTGGTCCAGGGCGTTTTGGACAAGATCGACATTGCAGAAGCTGCCCGCCAGGTTGGGCTCTCATATCCGCATACTGTCCTGGCCACAAGCACGTCAGTGCGTCACTGGAAGGGACCGGTCGTCGTCAAGTGCCGAGCGCATTGGCACCCCGGCCAAACCCGACCCCATCGTATTGATGCCAGGCAATTTGCCAGTAGCGCGGCCGCTCAGCCACAGATCGATCTGATCACCGATGCAGGAGGAATTCCTATCCTCCAGCGACCAGTCGATGGTGATCTGGGGGCCATCATCGGGCTCATGCGGAGCGGGCGGTTGCACGCACGGGTCCAGCAAGAAAGCCTCAGGCTGTGGCCGACACCTCACGGCATGTCGGCCAGGGCCCGGACCGTTGCTGTCGACCCCTCCCTCGCCCTAAGGTCGCAAGAGCTCCTTCGCGCATTAGATTGGCATGGCCTTGTCGAGTTGCAATTCCTCACCGATGCTCGAGGCGAGAGCCACCTCATTGACATCAATGGCCGGTTCTATGGCTCTCTTGCGTTGGCTGAGAGGGCCCGTCCTGGTTTGATCGATGCCTGGGCTCAAACCTCTTTGAGTGAATATGTGCCCTATCTGCCCGACGGACGACACGGGCTGCGCTATTCGTGGTGGGCTGGTGATCTAAGACGCGCCAAGGTGGAGCGTCGGCACGGATTGCTCGCTGATCTGGCCCACACGCTGATCTCGGGACTGGCTGCCCAGCACAGCGTGTGGGATTTGCGCGATATGGCTCCGGCGTGGCAACTCACCAGGGAACGCTTTGTCACCCCTGCCAACGAGGTTTCAGCGACGACGAGCGATGGTCAATACCCCGGGCAGGCAGGATCGCCACTCCCCTGGACGCGAGCCGGATAGGTCGGCGTGGTCGAAGTCCCACCCAACCCCTGGACCAAACAAGCATCTCTGTTCGGCCACCACAAGCCAGACTTTCGGTTACGGATTTGAGTCTGGTTTGCGAGTTCCGATGCGAGGTCAACGACGCTGACCTGCCATCGCTGGGGGCGGGTTGTTCCCGGGCTCGCGTCGCGCCTCGGTGCATTCTCGAAGTCTCGCGCAGCGGCTGATGGCCTTCGGTGTGGACGGCACTCCTGAAACGCAGCGACATCGTGGGAAGGTTGCCTGTGACTCAGAGTTTGTGCTTTGAGGATGCTACGTCGGGGTCGAAAGCAAGCGACGTACCAGGGGTCGAGAACGAAACTGCCGCTCCCAACGAGGATGCTCGCAAAACTGTGCGTAGACGGATAGCAAGTCTGGGTTTTCCACCACATCGAATCGCCGTAACTCGTCCACCAGGGCGAAGAAGAATTGGCGCGACTGCAGATTCCACACCCCTTTGGGTGACCCAAACTTCACCGGAATCTGGTCGATGAGTCCATTGAAGGTTAGGCACAGTTCGAGCCGCCAGTCCGTCCGATTCCCATGGCCAGACCCCAGTTGCGCAGGCCACGCAACCACACGCGGAACAACGGGGAATTCGATGTACAAGGCGACGAGATCTGCATACGTGCTGTTCGTCGTAACCCCCGAGACACAGACCTCCACACCCTCGCGCGTCAGGCTGAACATGTCGCCGGCTGCGTTCTCGAAGGTCGTGCGCGAAGCGTCAGAGGTCACGATCGCCGGTTCCTCAAACCATTGAATGAAGATCGCCATGTGATCGGGCCCTTCCGCCTCGCGCGCTAAGCCATCCAGTGCTCCCAATCAATGGGCACCGCCCCGGACTAGCCTGACCCTCACCTGCCTCTAGAGCAATGGAGCTCAGTATGCAGCCTCTCGTCCTGCGCAGCGCCATCATCGCGGCCCTTGGTGGGCTGCTTTTCGGCTTCGACACGGCGGTGATCTCGGGGACAACGAAGGACCTCGCTCGAGTCTTCGAATTGTCACCCTTCTGGCTCGGCTTCACCGTGGCCACAGCGCTCATCGGCACGGTCATCGGCGCCGCATACGCTGGCCTAGGTAAACCGGCAGACACATACGGACGCAAGCCAGTCCTGTTCGTGATCGGGATTCTGTATGTCGTCTCGGCCTTGGGAAGTGCCCTTGCCACCGATTGGATCGTGTTCATGGTGTTCCGGTTCTTGGGGGGCGTCGGTGTCGGCGCAGCCACAGCTGTCGCGCCGATCTACAACGCAGAGGTTGCCCCGCCGAAAGATCGGGGCCGCCTTGTCGGCTTGTTCCAGTTCAACATCACGGTCGGCATCCTGGTCGCCTATGTGTCGAATTACGCCATCCTCGGCATCCTTCCCGACGACACCGCGTGGCGCTGGATGTTTGGCGTCGAGGCATTGCCTGCGCTCGCCTTCTTCCTGCTCCTCTTCCTCGTGCCCGAGAGCCCCCGGTGGCTGATGGCCGTTGGCCGCAAGGAGGAAGCGCGCGAGATCATCAGCCGGTTGTCTGCCGACGAAGAGGAAGCCACGTTCCAGCGCACCGAGATCGAAGAGGCGCTTGAGAAGGATGAGGCAACGCCTAACGTCAAGTTCTTCACTATGGCGCACCGCAAGGTGATCCTGTTGGCGTTCGCTATCGCTGCCTTCAATCAGCTCGGTGGGATCAACGCGGTGCTGTACTACGCCCCCACGATCATCGAAGACGCCGGGGTAGGTGAGAGCGCAGCCTTCTTAAGTAGCGCCGGTATCGGACTGGCCAACCTCGTATGCACTATCGGCGCGCTCTACCTCATCGACAAGGTAGGTCGTAAATGGTTGATGAAAGTCTGCTCAGCGGGTTATGTTCTGACCCTTGGAACACTGACCATCATGTTCTTTCTCTACGACGGCGAGTTCTCGGGCATTGCCAGTGTTGTCGTCGTAGCCAGCCTCGCGCTCTTCGTCGGTGTCCACGCCTTTGGGCAGGGGGCGGTCATCTGGGTCTTCATCTCCGAGATCTTCCCGACCGCTATCCGTGCTCGTGGCCAGTCCTTCGGCGCCTTGACGCACTGGGCATTTGCTGCTGCGATCTCGTGGTCCTTCCCCGCGATCGCCGGCAACCTGGGCGGCGGCGTTGCCTTCGGCTTCTTCCTTATATGCGGTATCGCGATGACCTTCTGGACTTTGATGGTGATGCCCGAGACCAAGGGAATCCCGTTGGAGGAAATGGAAGAAACACTTGGCCTCGAGAAGAGCGCCGCTATGAAGGAGAGTTAAACCGGCTGCTCAGGCTGGGGGACTCGTGGCCTCGCTCGGCGCTGGGAGATAGCCACGCCCAACAAGACGACCAGGGCCCCCACAGGCTCGTTCCAGGTGACGCGTTCTCCGAGGAAGGCCAGGCCGACCAGCACCGCCACGACCGGAGTCAGATATGTGACGCTGCTGGCGGTGGTGGCCCCCGCCTGGGCGACGACGTGGAAGTTGAGGATGTAGGCGATACCTGAGCTGAAAGCGCCGAGGGCCAGCATCGCGATGATGACTCGGCCCGTCAGCGGCGATGTCGGCTCCACGCCGGTGATGAGCACTACCGGCAGCAGCATCATGGTCGCCATTCCTACTTGCCCGGCCGCCAGACCTGCTGGCCGCACTCCCGTGTCTCGCAGATATCGGCGCGAGTAGGGGAAGGCGACGCCGTAGCAGGCGATCGCGGCCAAGCACGCCACCACGCCTCTCAGTTCCCCCTCTGGCAACGTCCGCCATACCCCGAGCACAACCAAGATTCCAGCAAAACCGGTGGCCAAGCCCAGCCCACGGAACCATGTCGGCTTCTCTTCCGGGAAGGCAGCGATCACCACGAGCAGCGTGACGAGCGGGGTCGCGGCGTTGATGATCGCTGCCAACACCGAGGAGACGTGCTGTTGTCCGATGGCGAACAGGGTGAACGGCACCGCGTTGAGGAAGGCGGCGACCACCGCGAGGTGTGCCCATGTCCGCAGGTCATCGGGCAAACGAGTCCTGGTCACCACTACGATGACAGCCAAGGTCACGGCCCCGAGGAACAGTCGCCAGAAGGCCACCTGGAGGGGGGTCAGCGACTCCAAACTGATGCCGATGAACGCGAACGAGCATCCCCAGAAAACTGCCAACAACAAAAACTGTGGCACCCAGCGACCCGTTTCTCGGGAGGGTGTTGTTGTCCCCATCGAGGGTGCCGTCGCCTTCGTCATGTCGTCATCTTGTCCCTCGAAACCTCCCGATGCTGGCAGGAAAGCGACAAGGCGTAGGCCACAGTAGACACATGGATGCACGGCTGTGGTCTCACGCGGAGCTGACTCGCTGGCTCGATCAGGTCAGCGTGGCCGATGAGATCTTTGCCCTGTGTCCGGACTACTGCGCCGGCCTCATGGTGATCAGTGGCCTGCGATCCGGTCCGAGCGATGATGCCAGCGATCTCGCACTGGAGCGTGCGCAGAAATCTGTCGGGTCGGCATACGAAGGAGATCGTGCCCATGCGCGAGCAGCCCAGATAGAGCGCTGGAAGCAGACGTATGCCGCGTTCGGAGCCAAGCCGAGCCGCACCAGGGTCAGCGTCGATGCGCTGAGTCGCCGAGCTGCGTCCGGGGGCCTCCCGCGAATCAACCGCGTCACCGATCTGTATAACTCGATCTCGGTGCGACGCGGCGTGCCGATGGGCGTTGAGGACGTCGATGCTTACACGGGTCCGCTGCGGCTGGTGCGTGCCACCGGCAACGAACTCTTCGAGACGACGCGGGATGGCCAGCCGCACGAGGAACGGCCCGAGCCAGGAGAGCCGGTCTGGCGAGACGATCTGGGCGTGACGTGTCGCCGGTGGAATTGGCGACAGACGCCTCGGACCGGCCTCACCGAGCAGACCGTGAACGCGGTGTTCGTGGTGGACGCGCTTGGGCCAGAATCCAGGGACCTCGCCGGATCAGTCCTGGACGACCTCGAGCAGGCCGTCGACGGTGACACAACCGCCCGACGATTGATCACGCGGCCCGTCGAGTGAGGCCCAGGTCGTAGCTGTCTCGGCTTGACCTACCGAGTGCTTAGCTTGGTATGCCGAAGTTCTGCGTCCACTTCGGCGTCGCCTTGCCGTCTGAGCCGAAGGACACGCCCACGCCGAGTTCGACGTAGTCGCAGTTGAGGATGGAACGGCGATGGGGCGGGCTATTCATCCAACGGTCCACGGCGGCTTGCGGAGTCTGCTGACCGGCAGCGATATTCTCAGCCAGCCCAGACCAGGCGTACCCGGTGGCGTTGACCCGATCCGCCATATCGTCACTGTGCTTACCGGCCGCCTGCGCCAATGTGCTGTTGAACTTAAGGTCCTGGCAGCCCACCTTGCGTCGCTCCGCGTTGGTGAGTGAGAGCACCTGGGCCTCATACTGGCTGTCTTGATCGACCAGGGCTGGAGCGGGCGCGGGCTTCCGACGTCGGATCAGCCGATCCCGTGGGCACCGTCGTGGACCTAGCCTCGGTTGTTTCCTCGACAGGAGATGCCACTGCCGCTTCGTCGGCAGAATCGTTCCTGAGGACGACGTGGGCTCTGCGTCGGTGGCAGCGGCCGCAGGCGTATCCGAGCCACCAGAAGACACGTCCGTGAAGCTGATCGGTTGACATCCGGCTAGGCCGCCAAGGACAGCGGCGGCCACGATGGCGGTCAGAGTTCGGCGCAGGGCATTTCAGGGGATTTCCAGCAAGTTCTGCTCGGTCGGCCGAACCATAACAGCGCCCTAACACAAATCGTCAAGCGTGTCAGAACCTTCGTGACGATGATGACCGATCGTCACGAAAAGTGACCCGGACAACTCAAGCGCCCAGTCCGCCAGCGCGGCTGCCTCGAGGGCGGGCTGCCGGACGGGCTCACTACCTACCTGTCCAGAGACCGATGACGTCGCAGAACTCGCGCACGACTTCGTCAACAACACCGCCGGTATGCAGACTCGCTTCGAGCTCAGCCCGCCCAGACTCGGCGTGACCCTCACTCCACAACGACAAGTTTCCCAGCCCCTCGGCGAGCGCGGGTTTGACCACCGCCCCACGGGCGGCCGCGGTGCCCCGATCGGTCGTCCATGTCCCTTCGGTGACACTCACAAGCCCGGCCGTCGCAAAGAGAGTCTTGCGCGCCGCACGACGCGCCAATGCCACCACGCCCTGACTGTCTTCGTCAGCGAGCCGAAGCGCGGATCGCCATTCATCTAGCCGCCTACCGATGTCGCCGTTGAATCCGCGCGCGGCATGGATATCAGCCGGAAACTCTGGCCATTCCGCCGAGAGGTCGGGACCATCCAAGGGTGTGCAGTAGTGCCGGAGGAAGACGCGGTTGCCGTAGGCCTCGTCGCCTTTCCCAAAAAAGTGCTCTGGTTGGGCGGCCCCGATCGTCAGGATGTCGACGTCCGAGGTGCCGGGCACGGCCATCCCAGTAGCGACCGAACCGTACAGATAGGTGGACACGTCCGTCCCAGCCTGCGTGATCGCCTCGAGGCACGCAGCCACGACGGGCTCGAACGCCACCGGGACCTTGTGGCGTGCGACTCCGGTGCGAATCGTGCCGTCCGCCTGGATGCCTTCATCCGGGTCGATCAGGCTAGATCACCAGGTCCAGCGCGAACGGGCCGATCACGACCGCGAACAACGTTATTAGCAAGACGCCGGTCACGTTGAGGATCGCCCCACCTCGCGCCATCTCCGAGATCTTGACCGCGCCGGTGCCGAAGACAATGGCATTGGGCGGGGTGCCGACCGGCAGCATGAATGCACACGTCGCCGCCAGCGCTGCCGGGATCAGCAAGGTGACCGGGTCGACGCCGATACCGACCGCCACGCCACCCAAGACCGGTATGAACGTGGCTGCCGTCGCCGTGTTGCTCGTGACCTCGGTCAGGAGCAACACGATCGTCACGACGGCCGCAAGGAGCAACACGATCGGCAGGGCCTCGAGCCCGCCGACCTGCTCGCCAAACCACTCGTCGAGACCGGTGGAGGCCACCGCAGCCGCCAGGCTGAGGCCACCACCGAAGAGCAACAACACGCCCCATGGCAGGCCCTTCTCCGCGTCGTCCCAGTCGAGTGTCATACGGCCTTCGCGGTCTCCCGGAAGAATGAACAGCAGCACGCCGGCGGCGATGGCGATGGTGGTGTCGTCGAGGGCATCAAGCCATGGGAACTGCTCGCCAAGAGATCCGATGCCCGACAACAGACCGGGCACGATCCAAAAGAAGGCCGCGCCGACGAAGACGGCCAGCACGGTCTTCTCCCCCTGAGTCATCGGCCCCAGGCCGCTGATCTCCTCATCGATCATCTCCCGCCCACCAGGGATCTCGTCGAGCTGAAAGCGGAACATCACGCGGGTGATGAGAAACCACGCAATAGCCAGGAAGGTAATGACCAGGGGAACGCCGAGCATCATCCACTGGACGAAGCCGATTTCCTTGTCGAGTTCCTCGCTGACGTAGCCGGCGACGATCGCGTTGGGCGGGCTGCCTAGCAGCGTGCCCAGACCCCCGATCGATGCCGACCAGGCGATTGAGAGCACCAACGCGACACCGAACAGTCGGACATCAGAGTCTTCGATGACCTCACTGACGGCTCGACCCGAGGTGAGGTCTTCGTGGGCGCTGCCATCCCCCGTGGTGCGACTGCTTCCCTCGACTACCAACGCGAGCACCGACATGGCAATCGGCAACATCATCAACGTGGTCGCGGTGTTGGACACCCACATCGACAGGAACGCCGTTGAGATCATCATCCCCAAGATGATCTGGCGGGGATGGGTGCCGACCCTGCGCAGTGTCAGCAACGCGATCCGGCGGTGCAAGTTCCACTTCTGCATCGCGATCGCAATCAAGAAGCCGCCGAGGAAGAGGAAGACGATGTCATTGGCGTACGGCGCCGTCGCGGCCCCGATCTCGATATCGGTCAGCGTCGGGAACAGCACGATGGGCAGCAACGACGTCGCCGACAGCGGGATGGCCTCCGTCATCCACCACACCGCCATCAACGCGCCGATGGCCGCGACCACTCGACCGTCGGCCGACAGGGCCGACCCCGCCAGCAAGAAATAGACCGCGAGCGCCACCGCCAGACCAAGGCCGCGGAACATCCACGTGCGCGATGTTGCTCGCGGCTCGTTGTCGTCCGAGCCTTCAAAGGGGGCCTTCTCGTCCGTGCTTTGACCGGAATCCTGGCTCATCGACATACCTCACCTCGTTGTGGGTTTCGTCGCAAACTAGCACCGCGGGGCCCGCTTGTCTGCCGCAGATTGATACCGCGCACATAACAGCCCATCCGGTATCCGAACCGAGAATTGACCGTCTCTTGACGCGTCCTCTGTCACGCTCGATCACATCCAATTCGTTGTCTCTCGTGGGGTTTCCAATGCGCTATCGCGTCGCTCTTCTTCGCCTTGCCGCGACCGTTCTTGCCGCCAGTCTTTGCCTCCCCTCAGCGGGCGCTCGGGAAGAGCCCGAGGGCGAAGGCGCTGAACGCGTCGAGCGGGCTGTGGTCCAAGCGGACGTCACCGTCTTGCCGGCCCCCCAGCCCGGCGCTGAGGTCTATCCGCGCCCTGCCGACGGGGTCTACGAGGTCGCGGGCGGTGGCTTCGGGCACGGAATCGGGATGTCGCAGTACGGTGCCAACGGTGCGGGAAAGCAGGGCTTGAGCCATACCGAGATCCTGGATTTCTACTACCCAGGAACCCGACTCGAAACCCGCGACCTGGGCGCGATCCGGGTCGGCATCACCAACGACAACGACGGCACCACGACCGTCTCGCACCGCCCGGGGCTGCGGGTGGCTGCCCAGGTCGGCGGCACGACATACCCACTGGCGTCGGGCCGCACTCAGTGGCGCGTGCGTTCGACCGGATCTGGAGCATCGAGCTGTGTGCTCGAGGGACGGGTCGGCACCACCTGGTCACCGGCCTGGCCCAGCGGTATGCCGCGCTCCTGCCCGGTGACGTTCAGCTCGCCGGACGAGCGCAGCATCGATCTCTATCTCCCCAGTGGAGCGTTGAGGGTCTATCGAGGCGAGGTGACGGCGACCTACACCGCCACCGGCACCGTCGCCACCGTCAATACCGTGCCGATGGAGGACTACCTGCGCTCGGTCGTGGCCGCCGAGATGCCCAGTTCATTCCACCAGCAAGCGCTGCGTAGCCAAGCCGTGGCCGCCAGGACCTACGCCGCCCGCGGCTCCAACGGCACCTCGCTCTACGACACCTGCGACACCGCCGCCTGTCAGGTCTACTCCGGGCGAGGCGAGCGGACCGACAGCGGCAGCATCAGATCCGTCGAGGGGTCCGCCACCGACAGTGCGGTCACCGCCACAGCCGGGCAGGTGCTGACCTACAGGTTTCCCAGCGGCAGGGCCCTGGCTACGACGATGTTCTCCTCCTCATCCGGTGGCTACACGGCCGCGGCATCTAGCGGCCATCCCTACCTGAGCGCCCATCCAGACCCCTACGACGACGTGACCGGAAACCGGCGGCACTCCTGGAGCGCTGAACTGCCGGTGACAGCCCTCGAGTCCCGATACGGCATACACCGGGTGGAGCGGGTCCAGATCCTGCGACGTGACGGCAACGGCGAGGGGGGCGGACGAGTGCTAGAGGCACGCGTGGAGGGCTTCACCCCTTCCGGCGACTACACCTGGGCCGTGGCAACCGGCACCGGGCTACGGCAATCCCGGCCCTGGCCGACCTACAGCACGGGACTGTCATCGGAGTACTTCACGCTGATCGACAACTCACCGTCACCCTCGGCGACCAGGCTCTCGGGCCCGAACCGCTGGAGCACCAGTGAGGCAGTGTCACGACAGTGGGCTCCTGGAGCGCCGGTCGTGTATGTGGCATCGGGGCTCGACTTCCCGGACGCTCTGTCCGCGGCCGCCCTCTCGGGCGTGCAGGACGTGCCGGTGCTCCTCACTGATGCTGACAGCCTGCCGAGCCAGACCCGCCGGGCCCTTGCTCGCCTCGAGCCGAAGCGGATCGTTGTCGTTGGCGGCAGCGGCGCGGTCGAGCCGGAGGTGCTCAGGGCGCTGCGTCCCTACGCCACCACAGGCACGGTGGACCGGGTGGCAGGCGGCAACCGATACGAGACCGCTGCGGCCGTGGCGAAGGCCTACCCCTCGGGTGTGGGGAAGGTCTATCTCGCCAGCGGAGCCGATTACCCCGATGCCTTGGCCGGCGCGGCGCTGGCCGCCCACGAAGGAGCGCCGCTGCTGCTCACCGCGGCCACTACTCTGCCGCCCTCGACTCGTGCGCAGTTGGACCGGCTCAACCCCTCGGAGGTGGTGGTGCTGGGCGGGTCGAACGCGGTGAATACCGGCACCGCTCGAGCCGCGGGCTCCTACAGCAAGAGCGGAGATTTCACTCGGTTGGCGGGGACCAATCGTTACGAGACGGCCGAAAAAGTAGCTCGGCGGTTTCCTACGAGCAGCAGCACTGTGGTGCTCGCTTCGGGTGCGGCATATCCGGACGCGCTGGTCGGGGCTGCCCTCGGCGGACGACTCGCCGGACCGTTGCTGCTGACCGAGAGCGACGGCATACCGGCGGCGACCGACCGAGCGCTGACCCGCCTCGCACTCACCGACGCTTATGCCGTTGGCGGCGACGCCGTGATTGAACCGCAGGTACTCACGGCGCTCGGCAGATACCTGAACTGACCGTTCCCGCCTCGTCGCTTCCAGCAGAGCGGCTTGGGCTGGTGTCGCGCCACAAGATGGCGCCGTTTACGTTGGTCCGGTGCATGTCGACGTGATCATCGTGGGGGCAGGCATCTCGGGGGTCGACGTCGCCTGGCGTCTTCAGGAACGACGGCCGCGCTCCTCATACGTGATCTTGGAAGCCCGCAGCCAGATGGGAGGGACCTGGGACCTCTTTCGGTATCCCGGCATCCGCTCCGACTCCGACATCGCCACGTTTGCCTTTCCATTCCGGCCGTGGCGCGGGGAGACAGTCCTCGCCGACGGCGCACAGATCAAGGACTATGTCGAGGCCACCGCCGCGCAGGCCGGCATCACCGAGCGAATTCGCTTCGACACGACGGTCACCCGCGCCTCGTGGTCCTCATCCGACCAGCGCTGGACCGTGATGGCGGACGGGCCGTCGGCACGGCATACCCTGACCTGCTCCTTCCTGCACCTGGCTGCCGGCTACTACGACTACGACGCGGGCTACCAGCCGGACTTCCCTGGTCGCGGCGACTTCGAGGGACACTTTGTCCATCCGCAGCATTGGCCGAGCGACCTCGACGTGACCGGGCGCAGGGTGGTCGTGATTGGCTCCGGCGCGACGGCGATGACCCTGATCCCCGCGCTAGCTCAGACCGCCGAGCACGTCACGATGCTGCAGCGGACCCCGAGTTGGGTTGCCTCGATGCCGAACCGGGACCGCCTCCATGAGAAGTTCCGGGCACGGCTGCCCGACTCGCTGGCCTACCGACTCACCCGCACCAAAAACATTGCGCTCAGTCAGGGCACCTATGCGCTGGCTCGACGCCGTCCTGACGCTTTTGCCGCGATGCTGCGGGCCAGCCTGAAGCGCGATATCGCGGACGACGCCTACCTCGATGCGCACTTCACGCCCGACTATCAGCCCTGGGACCAGCGGGTATGCCGCATCCCCAATGGTGATCTGACCAAGGCCATCGCCTCGGGCCGGGCCTCGGTCGTGACCGCCAGCATGGACACCCTGGTGCCCGATGGGGTCCAGCTCGCCAGCGGTGAGGTGCTGCCCGCCGACATCATGGTCTCGGCGACCGGTTTGCAACTGCAGATGTTGGGCGGTATCACTGTGGAGGTCGATGGCGAGGTCGTGGACCCGGCCCAGCGGGTCGCCTATCGCGGCCTGATGCTGGAGCAGGTCCCAAATCTGATGTTCACCGTCGGATACGTGAACTCGTCGTGGACGCTGCGCGCCGACCTGGTGGCTCGCTATCTGTGCCGCCTCCTCGACCTCATGGACCGCAAGGGGTATGCCGTCGCGGCACCGGCGAAGGCGCCCGAGGGTGAGCGTCGCCCGCTGCTCGATCTCAAGGCGGGCTACGTCATGAGGGCGCTGGACAAGCTGCCAACTCTGGGGCCTCGGCGGCCGTGGACCTACGCTCAGAACTATCTGGTGGAAGCGCCAGAGTTGCTGCATGGATCCGTGCGAACTGACATGGTCTTCACCTCGCCCAACCATCAAGGAGCCCCAATGTTGTCGAGTATCCGTGGCTCACGTGGCCGCTATGACTATGCCGGCGGCACCGCGGTAGTGACCGGGGCAGCTGGTGGCATCGGCGAGCACCTGGCTCGACAACTTGCCGAGCGTGGCAGCCACCTGGCGTTGGTCGATCGTCGGGTTGACGACCTGGAGTCGCTTGCCGCCGAACTGCGCGGCGACCACCCGGCCCTGCAGATCAGCACCCACGTCGTCGACCTGGCCGAGTCCGACCAGATCGAACCGATGGTGGCCTCGGTGCTGGCCGAGCACGAGCACATCACGCTGTTGATCAACAACGCCGGAGTGGCGCTCGGCGGCCGATTCGACCAGATCAGCAGCGAGGAGTTCGACTGGTTGATGCAGGTCAACCTACACGCCCCGATCGCCCTGGTGCGAGCCTTCCTGCCCGCCCTATCCGCTGCCCCCGGCGCTCAGATCGTCAACGTCTCCTCACTCTTCGGGCTGGTCGCGCCGGGCGGGCAAACGGCATACGTCACCAGCAAATATGCCTTGCGGGGCTTCAGCCAATCGCTGGGTCATGACCTGGCTGCCAGCGGGATCGGGGTCACGTCCGTGCACCCCAGCGGCGTGCGCACGCGCATTGCGCTGGACTCCCGAACACCTAGCGGGCTGGACGAGGATGAGGCCAAGAGTGGTCGCGAGGCGTTTCACAAGCTTCTGCGGATCGACCCCGCCGATGCGGCCCGCACCATCCTGCGCGGGACCGAACGCCGACGGAGTCGCGTGCTGGTGGGCGGATCCGCCGTCGCCCTGGACCTGCTCGAGCGGGCCGTTCCCGCCGCTGGCGGCCAATTGCTCTCGGCGGTCCAGCGCCGGGCCGAGCGGAGCCACGCCAGCCGGGCAGAAGTCAGCGACGTGGGCTCATCGGTCCGCCAGAGGGTGTCGGCGCTCGACGGGATCCGCACTGTCGAAGCGGCGGGCACCCAGGTCAGGGTCCGGATCACTGGCCCAGCCGAGGGCGATCCTGTCCTGATGATCCACGGGATCGGTCGCAGTTTGGAGGACTGGACCGAGCAGCACGCCCTGCTGTCTCAGGACCATCGACTCATCAGTCTCGACCTGCCCGGTTTTGGCTACACCCCGCCGGTGTCGACCGGGATGGGACTGAAGTCGCTGGCGGACGCGACCGTCTCCACGCTCGACGCCCTCGGCGAGAACCGTCCGGTGCATCTGGTCGGCAACTCGCTCGGCGGCGCGGTCGCCATGAACGTGCTGGCTCGCAACCCCGAGCGGGTGCGCTCGCTCGCGTTGTCGGCCAGCGCCGGCTTGGGGTCGGAGGTCACTCCGGCGCTGCGGATCATCTCGATCAACGGGATTGGCCCCTGGTTGCTGGCTCGATCCTCACGATCGGCCACGCGCAAGGTGGAGCGTTCGCTGTATGCCGACCCCTCCTACGCCACCGAGGCACGGATCGATCTGGCACTCGAGCTGGCGGCCGTGCCTCGCCGGGCCACGAACTTCCGGCGTGCCATGTTGTCGGTAGGCGGCGTCCGCGGCACGAAGAAGCCATGGCGAGACGAGCTCCTGAGCACGCTCACGGCATACCCGGTGCCGACGTTGGTCGTGTGGGGGGAGAACGATCAAGTGCTCCCCTGTTCGCACCTCGAAGCAGCGGCCGAGGCCATGCCGCACGCCAAGACCGTGCTGATGCCCAACACCGGTCACATGCCGCAGGCCGAGCAGGCCGAAGACTTCGCTGCCCTCGTCGCAGAGTTGTGGCAGTCCTGCGACCGAGCCGGCGCAACCCAACCAGTCCATCACTAGGCCGCCCCGTGCTGCTCACCATCCGAGGCACGAACCTCCCTGGGCACAACCTCGGGCCCCATCGCGACCTACACGTGGGAATGCAGGTCGGCAAGGCGCCCGAGGGCCTTGTGCCAGGCGATGCAGCGAATGCCGAGTGGGCGACCGACCTATAGGTCGTTGACGGCGACGTCAGAGGGCCTGCCGTTCAGGGCCGCAGGTAGCCGCCGCTACCACGTGTGGTTTCCACGCGATCACCTCACTGACCTCAATAGACCTCGCGCCGATGGCTGACGCGAAGGGCCAAAACGGTCAGGGTGTTGTCGATGAATCGAACTGCTTAGTCGTCTTGACGGCCCAACCGGTGGTCACGTACCGATCTCGTCCGCAAGGGCAGCAAGGGGGCGACTACGGCGACCATCAGCTTCGAACGCGTCAATCGCGACATCTGCGGCGAAGGCATCCTCGAGGTCGGTGAGGTATTCCTGGAGCGCCGTTCTGACATAAAAACTTTTCGAGCGACCGGTACGGCGAGCGAGGACATCCAGTCGCTCCTCCTCGGCCTCGGTCAGCCGGATCGAGATCGTCATCGCGGTTTCCTCTCACCAGCGTAAGACATGTATACACAGCATACAACGCACCACCACGGGGCCCTCATGGCGGAAATCCGGGTTCCGGGATTGTGGAACGAGGCCGGCTCGGTCATTCGGATGACAAGCCAGCGTCAGGGCCTGATGGTCGCCGTGTCGATGACGAAGCGGTAGCGCACGTCCGAGGCGACGACG
Organism: uncultured Actinomycetota bacterium; assembly: GCA_963803695.1. Taxonomy (GTDB): domain Bacteria; phylum Actinomycetota; class Actinomycetes; order Actinomycetales; family Dermatophilaceae; genus Ornithinicoccus. The sequence goes on from CAWDNY010000007.1 coordinate 324,699, forward strand.
CGGTCGTACGCCTCATTGGCCTGGTCAGCGTCGATCAGCTCGATCTCGGCACCGATACCGTGCTCGGCGGCGACCTCGAGCATTTCTTGCGTCTCGGCGATGCCACCGATCATCGAGCCCGCCATCACCTTGCCACCGGCCATCAGCGAGAAGCCGCTGAACGTGTTCGGCTCCGTCGGCGCACCGAGATTGACCATCGCGCCGTTGGCCTTCAACGTCGACAAATAGGAGTCGAGCGGCAAGTTGGCGCTCACGGTGTTGATGATGACGTCGAACGTAGACGCCAGGTCGGTGAACGTCGCCTCTTCCGACGTGGCCCGGTGGTCGACCGCGCCGTAGCGCAAACTGTCTTCCTTCTTGTTCGTGGTCTGGCTCAGCACGGTGACCTCGGCACCCAGGGCGACGGCAAACTTCACGGCCACGTGTCCTAGACCGCCCATACCGACCACGGCGACCTTGGTGCCGGGGCCAGCACCCCAGCGCTTCAACGGGCTGAAGGTCGTGATGCCGGCGCACAGCAACGGCGCGGCCACGTCGAGCTCGATCTCGTCCGGGATGCGCAACACGAACCGGTCACTGACGACGACCTGCTGGCTGTAGCCGCCCATCGTCTCTTCGCCGTCGTAGCCCTTGCCGTTATACGTCACGACGGCACCTTTGGTGCAGAACTGCTCTTGGTCCTGCTGGCAGTATTCGCACTCGCCGCACGAGTCGACCAAGCAACCGACGCCGACGCGGTCCCCGACCTTGTATGCCGTGACATCGTCACCCACCTCGGCGACGGTGCCGGCGATTTCGTGCCCAGGGACCATCGGGAAGATGGCACTGCCCCACTCCTCGCGGACCTGGTGAATGTCGCTGTGACAGATCCCGGCATACGCAATATCGATCAAAACGTCGTCAGCGCGTAGTTCGCGGCGCTCGATCGTGGTGGCCTTCAGCGGGGCGCCGGGACCGGCGGTGGACAGAGCAGCAGTGTGCGACATGCATCTCCTCGATATCGATGTGCGGACTCCTCGGGGCAAGGAGCGAACTCAAGAAGGTATTCCGGCTGAGCACGCGACGAGACGCATCGCAAGCTTGGAAGGACCTTCAATGCTAGCGCTAGTCGTCTCCCTCGATGGCGTCATCGAAGTCCGCGAAGACGTCGCCCACGAGCTCCTGCACGTCAATGGCAAAAGGCCGTGGTCCGGGACGTCCTTCGGCATACGAGAGCCTCGATGCAGCGAGGTCGGCGAGACGGATGGCCTGGATGACGATGACGCGCCGGAGTCCGGAGGACACCTCTCCCCGCTCGTGGGCGACCGCTGCGACCCTTGCCAACGTTTCGGCTCGGCGCGCGATCCGCACGTCCGGGTGCTCCCGATCGGCGCGCAGACCTTCGGGCACCAGATCGAAACGGTACGACTCAGGCACCTCCGCCTCCGGAGACACCGGCGGGATCTTCTCGTTCAGGATCGCTCGGTATTTGGACGCCTTCACCGCGTGCACGTAGACCGTGTATTCTAGGGAGTCGACTGCGCCGCGGCGCTCGTCCTTGGGGAGGGCGCGAGCCTTCTCCAGGGGCCACAACTCCATTTCGGCCACCTCGAACGGGTCAAGGATCCGGTAGGCGAGCGTGTCCGAGCGTTGACCTCGAAGGTGACGACCCACCCTGGTGCCGAAGTCTTCCGTGGTCTGTCCGACATAGATCGGCTCACCGTCGTAGTCGAAAAACGCGTACACCCCAATGCACGCCCCGAGCTTCTTACCGCTCATCGGTTCGATGCTGGCGAGCGCGTCGGTCAGACGCTCGCGAAAGCCTTGAACGAAGGTCGTCGGCAGCGACTTCTTGGTCGGCGGCTTCTTCTGCCGGTCGTCGAAAGAGGCGACACCCCGACTACCCATGCGCTGAAACCACGGCGGCATCCTGGGCACTCAGGGAGCGTCCGACCAGCGGCATCAAGTAGTTCTCCCCCAGCCACGCCACCGCATCCACGCACACGGCGTCACCGAAGCCGAACAGGATCTGCGAGTCGCGGAGCCCTTCCAAACGGTAAGAACCAGCCCCCATCAAATTTGCGTACTCCCTAGGAGTCATCCACCGCACGGATACCTCGCCGTGACCAGCCCGGACGACCGCTTGCTTCGAGGAGCCCCCTCGCGCGGTGCGCAGACAGCCGCTGATGTCATCTGCTCGGATCTCCCAGACGGCACTGCCGGAGCGCGTGCGACGGTATGCCGTCCGGTAGGAATCGTCCCCGCCGACCCGCAGCACAGACAGCCGTGTCGCCTGGGCGACGGACAGCGACGTGAGGAACCGGGCCGTCCGGTCCTGGTCCCACCACCGGGAATCTCCATCAGGAACGTGCTCCAACGATTGGGAGAGTCCAGCGGTCAGCGGCGGCGGGGGCGTTGGCAGAGCAGCGCGGTGAGTCACCAAGGTGGAGTCGCCGAAGACGGCTTGCAGCCAATCGGGACGCAATTCAGAGTGCGGGATCGGCTGATCGGCGGGCGGATTCTGCGCCGCCACCAAGAAGAGCCGCGGGCGAGATTGCGGCACGAAACGGCGTGCGTCCAAAGAGACCGCGTCAACGGAGTATCCAAGTCGATTGAGCTCGCGCACCGCGGCCGATAGGTCTTCGCCGCCATGACTGCTTGCCAGTGCAGTCACGTTTTCCAGGGCGATCACAGCGGGGCGACGCTGACCCATTTCCTTGATGACTCGAGTGAATTGGTAGAACGTCGATGAGTGGTGGCCAGCCAACCCCGCCCGGTTGCCGGCGAGTGACAAGTCGGTGCACGGGAAGGATGACCAGGCCAGATCCACGTCGGGAACATCTGACCCCGTGACGTCGGAGATGTCGCCCACCAGGAACGCAGATTCGCCCGGCTGATCCTGGTAGTGGCCGGCATACATCTGGTGTTTGAAGGCCTCGACGTCGTTGGCCCAGAGGGTCGTGAACCCCACGCGCTCCAGTCCCATCCGGGCCAGACCGACCCCAGCAAAAAACTCAGCCACTCGCGGTGCCCGAGGCCCGGAGGGAAGGTGAAGGAGGTCGCCGAGCATTCGCCCAGACTAGCGATCGGCACCGACAAGGCCCCCGCGACTCACCTCGAAACTGTGCACCGGGCAGGGTTCGGCCCGCGAGGTGAGATGTCGGTGACATCTCAGCCGGATGGACGATGTCCGGCCTCGCGGGCCAAGGTGACTTCAGTGACGAGGTCACAGTCCTGCCGTCAGTGGAACGGCCGGGATCACCGCATCAGCGGCGAGCCACCTCACATGTCCGAAGTGTGTTCATGGATCGGACCACCTCCCTTCTTGGGTGCAGCCCACGCTAGATCGGTCGCGCCATCGCCACAATCGATTTATCCGTTTGGGCCCCCCGCACCGCTTCTTTAACCGCACAGTTCGCTTTACTCCAAGGAGCACGCTCTGCAAGGCGCAACTTGGCGCAAGAAGGCACACTTGGCGAGACACCGACCCCGGGGGGATGCCGTCAGTCTCGGTCAACATGCAGGCTCGCTAGGGTGGGACGCGTGTCACTCGATGTGCCAATCCCCGGCCAGCACGGGGGCGATGGGCCAGCGGTCGCCAAAGCCCTAGGCATCAATCCGGCAGACCTCCTCGACTTGTCGCAGACGATGAACCCGTGGGCCCCCGATGTGAGGGCCATCCTGCGGCTACACCTCGACAGCGTCGGCCACTATCCCGATCCCCGCGAAGGCACCGCCGCGCTGGCCGACGCCCTAAGCGTCGAGCGGGACCGGTTGCTCTTGACTAACGGCGGAAGCGAAGCGATCTCGCTCGTGGCAGGCGTTCTCGGCGGTGGAGCACGATCCGAGCCCGAGTTCGCGCTGCACCCGCGCGGCGACGATGGGCCCAGGTGGCGGAGCAACCCACACAGCCCGTCCGGCCGATTGGCCAGCGCCGATGAGCACGCCGATGTCTGGGACGAAGCCTTCTACCCACTGGCGACCGGAGCGTGGACAGCAGCCAGGGGCGGCATCGTGGTCGGCTCGTTGACCAAGACCTTCGCCTGCCCGGGGCTGCGATTGGGCTACATCCTCGCCGACGACATCACCCCATGTGCCGCACGCCAGCCGCGTTGGTCGGTCAGTTCCCTGGCGCTGGCCACGCTGCCTGACCTGCTCGACCAAGCCGACCCGATGCGGTGGGCGCAGCAGATCGCCTCTGCCCGCGAAGAACTCACCGCCCTGCTGACTCGCCACGGGGTGAGCGTCGACGTCGCCGACGCTCCGTGGGTGCTCGCGCACACGCCGCAAGACCTGCGGACCGCACTCGCGCCCCAGGGGGTCTTGGTCCGAGACTGCGCGAGCTTCGGCATACCGGACACGTATCGCATTGCCGTGCCCGACGCCGACGGCCTCGCCCGGCTGGCGAAGGCGTTACAGCACACCACCTGACCTCGCTGCCGAGTGCTGTCGCACACCCCCAGATGGGCGTATGCTGCGCGGGCGACACGAAGCCGAAGTCCGGTGAAAATCCGGCACTGTCCCGCAACGGTGAAGCCCTGATGTCAGGGATGAGTCCGGTCGAACTTGGTGTCGCAGAACCACACACCCTCGAGGACAAGGGTCGGTTCGGTCGACATCCGCTGTCGTTCGAGCATTCTCTCCTCGACCGACAGGAGGACACCCATGACAATCCCCCGTTCCATCGCCCTGTGCCTTGCCGTGCTTCTTGGCGTCTCCGCGTGCGGCAGCGACGACGAGGCAGCCCCCGCCGACGCCCCCTCGCAGGAAAGCGAAGCCAGCGACGACAGCGCCATGACCAGCGAGGCCCCGATGGCCGAAGGTGACTTCCCGGTCACCATCGAGTCCGAGGCCGGCGAGTTCACGCTGGACGAAGCCCCGCAGAGCATCATCTCGCTATCCCCCTCGGCCACCGAGATCCTGTTTGCGATCGGTGCCGGCGACCAGGTCGTCGCCACCGATACCTATTCGACCTTCCCCGAGGACGCACCGACCACGGACCTGTCCGGATTCGACCCCAACGTCGAGGCCATCACCGGATACAACCCCGACCTCGTCGTCATCTCCAACGACGCCAACGACCTCGTCGCCTCGCTCACCGAACTCGACATCCCGGTGCTGATCAACCCCGCCCCGAGCGACATCGAGGCCGGGTATGCCGGCATGGCCGAGCTCGGCATCGCCACCGGTCACGTCGACGAGACGGCGGCCGCAGTGGAGGACTTGCGCGGCCAGATCGACGAAGCGCTCGCCAAGGCACCAGAGCCCGGTGATGAGCCCATCCGTGTCTATCACGAGCTCGACGCTACGTACTTCACGGCCAGCCAGTACGGCTTCGTCGGGTCGGTCTACGCGCAGATGGGTGCCGTCAACATTGGCGACGAGGCTGACACCGACCAGACCGGCTTCCCGCAGATGACCGAAGAAGCCGTCATCGCAGCCGACCCGCAGGTCATCGTGATCACCGACCAGGTCGACTACACCGCCGAAGACGTGGCCGCTCGCCCCGGTTGGGAAGACGTCGCGGCGGTCCGCGACGGCAACATCGTGACCGTCAACGCTGACATCGCCTCTCGTTGGGGGCCGCGTCTGCCCGAGTTCGTGAACTCGGCAGCCGACGCTCTCTCGGCCGCCGCGGTGCCTGCCAACTAAGTGCCCGCCAACTAAGTCCACCCCTGAGATGCTGACCACCAGCCACCGCGCTGACCTCGACCCGGTTGACCGGGCCGCGGCCAAGGCGTTCAGCCTCACGATCCCGGCGCTCGTCGGGGCCGTGGCGATGGTGGTGGTGGTCGGTCTGCTCAGCGCGAGCAGTGGGGCGGCCGGGCTTCCTTTGCGGGGAGTCGTGTTGGCCCTGCTGGACGCGGTGCCGGGGATCCGACTCGACTCTGGGCTGAGCACCCAACAAGAAGCGATCCTCTTCCGCATTCGGCTGCCGCGGATGGTGCTCGGCATGTTGGTCGGCGCTTCGCTCGGGATGGCTGGAGCGGCCTTCCAGGGGGTCTTCCGCAACCCGCTGGCTGACCCCTACCTCCTTGGCGTCTCGGCCGGGGCTGGCTTCGGGGCGGTGCTGGCGCTCGGTTTCGGGCTCGACCTCGGGTGGGGGCCGTTTGGTGCGGTGCCGGCCGCCGCCTTCCTCGGCGCACTCGTCGCCGTGTCGGCCTCGGCGTTGGTGGCGCGCGGATCGTTCAGCTCCCCCGCGACCTTGCTGCTCTCCGGAGTGGCCATGGCCGCGCTCTTCTCCGCCGCGCAGACCTATGCGCTGCAAAAACTCGACGAAACGCGGGCCCGTGAAGTGTTGTCGTGGCTCTTCGGGCGACTGGCCACCAGCGGCTGGGAGCAGGTCGGCATCCTCGCGCCCTACGTTGTCGTATGCGGCGGCGTGCTGGTCCTCCACCGCCGTCATCTGGATGTGATGCGGATGGGCGACGACGAGGCTCGCGCCCTCGGCCTGGACCCGGCGCGATCGCGGCTGATCGTGATCGTGGCCGCCACGCTGTTGACCGCAGCGGCCGTGGCCGTCAGCGGGCTGATCGCGTTTGTCGGCCTTGTGGTGCCGCACATCGTCCGGCTGACCACCAGCCACAGCTACCGGGTCATCCTGCCGCTGTCGGCGCTGATCGGGGCCTCGTTCTTGGCGGCGGTCGACATCGGCGCTCGCACCCTGGTCGCTCCCTCAGAGTTGCCCGTCGGCATCATCACAGCGCTGGTCGGCGCACCTTTTTTCGCCTTCGTGCTGCGCCGGTCTAGGCGGATCGACGTATGAGCGCGGATGCTCGTGTGAGTTCTGAGCCTGCGATGAGCCCGGTGCTGCGCACCGCCGTGTTGTCGGCCCGCGACCTGCTGGTGGCCTATCACGGCAAGACGGTGCTCGAAGGTGTCGACGTGGACCTGCACCCCGGCGAATGGCTCGGTGTCATCGGGCCGAACGGGGCCGGAAAGTCGACGTTGCTGCGCACTCTGGCCGGGCTGACCGACCACCAAGGCACCATCCACGCCCACGACGGCCCGCCCAAGCCCACCGAGATCTCGCTGATGCCGCAAGCACCGGTGCTGCCGGAGGGCATGTCGGTCATGGAGTACGTCTTGCTCGGCCGCACGGCGCACCTGAAGTGGCTGGCCAGTGAGTCCAAGACCGATCGAGATATAGCCGTCGCGGTGCTGCGCCGGCTCGATCTCACCGGTTTCGCGGACCGCCCGATGCGTGCACTGTCCGGCGGTGAGGGCCAACGCGTCGTGGTGGCTCGCGCGTTGGCACAACAGGCCCCCATCCTGCTGCTCGACGAACCCACCTCAGCGCTCGACCTGGGCCACCAGATGGCGGTGCTCGAACTCGTCGATGACCTTCGGCATACCGACGGGTTGTCAGTCATCGCGGCGATGCACGACCTGACCACGGCCGCCCGCTTCTCCGACCGCCTGCTGCTGCTGCATCACGGCCGCAAGATCACCGTCGGCACGCCCGCCGAGGTGCTCAAGCCAGACCTGCTCAGCGAGGTTTACGCCACCGATCTGACCGTGCGGGTGCTCGACGGTGAGCGCGTCGTCCTGCCCAGCCCGCGATCCAGCACGCACCGAAAGCAGGTCTCATGACCGAACACGCCGACCATGCCGAGCCGCGCACCAAGCGGCCCTACGATCGCCGCGAGTTGCGCTCGGCGTCCTCGCTGGTGCTGGTCTCCACCGGCCACGGCAAGGGCAAATCGACCGCCGCCTTCGGCACCGTGATCCGCGCCGTGGCCCGAGACTGGCCGGCCGCCGTCGTTCAGTTCCTCAAGAGCGGGAAATGGAACACCGGAGAAGAAAAGGTATGCCGAAGCATCGGCGTCGACTGGTTCTCCGCCGGTGACGGGTTCAGCTGGGAGTCCGACGACCTCGACGAGAGCCGGGCCAAAGCCGTCGCGGCGTGGAAATTCTCCGCGGAGCTAATCGCCTCCGGCAAACATCGACTGATCGTGCTGGACGAGATCAGCTATCCGATGTCGTGGGGCTGGATCGACCCTGTGGAGGTCGCAGCAGTCCTGCGAGATCGCCCGGGCGACACCTCCGTGTTTTTGACCGGCCGCGAGATGGCCGCCGAAGTCATCGAGGTCGCCGACACCGTGACCGAGATGGTCAAGGTGAAGCACGCCTTCGACGAGGGCATCCGTGCTCGCAAAGGCCTCGACTATTAGCCATCGCTCCGGGCTGCGGCAATCCGGGGCCATCCTGGTGGTCGGGGGCACCAGCAGCGCCGGCAAGTCGACCGTCGCCGCAGCGTTGTGCCGTTCGTGGGCTCGGGCTGGCAAGGACGTGGCGCCCTTCAAGGCGCAGAACATGTCGAACCACTCGGCGGTCACGGCCGACGGCGGGGAGGTCGGGCGCTCCCAGGCGATGCAGGCCCTGGCGGCGCGAGTGGAGCTGGATCGGCGGATGAACCCGATCCTGCTCAAGCCCTCTCGGGGTCGCAGCCATGTGGTCGTCTTGGGCGACGAGCAGCCCGGCGGGCCGGCCGAGCCGCGTGCGTACGGCGTCACGGCGCGGGCGCTGCGGCCGGTGGTGCTCGACGCGCTGAACTCGTTGCGGGCCGACCACGACTGGGTGGTGGCCGAAGGTGCTGGCGGGGCGGCCGAGATCAACCTGTTTGACCGCGATCTGGTGAACCTTCCGCTGGCCGCGGCGGCCGGCATACCCGCGATCCTGGTAGTTGATATTGATCGCGGTGGAGCGTTTGCCGCGGCTCACGGCACCGTCGATCTGTTGCCGCCGCACTTGCGGGCACCGCTGGTCGGGATCGTCTTCAACCAGATGCGCGGTGACGCTTCGCTGCTGGATTCCGGCATAGCGGAGTTGGAGCGACGCACGCGCCTGCCGGTGCTGGGCGTGCTGCCGCACCTCGGCCCGCGCCCCTCGCTGGGTGCCGAGGACTCACTCGACGTGACCTCTGGGCTGGCCTCGCAATCCCGGTCACCACGGCCCGTTCGCGTGGTCGCCGTGCGGCTGCCGCACCTGGCCAACGCCTCCGACCTCGACCCGCTGCTGACCGAGCCGGATGTCGAAGTGCGCTGGGCCGACCGCCCCGAAGACATCGATGCTGTCGACCTGATCATCATCCCGGGAAGCCGCGCCACCGTGCACGACCTGGCCTGGCTGCGCGAGACCGGGTTCGCCGATCGGATCGCCCGGTCCTCCTCCTTCGTGCTCGGGCTTTGCGCCGGCTATCAGATGTTGGGCACGCTGCTGCACGACCAGTTGGAATCCGGTGTGGGCACGGTGCCGGGGCTCGGAATGCTCGATATCCAGACCCGATTCGAAGCCCCCAAGGTCGTATGCCGATCCACCGGTTCGTGGGGTGGGCAGCCAGTCGCGGGATACCAGATCCGGTGGGGCCGGCCGATCCGCAGCTCCTCCCCGTGGCTGGAGGTCGATCGGGAGCCTGAAGGCAACATTGACTCTTCTGGCCGCATCCGGGGGACCAGCCTGCACGGCCTACTGGACAGTGACGCTGCTCGTCATGCGTTCTTGGACGAGATTGCCGCCGATCGAGGTCGCAACTTTGTCGGTGCCTCTCGTTCCTACGCTGACGTCGTGGACGAGCACCTGGACGAGCTCGCCGACTGGTTGGAGAGCCACCTCGACGTCGAGCACTTGGCCGCGATGGCCTCTGCTGCCGCGCCTGCCGGACGGGGGCCGGGATGGCAAGAGGCGCCCAGGCTCACCGAAGCCGACGAGGGACCGGCCGCGTGACCGACTTCGAGGTCGTTGACCCTGCGCCCGGACATAAAGGTGCGCTGTGCTGGCGTTTCGCCGAGCCGGTCATGATGCTGACGTCGGCATCCGTGGGCGGCGGGCTCGGCATACGCGAGTGGTTGTTGAACGTCGGGGTGCCCAAGCGATACGAGCGGATGGACCTGGACGAGCACGCTGGCGAGGTCACCTCCAGCCTGGCGTTGACCGGGCCAGGGGCCACGTTCTTCACTGCCGCCGACGTCACCCGCGTGAAGTCCGCGCTTGAGGATGGCGTCAAGGTCGCCGCCACCGTCGGGATCACCTCACCGACCTGGGCGGCCGATCGCGGCGGCGGTTTCACCCCGTGGACGCCCGGCACCATCAACATCGTCGTCCAGCTGCCGGTGCAGTTGCCAGAGGCGGCGTTGGTCAACATGGTGATGACCGTGACCGAGGCCAAGACTCAGGCGCTCGCCGAAGCGGGCGTGCCGGGCACCGGGACAGCCTCGGATGCGGTGGCCATCACGTGTCCGATTTCTGGGCCAACCGATGTGTTCGGCGGGCCTCGGTCGCTCTGGGGTGGCCGTGCGGCACTCGCGGTGTATGCCGCGGTGCTGGCTGGATCGAAGCCGCGATGATCACGCTGGTGCTCGGCGGGACTCGGTCGGGCAAGTCTGAGGTGGCCGAGCGCTTGGCGACTGCCGAGGCGTCAACGGTGACCTATATCGCGACGGCCTCGCCTGCGGTGGACGCCGATTTCGCCGTTCGCATTGAGGCTCACCGGGCCCGGCGGCCCGACTCGTGGTCCACGTTGGAATGCCCGGACCCGGTTGACGTGATCACCCACCTGCAGCGCTCGACCGGCACGGTGTTGGTCGACTCCCTGGGCACATGGGTGGCTTGTCATGACGACCTCATCGTCGAGTCGGCTGACCTGTTGGCTGGGCTCACTGCGCGCCAGGGTCACACCATCGTCGTCAGCGAAGAGGTCGGACTCGCCGTGCATCCGCCCACCGAGGTCGGCCGCCGCTACGTCGATGCGGTCGGGACCCTGAACAAGCAGGTGGCTGCGGTGGCCGATCAGGTGCTGTTTGTGGTGGCTGGGCGGATCGTGCCGTTGCTGGACTTCGACCCGACGGCATACCTGCCTCGTGGGGAATGACCCGTGACTCGATGAGGCGGTCGCGCTGGAGCCCTCGGCAAGGCCGCCAGTGGCGGCGTCGGGCCGGGGCGGCCGCGCGGGGACTCCTGCTCGATCGAGTCGTGAGCGAGCCGCCAACCCGTTGGCATCCGGTGGCCTGGTTCGGCACCGCGATGGGTCACGTCGAACGCCTCATCTGGGCTGACACCCGCGGCCCTGGGACGGGGTATGCCGTCGCCGGGGTCGCGCTCGGAGCCTCGGCCGGAGCGGCGATCGGCTTCACGGCACCCGCCGTCACGCTGTGTGTGGCCGGCAACGAACTGCGCCAGGTGGCTCGGAGCATCGAGGAGCGGCTCAGCGCGGGCGATCTCAACGGTGCTCGCACGTTGCTGCCCTCCCTGGTGGGCCGCGATCCGAGCACGCTCGACGCCTCGGGCATCGCCGCGGCGGTCGTCGAGTCACTCGCCGAAAACAGTGTGGACGCGGTCATCGCCCCGCTCTGCTGGGCGGTGGTGGCCGGCGCTCCGGGCGTCGCGGCATACCGAGCGGTCAACACGATGGACGCGATGGTGGGCCACCACAACGAACGATACGAACACTTCGGGTGGGCGGCTGCCCGGATCGATGATGTCGCGAACTACCTGCCCGCCCGGGTCTTTGCGCTGTTCGTGGCGCTGGCACGGCCGAACCGGGCGCTCCAGATCTGGGCTGCTGTGCGACGTGACGCCTCAGCCCACCCCTCGCCCAACGCTGGAGTTGCCGAGTCCTCGGTGGCCGCAGCGCTGGGGGTCGAGCTCGGGGGGCCGTTGCGCTACGGCTCGCGCGTCGAGGACCGGCCACGGCTGGGAGTAGGCCCGCGCCCTGGAGCTTGCGACATCGACGCCGCTATCGCACTGACCTCACGCGTGGAATGGCTCGCGTGCGGTCTCCTCGCCCTCGGATCCGTGCGCCGAGCACGCCATACAAGGCGAACTCCCCGCAACAGAGCGAGGTAAGGGCGTCGAGGCCGCTAACTCCGGCGATCTGCGCACTGCGCGTGACGCTTCGGGGCGTGAACCGTCGACTCCGCTGGGGTTCTCGTCGCTTACATGCAGGTCTGTAATGGTCAGCTTCCCGCGCCTAGGAGGTCAGCCAGAAGAGCGGGACCGCCTTGACTGCTCCGCCCGCGACCAACAGGCCGAGCGTGGCTGGACGCTGCACGGCATACATCGCGGACCAGTCCCCCGACACGCTGCGCCGTCCCAGGCTCACCAGTAGGTCACCGGCTGCGTAGATCGCGAAGAGCGCCGCCGTGACCCACGCGAGCACAACGGCAACCTCGCCCGCGCCGAGTCTGGCCAAAACACCGATCAAGGCCACCGCAAAGAACGACTCCCCGATGACCCCGCCAGCGATGTATGTCCACGCCGATCCGGTGCCCGGGCGGTGGCGCTGGAAAACCTCGGCATACAACTCATCCATGGGGGCCAGCCACCGTTCCCCGTCACGCAGCGCCACGTGCGGTGGGTTGCCGCCCAGCTCGACCCGTATGCAGTCAGCCGGGACACCGAGCATGCGACCAGTCCAGTAGTGGCCGTATTCGTGGACGCCAACCAGCAGGAACGCAAAGCCAAGCCTACCGATGACATCCGCCACAATCCCCATCACACAATTGTGCACGGCGCGACCAATGCAGGGCAGTAACTATCATCGTTAAATACCGTTATCATCGGCATATGACGATTCCGGACGCTTCGACCGCCCAATCGCTCGACCAAGAACAGCTGGATGCGGCCGCCTGCCTATTTCGGAGTTTGGCTGACCCCACCCGGCTGATGATCGTCCAACACTTGAGCCTCGGCGAGCACCGCGTCGTTGACCTCACCGAGCATCTTGGACTCGCGCAATCCACCGTCTCCGCCCACCTCGCGTGCCTATTCGACTGCGGGCTGCTGTCCCGCCGCACCCAAGGTCGAGCCTCCATATACGCCCTCGCGCCGACCCCTCTGAACGATCTGCTCGCGGCCGCCGAGCAGGTGCTGGCCGCCACGGGGTATGCCGTCACACTCTGCCCCGAACACACCGATGCTCACACTCACACCGACCCCGCAGCGCACCCCGACCCAGCGCCGCATACCGGCTGATGGACGGGTTTGTTTTTGTCCTAGCCTTCGCCGCACTGCCCGCGCTAGGCAATGTCCTGGGGGCTTTGGCCTCAGAGATCACCGAAGTTTCCGAGCGCACGCTGAGCCTGGCTCTGCACCTGGCCGCGGGGGTCGTGCTCGCCGTCGTTGGCCTGGAGCTCCTGCCCGAGGCGATGACATCATCCACCCCATGGATCCCGATCGCAGCCTTCGCTGCGGGTGGTCTCATCTTCATCGCGATCGAGAAGGCCATCGGCATCGTCAAACACCGGTTCGTTGATGCCGACGGGTCGACTGGTCCGCTGGCGATCTACACCGGGGTCTCCCTCGACCTCTTCAGCGACGGCGTGATGATCGGCACCGCCACTCTCATCGACCCAAGCCTGGGCCTGCTGCTGGCGCTGGGCCAGGTGCCGGCCGATATACCGGAGGGGTTTGCTGCGTTGGCGTCGCTTCGACGGGCCGGCGTGCGACGCAGCACTCGAGTGAAGATGGGGGCGGCCTTTGCGGCACCGGTCATCGTCGGTGCGGCGCTGGGCTATTTCGCTCTGCGCGAGGCCCCGGACGTCATCACCCTGTCCGTGTTGGCGCTCACCGGCGGCGTGCTGATCAGCGTGGTGGTCGAGGAGATTGTGCACGAGGCACACGAGGGCGAGACCAGCCGCCTGGGCCCCTTCGCGCTCACCGCCGGGTTCGCGCTGTTCGCCCTGCTCTCGGCATACCTCGCGGTATAGAGCGGATCGACACGAGACTAGACAGCCCCACGGAAGAGGTTGCCGAGCAGTGCGTCGACGAAGTCCGTGTCGAGGGGCTGATTGGGCAATAACACCGGTGATAGCGGGCCCCCCATAGCTGGTCGACGACCGCCATCAGGTCTGGGTCGCCCTGCGCTCCAGCAATCAATTCGGCGACGGTCTGCCCTGCCCGAGTCCCGGTCAACAACTCGATAAACGAGTGGAGTTGAGAGCGTACGTCGCTCTCCATGTCCCCTGTGTCGGGGAAGGCGAGCACCGGCTCGACCGTCGCGAAGTAGCAGTCCAACGCCAGCGCCCCCTTCGACGGCCACCACTTGTAGATCGTGACCTTGCTGGCCCCAGATCGACGTGCGACCTCACTAATGGTGAACCCGGCCAGGCCCTCGCTGGACCAGCAAGTCACTGCCCGCGATCAGCACGTCGCGACGCACGTCTGCGGCCGGTAGCCTGCCTCAGCCTGATCGCTGGGGGCCGGTGATCGAAGATTCTGATCACTTTGAACAAAGATTTTGCTCACTGACGCTCGCGCGTGCGGTCCATCCGTTTCGACGCGGTGGGCCAGCGGCTACATGTCGAAACGCGCTGCCACAGTTCTAGGAGGACCGGCATAGGGGGTGGCGCTCTCCCGTACGACGCCCCGGTCCCGGAATGACAAGCCGGACAGGGGGAACGGGACGGCGACGCGGCGCTTCGCGGCGGAGAGCTTGATGACGTGTGTGTTCGTCGTTTGTGGTTCCGTAAGCGGGACGAACCTTGGCGATTCGCGGAGGCCGGCGGGATAGGCGCGCCGGCGGCGCTCGATACCCTCGCGTGGTGGACAGTCCGCCGGAACTGTCAGGTGCCGTACGGGTTACTCGGCGCGACAAAGTCGTGGCCGAGGCCTACTCGGGCATGTCAAACCGCGCGGCAGGTGACCTGTGCGACGCGATGACGCGTTTTCAAGCCGGATCGGTCAGCAAACAGTTCGTCGCCGCAGCAGCGATGCTTCTCGTCGAACGAAACGAACTCGCGCTGCACGCGCCGATCAAGCGCTGGCTCCCGCAGCTGACACCAGCCTGGCGCGAGATCACGCCGCACCAGTTGCTGACCCATACCTCCGGTCTCGGTCACTGGAACAATCTCACAGGCGTAGAGATCGAGCGTGCGCTGACCGAAGACGAGCTCGTCAACCTGGCTGCCCGTAGTCCGCTGATGTCGCCGCCCGGCCAGAGATTCCGCTATAGCGGGCTGGGATATGTTCTGGTGGCGCGACTGGTCGCAGCCGCCGCCGACGCACCGTACGACGCCTTCGCTCGCGAGCAGCTACTCGCCCCTGCCGGCCTCCACAAGACGACCTCGGGCCTATGCCCGGTTGGCCAGGCAGGGGTCGCGTATGGGCACCACACCGGCGTCGAAGTTGAGGTCAGCCCACATCTGAGCCACCTCTTCGGGACCGGCGATCTCTGGACCACCGTCAGCGATCTCAGTCTGTGGTCCGCGTCCCTACACGCGGGGACCCTGCTCAAGACCAGCTCGGTGACAACCATGATGACCAGGCACGTGCCTGTGCCTGCGCCCGAAACGGGCGCAGCCCATCCGATCATCACCACGGGATACGGCTACGGCACCCGCGTAGGCACCCTGCTCGGTCACGCCGCACTCCTGCACACCGGTGACAATCCTGGCTACAGCTCTCTGGTCGCGTGGCTACCGTCGACGGCGACGACTGTCGTAGTGCTCACCAACGACGACGGTCCAGACCTCGGTGAACCGCTGAACCAGATTGTCCTTCCGGTGCTTTGAATTGCTGCTGTGGCCCGTGGGCAAATTTCACTCATGGATTGCCTTCCGGCGCCGGCCAGCATGCCCGCGCAAGGGTGGGTCGTGTCCGGCCTGAGATGCTGTCAGCATGGCAACCGACCTTGGGGCCGGCATCTACCGCGCCTGTCATCTCACCGGAGACTTCACCCTGCGCTCGGGTCGGGTGAGTCCCGAGTACTTCGACAAGTACTTGTTCGAGGGCGACCCGGTCCTTCTGCGTCGCGTCGCGGAGGCCATGGCCGGGTTGCTGCCCGAGTGTGACGTGCTCGCAGGCATGGAGATGGGCGGCATCCCGATCGTGACCGTCATGTCGCAGCTGACGGGGATCCCTGCCGTCTTCGTCCGCAAGGAGGCGAAGGGTTACGGCACGCGGAAGGTCGCGGAGGGCGGCACGGTTGATGGATTGCGCGTGGTGGGCGTCGAGGACGTCGTCACCACGGGCGGCGCGCTGGTCAACGGCTGCATGGCGCTTCGTGCGGCAGGAGCAACCCTCGACACCGTGGTCTGCGCCATCGACCGAGAGCAGGGCGGTGCGAGGAACCTGGCAGTGGAGGAAATCGCGCTTCGGTCGGCGCTTGGCCGAGCGGACCTCGCTCACCCGGCACAGGCAGACGCGTAGGCGCTCGTTCACAGGTCCCACGCGCCGAGCCCCGTGGCTGACCAGTTACGGATCGGCAACCGGGATGGTTCAGCCGCCTGCCTGTGCTGGAAGGCGTACGTCGACGAGGTCTGCGATGATCCGGAAGTCAGCGGTGTTGTGGGTGAGTAGCGGGACCTGTTCTACCGACGCGGTAGCGGCGATCGCGAGGTCGATCTGACGCCGGCGAGGCTGACCGCCCCGTTGTTTGACGGCAGCCGCGAGACGGCCCCACGCCCGAGCAATCTCCGGGGTAACGGGTAAAGGGTCGAAAGTCGACTCCACAGCGGCGAGACGATCGGTGCGCCGTGCCCTCTCATCGTCGTCAGTGGCGAGGAGAACCCCGAAGTGCAGTTCGGTGAGAGAGACCACACTGATGGCTGCCTCGACATCCCCGGGAGCGTCCTCACCGATGAGCACGGAGGTATCCAGTACTGCCTTCACGACGCGAATGGATCGACAATGTCGGCATCGAGTCGGCCAAGATCAGCTTCCATTTCCCGTGGCGCAGGTCCTTGCCAGACCCGAGCCAGCACGGCGCCACCCACCCACCGACGCCGTCCTGTGGGACGAAGCTCAGCCACCGGCCGGCCGGCAACAGTCACAGTGAGGTTCTCACCGGCCTCGACTCGTCGCAGGACCTCTCCGATGTGGTTGCGGAGTTCCTTCTGTGGGATCACGTCCATACCAGCGAATGGTAGCACTATTGCTACCATCTCATCACCAGTTAGGGATCCCCAATCGGTGAAACGAAGACGTCTTCGGCGACAATCATGCGGATGCCCGATTCAGCACCGCAGGACGTTCCCCTATGTTGGCGGACGCGTCGGGTGACGACGTGAGCGTCATGGTTGGTGAGGACGTGGGGTGGTGACAGGAACGCCCCGCCGGGGCTTCCGGGCGGGGCGTTCGTGGTCAGGCTGTCGTGGTGATGGTCATTCTGTCGTGACTTCGGTGACGGCGGCGCGGGCGGAGGACTCGTCGACGATGGCCTTGCTGGTGGCGAACGCGGCGACGAGGGCTTGGACGGCGAGGTTGTTGACCGCGCGGGGGATGCCGCGGCTGACTTGGTGGATCAGGGCGGTCGCGTCATCGGAGAACAACGTGTCGGAGCGGCCGGCCAGGGCCAGGTGATGGGCCAGGTAGGACTTGGTTTCCTTGTCGGTCATGCCGGTCATGGCGTAGCGCAGGCTGATGCGTTGGTCCAGGGCGGCGAAGGTGCCCAGCTTGATCCGCCGGCGCAGGGTGGGTTGGCCCAGCAGCAGCGCCGCGAACGGTGAGTGGGAGTCCATGTCGGCGTTGGTCAGCAACCGGAGCTCTTCGAGTTGGTCGGTGGCCAGCAGGTGGGCCTCGTCCATGATGAGCACGACGGTGCGGCCTCGTTCGTGTTCTTCGGCGGCGAGCAGGTCGGTGGTTTGTGGGATCAGGGAGGCCTTGTGGAAGCGGGGGATGCCGCCCAGGGCGGTGACGATCCCGCCGTACAGGCCGCGGCCGCCGACGGTGGGGTTGCCCAGGTAGATGGTGGTGTGCCGGGAGGGGTCCAGCCCGGCGAGGGCGGCGCGGACGGCGACGGTCTTGCCGGCGCCGACCTCACCGGTGAGCACACCGAGGGCGCGTTCGTTGATGCACCAGGCGATGCGGGCCACGGCTTCGGCGTGGCTGGTGTGCCGGTGCAGCATGCCCGGGGCCAGGGCCCGACCGAAGGGCATCCGGGTGAAACCGTAGTGGGCTTGGAGGCGGTCCAGTGTCATAGCTGCTCCTGGGGTTCGTGGTCGGTGGGGTCCAGCAGGTCCAGCAGGTCGGTTTGTCCGGGCAGGACCAGCCCGGCCTCGGGCACGCCAGGCTCGAGGGGTCCGGTGGGCTCGGGTGGCTCGGCGGCGGGTGCTGGGTTGCTCATCGCGGCGTAGTTGACGCGGTGGGCCACCGCGGTGGTGTGCCGGCCACGGACCAGGGCCAGGTAGTCGATGCCGGTGGCCGGGGCCGGCCCGGCCTGGTGGGTGGGTGTGACGGCGGGGTGGACGTGCCGGCCGATCTGGTGTGGGACCGCGGTGCCCATGTCCCGGCCGGTGTAGCGCACGGCGATGTCGGCCAGGTCGAAGGGGTCGAAGACCAGCTCGACCCGGCGCCCGATCAGGGCGGGCTCGACCTGGTAGGTGTTGCCGTGCAGGGACACGGTCGCGGTCTTGGTCACCAGGCGGTACTCGGACCACAAGAACGCCTGGTGTAGCTGCGCCGGGGTCGGCAGCACCGGCGACTCGGCGGTGCTGAACCGGGCCAGCGGGCTTTGGTCGGTCTCGGAGTGCACCCGGTGGTGGTACACGGTCTCCACCCAGGCTGTGAACAGCTCGTTCAAGGTGGCCAGGTCGGTAACCTTCTCGGCGACGCCGGGCACGGTCAGCTCGATCAGGAACTGGTCGCGGACGGTGCGAAAAAACCTCTCGATCTTGCCCCTGCCCTGGGGTTGGCCCGGCCTGGAGTGCGTCAACCGGATGCCCAGCACCGCCATTGCCCGCAGGAGTTGCCCGGAGACCATGGCCGCTCCGTTGTCCAGGTACACCACCTGCGGAAGACCGCGGGAGGCCAGGCCGGCCCGCAACGCGGCGGCCAGGGCCAGCATGTCCTCGCTGTGGCCCCACCGGTACCCGGTCAACACTCGGGAGTGGTCATCGATGAACGCCATCAGGTAGGTCTTGCGACCGCCGATCACCGGCCCGTGCAACGCGTCCCCGGTCCACCGTTCGTTCACCGCGGACGCTTCGAACCGGCCGAACCCTTTCGGTGGGGACCCGTCGGGGCGGGTGTTCAGCTCCAACCGTGCGAAGTGACGTTGCAGCGTGCGCGCCGAGGGCACCACCGTCGTGCCGTGCTCGCCCAGGATCGCCGCGACCTGCGCGGCGGTGCGCCCCGGGACCTCACGTTTGAGCGCCGCCGCCAACTCCAACACCCTGGCGGGGGTGGCCGGCTCGGCGTGCTGGGCCGAGGGCAGCAGCGCGTCGAACCCACCGGCCCGCCAGGCCCGGATCCACCGGTCCAGGCTGGACCGGGACACGACCACCTTGTCCCCGAACGGACCGGTGTGCTCGACCCCGGCCAGGCCGCGGACCAGGGCACCACGCGCCCGGGTGCTCAACGACGCGTCCGCGGCCTGCCGGATCAACGCGTACCGGAACAAGGCCACGTCCCGGGCCCGCTCGGCCCGGACGGCCTGTTCGTCTCCTGGTCTGTGCTTGTGGCCCATGGTCCACCTTTCACCTCCACTGAAACCGGTCAAGGTCGGAGCCTGGCCGACCCCAGGGGCCACCGGGAAGGGTCAACTCGTGTTGCTCACACCCCAACCGCAGGCCGGGCCAGCAGCAGACCGGCGCTGGCCCCGGCGGCGAACTCCCACGGGGGCACCGGACCCAACCTGACCACGGCGGCGCCGGCCGCCCGCCCGATCGCCTCGACCGCGTCAGGCACCCCCGCGCCCTGTGGCACCAGGGCAGGTGCCCGCGGGTCCAGCGCATACAGCAACCGGGTGAAGAACGCTCGCACCTCCTGGGACAGGATGCTGAACCGGCGCAACCACCCCCGCACCGTGGACACCGGACGCCCCAACGCGACCGCAATCGGTCGGTGACCGGTCCCCGCCGCGCTGGCCTCCAGGGCTGCCCCGATCACGGCGGCCGCGTCCGCGCGGCGCGCCAACCACACCCGGGCCAGCAGCACGTGCGTGCGCCTACACGAGCCGCACCGGGCACGGCGCGGCCGGTGCCGCACCGGCCCGTCCGGCCCCCTGCAGGACCGGGACCGGGCATGCCCCCACGGTCCCAGCACACCCCCACACCCAGGGCAGGCCAACTCCCCACCGGCCAGCGATCGTTCGACCTCAACCAGGTCAGTGCCTACCATCAACATCGGGTGCCCTCCAAGCACCAAGTGACGGCCCTCCTGCTCGCCAAAGCATGGGAGGGCCGTCGCGCGTTACCAGAGCATGATCACGCTCTTGACGCGAACCCTAGACCGACCCCCACCCCACCCGACACTGACGACGTCCTCACCCCGGATGACGCCAACCCACCTCCCCGTGGTCAGCCAGGGTGTCGTTCAACACCCCTATCGGTGACGCCGCACGTGAGCGTTGGTGCGCTCATTGTCGTAGCGTGATCGGATGCCATTGATCGAAAGGGTCCCACCGGAGGGGACTACCACCAGGGACCAAAAGGGCGCCCGAGTGGATCTGGATGCCGTTCAGCATCTGTCTCGTCGCGATCGTTGCTCTCCTAACCCCGCTGTTTGCGGGAGAAGGCCTGTCACTAGGCCTCTTTCTGTGGCTCTTCCTGCCGATTCTGCCAATCGTTACGATCCTCTGGTTCGTCTCACGTCGACGCCGGTCAAAGTAGGCAGTCAGGGGCTACAAAGAGACGGTCTGCTGTTGGTCAATTGGTCTCGCAGAAGGGTCGAGTGGAAGAGCCAAAATCGTCCCCAATCCACGTAACACCATCGGCTAGGAGGAGCGTTGGCTCAGACACAGACATGGAGAGTTGACTCTCCGGTGGTGAAGTTTCTCGCACCAGCGTGGATCGTGGTGATTGTTGCCGTCCTGGTGTTGTTGTTCGGGTCGATCGCCGCGGGTAGCGATGTGTCGTGGTTGTCCGTCGTTGGAATCTTACTGGGCCTTCCAGCGGCTGTTGTCTTGTGGCGGCGTTCCAGTGCACGGACCACCTTCACTGCCACCCATGTTGAGGTACATGACGGGTTCCGGACCCGTCGAGTGCCGTGGTCTCACGTCCAGACGGTGGGACGTCACACGCGCTATCGGGAGATCGTCTCGTTGAGACTGACTGGTGGCCAAGACTTCGTGCTTCCCGGTGTTCGTGGCAGAGACTTCGATGAGGTGAAGCGGGCCGTCGAGGAGCAGACCTAACCCTCAGCTGGTGCCGTGTGGATAGGCCAGCGAGAGGTCGGCTGCGGTGTCTGACAGGGGAACCTCGGATGTTCCGACCCCAAAGGAGCGCCGCAGCTCATCGACGAAGGTGATGTCGCACAACATGATCTTCTTGCGTACTGACCAATTCGCGATCCCCTAAAGAAGCCGATCGAACTGGCGGAAGTTCGTCGCCGGACTCATCTGATCAAGCGTCCCAGCGCGGCGAAGCGAATCATGTGAGCTTGACCGCTGTGCAGCGCGTACTCGTCTATCATCTTGACGAGCGCGAAGCCGAGAGGCCGACCGTGGCCCAGACCCGTCGAGCTGATGTCGTGGTGATTGGCCAGCGCCGCATTGGACCGTTCAACTTCAGCGAGGTATCCGCGAACGTCCTGTTCGGCGGTGTCGGCGCTGCCGCCGGAGTAGTCGTCGTCACCGTAGTAGTCCGCTTGCTGTCCGCCGCCGAACCCCCAGGCCAGGTAGGCGTGTTCCATCTGCCTCATATGACGCACTAGTCCGAGCACTGAGAGCTCGACCGGAGGGACAGCCCATGTCGCCAGCTGGGTTGGCGACAGGTCGCGCAGTTTGCGGACGAACTCGTGTCGTTGATAGTCCAGCCATGCCATGAGGTCAGCACGCTGGCTCCCGCTGGGCTCAGGCTCGCTGATCCGGGAGAAGTCGAGTGCGTCGAGGACAGATCCGCTCATAGGCCGATTATTCACCGTTTGACCATCGTGGACCGGGACGAGCCGACCATCTATCGCGGCAGGCTCGACATCGGCGGCTTTCATAGTCATACTTATGACCATGACGACTGTGATGCCGCTGGCCAGCGTGAAGGCCCACCTTTCAGAGTTGGTCGGGCGTGTACACGCCCAGCATGAGCGTGTCACCGTCACTGTGCACGGCAAACCGTCTGCCGTGCTGGTAGCCACCGATGACCTCGAGTCCCTCGAAGAGACGATTGCTGTCCTCTCCGATCCGGACACACTCCAGCGGCTGTCGACCTCCGATGCGGAACTGGCACGGGGCGAAGGTGAGTCTGAAGCTGACCTCGCCCAAGCGATGTCCGAGCGAGGTAGGAACTCTGCGTGACGCAGGCTGCGGGTCGCTATTCGCTCATCATCACGCCCACTGCTCGCCGTCAGCTCGCTGAGCACCTGCCCGAGGCCGCGGCCTTCGCGGCGTATGAGTTCATCGTCGGCCCCCTTCTCGACAACCCTCAGCGCGTCGGTAAGCGCCTACGTCCACCGCTGGCCGACCGTCACAGCGCCCGGCGCGGTACCTACCGCGTCATCTACCGGATCGATGACACCCAAACAACAGTGACGGTCGTCGACGTCGCGCATCGTCGTGACGCCTACCGCGGCAATCACTGAGGCTGAAGGAGATGCGGGCTGGCCCGCGCACTCCGGCGCGTCCCGTAGCAGGATCCCCAATCGGTGAAACGAAGACGTCTTCGGCGACAATCATGCGGATGCCAGATTCAGCACCGCAGGACGTTCCTTATTCGGGATGGTTTGATCTGCCGCCAGTATCAAGCTGGCTTTTCTCGCTTCGATACTTGAACAAGCCAACCGCCACACTGGGTAGGGCAATGGCAAGCGCTGCCGCCGCCGCAACCTGCGTGACCACCAGGTCAGAAGTCAGCAGCAGGTAGACGCTGAAGACGGACAGGACTGACATAAAGGCGACATACCTCAGCGGCGGCCGCAGATCGAGTCCAGTCCACATACGACGATGATCGCCGACGGCTGTGGCAGCGGCAACGTATGTGGACCATCGGTCTTGATCGAGCCTGGCCGACCACTCGTGGAGCCCACTGCGGCACATCTAGTCCGAGAACGGCACCCGGGGCATAAACAACCACCGTTGTCCAGGCACCAATCGTTTGCGGCACCGGAACGGGATCCCCAATCGGTGAAACGAAGACGTCTTCGGCGACAATCATGCGGATGCCCGATTCAGCACCGCAGGACGTTCCTCATACGGGCATGCGTCGCGAACTTCGTTCTCCGACGACGCGGCACGCCAGCTGGTGTGCTGGGCGGTTGGTTGCGGGGAACGCGCTCTACACGATTCTTCGACTCGGATGAACGGGGATGGCCTGCTAGGCAGAAGCCAGGCAACCCGCCAAGACATAGGCAGCCCACGCTAGAACCAGAATCGCCTCGCCAATGGTGGGGGGAGACCAGCGAAAGGTCAGATCTTCTTGCTGCCCGGATTCGAAGGGTGGTCCTTCCGCGCGGAACTGCAGCACGTTGTCCAAGAGCCGGGTGTCGTTTTGGATCAACGACCTCAAACTTCGTTCGGTGCTTGCCAGCCTGATGCGCTTGCCTGCAACCATTACCGATGCATAGGGATAGGTATCCTCGAACGAGTCGATGGTTGATGGGGGGATCCGCCACTGCCAGAGCGGGTTCTGAACTACAAACACATTCTCTGACGTCGCGACATACGGTCGAACAAACAGAATCTGCGAAATTATGCTGACGCTGGCCATGACGGCGATGGTCACAAGAAAGAACTCTTCGAAACCGCCCCACTGTTCTTCGTTGTACACGTTGAGCGGGTCGAGAAGTAGCGCGCTGATCCACAAGCCCCAACTGAGGAGTAGGCCGGAGACCCAATTGGCACGGTTTCTGGTTTTCTTCATCGTCCTTATCTGCCTTGTTCTGACGACCTGGACCTGATTCGAATGTACCCGGTATGACGAGAGCCTGACCAGAGTCGGCCGCATGAGTCCGCATTCATGTGGGTCTCCCGGCCCTGTTCGACGGGGCTGGCTCCCTCTCCCCAACTGTCATTCGCTTCGACGAAAGTCACCAGCCCCGTCAGCAAACCACGTGTCTATCACGCCGCGAGGATTCCGCTGAGCGATCGATGACCGGTCACGGTTTGACCTGCTGAGGTGCCCATCGTGCGCTGGCTGCTATAAACCAAGTGCCGTTGAGTAGCGCCTCGCCACCCAGTTCTTCGGCGAGTTCATCGGCGGTCAGGTAACGCTTGTAAACCCGGTGGCACGAACCGTCGTTGAGGACCCGTTCTTGCCATTGCTCAGCGTCCACGCCGGGGCGGAGCGCCGAGTCGATCACGACCAGCTCTCGGGCGACCCGCCGAGTCTCGGCGAGGAAGTCTCGCCGCTCCTGTGGCGGCAGGTGGCCGTAAAAGTGGCCAGTCAGAACGCGATCAAACGCCCCTTCGGCGAACGGGAGCTCGAGTGCGTCGCCGACGAGCGTGATGCCATGCGGGAGCCGCTGCTGGGCGAGGCCAACCATCGCCGGGCTCTGGTCAAGGCCGACGACGAAGCCCTCCAGGTGGCGAGTAAGAAATCCGCTGCCGCAAGCGACGTCGAGAGATCGCGCCGACGGGAGCGAGCGGACGAGTTCGATGATCTGGTCGAGTTCGCGATCCCAGCCGGGACGGTCGCGCTGGGCAAAGCGCCCGCGTCCGAGATACCACTCGTCGTATTCGCCCGCCCGCTGTTCGTAGTACGCGGCGGTGGCTAGGTCCCGTGCGAACGCTGCGGGGCGAGTCATCGCACATATCCTGCCAGGGCTATACGAACCCAGCCCGATCGGCGAACCGAAGGCGTGTGAGCACGATCGGTCCGCTTCTCAGCCAGACCGTGGAGTGGTCCGTTGCCACCCCGGCCGCGCAGTCGTCGATTGAGGAACCGTCACCGAAGACGTAAACGGAAACGGAAACGGTGGATGATCGTGTCATGACGGATCAGCGTGGGCTGGGCGGAACCTTTGATTTGGTCGCTCATCTCTACCAGCATGCCCGCCCCGAGTACCCCGAGCCTTTGTACGAGGCGATGATCGCATCTGCTGGGCTGCACGCAGACAGCCATCTGATGGAAGTCGGGTGCGCCAGCGGAAAGGCGACGTTGCCCCTGGCCCGCAGAGGCTTTCGCATCACGTGCGTCGAGCCTGGGCCGAAACTGGCCTCCGTGGCACGCCGCAACCTGGCGGACTTCTCTAAGGTCGAGGTCCTAGAGAGTAGCTTCGAGGGCATCGACCCTGCGGTTCATGAGCCCTTCGACCTCGTATTTGCGGCGACCGCCTGGCACTGGATCGATCCAGCGATTCGCTATCAGCGCGCGTGGGAACTGCTGCGAGCGGGAGGCAACCTTGCGTTCTGGACTGCCACACACGTCGTTCCCGAGGGCGGGGACCCGTTTTTCACCGAACTGCAGCCGATCTATGAAGAGATCGGCGAAAGCCCGCCTGAAGGAGTGGCCTACCCCCGGCCGGGTGGGCTCCTGGACCAACGCGTGGACATCGAGACCAGCGGGTTGTTCGAACCGATCCTTGTGCGGGAGTTCGACTGGGAGGTCACCTACGACGCTGAGGGCTACTTGCGGCTGCTCGACACGTGCTCCGGGCACATCGCCATGCAACCGTGGCAGCGCGACCGTCTGTACTCAGAGATCCGCTGCCGACTGGAACGGCGAGTAAGCGGCCTAGTTCACCGTGGCTGGGGTGCCGTCCTTCACGTCGCGCAGCGCCGCGACATCCCGTATGCCCCGTAAGCCGATGGTGTCCGAAACGGCCGGTCACACGGGATCCAGGAATCGGTAGGTCGACAGTCGAGTGGGCGTTGGCCTCGGACCGGCCACCGCAGTACAAACCACCGCAGTACAAACCATCGCAGTACAAACCATCGCAGGACGAGGCTCACTCATGGCGATCGAAGATCGAGACCCACGTGCTAGTCAGCCTGGCGCTCGAGTGTCGCAAGTTGCTGCAACGGGCCGACCGACCAGGCTCTTTCGACGATGGGGTTCCTTCGATGGCTACGTTCGTACAGCTGCTGCTTCAGCGCGATGCCAGCACCCATCGGCCACGGGTGCTCTGTGCGCTCGACGCGAGCGTCGAGCACGACTTGACCAGGTGACATGTCTTTGACTGTCACCCAATGCTCGATTTCACCAGCCGAGACAACGCCGATCGGGAAATCGGGACGCCCGCGATCCAGCAGCGGTCGATGGAATGCGCTGTTGAGAACGTGGAAGTCCTCGAGGGACACGAGCAGCCCAACGCGAGGGCGATCTCGTGGGATATGGGCGAACGCATGGTGTTGCTCATCGATCAGCCGGTCAGCTCGCTCGAGCTGCTGTATGCCCTTGTTTAGCATCCGTCTCAACTCTGTTTGCATATAGCGCTTGCTGAGGGCCACTGTTCCGTGGGTGGGTGAGCCACCGTTCCGTTGGGGGTTGAGCCACGGCACCGTTGGGGCCGGAGACGGTCGACGGTAGTGGTGTTGTCGTGCGTGGGACTGTCGTCTCGCTCGTGCCGTTGGGGTGCGGGCGTGATGAAAGGAGTCGCCTTCATGGTCGACTACAAACAGGTCCTGCGACTGCGCGCTGAGGGTGTGTCCCAGCGCGGGATTGCCGATGTGTTGGGCTGTTCCCGGAACACGGTGGCCACGGTCTTCGCTTCGGCGAACACGCTCGGGGTGGGTTACGGACAGGTTGCGGACCTTGCTGCTGACGAGGTCCGCAACCTGCTGCTGCCCGAGACGGTCAAGCCCGATTCTGATCGTGCCGTACCGGATTTCGAGCGTGTGCACCGCGAACTGGGTCGTGCGTCGGTGACGTTGTTGCTGTTGTGGAATGAGTATGTCGCCAACTGCCGGCAACGCGATCAGGTGCCGTATCAGTACTCGTTCTTCAACGAACAGTATCGCCGGTGGGTGAGGTCGACGGGGGCCAGGATGCGGATCGCGCGTGAGCCCGGTGAACAGCTCGAGGTCGACTGGGCCGGTGACACCATGTCGTTCCTCGACCCGGTCACCGGTGAACTGGTGAAGGGGTGGCTGTTCGTGGCCACCCTGGCGTACAGCGCGTACACGTATGTGGAGGCCTTCGCCGATATGACGTTGCCGTCGTGGATCCAGGGACATGTGCACGCGTTCGAGTTCTTCGGCGGGCTCACCCGCCTGCTCGTCCCGGACAACCTGCGCACCGGGGTGTCCCGCTCGGACCGGTACGAGCCGGTACTGAACCCGGCCTACGCTGGGCTGGCGGAGCATTACGGGACGGTGATCATCCCGGCCAGAGTGAAAAAGCCCCGCGATAAGCCTGTCGTCGAAGGCAGCGTGCGGTTCGTCGCGAACCAGGTCGCGGCGGTGCTGCGTAATCGTCAGTTTGTGGGCTTGGCCGACCTTAACGAGGCCATCTTTAGCGAAGTCGCCGTGATCAATGCGCGGCCGTTTCAGAAGCGGGAGGACTCCCGGGCGATCGTGTTCGAACGCGACGAGAAGCCGCTGCTGGTCGCGTTGCCACCGGTACGTTTTGAGTTGGCCGAACTTCGTAAGGCCAAAGCTGGCCCGAACTACCACGTGCAGGTCGCGAAGAATTTTTACTCCGTGCCAGCCACGTTGATCGGTGCCTCGTTGGACGTGCGCCTGACCGCGCACACCGTCGAGGTCTTCGACGGCCTGAACAGAGTCGCCTCCCATGCCCGGCTCAACGGGGTCCACGGCCGGTACGCCACCGTGACAGGGCACATGCCTGCGGCGCACCGCGCCAGACTCATCGACTGGACCCCAGAAAGGTTCGAGCAGTGGGCTACCACAATCGGCCCGAACACAGCCCAAGCGATCGAAGCGATCCTGGGATCACGCAAGATCGTAGAGCAGTCCTACCGCTCCGCCCTGGGGGTGATGTCGCTGGCCAAGAAGCCAGGGGGTACCGCCCGGCTCGAGGAGACCTGCGGGCGCGCCCTAGCAGCAACCCCGACGCCGTCCTACACGCTGATCAAGAAGCTGTGGGCAGGGTGGAAACCGGCTGAGGCGACGCCACCACCATCCCTGGGTGAGGCCGGGTTCGTGCGCGGGGCCGACTACTACACCACGAACGGGGACCAGTCATGATCGATATCGAGACCCTCACCAGGCTCAAGACGATGCGACTGTCGGGGATGGCCGAGTACTTCGAAAACCTCGCCGACACCCCCTCCACAGGCAAGTTGACCGGCCCAGAGATGGTCAAGCAGGCCGTCGATTGGGAGTACGAGCGTCGACGCAACAGCAAGCTGCACCGGCTGCGCCGCCAGGCCGGGCTGGCTCAACCTAGCGCCGATATCGCCGACATCAAGGCGATGCCCGGGCGGGCCGTCGATACCGAACTGATCGCCCGCCTGGCCGTGGGTAACTACCTCGTCAAGCACCAAGACGTCATCGTGCAAGGACCCACCGGTGCCGGGAAAACCTACGTGGCCTGCGCGCTGGGCAACAAGGCCTGCCAGCAGTACCGCAAGGTGCTCTACTTACCAGCTGCTGAACTGTTCGACCGGCTCACGATCGCCGAACGCACCGACGAGAAGAAACGCTGCCTCGACACGCTCGTCAAGGTCGAGCTCCTCATCATCGACGACTGGTTCCTGACCACCCCGACGATGCACCAGGTCCAACAACTCCACACCCTGATCGACCGGAGACACAAGAGCGCCTCAACGATCTACTGCACACAGCTGCCACCTGGCCAGTGGCACGACCGGATGGACGAGAAGATCCTCGCCGACGCCATCGTCGATCGGATCACGACCAACGCGCACACCACCGTCCTGAAATGTGACGACTCCATGCGCAAGCACTTCAACCAGATGGACTGACCAACCACCTCACCAAAGGCGGGCGGCCCAGCGCCGCCCGCCCCAGCAGCGCCATGGCTCACACACCCACGGAACAGTGGCTCACTCCGCAACAGAACACCGGCCCCCAGCAAGCGCTATATCCACTCTGTTGGTGCCTCCTCGCTGCCTGCTCGGACGGGCGCCGTCGGTCGAACGGACTTTACTTCGACGAGAACGACCAGCTCGGGCAAAGTGACGATGAAGTCAACGGTCTCGCGGTTGTCCGACCCGTAAGAGAATCCGGGCTCGACGACTTCGGGCCCGAGCAGGCGCAGGTGTGAGCCGATGTAGGGCTCGAAGAGATCGCCGAGATCATCGGCAAAGGCCTTCCCCCAATGGCCGATCCCGGCATAGTAGAGACCGAGCGGGCTGAGACGCCGAACGACAAGCGCGGGAACGGGGATGAGCCAGTCGTCGTGGACTCCGCTCACGGCGGGCCGGCCGAGTAGCGGGTTGTGCCCGTACCGGCGCCATGCTGACGGGGGCGGCCTACCGTTCTGGGCGGCGAATTCAGTAGTGCTGATGAGGTAGCTGCGGCTCCACGCCGCCCTTAGGAGCTCAGGGTCGGTGACGTCTCGGAGGAAGTCGAAGTTGGTCTGGTCAAGCCAACTCGGATTGAACCTTCCTTGGTTTGGTTTTGCCGCGACGTGCAGCAGCTGGCCAGCTGCGACGAAAGTGACGAGGTCGGCTCCGAGGAGCTCGGTGTCCCACCCGTCGCGAATCACCTGGAGGGGCCGCTTCGGGGGTGTGTGGTTGAAGATCGCGATTGCGCGGGCCATCTCGTGGCGAACCGGCAGTTGGTATTCAAGCTGCTCGCAGAGTCGCAGGAACAATCCGGCCACATCTCCGTTGAAGCCCTCAACCATCTCAGGGTCGTCAAGTTCGTTGTAGGCGTCGTTGCACGCGACTAGGTCAGCGAGGGTCGCTTCCGATCGGTACTCGTTGCCGTAGGCAAGGCTTACCCGGGCGATCTCCGCAAGGGCCCATGGCGAGCCAAACCCGCGTTGACCGTCCCGCATCCAATCGGCCCGATCCATATGCGTCGACGCGAAGTGGGCGATCAAGGGCATCAGAGCACTCGGTTTGTGCCTGCGCACGCGGGCGATAAATTCAGGGTCTCTCACGTAGTCATCGTGGACGATAGCACCGTCACCGGTCAGCGATCCGTCTGCGGGACGAACTGAACGTCTCCCGCCGGCCCTCCTGGGTTGGGACAAACCCTCGAGTGGTTGCCCTTGCGAAGGCGATTCGTGCACGTGGTGACATTGAGGGCATACCCGTGCGCGTGTCGGGCGGGGGAGCTACCGATGAGTTTTACGCGGAGGCCACGAAAGGTGCCTGGCGCGGGTAGCGGTCTTTCTCGACCTCGTCGGCGAGGAAGGTGGCGAGGTCGGCGCGGGTGATCTTGGTGGAGTTCGTTGAGCGGTGGGCTTGGTGCTCGAGATGGCCGGTGGCCTCGCCGTTGACGAGTCGAGGCGGGCGGGCCAGTGTCCAGTCCAGGTCGCTGGCCGCGTACACCTCAAACTCCGCTGGCTTGTCCTTGACCACTTCACCACCGAAGGTCTGGATGAGTTTGGAGATCACCTTCGCGGACCACGATTTCTCGTCGCCAGGTACGTCGATCCCGGCACCACTGACACCCACGAACCGTTCCACCCCCGCGGCATCCATGGCCGCGACCAGGGCAAGTGCGGTGTCGGTGTGCAACGAGGCTTCCTTGGCAGCGGGGCCGAGTGTCGAAACGACCGCGTCGACGTCTGCGACGAGCCGGTCGAGATCGGTTCGGTTGCGGCTGTCGCCGACGTGGACCTGGACTTGAGGAGCGAGGTCGCCCAGTTTGGTGGGGTTGCGGACGAGGACGCTGACGGCGTGGTCGCGGCGCAACAACTCGCGCACCAGCAACATGCCGCTGCGGCCCGTCGATCCAAGGACGGCGATCTTCACGATGACTCCTTCATGGTGTGGGTGGTATGGGCAAAGCGTTCCAACAACCTGGCGAACGTCGCAACCTCGCCCACCGACCAGTCCGTGAGCAAGCCCCGCAGGCACCCGGTGCGAAAGTGGACAGCCTCGCGTTGTAGGTTCTCGCCCTCGCGGGTCAGAGCCACGACGGTCCGTCGCGGGTCACCGGGTGCGCGGTCGCGGGTGATCATGGCGGCCTTCACGGCGCGGTCGACGAGCCGGCTAGCCGTGGAGTGCACCACCTGGAGGGCCGCCGCCACGTCGCCGATGCTGCACTCCCTGTGCGCATCGGTGGCCCGGGACACAGCATCAACCACCAAGACCGTCGACACTTCGACCCGCACCACCCCGTGGCGAAATGTGGGACTGCCGACCGGTACGTCGGTGCTGCGGCGCAGATCAAGGATCGCGGCGTCGATCCGGACCAGGTCCTCACTCAATCCCATACATGCACTGTACATGTATGACTCTTGCGTCGGTTCTGGTCACCGGGGCAACCGGCAACGTGGGCACCCCGGTCGTTGACTTGCTCGTAGCCGCTGGCATCCCTGTCTGTGCTGCTGTCGGGTCGGTCCGCGGGTTGTCCCGCCTCGGCAACGAAGAATCCTTGTTGGCGAGGCAGATCAGCCCGGCGGTCCTGGACTTCACCGACCCGATCACCTGGGCGTCGGCCTACGCCGGCATCGAGCGCATGTTCTTGTTGCGCCCACCTCAACTCGACAAGCCGAAGACACAGATGCTGCCCTCGCTGGAGGCCGCGAAAGCCGCCGGCGTGCAGCACGTCGTCTTCTTGTCTCTGCAAGGAGCCGAGGGCAACCGTTTCGTCCCCCACGCCGCCATAGAAGCCTGGCTACGCGCATCGAGGCTGGGCTGGACGTTCATACGAGCTTCGTTCTTCATGCAGAACCTCACCACCACCCACCTCACGGACATCCGTGACCGCGACGAGATCGTGGTCCCGGTGGGATCGGGCGCGACCGCTTTCCTCGATGCCGCCGATGTGGGCGCAGTCGCTGCGGCTGCCCTGATCGACCCGGCCAAGCACCACAACCGGGCCTGGACTGCCACAGGCCCGGAGCCACTGACCTACGCCGAGGTCGCTCAGATACTCAGCCTCACGCTCGACCGCCCGATTCGATACGACGAGCCGGGGCTCCTGCGCTACACCTACCACGCCCGTCGAAGACTGGGCATGACATGGGGCATGGTCACTGTCACCAGCGCGATCTACACCATCGCCCGACTGGGTGACGCGGACGGACTCACCAATGATGTTCACGAAGTCACCGGCCGCGACCCGGTATCGATGGCGGACTTCGCCCAGCGGCACACGGAGATCTGGAGCGGATGAAGGGCTGTGACGCATCCGCCCCTCCCACAACCTGACCCCATCACCAGCCGATGACCCCCCAAGTCCCGGTCGGCGTCGGCCTGCGGACTCGCTATGCGCGTCACCCTTCGCTGAGCCAGGGATCAATGAGGGTGAGCCCGATCTGACGGAAGTCTTCGATGTTGCGCGTAGCGAGGGCAGCGTCGTGGCACCTGCAGATGGCGGCGATCTGGGCATCGAAGCCAGCGATGGGTGCCCCCGCTTGCTGACGCTCGACCACGACGAGGGCGTACTGGCTGGCAGCGGTGACATCGAAAGGCAGGACGCGATCTGCGAACGCGCCGAAGACATCGTCTGCAGCCTCACCCAACAGGTTCCTGCGCCGACCTGCAGGCAGGCGGGCGATGCCGAACCTCACCTCGGCTAGCGTCACCGACGTTGTGTAAGCCATGGCCGGCGGCAATTGGCGGACCCACTCTTGGACCCGGCTATCCGGTGCCGACCGCATCAGCTCGGAGATGACATTGGTATCCAAGATGACGGTGCCCCGGGCAGGCGCGGAGTAGATCGTCACCGGGCGAGGTCGGCCGCTCGAGGCAACTCCACACGATGCGGCAGATCGAGTTCGACTCCACCGAGCTCGCCAAAGCGAGTCATGAGCGCAAGGGCCAGACCGTTGGTCTCGCTGGGCGGGCTGACAGCGTCGGTCAGGATCGCGCGGATCTCCGCCTCCATCGAACGTCCGTGCTCCGCCGCACGCAGACGCAGCAGCTCACGCACCGAATCATCCAGGTCTCTCACACTCACAGCAGCCACGGGATCACCCCTTTCTGCTATCAATGCTAGCAGAGAGATGACCCACAAGCCGATCCCAATCGACACACGCCTGGGTCGCATGATCGACGTCCAGACCTGTGTCGCTGACCGTCTGTTTACGAGCGATGGGCGGGCTCACCTGACCCGTATTCGTGGTGATCGCACTTGGGTCTTGGGGTCGCTTCGTGCGGTTTGATCAGCGATCGGGTTGCTCTGAGTTTTTGTGGCCGCGCAGCGATCCGGCGTGGGCGGTGGCATCGGGGTTTCTGCGGGTCTTCGCGAGACTGGCCAGGGTTACGACAGTCAGCACGACACCGATGAAGATCAGGCTCAGCGACGTCGAGATCTCGGGGACGTCGGTGGAGATGTCCACGTGCGCCCAGTGCAAGATCAGTTTCAGGCCGATGAATGCCAGGATCAGCGCTAGGCCGGCGGACAGGTAGATCAGGCGGTCCAGGAGGCCACGCACCAGGAAGAACAGCGCGCGTAGGCCGAGCAAGGCAAACGCGTTCGCCGTGAACACGATGTAGGGCTCCTGCGTGACGCCGAAGACTGCCGGGATGGAGTCGAGGGCGAATAGCAGGTCGACGCTGCCGATGGCTAGCAGCACCACGAGCATCGGCGTCACCATCCGTTGCCCGTTGACGCGGGTAATGATCTTGCCTTCGACGAAGTCGTCGGTGACCGGCAAGAACCGTCGGGCGGCCTTGACCACTACGTTGTCCTCGATGTCGGGGTCTTCGTCGCGGTGCCGGTAGAGCTGGACCGCGGTGAAGATCAGCAGCAGGCCGAACAGCAAGAACATGAACGAGAAGAGCGAGATCAGCGCCGCGCCGAGCGCGATGAAGATGGCCCGCATGATCAGCGCCAAAATGATGCCGAAGGTGAGCACCTTGTGCTGATGCCGCTCGGGCACCGCGAACGTCGTCATGATCAGAACGAACACGAAAAGATTGTCGACCGACAGGCTCTTCTCGACGAGGTAGCCGGCGAAGTACTCAGACCCCAGCTGGGTGCCGTAAGTCGACATGAACCACAAGCCGAACGCCAGGGCTATCGCAACGTAGAACACTGACCACGCGGTGGCCTCGCGGAACCCGACCGCGTGCGGCTTGATCCAGCCCACCAGCAGGTCCAGGGCCAGAAGCCCCACGATGACGGCGACGGTGACCACCCAGGTCGTCAAGGTGAT
This sequence comes from uncultured Actinomycetota bacterium, assembly GCA_963803695.1. Taxonomy (GTDB): domain Bacteria; phylum Actinomycetota; class Actinomycetes; order Actinomycetales; family Dermatophilaceae; genus Ornithinicoccus. Next base: position 358,694 of record CAWDNY010000007.1, read on the forward strand.
CTCAGCCATGGGTCCGTCCCCCGTCGACGTTCTCAATGCCGGCAGCAGCCAGTGCCACCGCCGGTCGATTCACGAAATGCTGCTCGGCGGCGGCGCGTAAGCCGGTGGTCGAGTGCCTCCGCCCCTGCCAGCGCTGCCGGTTCGGTTGGTTGCTGCGGTCTGCTGTGGCGCGGTCCTTGAAGATGTCGTGGATCACGATGCGTACCAAGGCACCCCCCCAGATCGCGAGGCCGACAAGCCCTAGCGCTTGGCTGGCACTGCGGTTGATGTTGTCGTTGCCCAGCCACGAGCCGCGCAGGGTTCCCGGGACACTAGTTTTCATCTCTTAACCTCCATCGGATGTGTACACGATGAAGGTCTTCTCCAGCCAGATTCTGGCTTCGCGCGCCGGGCATAAGCCGTGATGACGACGTCGCGAGTAAGGAGTACTCCCCTTCCCGGCAAAATATAGCTGATCTCGCCGGGGATCGCCGAGCCCTGTGGCCAGCAATGCCCATCGGGACCTGTTCGACCTCCTCCCCTCGCTGGTCCAGCCGGATGAAGACCGGCCCGCCGTGCCCGAGGAGATCCGTAAGTGCGGCCGTGCGTGAGGTCCAGGATGATGGTCCAGATCAGACTAGAGGCGTCGGCGTGGCACCCTCAGATGACCAACGATCTTGCCAATGCCACCCCCACCTCTACCGGGTGCGCCAACCCTGCCCGAGGTCGCAGGAGATGACGTGGTGCGACGGCCACCGGTAAGGCGGCGGGCAGAACTGGAGACAACACCTACGGTTCTTCCTGTTGAACAGATGTCCGATGACCGTGACTGCGCCAGGAACAGTCGGCACCTGGACACCAAGAACCACAACTTCACCCCAAATAGAGGGCACCACAGTGCAGGATGATCTGGTGCGAGGTTTCCCCTTGCCCATGGGCGCATAGTCTCGGCCTGCCTTGGGTTGGTCATCGGGTGTTGTGGGTCGAAGCCGGTAATGATGTTCCGATGGAGGTGCGGAGCATGCAGGACAACCCATGGCGTCCGCCGGAGCGAAACGGTGCTGGTGATGCAGCCTTCACCCTGGGGGTGTTGGCTGTGCTGTTCGCCTTGATCCCGATCGTGGGTGACGTCGTTTCTTTGCCTTCAGCCTTGGGTGCTGTGATTTTAGGAGCGATCGGCCTCGACCGTGCGGATCGGGGCTTGGCGACCAACCCCAACAAGGCGATGTTCGGTGTCCTGCTCGGCGTGTTCTCGGCATTCATCTCGTTCATCACGTTCGCGGCGATGGGCACGTTCGGATGACTCAGCCAGTGGCGGTCACCAGCCCCGGATCGCCGTACAGGGATCCGCCAACGGACAGCTGAGCTGATCCGGCAAGGTGGTCACAGTAGCTGGATGGGGCACCGGGGTCCGGGCGCTTTAGCCAGACGGGCGTCTGTGGTCAGTAGGGAAGTGGCGTCGGTCATTTCGGCGAGGGCGACGTAGGTGGCGTCGTAGCCGCTCAGGTTGTGCCGGAGTGCCCACATGCGTGGGCGGAGCCAGTCGGCGGCAAATCTGGTGATCGTGAGTTCGGTAAAGCCGTTGAGCGCCAGGTCACCCTGCTGTTCGCTGAGCCCGCCCCGGTGGACAAGGCCGCGCAGCACGTGAGTGACTTCGCTATCGATTAAGTGGGGTGCAGCGAGTTCCTCTTCGCCCAGCAGGTCAGGATCGAGGTCGCCGGCCAGCAACTCCACGATGACACCGGCATCGACGATCTTCACTCGCCGCGGCCCTCATGCAGCACAGCCAAGATCATCTCCCGCTCGGGTCGCCCTTTGACACTCTGCTGGGTTCGTCGGATGCTCGCGGCGTTCTCGCGCACGATCTGTGGCCGCGCGGCCAGATGCTCGAGTTCTCGCAGCACGTACCTGGTTAGCGAGACCCCCTGGGCCTTTGCTGTCTGTGCCAAGGCGTCGTGGACCTCATCGGGGACGTCGCGAATTTGCATGACCTTTGACATATGTTGACCATAGCGCGAATGGGTGCAATGTGCACCCAAATCCCGTTGACCACCTCGTGGGATAGCCGATCATCAACACCGACCGCCGGGCAATGCCCGCAAGCGGAACCCGTGCCGGTCGCCGATCGGTCAGCGGAACACGCGAAAGGATGTCTACGTGATCGTTTACACGGTTGTATACTACTCGCATGTTGCGCGTTAGTGACGAGACCCGCGAGCGGGTACAGCGACTCGCCCGCGAGGAGTTCGGGGGCGTAAGCGCCAATGACGCAATCCAGCGGCTGCTGGATGAGCACTGGGAGGCTGCCGCCCTCGCGGCCGTTGAGCAGTACCGGGGAGATGATCCACAGGGCTGGGCGAACTACCTCGCCGAGGCTGAAGCCCTGTCGGCTGCGGACGCTCCGCTCACCGACGAGTGGTTGACGAGGTGAACCGCCCGCAGATCGAATCTGGCTCGGTGTGGTTCTGCGACTTCGATCCCGTACGCGGCCACGAACAAGGCAGAGATCGACCCGCGCTCGTCGTCTCCTCCGAGTTCCACTTGAACCTGACCGGTAAGGAGCTGGTGACGGTGCTGCCCCTCACGTCGGTGCAACGGCCAGGTTGGCTGCATCGAGTTCGCATAGACGCCGGTGGCGGGTGGGTCATCACCGAGCAGGTGCGGACCCTGGCCGCGCAGCGACTTCGCCGCCCCGCACCCGAGATCACTCTGTCCAATGACGAGTTGAGCGAAGTACAGCGCGTGCTCGCGCGGATGCTCTTCATCGCGAAGTGAAAAATCCCGATCCGCCCATACGCGCCCGCCCTGCAGTGCCGCCGATCCCTGACCGGTCGGCATGTCAGGGCGTCCTAGGTTGCGACCAAAGCTGAGTTGGTCGCGCCGCGTTCTCTGGGGTGAAGGTGGACTAGTTAATGCTTCGAGTTTTCAATGCAGGCGCAAGGTCGAGTGAGACGGGTCCCCACTTTTCGAGCAACGCGGCATGCAGCCGACCAGCGAGTTCGGCAAGTTCGGTGTCGACGCTCGACGAAGAGGCCAAGGCTAGTCGGTTCTGCACCAGCAGTCGCCGACCTAGTCTGCGCTGAGTCGTCTCTTCAGCAGCTGCTTGGGACAGGGCTCCCTGGAGGAACGTTCCCGCGCTTTCTAGGCACCACGCCAGCGTTGCCAAGTCCAGGTCGTGGTCGAACTCGCGCGAACCGACGAAGGTCAAGGTGGAACGGGCCTGGTTGCGATATTCGGTCACGGCTTGCTGGCTCACCTTGGGTGGGAGGTGCCAAGCGCACCAGCAAGTGGGCCAGGGCACGCGCAGATAGGCCACATCCCAGGCAAGATGGCGGACCTCCGCGAACTCAAAATCGAGGAATGTCACGTGCCCGTCGCGAATGAGGTTGTTGTCCGGGCACGTGTCCCCCGGTGACAGCACATCCGCTGATACCGCGAAGTCCTCGCACACGCGCGACAATCGCGCCGCGACAGCATCGGAGACATCAACCCCGACCTCGGGAGCAAGGAGTTGCAACCTGTCTGCGGCTTCACGGAGAGCTCTGGGCTTGTGAGTTGTGGATCAGCACACACCGCGACGACGTTAGCGCTGACCAGAGATGAGCCCAAGGCCTCCAAGGCGCTAGCCTCCCGCGCCCAAACGTTGCCTTCGCTGGAGAGTTAGACCTTCAGCACGAACGAATCACGTCCGTCGCTCACCCTCCAGACCACCGTGCGTCCGCTGCGCGCAAGTTCAACCACGCACGTCAACTCGCTAACCCCCGCAGCACCAGCCGCAGCAGCCGCAGCGGCCAGGACGGCTGCGTCATCAAGCCCAACAACATCCACCCGCTCAATCTAACGGCGGTCCCTGAACACGCTCGCAAAGAGCTCGAAACAGTTCCCACAGCCATTCGTAAGGCACTGCCATGCCGATCTCGCACGGACACCGACACTGCCGAACCGAGCGCGACACCGTCACCAATTGGGGAACGACTACCGGTCCGCGAATCACCCAACCAGCGAGTCAACTAATTGACGCTGACCGTCCCGCAGGGGATCGCGCTACGGGGCAAATCAGCTGGCTCAACACCCGCCAGTTGGGCGTGGTCCACAACTCCACAACCAGTTGCGCACCCGATCGTCGGCGGCTGTCATGACGAGGCAGCGCGCTCTGCGTCGCTTCGCAGGATGCAGAACTCATTGCCTTCGGGGTCGGCGAGCACGACCCAACCCGAACCGTCGGGCTGGCGCAGGTCGCTGACCGTGCGGGCACCCAGCTCGAGCAGGCGCACGAGCTCTTCGTCCCGAGAGCCAGCGGTGGGTACCAGGTCCAGATGCAACCGGTTCTTGACGCGCTTGGACTCGGGGACCTCGATAAACAGCAGCCGCTGCGAGCCGTACGGGGACAGGATCAGGCATTCCTCATCCCCATGGCTCGAGCCAACCACCTGGGGGTGTCCGACGCTAGACGGAGACCCGTATTGGACGCAGGGCCAGGCGTGCCGATGGGCCGCCGAGGAACGGAGCAGCCCATGAGGACTCTGGCGATTTCATGCATGATGCATATATCTATATACTTTCGGAATTACAGTTCTGGTCCAGATCCGAGATGTCGATGAGCGCGTGCGTGACGAACTGAAGTCCCGCGCCGCCATCGAGGGGACGTCCCTCAACGCCTACCTCAAGGCTCTGCTTGAGCAGGCAGCCGACAGCCCGCGCCGATCGGACGTCTTCGAGCGAATCCGTGCTCGGTCAGAACGCTCAGGAACACCCTCTGCTGAGGTCATCCGAGGCGAGCGGGATGCCCGCGGTGCGAGCCAACAGAGGTGAGCGTCTCAGCAGTTCTCGACTCCTCAGTAGTCGTTGATCTCCTCGTCAGCGAGGACCAAGAGACAGTCATGAGCACATTGCCGCGGGGCGCATGGCACATCCCGGACCTGCTCGACATCGAGGTCATCTCAGCACTGTGCGGGCTTCACCTCGGGCGGCACCTCACTATCCCCCGGGTGGATGATGCGCTGCGCGACTACACCGACCTTGCCTTCACCCGGTGGTCGGCCGGTCCCGACATGCGCTCGCGGATCTTCGCGCTCGGGGGCAACCTCACCGCATACGACGCGACCTACGTGGCGCTGGCCGAAGGACTCGAGGTGCCGTTGATCACCCGAGACAAGCGGATGGCCTCGAGTGCCCGCCGATGGGTCACCGTGCAGACTCTCTGAGGTCTGTCGGTGCCCCGATAGATGCTCCTCCCAGCGTGATGGTTGGTCGCGCATCGTGACGAAGGAGAAGGTATGGAACATCGGGTTTCCGTCGAGGTCTCGGGGCCGTGGTCATTGACCACGAGCAAGAACTTCTGGGAAGGATTCGCGCCGGCCTCGCTGGCCGAGCAGCAAGACGGCGCTGCCCTGCAGACCGTGTTCGTCAACGAGAGCGACTGGTCGCAGACCAGGGCCTCGATCAGCCAACAGGGCCAGACTGCTCATCTTGAGCTGAGCGGATCGGGGGATCTTGAGGCGGCTGCCGATCAGGTATGTCGATTCCTGGCTATCGACATCGACGCAACTGGGTGGCCCGAGGTGGGTGATCGCGACCCCGTCATCGCCCAAGCGCAGAAGGACCTGCCCGGTCTGCGTCCGTGCGGCTTCCACTCCCCTTACGAGGCAGCAGCCTGGTCGGTGCTCTCCCAACGCATCCGGATCACTCAGGCCGCAAACCTGCGTGAGCGCCTCATCGAGCAGCACGGCGAGCGTGGCGCCTTCCCCAGGCCCAGCGTGCTGCGCGGCGTGGACCTCGACGTTCCGGGACGCAAGGCCGAGTATCTCCACGCCGTTGCTGATGCGGCGCTAGAGGGGAGGCTCGACGGATCTCGCTTGCGATCGGTCGATCCCGTCGAGGCGATGGCGAGCGTCCAAGAGGTCAAGGGGCTGGGTCCGTTTGCCGCGGAGCTCGTGGTCATTCGCGGTGCCAACGCTCCGGATGCGCTGCCCACTCAGGAGCGCCGGCTCAGCGACGAGATCGCGGAGCGTTACGGCCCGGAGGTGACCTTGCGGGAGGTGTCCAAGAACTGGCGACCGTTCCGGACGTGGGCGAGCGTCTATCTGCGGGTGCTTCGCGAGCGACGAACCCACGAGGTCAAAGGTACCTAGTCCTGATTGCGGCGATCGATCAGCAGGGCCGCGGTGTTGAGCGCGCCCCACGCGATAGTCACTGCGAGCGCCTTACTGCGCACCTTCGGTTCATCCATGTTGATGCCCAAGATCGCAGCGTCGCTGAAGTCGCTAACGATCCTCATCAGCATCGATGCCGTCACCAACTGAGGAGAGGAGGCCAACATGCCCAGGGCAGACACGGGGATATCCCGGACGCCGTAGGTGTAGGCCATCAGGTTGAAGGCGGGCATCTGCTCGCTCGGCGCCTCGAGCGCAGACCCCAGGTGGTCGGGCTTGACCAGTGCGAAGACTCCGTATGCGGCGGTGGCGGCAGAAAGGATGCGGCTCAGTGGATAGGTCATTCACCGAATTTACGTGCCGGTGCCCGCCACCGCTCGTTGGGGGTCGGGCCCCCGGCAGTGAGGACCGGGGGGAGGTGACTGCATACGCTGGCCTGCATGATCGAACTCAAGACGCCGACCGAGATCGAGGAGATGCGCCCAGCCGGCCGGTTTGTTGCCGACGTGCTGACCCGTCTCAGCGAGGCAGCCGATGTCGGTGTGAATCTGCTCGATCTGGACGCTCTAGCGCATCAGATGATCCGCGAGCGCGGCGCCGAGTCGTGCTACATCGACTACCACCCCTCCTTTGGTGCCATGCCGTTCGGCAAGGTGTTGTGCACGTCCGTCAACGACGCCGTGCTGCACGGTTTGCCGCACGACTACACGCTCCAAGACGGAGATCTGCTGAGCTTAGACTTCGCCGTTTCGGTCGATGGGTGGGTGAGCGACTCGGCAGTCAGCATCGTCGTGGGCACCCCGCGGGCCGAGGACCTCGAGTTGATCGACACCGCAACGCGAGCCCTCGACGCAGCGATCGCCGTGGCTCGGCCAGGTCACCGAATCGGCGACATCTCGGCCGAGATCGCCAAGGTCGGCAAGGGCGCTGGCCTGAAGATCAACACCGACTTCGGCGGCCACGGCGTCGGCCGGACGATGCACGGCGAGCCGCACGTGCCGAACGACGGCAAGGCCGGTCGCGGCTACCCCCTTCGACCAGGTCTGGTGATTGCGATCGAGCCGTGGTTCCTGCATCGGACCGACAAGCTGTTCACCGATCCCGACGGGTGGACGCTGCGCAGCAAGGACGGATCCCGAGGAGCCCACGCCGAGCACACCGTGGCGATTACCGACGGTGATCCCATCGTGCTGACCGCCCGCGGCTAAAGGGGTTCCATCCCGGGGTCATCGACGGCATGATGCGGAGCGCACCTCGCCACCCGCGGCTGGAGTGCAACGAGCGAGGGACTCCGACGTGGACGTGAGCAACGACGGTCCAGCCATCGGCTGTCATGCCTTGGTATGGACCGGAGTTTTCGACCAACAGGGGATCATCGATTCGGTCAGAAAGACCCGCCGAGCGGGCTTTGATCTCGTCGAGTTCCCGCTGATGGACCCGACGACGTTCGACGGTGCGACGGCACGCCAGGCGCTAGCCGATGAGGGGTTGGGGGTCACCTCGAGCCTCGGTTTGCCCGTGCACGCGGACATCAGCAGCGAGGACGACGGGATCGTCGCAGCTGGGAGGGAGCTGCTCACGACAGCGCTCGAGGTCACGGCAGCCATGGGTGGAACTCACCTGACCGGTGTGCTCTACGGGGCGATGACCAAGCACTCGGTTTCGGCCACCGAGCGCGGCAGGGCCAGCAGCCAGGAGGCGTTGCGTGACCTCGCCGACCGGGCAGCGCAGCTCGGGGTCACACTCGGGCTCGAGGTAGTCAACCGATACGAGACCAATGTGCTCAACACGGGGCCGTCAGGCCCTGCGGTTCCTGGAGGAACTCAACCGAAACGTCACCGTCCATCTCGACACGTACCACATGAATATCGAGGAAGTAGATCTCTTCAGCCCCTTCCTCGACTGCGCTCATCGGCTCGGATACGTCCATATCGGTGAAAGCCACCGGGGCTATCTGGGCACCGGCTCGGTCGACTTCGATGCCTGTTTCAAAGGTCTGGGTCGCATTGGATACACGGGGCCGATCGTCTTCGAGTCGTTCTCCTCCGCGGTGGTCTCCGCGGCTCTGAGCAACACCCTCGGCATCTGGCGCAACCTCTGGGAAGACTCCGAGCATCTCGCCGAGCACGCGAACAGCTTTATTCGTGGCCACCTGGACGCCGTCGCGACCACCGCGCTGCACTAACCGGACAGGCCGCTGCCACTCATGCTTAGTACATCAAGGAGCGAAACGCATGTTTGAAGACCTCAGGGGCGGCGTGGCTGTCGTCACCGGCGGAGCTCGCGGTCTGGGCTGGGAGATGGCCGACGCACTCGCCGAGCTAGGCGCGAATGTCGCGTTGCAGGATGTGGGCAATGACGTCGGCGGAGTCGCCAAGGATCTCGCCAGCGCCAGAGGGGTCAAGGGTGTCGGCCTGTCGTGCGATGTCACCGACCCGACCGGGCTAGCTCAGTCGCTCGCCGAAATCTCGCAGAGGCTTGGCACACCGACGGTGTTGGTCAACGCCGCTGGCATTTCGACCTGGGGCGACGGTGAGTCGATGCCCGCGCCGGATTGGCGTCAGGTCATCGACGTCAACCTCACGGGCACGTTCTTGAGCTGCCAGGCCTTCGCCGAAGCCGTGTTCAAGGCCGACGGAGGAGGTGTGATCGTCAACATCTCGTCCATGTCGGCATTCGTCGTCAACACCCCACAGCATCAGTCGGCATACAACGCGTCCAAGGCGGGTGTCGATCAACTCACTCGCTCGCTGGCCGCCGAATGGATCGCCCGCGGCATTCGCGTCAACGCCATCGCCCCGGGCTACTTCCTCTCGGACATGACCAGACACTTCATCGACGCCAACCCTGAGCTCGGTGAGAGTTGGCGCGGACGGATTCCCGCGGGGCGCATGGGTGAGCCCGCCGACTTACGTGGGCTGGTCACGTTCCTGGCCTCCAGCGCCTCCCGGTATGTCGTGGGTGAGTCCATCGTCATCGACGGTGGCTATTCGATCGTCTGACGCCGCCGACGGTGAGCCTCAGTAGAGCTGCCGATAACCACATTTCTAGATTCTTCTCCACGGGTCTAGAATCAGACGATGGCGCTGAGCATCAAGACGGCAGAAGCGGATCGACTGGCCCGGGATCTGGCGGCGAGAACACATGAGTTGATCACGGATGCCATCACCGTTGCCCTTCGCGAGCGGTTGGCACGCGTGGAGGCCGAGGACGCCAGCCAGCGCACAAAGTTCCATAGGGACATTCGCGATCTCGTCGCTCGGGCTCGCGCGGCCGACGACCCACGGCCAGCCGAATCCATCGAGTGGGATGAGCACGGACTACCACTGTGAGCGACCTTGCCGTTGACACGTCGGCCCTCATCGCGCTGACCTTCGGCGAAGCCGAATCGGACTTGGTCGAGGCGGCCCTGACCAGCGCGGCCAACCGTTACATCAGCGCCGCCACGGTGGTCGAACTCGGCATAGTGCTGGGAGGGCGGACATCACCGCCGATCACCGCCGCCGACGTGATCACCGCCGCGAGGCTGACTGTCGTGCCCCTCGATGACCGCGACGCCGAGCTCGCACTAGAAGGCTGGAGTCGGTTCGGCAGAGGCAGGCATCCCGCCCGGTTGAATCTTGGTGACTGCTACAGCTATGCGCTCGCGAGGCGACGAAACCTCCCCTTGCTCGCGATAGGCAACGACTTCATCCACACCGATGCGACGGTCCTACCTCAGCGTTGATTCGCGCCCTTCGCTCGACTGGGTTCGGTCGCCGAGTCGTCTACGACGTTCTATAGTAGTGAGACATCAGCGGGGCCGCCGATGTCCCTGCCAGAGGCTTAGGGACGCTCGATGCCACACAAGCACCGGATTGAATGTCTGTTTCTTTCCCAGGGAGACCTCATCGCTGCCGGGTGTCTGGACGTCACCATGGCGATGACCGCAGCCGAGGACGCGATGTTGCCCTACCGCGACAAGAAAATTCTCTTCCCCGACAAGATCGTCCAGATCTTCAACGACGAGACCCAAGAGCGCATCAACTGTCTGCCCGCAACCCGGCTGCCCCAACACGTATGCGGCGTGAAGTGGGTGTCGGTCTTCCCCCGCAATCCCGGCGAACACGGCATACAGAACCTCGCGGCCGTCATCGTCTTGTCCGAGATCGACACCGGTTTGCCGCTGGCCGTGATGGACGGCACCCTGTGCTCGAACATCCGCGTCGGGGCGATGGGCGGAGTCGCCGCCAAGCACTTCACTCGGGCAGATTCGACGCACATCGGGTTCATCGGATCCGGCGAGCAGGCCAAGATGCACCTGCCGGCGATGAAGACCGCTGTGCCCTCGCTACGCCGCTGCACGGTCTCTGACCTGAACACGGATGAGGAGCAGATCTTCGCCTCCGAGATGTCCCGGCTCTTCCCCGACATGACCTTCGAGTGCACCGGACACGACGACCGAGCCGCCTTGGACGGTGCCGACATCTTGGTCACCGCGACGAGCGCCCAACTGCCACTGCTCAAGGCCGAGTGGATGAAGCCTGGGGCGTTCTACAGCCACATCGGCGGCTGGGAGGACGAGTATGCCGTCGCGGCCCAATGCGACACCATCATCTGCGACGAGTGGGAAACGGTGAAGCACCGCACGCAGACCTTGAGCCGGATGTATTGCGACGGTGAGTTGACCGATGCCGACATCGCCGGTGACCTCGACGCGGTGGTGGCTGGCGAGGTGCCCGGCCGCAGGTCGGCAGATGAGCGGGTCTACTTCAATGCGGTGGGCTTGGCCTACGTCGACGTTGCGATTGCCCACGCCATGTTTACGCGCGCCAAGGCAGCCGGACTCGGACAGATGCTGACGATGCAGGACACGATGGTGTTCAAGCACGAGAACCTGGTGGACGCCATTCGGGGGCAGGTCCCTGTTTCGGTGTGAACCACCGTCAACGCCTAGAGTCCCGACAGTGATGGCCGAGTCGCAGACACGGATCGTCCGCGCCGATGACCCCGCAGTGGGCCAGCTCGAGGCGGGCGGTTTTGTCCTCGTTGGCGAGTCCTGGGCGGCTCACCTCGTGATCGATTCCGAAGCCCAGCTGCAGCGACTCCGACAGGCTGTCGAGTCCGCACGAAATCGCGGCTTCGTGGTCAGCGAGCTCGATGTCGAGGCTGCGAGCGAAGTCTGCCGCCTCGAATCGGCCAACCACGACGACTATCCAGTGACTCCAGCTACGACGCACGAGATCCGCGATGAGGCCTCGACGCGAGCACTGTGGCTCACGCAACGCGTGTTCGGTGCGCGGCTCGGCCCCGACTTGGTGGGGGCAACGGCTTTGGCGACCACGCCCGGGGCGACAAGCGACATTGCGTGGGCCTCGGTCTTGCCGGACCACCGTGGCACCGGGGTGGGGGTGGCCATCGCTGCCCTCGGCATGCTGACTCTGTATGCCGACGGCCAGAGCTCGTTCAGCACCGGCGGCGCGGCGGTCAACGCCAGAAGTTTAAGGGCAGTCCAGTCGTTGGGTATGAATGTCGACGAACGATGGCGCAGCTACGAGCGGCGCGGTTGACGACCGAGCCTGGGTCAGCACTGCTCCATCACGTAGTCGGAGTCAACCGGGCCGCTGACCAAGACGTCGCGGCGGACGATCGACAGGCGGGAAGCGAACTCGGCGCAGGCAGCATCGAAGTCCTCGTCCGTGTATTCGATCACGATCATGTGATCGTCGTAGGCGTCGGCATACGCCCCGCACTCGTCGAACTGGCCGCACTCCTCGGCGATAGCGAAGTCAAAGCCGATCTGCTCGCGTGAACCGTCATCAATGAGTTCCACCGTGTTTTTCTGCCCGGCGGCCATTCCCTTTTCGTGTGCGTCCTGAGTGATCAGCGAAGCGAAGGCCACGGTGTCTTCACGCGTAAAGGGCACGAGCTCTTGGACCGACGGGATGTCCTCGAACCGTGTCCACGAATCCAGGTTGTCGAACTCCACGGCGTCGAATCCCTTGTCCGCACACGTCGAGACCATGTCGCTGACCCACTCAGCGGCTCCGTCTCGCTTCTTCGACGTGCTGATGTCGATGAGGTATTCACCGGTCCAGTTCGGGTCCTCGGCCAAGGCGGTAAGCACCACATCCTCGGGCCACGCGGAGGTCTCGTCCGGTCGCTCCACATCGGGATCATCCGGTTGGGTCTGGAACGCGTTGACGTAGCAGATCGAGTACGCACTGTCGGCGGCTTCACCCTCGAACCAGTCGCGCGAGACGATCTGTGTGCCCTCGACAAGGTCGTAGTCGCCGCCGATTTGGTAGTCGACATCAGCGTTGGCCGGGGGCAGCGATACTGAGGACGCGGCCTGGTCCGGGCTCTCCTCCATCTCGGTCTCATCGCTCTCACCGCCAGTCGTGCCGCAGGCACTGAGTATGAGCACCGCACCGGCCATCGTGAGCGGTGCGTGAACCCAGCCCGACCGTGTCACCCGGTCTGCTCTTGCAAACACCACCAGGTGGTCCTCCCGCCGACCGTGTCTCGCACCATTTCGCCGTCGCAGCGAGGGCACCGAGCGCCCTGCTTACGAAAACCGATGACCTCTCCCGTATGCACGCCGCCCTGACGGATCGCAGCCTGAGTCGCACGCCCCAACGCAGCGTGCAGATGTGACAGCTCCTTCGTGGACATCGCATCGACCGCGCGCGTCGGACAGATCTGCGCCTGCCACAGCGTCTCGTCGGCGAGAAGGTTGCCGACCCCGGCCACGACCGATTGGTCGAGCAGGCGAGCCTTGACCGGTGAACGACCCCGGCCCATTCGCTCGACGAAGTCGGCCTCACCAACCCGCTCGGCGTCGGGGCCAAGGGCATCCAACGGCGGATCGAGCCGGACCCGGCCCAGCCGCCGCTTGTCGAACAGCCGCAACGTCCCGCCGTCTGCGAAAGTCAGCGTGAAGCGGTCCCACTCTGGCTTGCGATCCGCCCCGTGCGCGCCTTTGCCGTATCGGCCGCCCTGCCAATCGCCACCCTCGGCCTGCGCCCCGTTGGCCTCGCTCACCACGATCCGGCCGCTCATCCCGAGGTGTATGCCGAGATCCGGGCCGGCCTCCGTCTCACCTTCCAGCGGTGACGTCTCGCACCACATCGACTTGCCTTGCCTCAACGCGGCGGTCAAGGTCCGACCGACCAAGGCCTCGCGCAGATCCCCGGCGGCGTGCGGACGGCATACCCAGGTGTCCGCGTCGTCCACCTCGCTGACGAGTCGGTGAAGAGCCGATCCTTCGATGGTGGTGCGCGCGCTCTCGACCTCGGGCAGCTCAGGCATGTCGACCAGTGTGACCGACCGGCGAGTCCCGACCAGAAGAGGGTTGGCGAGCGCCCTGCCACCACACCGCGAGCATCCAACACACTGCGAGGACTCCCGACGCGACCGCCCAGCCACCCAACACGTCGCTCAGCCAGTGATAGCCGAGATAGATCCGGCTGAATCCGATCAAGACAGCCAGCGGAATCGCCACCACCGGCACCGCGACACGGGCTCGATGGACTCCGCTCATGGTGATCAGTAGGCCGCTGATGATCCCGATGAAGACGGCCGAGTTCAACGTGTGGCCCGAGGGGAAGGCGAAGCCTGTGTTGATCGCTCCGATGACGTCGCTCGGGTCAGGCCGCCCCCGACCCACTGTGTTCTTGAGGGTGGACGTCAAGATCCACGATCCTGTCATCGCGCCACCGACGAGGGTGGCCGCAGCGAAACGCCGTCTGAGCGCCAATAGCGCCACCACGAGCACGGTCGCTGGTGCCAGGAACCACACGCTGCCCAGGAAGGTCGCCCAGCCAAAGATGGCCGACAGCGTGTCGGATCGGTGCGCCACCACGCTGCGTGAGACCGCCATATCAATGTTCCGCAGGCTGGAGCCAGCAGGCGCGTGCGCCAGCAGGATCGCCGCGATGACCCCGAGGACCAGCGCTGTCATGCCGGCGATCATTGGTCGGCTAGTCATTGAGGCCGACCCGTCGAACGATCTCGGTGGCCAGGGCAAACGCTGAGGTGGCCGCTGGTGAGGGAGCGTTGCGGACGTGCGCGATGGGACCCTCCCGCTCGATCACGAAGTCGTCAACGAGGCTTCCATCGCGGCCCACAGCCTGGGCGCGGACGCCGGCCAACGCGGTCCCATCGAGATCGGCGACCGAGATCGAGGGCACGTAGTCGGCGCAGGCCGCGACGAACGCCCGCTTGCTTGCCGCCAGCCGTGCCTCGGTCAGGCCGGTCCGCCAAAACCGCCGTGCTGCGCGCCAGGATCCTGGCCAGCTGAGCGTCTGGGTCACGTCGCGCAGGTCCAGCGTCCCGAGCCGGTATGCCGTCCGGCTGGCCACCGGCAGCGCGGTCGGGCCGAGCAGCACGTCGCCGTCGATAGTGGGCGTGATGTGCACTCCGAGGAATGGCAATTCGGGGTCTGGCACCGGATAAACCATGCCGTTCACCACCGGCTGGTCGGCGGGGCGCAGTCGAAGATAGGCCCCACGGAAAGGCACAATCCGCGGGTCAGGTCCGGCTCCTGAACGGCTCGCCAAGCGGTCGGACCACAGTCCGGCGCAGGTGATGACTCGGCCCGTTTCGATCGGCTCTCCCCGGTGCTCCAACACGGCTATCGAGCCTCGTCGGCTCACTCGGTCCACTGTCATATTCGTGAGGATGACCACACCTTCGGCCACGAGTTGATCGCGGATGGCCCGCGCGACCCGGCCGTAGTCGACGATGCCCGTGGACTCGACATGGAGCGCGGCCACGCCCACCGCGTTCGGCTCAATCTCCGGTATGCCGTGGGCTGAGACGCGAGACAGCCCCACCACCGCGTTGGCCCGGCCCCGACGCTCCAACTCATCCAGCCGCCCCACTTCGCCGGAGTTTCGCGCGATGATCAATTTGCCGCAGCGGCGCGTGGGTATGCCGTGTTGGCCGCAGAAGTCATACATCTGGGCGGCCCCGTCGACGCAGAGCCGAGCCTTCAGCGATCCGGGCTGGTAGTACACGCCGCTGTGGATGACTCCGGAGTTGTGACTGCTCTGGTGAGCGGCCACGTCGTGCTCGCGCTCAAGCACGGCAATGGAGGACCCGGGATCTCTTCGTCGGACTTCCCGAGCCACTGCCAAGCCGACGATGCCCGCGCCCACCACGACGACGTCATACCGGCTCATCTGTCCCATAGTGGTGCACCGCCCAGTGTTGGTGGCGACCGGCCGAGCGATACTCGATCGTGTGGAGGGAACAGGTCACCCCAGTTCGGTCTCCAGTTGCGCCCTAGATGCCTTGGCGCGCGCGACGGGTCAGGCCGGCTTCGTAGGCGGCGATGACGAGTTGAGTCCGGTCGCGTGCGTCCACCTTGGTGAGCAGCCGACCGACGTGGGTCTTGGCGGTCGCCGGTGACATGTGCAGCGCAGATCCGATCTCGGCGTTGCTGTGCCCGCGCGCGACTTCGACGAGGACTTCTGTTTCGCGGGCCGTGAGCGAGTCCAGCCAAGCCGGTTGATCCGGGGAGGCCGGGGTCTGCACGAAGGCCTCTATGAGCCGGCGCACCAGGGACGGCGCCAGCACCGACTCCCCCTCCGCGACGGTGTGCACTGCCGCGAGCAGATCGGCGGGTTGGGCGTCCTTCAGCAGGAAACCGCTGGCCCCGGCACTGAGTGCGGAGTGCACGTACTCATCGAGGTCGAAAGTCGTCAGGACGATAACCCGAGTCTGATCCAGGCCAGGATCGGCGGTGATCGCGGCCGTGGCGCTGACCCAGTCCCGGCCAGGCATCCGGATATCCATCAGGACGACGTCGGGGCGAGTGCGTCGGATAACCCTGAGCGCGATGTCCCCCGAATCCGCCGTGCCGACCACCTCGATCCCGGGGTCAGAGGCAAGCAGTGCGGTGAAGCCCGAGCGGTCAAGGTGCTCGTCATCGACGACTACGACGCTGATCATCGCGCCCCCTGCGTGCTCATCGGCAAACTGGCGGTGACCAAGAACCCGCCACCCGTGGCACGTTCGGCGCTCAGGCTCCCCTGCAAGGCCTCGGCGCGCTCCCGCATACCGACGATGCCGTGACCAGGGCTGGTCAACGCCATGCTGCCAACGTCCGCAAAGTGGCCGTTGTCGTGGACGCGGATCTGGAGGTGGCCGTTGTCGTGGCTCACGTGGACGCTTACCTGCGATGCGTTGGCGTGCCGGATCACGTTGGTCAGCGCCTCACGGGTGATCCGAAATGCCGCCGCCGCGACCTGGCGGGGGATCTGTTCAGGGGCCTCGGGCAAGGTCAGCGTCACGCTCAACCCGGTTGAGCGTGCTGTCTCGACCAGGCCCTTCAGGTCTGTGAGGCCCGGCGCTGGTCGGTATGCCGGCTCGCCGTCGCGCAGGGCGGCGACCACGGCGCGTACTTCGTCCAGTGAGGTGCGACTGAGCTGAGCGATGTTGTCCAGCGCTTCGGCGGCGCTGGCCGGCTCAGTGCTCATCAGGTGCCGGCCCACACCGGCTTGCACCGCGATCGTGCCCAGAGAGTGACCGACGACGTCGTGCAACTCGCGTGCGATCCGTAGCCGCTCTTCGCTGGCGCTACGCTGTGCAGCCTCCTCGGCCGCGCTCGCCCGAGCTTCGGCCAGGTCCCCGCGCAGGCGGCTGGCTCGGCCCAGGCCCATTGCGCCGGCGACGCCGACCACCGACGCGGCGGCCTCGGTCGCTCCGTACGGTGCTCCGCCGGCCCACCACAGGACCGCGAAGCAGCCCAACGCTGCCGCGCCGCAGACGAATACCTGCCGGGGCCGACAGGTGCTGGCGACGAAGTAGGCACCCACCAGGAGGAACATCGGCAGGGCGCTCCCGTTGTAACCCAAGGCCCACAGCGTCGTCGTGGACACCAGCGCCACGACGAAAGCGATGTCGGGCCGGCGGCGGCACCAGGCGTACGGCGCGGTGGCCAGGACCAGCAGCACCACGAACAGCCCGTCTCGTGGAGCGTAGACGAAGTCGGGGAAGGTGGCCGTGGTCGCGGTGGAACTGACCCAGCCGATGCCTAGGAACACGCCAGCGACAGCAATGTCGAACCAACGCTGGGACCACCGGCTGAGGGCCATGCTTGCAACGTACTCGTCGGCGGTCGCACCGCGCATCACCCTGAAAGGGTAGGTCGAGGTCGTCCGCAGGGCGTACGAGATCGTAGCGGATTCGCGTCGTCGGGCCGATGTGCGCCACGGGCACTCTGAACAAGGCTGTGGATCATGAATACCCACGCGGGGACCGAGTCCCCCCACGCACCATTCACGCGTCCCGCTCCGGCCGACGCTGAGCAGTACTCGCTGACCAAGATCCTGGTCATCTGGGCCTCGGTCACCGCACCGATGGGCCTGTTGGCCTTCGTCGCGGCTCCAGCCCTCATGCCCCGCTTCTCGATACACCCCGGGCTCATCTACTGGATCCTGATGGTGCTCGGGATGATGTGGCAGTTCGTCGTCTCCCTCATCGTGCTGCGGCATGACTTGGGTGCCCTGCGGTGGGCCGAGGTCAAGGCCCGGATCCGGCTCAACGGGCCGCGAGACCCCGGCACCGGCCGCCCGCGCCGGGTGCTGTGGTGGTGGGTAATTCCTGCCATCGGCGCCAACGTGCTCGGAGGGTACCTCGCGACGCGCCTCGATGCGGCCTGGACCGACTGGTTCCCCTTGTTGACCGAGCCGGACCACGTGCAGATCGAGGGTCTCGCCGACCCGGCACTGCAGGGACAGTGGTGGATCCTGGGTCTGGCGTTGACGAGCTGCCTGTTCAACTACCTGCTGGGTGAGGAGCTGCTCTTCCGCGGCGTGCTCTTGCCCCGAATGACCGGGGTCTTCGGCCGGTGGGACTGGGTGGCCAATACCGTGCTGTTCGGCCTCTACCACGTGCACAAGATCTGGTTCTGGCCCAGCATGATCCTCAGCTCGTTTGGCTACGCCTGGGTCGCCAAGCGGTACCAAAGCCTGTGGATGAGCGTGATCGTGCACGGAGTCGAGTCCTACTTCGTCGTGCTGGTCCTCATGGTTGTCCTCGGGTACTACCCGTGAAATCCGATGCGCTGACCGAGCATCCGGATTGGCTCAGGTCAGCGCCGATCATCGGCCGCGATCTTAAGCCCTACCGCCAGGCCCTGGTCGAAGACGGCATACCGCTTGCCCGGTTTGCCGTGGACGACGTCCAAGACGAGCACGACCGGCTGACCGAGCTCGGCAACTGGATCCAGATCATCGACCACGGGACTATGGAGCATGGCTCCTCAGCCTCCGATGGATCGTCCCGGTTGACGCACCTCAGCGGAGATCTTCACCGGACAGGAGCTAGGAGACGTCGAGGGACAGTTGGAGCGCGGACCTGCGGGTATTCCCAGCGGTCCGGCTACAGGACGTCGCTATCCGTGGGTCCTGGAACTGGGGGCTCGTCATCTCGGTAGTCCGACACCGTTCGGCCCGAACCTGCCAGACAGTGCCACAGCCACTTAATCGCCTGAGGATCGTGGTTGCCCGACTTGGCAGCCGCCGCCAGCTTGACCGGGTCGATCTCGCCCCCGAGCGTGCGTGCCAGTTCGACCGGTACGTGGCCGCGGTACCTGGCCTCCGCCGCGCGCCCCACCTGAATGCTGCGCTGAGAACGAGCGTCGCACGCCACTACGAGGTCGTTTCGCATGTCGCCGGTGACCGGCAGTTTGGCCAGTGCGGGATCGCCATAGGGGGTTCGATGCCGATGCCCTTGCGCAGATCGGCCTAGTGACCTCAGAATCATATTGTGGAAGTAGGTTCCACAATATGATTCCGCCGAGGAGAAGATCTGTGAGTAACAACGTTCCGTCCGTCGACCAGAGCGGCCGCGTCGTGCCCATCAACCTCCGCCAGTCCGGGCCAACCCCGGTGCAGATGTTGATCGACACCCGCGTTCGAAAGTCTCCGTACTGGCACCTGTCCGCTGAGGCCGGTTGCTGGCGAGCCCAGGTTTACAACCGCATGTACCACCCGCGCGGCTACGTCCGTCCCGAAGACGGCGGCATGATGACCGAGTACGACGCCTTGGTGAATCACGTCACCATGTGGAACGTCGCGGTCGAACGTCAGATTCAGGTCAAAGGACCCGAGGCTGAGGCATTCACCAACTACGTGATCACTCGAGACGCCACCAAAATCGCGCCCATGAAGGCCAAGTACGTGATCTTGTGCAACGAGGCTGGCGGCATCCTGAACGACCCGATCCTGTTGCGCATCTCCGAAGATGAGTTCTGGTTCAGCATCTCCGACAGTGATGTGCTGCTGTGGTTGCAGGGAGTGAACGTCGGCAAAGGCTTTGATGTCACCATCGCCGAAATCGACGTTTCACCCGTGCAGATCCAGGGACCCAAGTCCGAGGCCCTCATGGTCGACCTGGTGGGTGAGGCGGTGCGAGACATCCCTTCCTACGGGATGCTCGCTGGCGTGATCAACGGACGCGACGTCATCGTGTCGCAGACCGGGTTCAGCGGCGAAAAGGGATACGAAATCTACTTGTATGACGCGACGTTGCACGCCGAAGACATGTGGAACGCGGTCCTGGAGGCCGGTCAAGTCCACGACTTGATGGTTGTCGCCCCCGCTCACCACCGTCGTATTGCCGCAGGCATCCAGTCCTGGGGCCAAGACATCGACGTGGAGACACTGCCGTTCCAGACCAACCTCGCCTATCAGGTGCCCCGAAACAAGGAAGCTGACTACATCGGCAAAAGGGCCCTGAACATCGCACGCGAGAGCATCGAGGCGGGCAACCCGCCCTTCACCCACGTTCAGGTAGGACTGAAACTTGGAGGTAAACCGATCACGGACTACGCACCAGACTTCTGGCTGATCTCGACCGCTTCCGATGCCGCGCCCGTCGGCTACGTCACCTCGCCGTGGTGGTCCCCCGAACTCGCGACCAACATCGCCATGGGCTATGTGCCACTGGACTTCAAATCCCCCGGCACCGAACTGTGGGTGCACCTACCCGATGAGTATGCCGATATCCCTGGCACCCCCGTCGAGGCGGTCGTCGTTGAAACGCCGTTCCGGGACTCCATCAACCCGAATCAACGCGAAATCTTGAAGAAGAAGGGGCTTGATGAGGCGGTCTAACTCCACAAAGGGGAAGGAGTCCATCGGATCGAATCCGGCCATCGAGTAAGAGCACGGCCAAGCCGACAGCGACGAAGATCCGCATCGGCCTTGGCGCGCAGTCAAGTCCTACGCGGGCCCAATACGATCGCCCGGCACACGTTGGCACCCACACGCGCGCGACGGAGCACACCCACCGCCGTAACCGCAAGGAGGTCCCGGGCCAGAATCGACCGCTCGGCCTCGGCCATCATCGGAAGTCGAAGCGAACTCCCAAGCGTCCTGGCGTCGTTCGTCCGGGCGCTGGTGACCGTTGAGCAGGTGCTGATCGGCACGCACATCGGCGATGGCGATTGCCAGCAGGCAGTCCTCAAGTGCTGATCGCAGCCCGTCGCCCCAAGTGAGTGCGGATCGACCTCAGGATGTGGCGCGCACCCCGCGGTGGCGCGGCAAAACGTGGCGCAGGATGTCGGTCACGGTGAGCACCCCTAGGGCATCAGCTCCAGAAGTGACCACGGCCAGTTGCTCTCCCTGCCGGCGCATGAAGCCCAACGCTTCATAGACGGGCGTCTCGGCATTTAGTCGCAGCGCGGATCGCCCGAGGTCAGCCACAGGTGCGTCCTTAGCTTTGTCGAGGGTGTCCCGGACGTGCACAACCCTGCTCAGGCTTCCATCGGCGTCGGTCAGCAGTATGCGTAAGTGCCCACTGGTGGCCGCCGCGCTCTGCAGCTCGCCTACCGAGGCGTGGACCCCCACCGCGACCGGCCTGCCGCCTTCGGCCAGCAAGTCACCGACGGTGAGCTTCTCCATTTCCAACACCTGGGTGATGTGCGTCTGATAGGCCCCTTCAAGCGAGCCCTTGGCGGCCGATTGGTCGACTAGCTGACGGATCGTCTCGACGTCCTGGCCACCCACTGCGGCCCGGTCGACCGGGGTCACCCCACTGGCGGCCACCAGCTTGTTGGCCACCGCGTTAACGCCCAGCAGGAACGGCCGGACCACCGCGATGAACCACCTCGCCGGTATGCCGACCAGCTTGGCTGCCGTTTCGGGGTGCCCGATCGCCCACGACTTCGGCGCCATCTCCCCCACCACCAGGTGCAAGAACGTCACGGCGAGCAGCGCCAGGGCAAACGAGGCCCCGCCCGCCAGCCAGCCCGGCATACCGAAGATCTCGAATACCGGCTCCAGCCACGTATCGACCGCCGGCTTCGTCACGGCACCGAGCGCAAAGGTGCAGGCGGTGATGCCGAGTTGTGCCCCGGCCAGCATCACGGTGAGTTCGTTGACGCCGCGCAGTGCGGCCCGCGCCGACCGGGACTCTCCCGCTTCCTCTTCGAGTCGGTGCCTGCGAGCGCCAAGCATCGCGAACTCGATCACCACAAAGAAGCCGCTCAGCACGATCAGCAACGCTGTGGCAGCCAGCACGACGATGGGATCGTTCATCGGAGGTCACCACCTTCGACGGGCTCGGCATCATCATCAGGAGCGGCACCCTCCAGCACGACCAGACGAGCGCGGACCTGGCTCGGCACGTGCCGAGCCACCTCGAGGACCTCCACTTCCAGGATGTGGTCGTTCGGCTCATTCGACACCAACTCCGCGGGGTCCAAAGGCAGTGTGATCGACACGACCTGACCCACTCCCGGTAACTCACCGGTCTGCGCGATCAGCAGTCCCGCGATCGTTTCGTAGTCACCGTCGGGCACCTGTTGACCAATGGCGCGCTCGACTTCGTCGAGGTGCACATCGCCGTCCATGGTCCACTCGTTCTCCGCCCCAGGCACGATCAGTTCATCCATCTCATCGTCGTGCTCATCAGTGATCTCACCCACCAATTCCTCGGCCACGTCCTCCATCGTCAGGACCCCGGCAAACCCGCCATACTCATCGATCACGCAGGCCAACTTCTGGTGTGCGTCGGTCAGTTCGTCAGCAACGGCCGGCAACGACATCAGGGTCGGCACGATGACGACGGGGCGCATGATCTGAGAGACCTCGATCGAGGACCCCGGCTCCTCGCGCAAGATGTCCGTGAGTTGGACCACGCCGATCGGCTCGCCATCCTCATCCACGACGGGGTATCGGGTGTGACCGGACGCCATCTGAGCCCTCACCTCGCTCACCGACGTGTCGGCGTTGACGGTGTCGACTCGCGAGAGCGGGACCATCGCATGCTCGGCGTCTTGGTCCGGGAAGTCGATGATGCGGTCCAACAACAGGAAGAGCTCTTGGGGCAGGTGACCGCTGTCGCGGGAGTCGGACAGGATGCGTTCGAGATCCTGACTGGTCGCGGTGGCGTCCAGGTCGTGGATGGGGGTGATGCCCACCAGGCGGAGCACCGCGTTGGCCGATCGGTCGAAGAACGCGATCAGCCAGCCGAAAAGCGCCAGATAGATCAGGGTGGACCGGGCCATCCAGCGAGCCATCGGCTCGGCATTCGCAATGGCAAGGTTCTTCGGATACAACTCCCCGAAGATCATCTGCACCGCCGTGGCTACGACCAGCGCCGCGACCGTGCCCACCGAAATGCTGATCGCCATCGAAACCCCGGCTCCTCCGAGGAGTTCCCCGAGCTGCCGGCCGACGAGCGGCTCAGCGACGTAGCCGACCAGGAGGCCGGTCACCGTGATCCCGAGCTGGGCACCGGAGAGCATGAATGAGGTGCGCTTAGTGACCTTCAGGGCCCGCCCTGCCGCTGCATCACCAGCCTCAGCGCGTGCAGCCAGACGGTTGCGGTCCACCGACATGTAGGCGAACTCTTGCGCGACGAAGTATCCGTTGACGGCGATGACCAGCGCGATCACGACCATGCCCGCGAGGAGCAGCACTATGGTTCCGATCACTTCTGCCGCTCTCGGACGTAGAGCTGCTTGCGCACCCGCGCCACCACCATGCCGTCGTCAGTCACGATGTCAGTCTCGAACCACCGGAGCACTTTCGCTCCACCAGCAGCCGCCGTCCGCAACTCTTCTAACAGCTCGTCAGTGACCTCATACGTGGCTCTCACCGTCGAACGTCCTTGCGCGACGAATTCGATCTCCGCGGCTTTGTCCCACACCACGTAGTCAGGGCCCAGGCTGCGCAGCACCAAGACCATCCACCACGGGTCGGTCATCGCGAAGATGGCCCCGCCAAACAGGGTGCCGACGTAGTTGCGTGCCCACCAGCGGTGGTGCAGGGCAACCCGTGCGGTGCGGAAGTCGGCTCCTAGGTGCTCGATACGGATTCCCGACCCCGCAAACGGGGGCCAGATATTCATGAAACGGCGCATCACTCGGTGATCGCCACCGAAGGACTGCCAGGTCGGAGCACGCATACCCTGAAGCGTAATGACTGCGAAGCACCCGACCCCACAGCGGATCCTGGTATACGGGGTGACCGGCAGCGGCAAGTCGCACGCCGCGACGCGCATCTCGGAGAAGTTCGGCCTCCCCCTCGTGTTGGCCGATGAGTTGACCTGGCAGCCGGGCTGGCAGCAGGTCGAGCCTGAGCGCCAGCGCGAGATCTTCGCCGATCTGGCTGCCGACGAACGCTGGGTGTTCGACACGGCATACGGGATCTGGATTGATCAGGTGTTGCCGCGAGTCGACCTCATCGTGGCGCTGGACTATCCGCGATGGTTTTCTTTGCAGCGGCTCTGTCGGCGCACCGCCCAGCGGATTGTCACCCACACGCCGATCTGCAACGGCAACACCGAATCGTTGCGTATGGCGCTCGGCAAGGACTCGATCATTGCGTGGCACTTCCGGTCGTTCTCGCGAAAGCGCCGACGGATCAGGGCGTGGGCGGCCGATCCGAGCGCGCCGCCGATGCACCGCTTCCGAGCGCCTGGAGACCTGGAGCGCTGGCTCGCTCCTTGATGCCGAGCAGCATCTTGCGCGACATCACCGCGCTGCCGACTGTGACGACCGCGGCGACTCTGCGCGCGGGAGCCCACGGGAGGACATACCTCTCGCGAACGATCAGCCGTGTCCCGCCCTGGCCCTGCGGGCTCAGCATAAAGATCCAGTGAAATCCCAGGCCGCCTCGGACCGGGCGGGACACGACGAACAGTTCTCCAGGCACGACCCGCACAATTTCCAGCGCTAGCGACGGGTGCAAACGCAGCAGTCCACCGGGTTGCGGGTCCTGCCAATCGGAGTTGATGTGGTCGGCGTTCACGATGCCAGCGCCGCCGAGGTTCTCTATCCAGGCGTAACTGTAGAAACCGCCCTTGTCCTGACCGAGTTGGGCAATCCATGGCCAGACACGCTCCGGCGGGGCGTCGATCGAGATGGCGTGGGTCAGTGCGGCGCCGGGCTGCGGCATCAACGCTTCGCTGGGAAGGTCGCGCGTTGCTTCGTCATCGCGAGTGCCCCAGGTGCGCAGGCGAGCGCCAGCCAACACGAGGTATGCCGTCCCGCTGGCCGCAACGAGCCCGATCAGTGACTTCTTCATGCCGGCGAGTCTGTCAGCAGCGACGTTTCCGCCTGCCGCTACTCCCCCGTCTCACCGTCGATCGCTTCGCGCAGCAGATCGGCGTGCCCGTTGTGCCGTGCGTACTCCTCGATCATGTGGACCAATACCCATCGCAGCGACACCTCCCCGCGCCCACCAAAGGCCGGATAGGGCCGTTCGAGCGCACCGTCGGGATCCTCGCCAAGTCGCGACGACACCACCGCGCGCGAACGCTCGACGGCTAGCTGCCACAGCCCCCGCAGTTCGTCTCCACTGTCCTGTGCGGCCGAATGCCAATCCCAGTCCCAGTCCTCGTCCCAGTCCACGCTCACCCAGGGCTCCGGCATGGCCCGCTGGCCCACGTTGGCGGTGAACCAGTCATCCTCCACCAGCGCAAGGTGCTTGAGCATGCCGGCTAGCGTCATCGACGTGGGGTGCAGGGTCGCGCGCAACTGCTCGTCCTCCAGACCTCGGCACCGCCACTCCAAGGTCGCGCGGTGATAGTCCAGAAAGCCCAGCAGAGTCTCCACCTCACCGGCATGCTGCGGCGGGTCGGGTCGGCCCTGCTCATCGGATGCGGACTCATGCTCCTGCGGCTCAGTCATGCTTCGACCGTAGCCCCGAGCGCGGACACACCACGAGTGAATTAATCTGCGACGAGTTCACCCACCCGATGTCAGGAGGCCTTAGCGCTTGTGAGCGAAACTCCTCGCCTTCAACTGACTTCGGTCACGATCGGGGCTCCCGATCCGCGGGCACTCGCCGACTTCTATGCGCGATTGCTCGCCACCACCGTCCACGCTTCCGAACCGGCCGGTCCCGGCGAGCCAGCGGAGGCTGGCTGGGCCCAATTCAAAGCTACCCACGACCGCGGGTCACTCACGGTGAACGTGGAGTATGAAGCGGCCTGGCAGCCCCCGGTGTGGCCCGCCCGTAAGGGGCAGCCCCCGGTGTGGCCCGCCCGTAAGGGGCAGCCCGTCGCCACGCAGCATCTCGACATCGACGTCGAGGACCTGGAGGCTGCCACCGGCTGGGCCGTTGAATGTGGTGCCAGCCTGGCCGAGCATCAGCCACAGCAGGAGGTGCGGGTGCTGTTCGATCCGGCCGGCCATCCGTTCTGCCTGTTCACTGAGGCCGGCTGAATCGCTGTCGGAATCCCCGAAGGTCCTCGGTCGTTGCCGACTGACATGACGACCATCGGATTCATCGGAAGCGGCAACATCGGCAGCACCGTCGCACGACTCGCAGTCGATGCGGGGTACGACGTCGTGCTCAGCAACAGTCGCGGTCCCGAAACACTCGGGGACCTCGTGTCCGAGTTGGGTGATCATGCCACCGCTGCGACGTCGCATGACGCCGCAGCAGCGGGTGACCTTGTGGTCGTGACGGTGCCGCTGAAGGCCTATCAGGACGTGCCGGTCGAACCGCTGGCGGGCACCGTGGTCATCGACACGAACAACTACTACCCGGAGCGGGACGGCCACATCGAAGATCTCGACGCCGAGAGGACTACGACCGCCGAAATGCTGCAGGCTCACCTGCCGGACTCTCGCATCGTGAAGGGCTTCAACAACATCTTCTTCAAGCACCTGGCGTCGTTGGCGAAGCCCAGGGGCTCCGAGCGGACCGCCTTGCCCATCGCTGGCGACGACGACCAAGCCAAGGCCACCGTGACCGAGTTCTTCGATGCCATCGGCTACGACACGGTCGACGTGGGAGCGCTCGCTGAAGGCTGGCGATTCCAGCGGGACACCGCGGCCTACGCGGTGCCGTATGCCGCCGACGCTTCCTTTAGCGCGCCGCGCCAGGTGACCAGCGAGGAGTTGCGGCAACGGCTGGCCGAGGCCGAGCGCTATACGGGCTGAGTGGCCACCCAGTATTCGACGAATTGCCCGTCGGCGATGCAGAGCAGGTCGTTGCCGACAAAGGTCATCGATTCACCGTCTGCGGTGGTGCCGCTGCCCCGCCATCGGCCCGCCACCAGGTCGCCGTCGCTGATCGGCCCGACCTCGACCTCGAAGCTGATCGACTCGAACATCTCGGTCAGCGGGGCCATGGCATCGAGAAGGCCGTCGACTCCATGAACGTCCCGATCCGGCCAATGCCCGACGAAGCCCTCGGTCACGAGTTTGCCAGCGACATCGTGGTCCCCGTTCCACATCTCGTTGATCCATCGCCGATAGAGCGCCTTCGCCTCAGGTGCCATCTCGCCAGCGAACCACCACCGGATCCTCGCGGCAACCGCTCGCCCCTGTCTCATCGAGTCGCAGGAAATTCACGGGTTTCGGCCTTCTCGCGTGATTTTCCTGCGAGTCGATGCGAGGCTGCGCAGGTGGAGCCGATCGACGCGGTGCTGTTCGACTTCCACCAGACCCTGGAGCGCGCGCCTCAACCCCGGCCTTGGCTGACCTCCGCCCGTGAGCAGCTCGGTCGGCCGGCAGACGCCGACGCCGACCACCGCCACGGTGCTTTCTTGGCCAATCTCTGAGTCCATGCCCACGAGATCGACCCCACCGCCCGCCGTGACCTATCCGCCCGGGCGCACCGCGAAGTCGCCACGAAGACCATGATCGACATCGGCGGCATGGACGCCGAACTGGCCGGGACGCTATACGACGGGCTGTTGGCCCAGTGGCACTTGTTCGACGACGTTCCGGACGTGCTGCGTGAGCTCCATACACAGGGAACGCACCTCGCGGTCGTGTCCAACATCGGGCTCGACATCCGCCCTCTGCTAACCGACGAAGGCGTGTTGGGCTACTTCGAGGCCATCGTGCTTTCGTTCGAGATCGGAGCCGTCAAACCGGACCCGGCCATCTTTGAGTATGCGGTCAAGGCCCTCGGCGTCTCGCCCTCTCGCACCCTGATGGTCGGGGACTCGTGGCGCGACGATGCGGGCGCGGCTCAACTCGGCATACGGACGCTGATCTTGCCGCCGACCAGTGGCCCTCGACGCGGGCTCGATGCCGTTCTGCGGCTCACAGCGCCCTAACCACTGTCCCCAACTCTCGCGAGCGACATCGACTGGTGGGAAATGCACGAGATTCGGCGTTTTGGCGTGACTTTTCTGCGAGTCGATGCAGCCGATCTAACTCCCGGCCGAAAGGGCAACCGGGAGCTCGTCGAGGCCGGTCACTTCGATGTCCGGGCGGGTGAAGTGCTCGGGGTATGCGGTGCCGGTCCGGTTGATCCAGGCGGTCTGCATACCGGCGGCATGTGCGCCGTGCAGGTCCCAGGGATGCACCGCTACCAGCAGCATCTGCGAGGCCTCAGTCCCGCAGAACCTCGCCGCATAGTCGTATGCCGACCGGGCCGGCTTCCAGAGACCGGCATCCTCCACGGTCAGCAACGCCTCGAAGTGATCCCGCAGCCCAGCCTTGGTCAGCAGCGCATCGGCAACTCCCGCGGACCCGTTCGACAGCGTCACCAGCCGTAGCCCAGCCTCGACCAGCCCGGCGACCCCCGTGGGCACATCCGGGTGGACGTCGAGCGACATGAAGCCCTCCATGACGTGATCGATCGCCTCACCCAGCGGCCGGTTCAGCGCAGTCTCCGGCAGCAATGACGTGAGCACCGCCCGGCCGATGTCGGCGAATCCGGCCGCCTGCCCGCACGTCGACAGCGCAAAACCATCCCGCAGCACCGAGGCAAACCAGAGCGGCGCGAGATCAACCGACGCTCCCACGTCGGCAAATCTGGCACGCATCGGAGTCAGATCCGACAGCGTCTCATTGACGTCGAAAACCACGGTGCTCACAGGCGATCTCATCCCCCGACTCTGAGCCCAGACCAGCGTCTTGGCAAGTGCCACCACCCAGCGCACGGTGCGCTGTTAGCGTGCGCTCCATGGCTGATGTCCCTGCGCTGACCCTCATCGACCTGGTCCGTGACTTCGGGGCCAACGCGCTGTGGACCACCTGTCGCTGACCGTGCCCGCCGGGGTGATGTTCGGCCTCGTCGGCCCGAACGGCGCAGGCAAGACCACGACACTATCGATGGCCACTGGGTTGCTCCGACCGAACTACGGCAGCGCCACCGTGCTCGGCCACGACGTGTGGTCCGATCCTCAAGGGGCCAAGGCGCTGATGGGCGTCCTGCCCGATGGGCTAAGACTCTTCGACCGCCTCACCGGTCGCGAACTGCTGACGTATGTCGGCCGGTTGCGTGGAGTGCCGACCGCCGATCTGGAGCCGCGGATCGCCGAGCTCCTCGACACTTTGGACCTCGCCGAGGACGCAAACACTCTGGTCGTGGACTACTCAGCCGGGATGACCAAGAAGATCGGCCTGGCCAGCGCACTGATCAACGCACCTCGGTTCCTCTTGCTCGATGAGCCCTTCGAGGCTGTCGATCCCGTCTCAGGTGAGGTCATCCGCTCCATTTTGCGACAGTTCGTGGCCGGTGGCGGCACGGTGGTGCTGTCCAGTCACGTCATGGAGTTGGTCGAGAACCTCTGCCAACGGCTTGCGGTCGTGGCCGCAGGTCGAGTGCTCGCCGAGGGGTCGCTGGACGAGGTCAGAGACGGGATGTCGTTGCAGCAGCGCTTCCTCACCCTTGTCGGCATCAAGGAGACCAATCCTGAAGGACTGGCGTGGTTGCGCTCCTCGTCAGACTGAAGTTGTCGCTGCGGCGTGGCTTCCGCGCGTTTGTTACCCGTCGATCAAGCCAGCCTGGTGGTGGTGCTCGGCGGGTCGGGGCTGGTGCTCGGGTGGATGGTGCTGCCGATTCTGATGTTTGGCACCGACGAGACCCTTGATCCGAGCCGATTCGCGTTGCTCCCACTGTCGGCGCGGCAACTGCTGCCCGGGCTCTTAGCCTCCGGTGCCGTCGGCGTCCCAGGCCTGGTCACGATCGGGATCGCACTGGCCACCGTGGTCACGTGGAGCCGCGGGATCGTCCCGGCGCTGGTGGCCCTCATCGGGGCCTTGCTCGGAATACTCATCTGCTTGCTCACTGCGCGCGTGCCTTTGCGGTCGGCGAGCCACAAGACATCGAGCGCCGAGTGTTGGATCTTGTCGCCGTGCTCGGGTGGACACCTTTGGGGTGGGCCTGGTCGGCACCGGTGGATGCCGCCTCCAGCGCTCCCCTCGCCGCGATCGCCAAACTGATCCTGTCCGCGCTCCTGGTGGCGGTGCTGGCGGTGACGTGGCATCACTTCCTCGCGATCCGGCTGACCTCAACCGTGGCCACCGGGTCGTCATCGGTGCGTGTCCATCAGGGCCGCACGTTGCTGGATCGGATCCTGCCCGAGAACGCGGTGGGTGCCAGCGCGGTGAAGTGCCTGCGCTACTGGCGGCGCGACCCGCGATACATCGCCTCGGTCGCCGGCGTCATCATCGCGCCGGTCGCCATCGTCTTGGCCAACGTGGTCACGGTCGGAGCCGGGACGTGGTTGATCTGGATGCCCGTGGTCTTGGCCTACGTGGTCGGCATCTCGCTGAGTCAGGACATCTCGTATGACGGGTCGGCCTTCTGGACGCAGATCTCCTCCGGGATCCCGGGCCGAGTCGACCTGGCTGGCCGAGCACTTGCCGTGCTCGTGTGGTCGGTGCCGCTGGTCGTCGTGTCGCTGCTCGGCATCACCCTGCTAACCGACGCGTGGACCCAGCTGCCCCGCGCGATCGGCATGTGTGCCGCGATGCTCGGCGGCGGGGCCGGTGTGGGCGTCTGGGTCACCGCTCATTGGCAAGGCCCGGCACCTCCCCCCGGGGCCAGTCCGTTCTCTTCGGGCGGTGGGACCTCGTTTGAGTCGTTCATCGCGGTCTTCCTCGGGATGATCCTGTCTATCGCGGTTGCTGTTCCGATCGCCGCCATCGTTATCGGCGCGATCTGGCTGCCGGTGTTGGGGTGGGTGGCGTTGGTGCTCGGCCCGGTATGGGGTGTGCTGGCTCTGCGCTTGGGCGTGCGCCTCGGCGGAGCGCGGCTAGATGCCCGATGGCCCGAGGTCCTGGCCAAGATCTCCTCGAACGTCGACTAGCCGCGCCTCGCCCTCCCCCGACCGTGCGTCCACCTGACCGTGAGATCACCACATCGGATCGTGCGTCCACCTGGCCGTGAGACCGCCCTGCCGAATCGCCATCTCACCGAATCGCCATCTCGAGCCGACGACACGCCCGACCTGAGCGGCCACAGCGAGCACGTGCACGCCAGGGCCGTTCGTGACCGGCGTGTCGTCGGTGCGGGGCGGCCCCAACCGGCTAACCAGGCCTCAGCAGGTCAGAGCTCAGCCGGCTAGTTCGCCACCGGCCGGGTCGACCACGAAGGCTCCGCGGTCGTCGAAGTGGGCGGTGAGCACACGGCATACACACACGGTCGGAAGGGGGCCATAGATATGCGGAAAGATTGGCGACGAGCTGTCGGCGGGATCCCCGTGCTCGTGGCGCACCGGCACGCCCGTCGCCGCCAGCATCTCGACATCGATCTCCAGGACCACCAACGGCTCGGGTGCCCCGGCGTAGACGAACTGCGCCGTCGCTGCCACCTGCTCCCACCACGAGCAGTGAATGAAGCCGACCTGCGTCAGGGTTCGGTCACGAGTCGATCCCTCGTAAAGCCCCGACGCTGAGGCCGCCTTCCACTGCTCGGCTTCGGTGATGTGGAAGATCCGAGCGCTCACCGTGCTATTCGACGGGCACCAACGGGTGGATAGCTACCTCGCCGGCAAGCAGTGGGCCGGCCGCGGCAAAGGCAGCAGCGACATGGGCGCTGGCCAGGTGCACATCGAGGTCGTCCTGCGAGCGCCAGCTCTCCACCGTCACGAAGGTGCCTGTCGCGGCCCCGGACTCGAAGAGGTCGTAGGAGATGCAGCCTTCCTCTTCGCGGGTGGCAGCCACCAAATCGTGGAGCGCGGAGCGGACCTGATCGACAGCGTCGGCTTGGGCGGGGATGGTCGCGATGACTCGGAGTTCACTCATCTGCCCATCATGGCCCCCCGGGGCCGCGGGAACCATAGGCACTGCTCGTAGGATCCGTCCGCGGCCGCCGCATTCCACTGATCGGCATCTGCGATGTGGAAGATCCGACCGCTCATCTGGCAAAGCGTACGATCCCTCAGAAGCCGTCGAGCAGATTCAGCGGGGAGAAGACGACGTCGAGCACGTCCGAAGCAGCGTCGAGCCGGGACCACTTCTTCTCCTTGTGCGTCTGCGGATCACGCATCAGCTCGGCCTGCTCCCATCCCTGGGCCACCCTGTGAGTGGCAGCTTCGATGCCCGCAGCATCCTCGTGGGGAAACAGTCCGCGAGCGATCTGCAGGTTGTCGATCAACGCTACGAGCGCCAGGTCGTGCTCCGGAGGCTCATGCCCCAGCAGGATGATCCCGCGAAGACGGGCGCGCAGAGCGATCTCGGGCTGCGGGTCTTGCTGTGGGTGCCGGGTCCGCGACCACATTCTTTCTTCGCGCAGGACGCCGCGGGCGACCAATCGGGCGGTGATGGCCTTGCGGGGTTGCGTGTCTCGCAGCGCTCGGACCGCCTCGACCGGGGAGGTCCCTTCAACGGTCTTCACGCATAGCGCTAGGAGCGGATCGTCAGAAACCGGCCCGGCGGCCCGGCTCAATTCCTTCGTTTCGGCGTCCTGCGCGGCGAGCCCACGGATCGTGACTTCGAAGACCAGGGCGAGGGCGAGCGCACGATCGAGAGAATCCTGGTCGATCACACACCGGCCTGAGTCGTCGTCGACGCACAACAACAGCAGGTCTTCCGCCAACAACATCGTCATCAGAGGCCCTCGGCCGGGACGGATTGAGCCGCGCTATTCGACGGGAGCCAACGGGTGGATCGCCACCTCACCAGCGAGCAGCGGGCCGGCGGCGGCAAAGGCAGCGGCGACGTGTGCGCTGGCAAGGTGGGCGTCGAGGTCGTCCTGCGAGCGCCAGCTCTCCACGGTGACGAAGGTTCCAGCGGCGGCCCCGGACTCGAACAGGTCGTAGGCGATGCAGCCGTCCTCGGCGCGGGTGGCCGCCACCAGGTCTTGGAGCGCGGCGCGGACCTGATCAATAGCATCGGCTTGGGCGGGGATGGTCGCAATGACTCGAAGTTCACTCATCTGCCCATCATGCCCCCCGAGACTGCGGGAACCATAGGCTGTCCCGATGGCATCAACGACAGGGACCACCGATGTCAGCAAAACCGATGCCGCCCCGACCGGGGTCATTACGGTGCACGGGGCGCGCCTGCATAATTTGCGTGATGTCGACGTGGTGGTGCCGCGCAACCGGCTCGTGGCCTTTACCGGGATCTCCGGCTCGGGCAAGTCCTCGCTGGCCTTCGGCACGATCCACGGGGAAGCTCAGCGTCGATACTTCGACTCCGTCGCGCCGTTCGCGCGACGGCTGATCCACACCGCGCTGGACCCACAAGTCCGCGACATCACCGGTCTGCCGCCGACCGTAGCGTTGGAGCAGAGCCGGGGTGGGTCGAGCAGTCGCTCCACCGTCGGCACCATCACCACCACCGGCAACACACTGCGGATGCTGTGGTCGCGGTGCGGGGACTATCCCGACGGCGTGGCCCAAATGGACTCCGACCACTTCTCCCCCAACACCGCCGTCGGTGCCTGCCCGGAGTGCTCAGGCTTGGGGACGGTGCACCGGCCGACCGAGGACTCGATGGTGCCCGACTCTTCGCTGTCGATCGCCGAGGGCGCCATCGCCGCGTGGCCGGGAGCATGGCAGGGCAAGAACTATCGCGACATCGTCGCCACCCTGGGCTACGACATCAATGCACCATGGCGGGATCTGCCTGACCAAGCCCGTGAGTTCATCCTGTTCAGCGAGGACACCCCCGTGGTGACCGTCGTCCCGGAGCGTGCGGCGGGGCGAGTCCATCGGCCGTATGAGGGCCGTTTCGTCAGCGCCGAGCGTTACCTGATGCGCACGCTGTCGGAGACCAAGAGCGCCAGTCAGCGAGCACGGGCGCTGAGGTATGTCGTCAGTTCGCCCTGCGAGGTCTGTCACGGTCGGCGCTTGGGTCAGGACGCGTTGGCTGTCCGGTGGCAGGGCCTCGCGATCGATGAAGCCACTCATCGGCCAATCGATGAACTGCTGGGCCTGATGGTCGAGCGGCTGTCGGCTCTGGGTGGGCGATGGTTTCGAGCACGATGCCGATCAGCCGGCGATGGCGGTCTGGGCCGATCAGGCAGCTCGGGAGATCGAGCCCACCGCAGTTCAAGCGGCCGAGCGCCTGCTGCTGGATGACCTGAGCTCGCATCTGCAGGTCATCGTCGACCTCGGCATTGGGCACCTCGATCTGGCTCGTTCCAGCACCTCGGTGTCCTCCGGGGAACTGCAACGTCTCCGAGTGGCCACGTCAGTGCGCTCGGGCCTGTTTGGTGTGGTCTACGTGCTGGACGAGCCCTCAGCCGGTCTGCATCCTCGCGACACCGAAGCCTTGTTGCGGGCCCTACGCGGGCTGGTCGAGGCCGGCAACACCGTGTCTGGTCGTCGAGCACGACATGGCGGTCGTCGCCGCGTGCGACTGGGTGGTCGACGTCGGCCCCGGAGCTGGATTCGAAGGCGGCGAGGTGTTGTATTCCGGCCCCCTTGACGGGCTCGGCACCGTCGAGCGATCGATCACCGCGAAGTATCAGCACCACCCCGTCCACGCCGTGCCATCCGTCCGGCGGACGAGCCGGTCCGCACCCCCAAGGGCTCCCTTCAGGTCAGTGAGCATCGAACGGCATACGGTGCATGGCTTGGACGTCACGCTGCCGCTGGGCGTCGTGACCGTGCTGACCGGGGTCTCCGGATCGGGCAAGAGCACGGTGCTGGACGTCATCCACGACGCGGTCGGCGGTGCCCTCGCCGAGCACCATCTCGCGGGCGACGAACCTGTCAGCAACACGCGACAGCGCAGCCGGCCCAGCGGTGCGCGCTGAGGGGTCGCAGGTTCCCACGCGGCTGGTGCGCATCACCTCGAAGCCGATCGGTCGCACTCCGCGGTCCAACTTGGCGACGTATACCGGTTTGTTCGACCACGTCCGCGGCCTGTTCGCCAAGACACCCCTGGCCAAGGAACGGAAGTATCCGCCGGGCCGATTCAGCTTCAACGTCACCGCCGGTCGTTGCCCGACCTGCCAGGGCGAGGGTTCGGTCGCGATCGAGTTGCTCTTCCTCCCCGGCACGTATTCGACCTGCCCCACATGCCACGGGTCGCGATACAACGACGAAACCCTCGAGGTCACCTGGCGTGATCACACCATTGCCGACGTGTTGTCGTGGACCGTCGAAGAGGCGCGCTCGGTCTTTGCCGACGAAACTCCGGTGGCCCGGGCACTCGCCGCCCTTTCGACTCTTGGTTTGGGCTACCTCCGACTGGGTCAGCCCGCGACGGAGCTGTCCGGCGGCGAAGCGCAACGGATCAAGCTGGCCACCGAGCTGCAGACCGAGCGCCGCCAACCGACCCTGTATTTGCTCGACGAGCCGACCTCGGGCCTGCATCCGGCCGACGTGCACCGGCTGCTGAGGCAACTGCATACTCTGGCTGAGGACGGGCACACCGTGGTGTTGGTCGAGCACGATCCTGTGGCCCTTGCCACGGCCGACTGGATCGTCGAGCTCGGCCCCGGCGCTGGCGAAGCCGGGGGCACCATCACCCGCGACTCGGCCCGCTGACGCGCACGGCCCACTTCGCCTTATTCTGACCGGTACGAACGTGCCGTTTTTTGTCGATACGGACGCGAGGGGCCTCTATGCGCGAGAAGGCGGCAAGAACGTGCCGGTTCGGTCTTGATGTCCACCTTGCGGGGGCCATACTGGTGTAATCGGCACGAACGTGCCCCTCGCCGTCACGTCAGGAGTAAACCATGGACGGCCTTTCCGAGCAGGTCAAGCAGCGACGCAAGGCGCTCGGGCTGCGTCAAGACGAGGCCGCGGAGTTGTCCGGGGTCTCCGAGCGCTTCGTTCGAGAGGTGGAATCAGGCAAGCCCAGTGTGCAACTCGACAAGTTGGAAGCGCTCCTGGAAGCCATGGGCTTGCGCTTGCAGATGACCACTCGCCAGACATGACTCCGCCTGATCCACGCGCAGTCGCCTCGGCCAACGTGCTGCTCGACGGCATAGTCGCAGCGACGCTGACGCGAACAGCCGCCGGGGTCGAGTTCCGCTACCGCGCTGAGTATCTCTCGTCTGGTGCCGCTCCCATCGCTCGATCGCTACCGTGCCAGTCGGACCCCGTGCTGACGGTTGGCGGCGCGGTGCCTCCTTTTTTTGCCAATCTGCTGCCGGAGGGACAACGGTTGAGCGCCGTCCAGCGAGCTATAAAGATCAGCGCAGACGACGAGCTGTCGCTACTCGTGCATCTGGGTTCGGACACCGTGGGCAATGTTCAGGTCATCCCCCAGGGCGGCGCAACGCACCAAGCCTCCGAGCAGACATCACCCACGGTCGGTTCGCTGGCCGAGATGGACTTTGCGAAACTGGTCGAGCGTGGTGGTGTCGGCGATCCTGCTGCGCTGGCCGGGGTGCAGGACAAGGTTTCTGGGCACATGCTCACCCTCCCGCTCACGCACGATAGCCGAGGCCATCTGCTCAAGCTCGACGTCCCGAAATACCCCCACGTCGTCGATAACGAGGCGTACTTTCTTGGGGTCGCCCGGGGCTTGCGGATTGCGGTCGCACAGACCGAAAAGGTCTATGACCGCAATGGGCAGGCTGCCCTTCTGGTGACTCGCTTCGACCGGGAGATGACTCGTGACCACGGCCTGCGCAGGCTCGCCGTCGAAGATGCCGCGCAACTCTTGGGCATCTACCCCGCCGATAAATACAACGTCTCATCCGAAGATGTTGCGAACGCAATAGCGCAGGCATGCGCCGCCCGCCCCGTCGCGCTGCGTGCGGTCTTCATCTCAATGCTCTTTGCCTGGCTCACCGGCAACGGAGATTTGCACGCCAAGAACATCTCGGTCATCAACCGAGCGGGCGAGTGGTCAGTGGCTCCGATCTACGACATACCGACCACCGTGGTTTATGGCAACACCACAATGGCGTTGCCGATCGGCGGTCGCCGCGGCGGGTTGTCGCGCCGAGCCTTCACCGACTTTGGCGCAGACATCGGACTGCCCGCTCGAGCCGTGCAGTCGGCTATCGACCAGGTTCTCGCGGTGACCGCAGCCGTCGAGGGCCAGATCGCAGAAGGCGCGATTCCGTGGGACGCCCAGCGCACGCGCGACCTGGTGCGGACGATCCGCCGCAGAAGGCGCGACATCGTGTCGACCGACCAGCGATAGGCAGCCTCGCCTTCGGCGAACGCGCGGCATGATGAGGGAGATGGCCAGCGCCAGCTCCTACCCGAGCGCCACGGGCACTCCACCCGTTGCACGTATTCCGTCACGCCTCCGGAGTTGTGTCGAGTCGATGTACGGGTACGAAGCATCGGGATTGACCCCAGGCGTCCATCGCGGCCTTCCGAGCAGCTCGTTGACGATGGTTTTCAGTTTGGACGCGCCCCTGCGAACGGCATCCTCCTGGGAGTCTTGGGACGCGGGGTCTCTGGACAACCAGTGGACCGTCCTAGCCGGACTACATACCAAGAGTGCCCTGATCGAAGCGTCCGGACGCTGGCGCGGAGTGCAATTGGCGCTCAACCCGCTCGGTGCTCGACAGTTGTTCGGCTTACCTGCTGCCGCGCTCCCGACCGACGCCTGGGATGCCCGGGACCTTCTGGGGCCACAGCTCGATCAGATGCGCGAGCGCCTCGACGCCGCCGCTTCCTGGGAAGCCACCTACGCGCTGATCATCACGTTTCTTCTGGACCGGCTGGATCAGTCGGAGCAGTCCCCGGTGCGCCCAGAGGTCGCGGAGACGTGGCGAGTCTTGCAAGCCCACCGGGGGCGTGTCCGCATCGGTGACCTCAGCAACCACACCGGCTACAGTCGGCGGCGGCTCAGCGACGTGTTCTCCGCCGAGCTGGGGCTGACGCCTAAGACGGCGGCACGGGTCATCCGCTTCGAGCGCGCTCGGCGCGATCTTGGCGCTCGGGCCAGCACTGGGGACCACGCGAGGCCAGATTTGGACTTGGCCGGGCTTGCCGTCGATCACGGATACTACGACCACGCCCACCTCGTCAGGGACTTCACCGACTTCACCGGGCTCAGTCCGACCGGGTGGCTGGACGCAGAGTTCCCAAACGTCCAAGCGAGCGGAGGCTCTGAACGCCCATGATCGATGCATGACGAGCCATCGAGCACCGAATGTGTGGCCAGCCCTCCAGGCGCACGATCCAAGGGCCGTGGTCGACTTCCTTGTCGCTCTCGGCTTCGAGGAGACGAGCAGCCACCTGGACGACACCGGAGCCCTCGCGCACGCCCAGTTGGACTGGTCCGAAGGCGGCGGGGTACTGCTGGGACCGCATCGCCGCAATGGCCCTTTCACCCAGCAACCGGGAAGCAGCGCGGCGTATGTCGTCACCGCAGACGTCGAGGCCGTGATGCGCCGCGCACACCAGGCAGGGATTGCCTACCCCGACAGCCCCACCGAGCAGGACTACGGGAGTCGGGACGTCACGCTGCGCGATCCCGAAGGTAACCAATGGATCTTTGGCACCTATCCCGGAGAGCCTCGGGCCAGTGCCACCTCCTGAGGAGAGTCTCTACGACTACGCCGGCGGCGCGTCCGCCATGTTGGCCGTGGCCGCAGCCTTCCACGCTCGATGCCTGGTCGATCCGCTGCTAGAGCATCCGTTCTCCAAGCCGGATCAGCATCCGCAACACGTCGCGCGCCTGGCCGCCTATTGGACGCAGATGCTGGGCGGTGGCTCGGCATACACCGATCTCGGGGTCGACCAGAGCTATCTCATGCGGACCCACCTCGGCGAGGGTGGCGCGAGCGAGCCGTACCGAGCGGCGTTCGTCGCGTGCTTCGACGCAGCCGTCGAGGATGCGGGCCTGCCTGCGAACGCTGCCTTTCGGGGTGCTCTCCACGACTCACAGGTCTGGGCCGCGGAATCCTTGATGCCCGACCACGACGACCCTGCGCAGGTACCCGACGGTCTCCCCGTGCCGGTGTGGTCTTGGGATGGTCTGCGCGAGTTCAATCGGGTTATCTGTACTTGACAGGTGTTTTACTTCAATCGATACAGTTCACGCTATTGTGCACATGTGATCGGCGGTCTGAACTCTGGGCTAAAACCCCTGCAGAGGTTGAGTCTATGAACCTCGGCACCGTCGACCCGGAAGAGTGACTCCCGTGAGGCCTGGCTCGGGAGCATGCCGCCCTTTCGTCTACGCCAGCGTCTGGTTAGCGAATCAGGTGCCGATAACCAGCCGACGGACCGACCGACAGAACCTGATCCTTATAGGGGCCGGGGTTGATCGGGGTCACTCAATCCCGCGTCGTGACCGATGATGGCCAACCGGACACGGTTGTTTATATTGAGCCGCGTGAAGATGTGGGCAAGGTGCGCCTTCACTGTGGCGGGAGCGCAATGCGCTTCCTCGGCGATCTCGGCATTCGAGAGGCCCTGGACGACGTGCCGGACGATCTCCATTTCGCGGTCACTCAAACCGGATAGAGATTGTCTCGCGTCCCCGCGACGCGAGCCGGAACCGATCTCAGTATACCGGTTGAGCAGTGTCTTGGTGTGTGTCGGTGAGAGCACCGCCCGGCCAAGAACAGCGTTTCTCACAGCGTCAATAAGTTCGAGTGGAGGTGTGTCCTTAAGTAGGAACCCGCTCGCACCGACGTCGAGTGCGCCCAAGACCTGTTCATCGGCCTCGAAAGTAGTCAGGATGAGAACGTGCGGTGGATTGGGCAACTTCATGATCGCCGCTGTCGCCGTTCGCCCGTCCATGACCTCCATCCGGAGGTCCATCACCACGACATCGGGTCGCATTGACTGGACGAGTTTTAGAGCTTCAGCTCCGTCAGCGGCCTCGCCTACAAGTTCGAGGTCATCAGCGGATAGCAAGATGGTGCTCAATGCTGCGCGGACCAGCGGATCATCGTCGACTATGAGGACCCGAGTCATGAGTGGCCTTTCAGTGAAGACGACCGGGGCGTGTCTATCGGTAGAACCGCCTCTTGGATGCCGGCGTCGCCGTGGGCTTGTGGTACCCACGGGAGTCGGGCCCTGACGGTAAAGGAAGAGGCAGATTGCTCCGACACGACAGAGCCACCCATCCGTCGAGCCCGTGCCTGTAGTCCGAGCAGACCCGTCCCCGCAGGGCCGTTGGCAGTTGTTTTGGCTTTTCGCGTAAGACGATTGCGAACGGCTATCGTGAGCCCCAAACCGGGCCCCCCTTCTATTGACACGTGGACAGCGGAGCCGGGAGCGTGTCGGTACGCATTGGTCAAACACTCTTGAACGATCCGGTATGCGGTATGCGCGAGCCCATAGGGCGTCTTGGCCCAGTCGGCGCTTTCATTCATCTGCAAGTCAACGACGGCCCCGCTTGACCGGCTCTGAGCAACCAGTTCAAGCACTTTCGCTAGGCCCACGTCGATATCGTCACCAGCCATACTGGGCAGTTCGTCTTGCCCTGCTTGAGCGTCGATGATGCTTCTCAGGTCCTTGACGGCCTCACTGGCTGTGTTCCGCATGAGCTTGGCCTGGCGTTCTACCTCTAGGCTTCCGACATCCGCATTCAACTCCAGTCCCCCAGCCTGCATCGCGAGCAAGGACAGTTTGTGGCCCAACACGTCGTGACTGTCGCGAGCGATTCGGGCCCGGTCCAGAAGCACGGCTTGTCGAGCGAGCAGAGTCCGCTCTGTTTCCGCGCGAACGGCGCGGTCGCGGTAACTGGCGAGCAACTCGCGGCGGACCCCGAACGCCGCCCCGAGTAACGCGGGGACGACTACAAGGAAAGCCGAATTCAGAGCCCACTGGACGGGCCTGTTCACGATCTCGCTGTTGCCAGCGCCCACCGAGAGCGCCCAACTTCCCCGTGATGACGGCAGAAAGGCGAGAACGACGAGAGATGCCGCCAGTACACCCAGAGAGAGGTAGTTGCGGCGTCTCAATCCAAGGTTGAACATTGAGGGCCCGAGCAGTAGGGGGCCGCTCACGGCGGCCATGACCATGGCCGTGATCGGCAGCAAGTAGGGACTCTTGACGCGCACAAGCACCGCAACGCAAGCAATGGCTGCAATGAAGATCGCAGCCCCTTGGCGCCAGACTTGCCCGTCGGTTACCGCTGCGGCTGCCGCGAGGACGATCGCGAGAACGTAGAGCAATGTCCGCAGCCATTTTTGCCTTGACCACCCCTGGTGTGACATTTCCGACACGTACGAGAGCCTACAGGCACGAGCGACTGTAGACCTTGTCGAAATCGAACATGTGATTCGGTCGGTTCCGCGTCCAACCACGCGCGACACTCTGCTGCCTTTGAGATGGGTACCGACCCTGCCAGTTCGGCGAAGGGGCTACGGACGGTTGTTCGACACGGGCCTCTTGACGTCCCCCCAGAAACGAGTGTTGGCGACTCTGGATCCTGAAGGTGGTCCGGGAGCCACCGCCGCGTCGCAACGGCCGTGGTCAGTACACATTGCCCTCGACACTGCCCGAGAGACTTCGGGCCCAAAAGACCGAGGATCCCGGTCCCAATCGCCGGTGGCGGTACAGCAGCGCACGCCCGACCCGGTGGCAGAGTTCCGTGGCCGTTGCCCCCACGACCTCCCAACACCCCCGACGACCCGCTAAGTGACTACCTAGATCCTAGCCCGATTGGATGACGGGCTACGACAATTCGTAGGACGAACGGGTATTCCATTTTTGACCACCTGACCGATGCGGCGGGTGGGCCGCGGGGGCCAGGCTCGATCTATCGAACAGCCCGCAACCAAGGGTGGCCCGTTCCCGTCCGTAACACTGACCAGGAAGCAGAGGAACTCTCATGAACGACAAACGCCATCTATACGACAACTTGGACCGCATCGACTATCCGTTGGTGGAACAAGACGACTCAGTCCCCCTGCTGACAAGAGAAGCGGTTCGGGTCGAGGCCCGCGAAGGCCTAGAGAAGATCCGTGACTTTGTGACGACGGATGCCTTCATCCGGCTGCTAGGCGAGCTTTACGATCGGGACCAGGAAGACCGAGACGCGTTCGTCCGTCAGGTCCTCCTCGACGGCGATCAGTTGCACAAGCGCGGTATCACTGTGCCAGAGGACATCAAGATCCAACGATCGCAATTTGGCGACCAGCGGCCCACCATCTTCTGTGTCACGAAACTGATGTCCGACGGAATCCGAAAAGTCACGTACACGTTCGACAACAATTTGAACATGGCGACAGCGTGACTGCGGGTCAGGAGGGTCAACAGGCGCGTGGGCTAGGGGCAACGCGAGGAGAAATTATGCAGGACACATACGTTGGCTCCACCGCACAAGAAATGTCGAGGGTCACCATGCGCAGACGCTTAGGCGGCGTCATCAACCAGACTTCCCTGTTCGACCATCAGGGCGACATTTCCTTGGCGGAAAGGACGCTGACCTTAGGAGCGTGGCTCACGTTGACGCCTCAAGACGTCGATTCGGTGCGCCAGGACTTCACGTCCGACTACGGGAGATTCTCCGCAGGGGGTGCCAGGGGCGGTTTCCCCTCGTTTGGAGTGTTCAAGAAGTCTGGCGCCCCACTGGTTCTGCAACTCCGTGGCTCTGAGCAACTCCTGCTCCTCGTGGGATTCGCCTGGCTCTCGGGAAAAACCGAAAACCACGAGTGGTTGTCCGCCCTACAAGACTTCGCGGCCCAAGGGTAACCATCCCTATAGTTCTTCTCCGTCATGCCGATCGGAGGGGCACCCAACAAGAAAGGAAGAACATCATGACCGCAATAACTGAAGTTCAGGTCCTCGATGACACCGTTGAGGAGATCCGTACCCGCATGAACAAGGAGGCTGTCACCGCGCAGATCGACGAGTTCATTGAGGTCATCAGTTCGTCGGGTTTCATCGACTTCGTCAACGACATTGCCGCGCAACCAACGTACGACGCACGTCGCGAGTTGATGGCCGAGAACGCCCATCTAGGAACACTGGAAGAGTATGGCGTCCCGGTGCCTGATGGTCTTCGTCTGACGACCCGCGAGTTCGAGATGCCGCAGGACGGGAAGGCGGCTCAAACCCCGCTTGTGAAGGTCACCCCCGGCCTTGACCCCCGTATGGGGGCATGCGTCAGCATCGGCTACATCGTCTGCGCCAGCTACGGCAGTTGAGAACGATCCGTGCTGGGGTCTGATGCTCAGGCCCCAGCACGGCCTCACTTATTAGAACGAGAGGTGGAGATTCCCGTGACGACTTCGACGTTGGCTTGCTCCGTTGAAAACTTGAATCATTCTTACTCGACAGTCTCAGCCTTGGAAGATGTAAGTTTTACCTTGTCGCCCGGAACGCTGACAGGTTTGGTGGGGGCCAACGGCAGCGGAAAGTCCACTCTCTTGCGCATTCTGGCTGGCGTCCAACGGCCGTCCTCGGGTCGCATCGAATTATTTGGTGAAGACGCCTACGCCTCCGAGGACGCTGGAGCCGGCATAGGCGCGTGCATCGACGGGTTCTCCCTGTGGCGATCTTGGACCGTGGGTCGCACCATTGAATACATCGGTGCCTTATCCGGTCATTCA
Source organism: uncultured Actinomycetota bacterium (assembly GCA_963803695.1). Classification (GTDB taxonomy): domain Bacteria; phylum Actinomycetota; class Actinomycetes; order Actinomycetales; family Dermatophilaceae; genus Ornithinicoccus. The sequence continues at coordinate 401,898 of CAWDNY010000007.1, forward strand.
ACTGAAGAAGCTGAAGGGGCCTTGAAAACGGTGGACCTCGCAGAAGCCACCAACAGTCGACTGAAGA
>CAWDNY010000008.1:0-178254 GCA_963803695.1 uncultured Actinomycetota bacterium
CTTCTCCATCGACTGAAACGTGAACGGGCTGTTCAACAGGTAGGTGTCGTCCGTCAGCGCGGCCTTCTTCAACCACTCACGCGGGTGGTAGTACCAGTAGCCCAGCCGGTCGATCACCAGATTGGGACGCACCGGGTCGGTTAGGTCAAAGGGGTGGATCCGCAGCCTCTCGCTGCTGACCTCGTGAGTCGTGCCGTTGAGGCTTAGCGGGCCGACCATTGCGAGCACGTGCTCGAAGGCCTGCGGCCAGTCCTGCTCGGCGCCGAGAAGGAGTCCAATGAGATGAGATTGCCGGTCAGCCATAACTCTTAACCTATCGTCAGCAGAAGCGTGGGAGGTGATGGGCGATCTGCTTGCGCCACCATGGCCAGTCGTGCGCTGAGTCGTGCCCCCACAGGTCGAGTTCGTGCGGAATGTTCTTCTCGGCGAGGACCTGCGCCATCAGTTGAGCGCCCGGGAGCGACCGAGTGGGCGACACCTCGAACGGCCCCTGGCCGACCACCAGAATGACGCTGGCGTGAGCGCGCACCCAGTCCAGGTGGTCACCACCCATATTCGCGACGTATGCCGACGGGTTGGCGAAGTACGTCGCCTCACCCAACTCGCCCCACCCGTTCCAGGAACTCGGGTCGAAGTTGCCGGACAGCGAGATCGCCACCGGGAACAGGTCGGCCCGTTTGAGCGTGAAGTTCACCGCGTGATAACCGCCGAGGCTGCAGCCGGTGGTCACGATGCCCTGATGTCCAGGTGAATCAGCCCCGATGGTGGGCACGACGTGCTCCAGCACCCACCGCTCGTAGAAGCCGTGCCGGTGAGCGCGTTCCTCGGTGGGCAACTCGTTGTGCGACCAGGAGAGGTGGTCGAAGGAGTCCACGCAATACAACTTCATCCGGCCCGCGTCGATCAGCGGGGCCAATGCCTGCACCATGCCGTTGTTCTCGTAATCCCACGCCCGACCGGCCTCGGACGGAAAGGCCAGCACCGGCCGGCCGTAGTGTCCGTAGCGGATCATCACTCCGGGTCGGTCCAAGCCTTCGCCGTGCAACTCGACTTGTTCGCGTTCCATGTCGATCTCCCGTTGACGTTGGTCAGGGCCGCGGCCCGTGGCTGCGCACAGCCTTCCACAAGATCGCGCATCCCGAATTTTGAGCTTCGCCACGGCATAACGTTCGGTATGCGGACCGGCACACCGCAAATCTTGCGGCGCCCACCTTGTCGCCACGTAAACCGCGAATGACCTGCAGTTTTGTCACTCCCCGACCCTCCTGGACTGGTCCATACTTCTGGGGTGGCTGCCCAGGTCGGACTCTTCGGACGGGGGCGTTTGGGATCCCTGATCGCAGACGCCATCGACGCGAGCCCAGACCTGCAATGTGCCTGGCGGCTCGGCCACGGCGAGCAGCCGACCGTCGCCGTTGATGTGGCCATCGACGTGAGTCATCCCGACGCGGTGGCCGATCATCTGCGGTGGGCAGACGACACAGCTACCAACCTGGTCATCGGGGCGACCGGTTGGCCAGCGTCGGTCCTCGGCACCAGCGGACTCTTCAACGGAGTGCTGATCGCCCCCAACTTTTCCCTGTCGATGGCGCTGATGCGCCGCTTCGCGACGGTCTTGGGCGGGTATGCCGACCGCTGCCCCGGGCAGGTCGACCTGGCCGTGACCGAGACGCATCATCGCGGCAAGGTCGATGCCCCTAGCGGCAGCGCCACCCTGCTGGTCGAGGCCCTCGCGAGGTCTGCCGGCCGCCCGAGCACCGACATCGCCACCACCAGCCTGCGCATGGGCGCGGTTGTCGGCCAGCACGAGATGCGTTTCGAAACCGCATCGGAATCGATCACGATCGCCCACGAGGCCCATAGCCGCACCGTCTTCGCCGACGGTGCCCTGGCGGCCGCGCGTTGGATTCACGGTCGTCGGGGTGTCTTCACCATCGATGACTGGGCTGCCGATCAGCTCGATGAACTCTTCGCTCGTCCATCACGATCCCTTCAGGAGCACTCATGAACACTGCCTTCACCGGTCTTGGCGTGGCTTTGGCCACCCCCTTCAGCGCCCCGCGCGCGGGTGATCCGCAGCTTGGCGGCAAGCCTGGGCGGACGCGCCCGGCCCCTGCCGCGGTGGACTTCGCGGCATACCGGGCGTTGATCGAGCACGTCATCGCCGGTGGCGCGGACTACCTGGTGGTCCTGGGATCGACGGGTGAGGCCGCCACCGTCACCGACGCCGAACGCGCCGACCTCGTCGCGCTGGCACTCGAGGTTGCCGGCTCGGTGCCGATTGTGGTGGGTGTGGGCCATCAGGACACCGAGCGGACCTGTGACCTGGCCGAGATGGCCCGCGATGCCGGAGCAGCGGCGATCTTGGTGGTGACGCCGTTTTACAACAAGCCGCAACCCGCTGGCGTCATCGCGCACTTCCAGCAGGTCGCTGCGGCGGTGCCCGGTATGCCGATCATCGCCTACAACGTGCCCGGCCGGACCGGCACGAATATGGGCCCGGCCACGGTGGCCCGGCTGTGGACCATCCCCGAGGTCATCGCGATCAAGGAGTCATCCGGTGATCTGCGGCAGATCGCCGAGCTGTGCCTGCAGGCCCCGGCCGGACGGCACGTCATCGCCGGCGACGACGACCTAGCCCTGCCGTCCATCGCGGTGGGTGCGCGCGGCTTGATCTCGGTCTGCGGCAACGTGGCCCCAGCGCAGACCAGTGAGTTGGTGCGGGCCGCCATGGCCGATGACTTGGCCAGCGCCCGCGAGACCCTGGCTGTGCTGGCACCGCTGATGACCGCGATGTTCGTCGAGAGCAACCCCGTCCCCGTCAAGGCGGGCCTGGCCTGTCTCGGTATTGGCACGGGGATGGTCCGCGCCCCGTTGGCTCCGGCCGCGCCGGACACCTGGTCGCGGGTGCAGTCAGCGTTGGCAGGCCTCCAGGCCGCCCGCGTGCCTGCGCCTGCCAGAGTGGCCTCGTGATCGAATTCTTTGATCGGCCGATGGCTGAGATCGTGGCCGACCCCCATGCCATGGCCCGCCTGCACGAGGCTCTCGCGGCTCTCGAGGCCGGCACCATTCGGGCCGCATCACGCGAGGATGACGGAACCTGGACCACGCACACCTGGGTCAAGCAGGTCATTCTGGCCGCCTTTTCGCTCAGCACGCTGACCGCTGATCCCATGTGGCCCGGCGGCGCGGTCGACAAGTCCCTGGTGCCTGCGCGCTCCATGACCTTGAACGACGGAGTCAGGGTGGTGCCCGGCGGCTCGGCGATCCGACGAGGCGCTCACCTCAGCCCCGGCGTGGTCGTCATGCCTCCGAGCTACGTCAACGTGGGCGCGTGGGTCGGTGCCGGGTCGATGATCGACTCCCACGTGCTGGTCGGCTCGTGCGCTCAAGTGGGGTCGGGTGTGCACCTCTCGGCTGCGGTGCAGTTGGGCGGCGTGCTCGAGCCCATCGGCGCTCGACCCGTGGTGGTGGAGGATTCGGCGTTTATCGGGGCTCAGTGCGGGCTCTACGAAGGCGTCATCGTGCGGGAACGGGCGGTGCTGGCCCCAGGGGTCATCCTGACTGCGTCCACCACGATCTACGATCTCGTCCATCAGCGGAGCGTCAGCGGCGAGGTGCCGGCCGGTGCCGTGGTCGTCCCAGGCTCCCGACCCGCCCGTGGAGACTATGCATCGGCGCGGGGGATCTCCTTGTATGCGCCCTGCATCGTGAAATACCGGGACGCTGGCACCGAAGCCTCCGTGGTCTTGGAGGAAGCGCTGCGGTGAGCGCCGACATCGCCAGGATGAGTGGGCTGACGACATCCCTGATCCGCAGTTTTGCGGCGTCCGCACCCTCGGGGAACGTGTCATTGGCGTTGGGCGAGCCCGGATGGGCGCTGCCCGAGCCCGCCCGTGAGGCGTTGCGCCGTTGGGCAAGCGACGGGGATCTGTGCACGTACGGCCCCAACCAAGGCATCCCCGAGTTGGTGTCGGCGATCACTGATCTCGTGGGCATACCTGTGGCCAACGTGATGGTGACTTCCGGAAGTCAGGCCGCCCTCTACGCCCTGATCACCGCCCACGTCGAGCCAGGCCGTGCCGTGGCCATCCCCGACCCCGGCTTTCCGGCGTATCGCACACTGACTCACCTGGCCGGTGGCAGCACGTTGACCTATCCCCTCGCCGCTGACGGCTCACTGGACGCATCGGGGCTCGTGGACGCCCTCGATCGGCATACCGAGGCTGGGGGTGCGCCGGTGCGCATGCTGATCCTCAACCACCCCGGCAACCCCACCGGCGGCGGTGCGAGCCTGGCCGCGTTGGATGAGGTCGCCCGAGCGTGCGCCGCGCGAGAGGTCATTGTCGTCTCCGATGAGGTCTATCACGAGTTGCCGTATGCCGAGCCGCAACCGAGTCTGCGTGACGTCACCGACCAGGGCATCGTCACCGAGTCGGTCAGCAAAGCGTGGGCCGCCCCCGGACTTCGGGTGGGGTGGGCGCTTGGCCCAGCCGAGCTGCTGGCCCCTGCCCGACTGGTGCACAACGCCATGACGACGGCGGCAGCCCGTCCCAGTCAACTGGCTGCCGCTGCACTGCTCGCCTCCTCGGCCTCGGTTTTGGCGACCTCGCGTGCAGAGTTGGCGTCCCGCTGGGACCTCGTGGACGAGCACGCACCGTCGTGGCTGAAGGCCGTGCCCCGACCCGCTGGCGGCTTCTACCTGTGGGCTGCCGCCCCGGATCGGGACCGCGAAGCCGACGATTGGGCGACTGGGCTGCGGGATCACGGCGGTGTGAGCGTGGTGCCGGGTTCGGCATTCGGAGGAGCGGGTCGCCAGCACGTCCGGATCAGTGTCGGCGGCCCCCGAGACGAGCTCGTGCAGGGGCTCCGGCGACTGACGGCATACAGCGGGGGGGTGTCGCTTGATGGATGAGGCCCTGTTTGCTATCAGCCCGGACCGGCTGCGTGCCCTGATCAACGCCGAGGGCGGATCGATCAGCACGCCGTGCTTCGTCTACGACCTGGATCTGGCCGCAGATCGATTCCGGAGGTTGCGCCAGGCGCTGCCTAGCCGAGTGCGGTTGGCGTATGCCGTGAAGTCGAATCCAGGTGCACCGTTGCTCGCGACGTTTGCCGAGCAGGGCGCGTGGTTCGACTGCGCCTCGGCCGGGGAGATCGCGCAGGTGTTGGCCATTGGTGGTCGCGGCGCGGAGATGGTGGTGGCCGGCCCGGCCAAGAGTGATCGGGACCTGGCCGCCGCGGTGGCTGCCGGGGCGAGGGTTCAGGTCGACGGGATCGAGGACATCGCACGTCTGGATGCAATGCCCCACACGCGGCCGCTGCGGGTTAGTGTGCGGGTCAACCCGCTGGGTGGGGTCAGCGAGCGCGCCACGATCATCGGCGGCGGCGGCCCCTCGGCGTTCGGGGTGGACGAAGAAGACCTGGACGACTTCGTGACGCGAGCGGCGGCATACCCGAACGTCCAGATCACCGGGTTACAGGTGTTTGCCGCCAGCAACGAACTGGACGCGGACACTCTCTTGGCCAATCACGCCACCGCGCTGTCGATTGGCCGCCGGCTGGCCACCAAGCACGGCATTGACCTCGAACTCATCGACATCGGCGGCGGGCTGGGCATCCCGTATGCCGACTCAGAGGTGTCGCTGGACGTCACGGCACTGGGCGCAGGGCTAGCCGATTTGCTGGGCAAACACTCGTGGTTCAGCGGGGATCTGTTGTTGGAGCCGGGCCGGTGGCTGTCTGGGCCGTGTGGGGTCTATGTCGCACGCGTCCTCCGGACCAAGCACAGCCGCGGGACCCACTTCGCAATGCTGGAGGGCGGCATCAACCACTTGCTCCGACCCTTGATGACCGGGCAGGCCTTCCCCACGACAGTCCTGCGCCGTGCCAACGAACCCAGCGACGCCGCACTCACCGAGTTCACCTTGGCCGGGCCCTTGTGCACCTCGCTGGATCGCCTCGGGACCGGGCACCTGCCTACCGACCTGACGGCGGGCGACATCGTGATCTTCGGACAAGCCGGGGCCTACGCCTACACCCAAGCGATGACCCACTTCTTGTCCCACCCAGTTCCCGAGCAGCATTGGCTCAACACCGCCGACTAGCCACCGAAAGGTAGTCGCCGACTCAGTGACCCAGGCCTAGCTGATTTCGATAGGTGTGCCCAGAGGCAGCAGCGCGGAGAGCTTGGTAATCGCAGGGTTGGTCATCCGAATGCAACCGCGGCTGGCGGCCCTCCCGATGCTGCCCGTGTCATCCGTGCCGTGCAACCCGATCTGTCCGGGCCCACCACCAAAACTGGTGATCTCCTCGGAGAAGGCAGAGATCCCGTAGGCGAACGGGCCGTATCCCTCGTTGGTCGGAGTGATCAATTCGGTCAGAAAGAAGGTGCCCGTGGGGGTGGGCGTGCCACCCGTGCCCGTCGCGACCGGAAAATTCTCGATGAGTTCACCATCGCGATATAGCTCCAAGGTGTTGTCCTTGGTGGAAACCTTGAGCGCATAAGAAACCTGGGTGATCGTCACCTCTTCGGTGGAAACCCAGGCGTTGGTTGAGTTGGGCCGGATCGGCAACTGCACCTGTGTCCAGTCCTCATCAGTCGAGATAACCATGAAGGTCAGCGGCACGCCGGTGGGGGTGGGGTTGTCGAAGGTCTGGATCTTGTCACCGCCCGGATCCTCGTAGGCGTCCAGAGTTTCACCGATGCCGGTGGCGACCAACGAAGCGCTTGCACGCTGCGGCGCGCCCATCGTGGCTCGGGAGGTGTCCGCGCCCACCGAGGCCGGGTCGCCTGTAGCGGTGATAGCGGCCGAGGACGCCGCTGAGTCAGGGGCACTCTGCTGGGCACACCCAGAGCTCAACACGAGAAGTGCCGCGCAGATCAGCGTGCGCGTCAGGCGCGTAAGATTCATTGGATCCTCCGAGGGCGTGAGTATGCGGTGGTCGGGGCGACACCTTGCCGCCCCGACCAGGTTGGCTGCCGCGACAAAAGGTCAGCCGGTGTAGCGCGCCCTGCTCGGCACTGCGCGCGCGGGGCTCGCGGGCGTGTAGGACGAGCGAGGGGTTGCGCTGGGCGTGCGGCTCGAGGTTGGGGTGTAACTCGACCGCGGGGTGACGGTTGTTCCCGGCGTGGTGCCGCTCCCGCCGATCACGACCGAACTGCCCTGCACGGTGATGGTGTCTCCCTCGATCGTGATTGTCGCGTCGGTGGCGCTGGAGCAGGCCAGCACTACGGCCCCGAGGTCGGCGTCGAAAGTTGAGTTGTCGGTGAGGTCCAACTCCGCTTCGATGTCAGCGACGTCTCCAAGAGCAACGTTGAGCGCAGCATCAAGTTCTTCCAACGTTTGCGTGATGAACAACTGGATGTCGTCTAGCTCCAGAATGAGTTCATCGATGAAGTCGGCCTGAAGGTCGACATCGATCTGAAGCGCCGCTGCGTCGGTGTCGGCGGCCAGGTCCACGGCGGCCGCCAACGTCGCCTGAGCTGCCTCGACATCGGCGTCAAGATCCACCTGAGCGAGCAAGAGGCCATCCAACTCGGCTTGTGCATCGATGATCGCCGCGACAAAAAGGTCGGCTGCGGCGACGGCGGCGTCCAGGTCTGCCTGCGCGTCGAGGACCGCTTGGTCTGCATCCAACGCCGCGTTCAGGTCGGCGAGGGCCAGGTCCGCTGCTGCCACCGCGCTCGCCTGGTCCGCCAGAGCCGCATCAAGGGCAATCTGAGCATCCGCGATCGCGACGGGGTCGCCTCCGGCAAGTGCGGCATCGAAGTTTGCCTGGGCAGTGGCCAACGCCGCATCTGCGAGCACCAGGTCTGCCTCGGCCGCGATGAGCACATCCTCCAATGCGGCGGCATCGGAGGTGGCGGCCACAGCAACGGCCGCGTCCAGCGCTGTCTGCGCTGCGTCCACGTCTACGTTTGCCGCGGCTTGAGCCGCGAGCAGGTCATCCAGATCTGCCCGCGCATCCACGACAGCCTGCGCGAGGACATCCACATCGGAAAGCAACACGTCCAGCTCCGCTTGGGCGTCCACGACCGCCGCGTCGTCCGCAAGTGCCACATCGAGTTGGGCTTGCAGGTCGATCAGGTCATCCAGCGCAAGGTCCAGGTCGGCCTGAATTTCGGGGAGCACGTCGGCTTGGAACTCCAGGAGCCCGTCGATCTCCGCCTGCGCCTCCACGGCGGCCGCCAGCGCGAGGTTGAGGTCAGCAAGAAGGCCGGCGTCTACCCCCGAGCCGAAGTTACTGGAGAAGGCATCTTGGGCGGCAACGCACTCGGCGTCCCCCGGGGCGGCCACGGAGGGCAGTGTGCCCGTCATGCTGATAGACATCAATGCTGCCGCGGAGCCGGCAGCAAATAATCGACGAGATTTAGGCATGGGAGTACTCCTGGGAGTGGTAAGTGAACGGGAGCGGCTCCTCCGGTCATTTTCACCATTGTCGCCAAGCGAATCGTGACACATTCACCAAGAAAGCGCGCCTTAGAAAGAGTCAAATCTTGATGAGGAAAGAGTAAAGAAACGTCCCGGTAAGATACCAAACCTTCGAGATTGGGGTTGCATCTCACCCTTAGGGGTGGAAGCCGACCCCGTCGCGAAAGAACTTCTTCACTTTCCGTAATATACGGACATAGTACTAAAGGCATGACCTCTTTCACTCGAACCGTTCATAGAGGCACGGCTTTGATGGTCATCATCTGGTGTCGGACGTAGGTGGAACTGGCGGCTGCACGCACGCTCGGTCGGCTTGAGGCTTGTTCTCCAAGCGGAAGCCGATACCGCGAATAGTGGTGACGAGAGCTGGGCGAGTGGCGTCGTCCCCCAGGCTGCGGCGGAGAGCGGCAACGTGCATGTCCAAAGTCTTAGTCCGCCTATCGCCGCTCCAGAGCTCACCTATGAGCATCGTTCGGGTCACGACGTTTCCTTGCTCGCGAAGCAACACTGCGAGTATGTCGAACTCTTTTGCCGTCAGGGTGAGTTCTCGTCCGTTGAGGAACGCCAGGCGGGCCCCACGGTCCATCGTGATGGACCGGTCCGTATTCTCCCGTGCATGGTCGCCTCGCCGCAGCAGCGCCCGCACCCGAGCCAACAGTTCGGCCACCCGGAACGGTCTAATCACGTAGTCATCGGCCCCGGCGTCGAGGGCCACCACGATGTCGGTCTCCCCACATCGGGTCGTGAGGACCAAGACGGGGGCTCGCACGCCACCTTCGCGCATCTGTTGACACAGATCGGCCCCATCCAGGTCAGTTCTCGCTAAGTCCAAGATGACGAGATCATGAGGGGAACGCACAGCCACATCCAGGCCTGGCGCAACCTTGGCGGCTATGTCGACGGCGTGTCCTTCCCGGCGCAACACTTGGACAATCGGTCCGGACACCGTCGGTTCGTCTGTGACGACGAGTACCGATTTCATGTTCTGCATACTCCATCCTTCGCGTGGGCTGAATCGCTCTTCGTACGGGCCAGTCCCGTCTTTGCTCGGTGCGTACGAAAGACATTCGCAACGACACCCCTTGGTGGATCTCGTTTCTGGTGAGAATCGGCCGCCAAATCGTCGAGGTTGAATCGCTCGATTGATCGCATTTACGTCGTACACGTTGCAGCGCTGCGTCATTGGCCGCTCGAAACCCACATCCCGGCCCAGACTGCGTTCGACTGTCCATCAGACAGCCATGCCAAGTCTTTACCCTAAGCCCCATCTAGCGATCTTTTTGTTGGCCCAAATCAGAAGTACTTGCTCTCGCCGAGGCGAACTCGGGCCTCGTGGCTCACTCCCCACCTGGTCCTCACGATTGAGAAACCGAAGCGGTCGAGTTGGGCTCAGCAGGTGGCTGATTGTGGGTCACCGTGCCGATCCACATTGCTCGCGGGGGTTCCGACGATGGCCGTCGTTTCAGGGACGGTCAAGCAAGGGTCCGCACAGGGCCATTTCTTTGTCACGATCGTCCTATTTTTGCCCCATGTACGGCGAACTGGCCACTTCCGTCACGGATGCTCGAACGAGATCCGGAAGGAACCCCTATGTGGACACGACTCACGTCTTGGTGCTCGGCGACGCTTTTGGCTGTTGTCACGGTGTCGGCTGGCGCGACACCCTCATCCGCGCAATCAATGAACGCCACCGCCGACAGCACTATGCTCACGGGCAGTCACGCTGCGGAGAGCCTCGCACCTGCGGGCTCACCCTTTGGCGAGGGAGCAGTGCGCCTTTCTGGCCCGAACCGATACGCCACGTCAGCCGAGGTGGCTCTGTCGTGGCCAGCCGGGACTCAGACCGTTTTCGTCTCTAGCGGCGAGTCGTTTCCCGATGCGTTGACGGCAGCCTCGCGAGCCGGCAGCGAGCAGGCACCATTGTTGCTGACCCGTCGCGCTGACCTTCCGAGTGAGACCGCACGAGCGCTGGCTCGCTTGAGCCCCCAGCGCATCGTGGTGGTGGGCGGAACCGGCGAGGTATCTCAGGCCGTTGCCCGCGCCCTCGAGCAATACACCCCCTCCGGACAGGTCCTTCGCGTTGGCGGTGACACGGCATACGCCACCTCCCTTGCGGTCTCACGGCTCTATCCGGCAGGAGTGGAAACGGCATACCTGGCCAGTGGGGAGACCTTTCCTGACGCCTTGGCCGGCGCGGCTCTCTCCGGTCACCAGGGCGCACCGCTGCTGCTCACCGGCAAGGACGTGATGGACTCATCGACGCGCGCCGAGCTCGCCCGCCTCTCACCACGGCAAATCGTGCTCCTCGGCGGCCCAGCGGCGCTCTCGGCGGATGTCCTGCGATCTGCGGAGCCATTCAGTCGCCAACCCGTGCGAAGGATCGCCGGGACCGACCGCTACCGCACCGCCGCGGCGGTTGCCGCAGAATTCGTCCGGACGCCCACCTCGGTCACGACATACATCGCGGCCGGCCGCAACTTTCCGGACGCCCTGGTGGGGGCCGCCGCGGCCGCCCGCGACGGTGCCCCAGTCCTGCTCACACCTCAAGCGACCGTCCATCCAGCAACGACAGGCGTCTTGACGGAGTATCCGCCACGGGCGTTATACGTGCTTGGTGGGTCCTCGGTGATTTACTCCTCGACTATGACCTCGCTCGCCGAATACGTGGCTGCTCCCGGCAGCGCCGAGCGCTTCACACCGCTAAGCGATAGCGCTGACTTCGATTGGTCCGGTCAGCAATGGTCCGCCAAAGACGCGATAAGCCAAGGCCCTGGACCCAACCTTTGGCATCGCAGCGGAGTTGAGCTGGGCGATCGCGGATCAATGAGGCTCACGGTGCAGAAAAATTCCGCCGGGCAATGGCAGAGCTCGGAGGTCGGGCGCAACGGTCCCACCGGCTACGGCACGTTTGCCTTCACTACGACGAGTTCGGTGCTTCCGCCGAACGAGCAGTCAGTCTTGGGACTGTTCAGTTATCAGCACCTCACCCCGGACGAAGGCTACGAAGAGATCGACATCGAGTATTCACAGTGGTCCAAACCGGGCACCGGGCCGGGTTCGGTCACAGTGCACAAACCCAGCCCGCCCTGGCACCGAGAATTCAGCCTGGACTACACCGGGCCGATGACCCACTCGTTCCTCTGGGCTCCCGGCTACATCGCGTGGCAGATCGTCCGCGAAGACACCGGCGAGGTGCTGTACGAGCGCGAACTGTGGGGGGCCGACGTGCCGAAGTACGTGGACGCCCGGATGCGGATGAATCTGTGGCTGATCGACGGCGTGCCCGCAGACCAACAGGAGCCTTTTGAGGTCACGTTCTCTTCTGCGACGTGGACTCCACTGCCGGCTGAGTTCGTCGCACCGGCTGCTCCGACGTCCCCGCCGGTGACCGCGGATCTGCGAGAAGCCTTCGACGGCCCGCTGCAGACATCGCGCTGGCCCGGCCGCTTCCAGTATGGCGGCCCACAGGTTTCGCAAGGGCGCCTCGACGTCCCGATGGGCCCGGGTTTCCACGGGATCCGGTCAGAGTCAGAATATCGCCTCGCCGGGTCCTCGATCGCTGTCGAACAGATCCGTCCTCGCAGCGTCCATCCGAACAGCGAGTCCGAACTGTCCTTCTTGCAGGGCGAGCAGAACAGCATTGCGTTGATCACCGTGGGGAATGAGACCGGGCGGGCAAGGATCCGGACCGGCGGTGTGGATCGCTCCGTTGATTTCATCTACGACCGAATCGCGCATCGATGGCTGCGGATCAGGCAATCGGGAACCCGCGTCTATTTTGAAGGCAGTCCTGACGGCCTCGCCTGGAGCGCGGTGGTTCCGTCACAGAACGCCCCGACGTGGGTCCTGGAGGGCTCAGGCCAAGTCAAGTTGGGCGGCGGCAATTACGCCATGGACGACCCGGCCGGGAGCGTCTACTTCGACAACCTCAATCGCTCGGGATAGCGCCTGCTGCGAAAGCCGCCGCCACGTGAGCGCTATCCGAGCTCGGCTGGCGCTCCCTCGCCCCTGGGAACGTGGCGGTCAAAGCTGGCATAGGCCACGATTCTCTGGGCGGCGCTCAACTTGGGGTAACACGAGGTCAGCACCATCCACCGCTGAGTTGGCGTGGCTTGCGGCTCATCAGGCACCGGCGCAATAACTTCGACAGCGTCGGGATCGACGATGCGCTCGCGCTGCATGGTGTAGACGTCCCAGCCCTGCGCGGTCTGGACCACGATCGGGTCGCCTACCTCGATCTGGTCGATGTCGTAAAGCGGGGCTCCGTGGGTGGTGCGGTGACCCGCTATCGCGAAGTTCCCGACCTCTCCGGGAGCGCCCGTGCCGGGATAGTGGCCCAACACACCCTGATCCAGAATGTCGGCCCCGATGCCTTCCAAGACTGGTAACTCGAGGTCAATCGAGGGGATCGACACCACAGCGACGACGTCGCCGGGGTCGTAGGGGTAATCCGGCTCCGCGGTGCGGGGCGCTGCCGAGGACTGCACCGACTGCGCGCGGGCAGAACTGGCTGTGGTCGTCGGCGAGCTAACCGGTGAAGATTCGGTGGACTGGGGGTCCTCCAGCTGCTGGCTCGCGCGCTCCAAGATTCGTGCGGCCGCTTGATCCCCAGCGACGTTGCCGCCCCAGAACACGTAGCCGACGAAAAGTACGATGGCGACACCCGTGGCTAGGAAGGCAAACCCGACATCTCGAAGCGCGCCTGCACGGGGTGTTCGATGGTGCGTGGGTGTGCTCATGGTGTCTCCTGGGTCAGGCGTACGACCGCCGAGGGGGTGCCCACCCGGCGGCCGGGCAACGATGGTGACTACAGGCGGGGCCGACGCTGGGGTGTCGAGGACCAGTGACCCGGACGGGCCGCGACGGCGCGCGCCGGAGTCGGGGCAATGCGCAGCAGAGCGGTGCCGACGGCAAGAAACGCAAAGGCAGCGAGGATCAGCCACACCGAGTTGAAGCCAGTCATGGCCAGAGCGCCAGTTCCACCAGCGGCCAGGGGAGCAGAGGGGTTGTTGTACATGGTTACCACTTTCTTTCGCGGTTGAGTGCCACATCGACGTATGCCTTTGCGTGCACGAATTGCAGGAACATGTCGATGGTCAGTTCGTACATCGAGGCTGACAAGACCATCTGCCGCCAACCCCTGTATCGGACGGTGAGGACGCGCTCCAGCACGAACACACCAGTGACACCCACCCAGAACGGATGAAGAACAAAGCCGCCGCCGAGCGTCAGGGCCCAGACGATGGTGCCGAAGTAGACGACGGTCACCAGCAGTCCTAGGGCAGTCAAGATTTGACGGCCCCAGTAGCGCCAGGTGACCTTCGTCAGGCCGTACTGCAGGCAGTTCTCAACCGCACCACGCTTCCAGCGCAACCGTTGGTTCCACAGGTCGGACCACGACTCCATGACCTCGGTCAACAGCGTGCAGTCTGCGGGTGAGGCGATCTTGTGGCCAAGGTGCAGCAGCGCGAAAGACAGTTCGTTGTCCTCCGTCAGCACGGTCGTGTCGTAGACCCCGCCGTGGCCATCACCTTCAGGCAACGTGCCGCGCAGTCTTGCCGCACTCACGTCACGCAATGTGTTGGCGCGGAATAGGGCGGCGGTGCCGGTCACGACCAGGCATTTGCCGTTCATCCGCTGCACGTCGCGGGCGTAGCGCGCGTATTCGTTGCGTTGCAGGTGGCCGACGAAGCCGCCGCCTTCCGTGCCCGCGAAGACACCACCAATGGCGCCGAATTCAGGTCGGGCGACGAGATGTCCCACTGCGTTCTCGATGAAGTCATCAGAGAGCACGGAGTCCGCGTCTTGAGCCAGAATCAGGTCGTCGTCGTCCAAGTGCGGCAACAGCAGCGACAGAACATGGTTCAGTGCGCCCGCTTTTTTGTCGGCGTTATCGACCGTCTCGATGACCACCACCCCGGCAAACGCGCCAGCAAGTGCCACGGTGCCATCGGTGCTGTTGTCCGAGATAACCACAGTCAAGTCCGGGGGTCGGGACTGAGCAGCTAGGGCTCGCAAGGTTTCCGCTAAGCCTGCTTCTTCGTTGTGCGCCGGCACCACCGCGACAACAAACTCCGATGCGAACGATGGCTCGCCGACCATTCCTTGGGTCGCCGGAGGAACACTCCTTGTGAGCACCGCAACCGTCATCAGTCGTTCTTTCTTGTGGGGTCTTCACCTGCCAAAGCGCTCGGGGAGCAACTCACCGTAGCCGTATATACTTTGCCAAGTCCTTACCTGCGAGAGACTAACCTATGAACTTCCGGTTACCTATTCCAGACCTTGCGGTTGTCGTCGGCTTTTAGTAATAGCGTTGCTCCACAACGCAAACCATCTTTCTGGGCTGTGCGGACCGTGTCAGCGGCCAGACTCATCGGTGCCGCGAGCAGCGGCAATGGTCAAGAAAGGACATGTGAAACTCGGAACGCCCTCGCCCCCTATCGGGTGCGCAAACGCTCGGGAACCGCCCCTTTTGCCTTCCCGTCGCACAACAGTCCCGCACCCGCAAGCGCGGGCCGATCAGTGCGCTGAAGCCTGGCCATCGCTTCTTAACCGAGCCTGGGTGGCTCTAGTTACCACGGTCGCTGCAGCCCAACGGATGTCACCGGTGACTACGGAGATCACCTTTCATGGACGTTCGTCTTTTCCCAGCACCATCCCGCGGCGACGTCGTGAGCAGCGACACTCCCAGCCTTACCGCTGCACCGTTCCCCGCTCAAGCCTTTGCGTTCAGTGCCTTAGCCCGGCGACCCTTCCCGCACGTATGTGGTCCGCACCTGTCCGGGCATGATCGGCAGCGCAGTGGTCGCCTAGGTGGATTCTTTGCGCCACAACAATAATCACCGCCAACGGGCCTTCACCAAGGATCGGAATCGACCCACCCTTGCGGCGCGCGCCGCTTAAGAGTGCGCCGAGCTCGCGATAGTCATCGGGGCCGGCTCCACAATGCGGTCCGACGGCACCCCCGTCCGCCGGTTGACGGCGAATCACACTTAGCGGGTTTCCTTAGAGCCCGGACCCCCGAAGACGTCGGAAACGAAGGAGACCCTCTCAGACAACAACACCCGCACCATTCCACGTGCCGTGATCTGAGGCGTCACTGTCGCAGGCATCTCCGGCGCAGCGAGACTAGCCTCGATCTTTCATGGGGGTCCGATCGAGCGTGGTGACGGCGTCACGGTGACTGCCGGGGGTTGATTGTGGCAGGTGGGTAGGACAAGCCTCCGGATGTCGCTCCCGGGTGGGCGTCGCGTTCCACGTCGCGAGGGGTCAGTGCACTGGTCGGGACAGGGACACTCCGGTCAGGGAGGCGCGAGGGCGATCAGCCGGGTCCACCCGGTGCAGGCGAGGCCGGCGAACGGGGCTGCGTTCTTGAGGTGCAGCTTGATCCGCCGGCCGGTGCGGGCCAGGGTGGCCGGGATCGTCAGCAGCCGGTGGCGTAGCCGTTTGGGTTCCCACCGTCTGGCGGGGTGGTCGTGCAGGGCCAGTGTTTGCATCCACGCGAGGAGGTCTCCGGCGAGCATGACGATGGCGCACCAGATGCGGTTGGCGTCGAAGCCTTGCAGCGGCAGGTTGGCCAGGCCGGTGTCCTTGGCGATCCGGATCCGGTCCTCACACCTGGCGCGGCGCCGGTGGCGCAGTTCCAGGTCGGCCAACTGCCCGCGGGGGGTGTTGGTCGCGAACGCGGTGACCCGTTTGCCGTCGGTGTCGGTGAACCTCAGCTGGGCGCCGGGGTGGGGGGTTTCCTTGCGGGCGATGACTCGCATCCCCGGCGGCCAGGACGTCAGGTCCAGCAGGTCGCTCAGCTCGGCCACGTACGCCCCCTCCCGGACCTGCCCGTCCGCGTCATAGGCTGGTGTCCACACCTGCTCGGGTATCTGTTTGAGCAGGTCAGGGGTGTGGAACGGCAGCGTGAATCCCACGCTGTACTGCACCCGGCGGTCGGTCAGCCACCGGGTGAAGTCTTTGGTGCCGCCGGCCCCGTCCGCACGGACCAACACCTTCTTGCCCGGCCGGGACGGGTTGATCCCGGGCAGCTGCTTGAACGCCTCCCTGGTCACCCCGATGTGGTCCGCCGCCGTGTTCGACCCGGCCCGCCCGGGTCGCAGCCGCAGCGCCAGGGGCTCCCCGGTGCCCTCGGGTCCGTGGTCAACGAACGCGCACAACGGGTGGAACCCGTACCCCTTCTTGAACGTGGGCTCGGCGGACTCCTTGTCTGAGTGCCCGGGTGATCAAGGTGGCGTCCAGGTCCACCACGATCGGGTCACCCGGGCACGCCCCGTGACCGGGTGAACGTTCCCCGGCCAGGTCCCACGCCACCCCCCGCGCGGCAGCTCGTGCTGTGGCGATCGCCCTCAGGGCTTTGTCCGCGTCTTCGGCCAGGGTGGCGATCGTCCGGGAGATCGTGGCCTCGGACCCCACCAGCCCGTACAAGCCGGGTTCGGCGCGCAACAACGCGGCGTCGCACAACGCGTCCCCACCCAGCACCAACGACAGGGCCAGGTCGGTGAGCACCTTGGCCGGGTCGTGCACGGCCAAGGGTTTGCGCCACGGGGCCAGTTGCTCGGACAGGGCAGCGGGCAGGCCGGTGGCCTCCGTGGTGTGGGTCAGCAGGACACCGCCGGCGTGTGCGACCGCGCCCACGGCGGCCGTGTCGACCTGAACAACCGGATAGCGGCGGGTAGACTTCTTCACCTGGAAGGTGCTCCTCGATCTGTTGCGAATGTGGCCTAGACATCCACTATTCTCGCAGGTCAGGGGCACTTTTCAGGTCAACAGCACACCCCTTAAGCCGCCACCCGATGAAATCTCGAGGCTAGCCGGTCCTGGTAGAGCGGTCACGGCGAGGCCGCGCGCAGCGAGGTCACGACAAAATCCGCCGTTCTTCGGTGCCAATATCGGCCGTTCTTCAGGATGGCGTGAGTGTCCCCCGGCACGATCTCCGCCTCGACCTCGGAGCCACCGGCACGTAGCGTCCGGGCAGCCAACTCTGACCCGGCAGGGTCGGTGACCCGATCGGAGCCTCCATGCAGCACGAGGGCTTTCAGCCCCGGGCACGGACGCCACTGCGCAGCCTCAGCGGGCTCGACCCACGCAGAGAGCGTGACCACAGCAGCCGGTCTGCAGTCACCCGCCAACTGCAGCGCCACCCGACCACCCATCGAATAGCCCACCAGGCCCAGCGGCAGATCACCGTAGGTGCGCTCGATCTCCCCGACAGCCCAGCGCGCATCGATCATGGGATCTCCGGCCTCGTTCCAGCCGCGGACGGCATACCTCAAGAAGGCGACCGCCACATCGTCGCGGCCCGCACGCGCGATGGCGTTGGCGAACGGCATGACCCTGAGCACGGAGGCCTGCCACCACGAGGTCGGATGCGTGCCGTGAGCTTGGCCGCCGTGCAGCACGAGCACCGCAGCCCGAGGCTGAGAGGGCTTGTTCTTCCAGATCAACCGGGCCCCCCGGGACGATTTCGCCTGATCAGCCATCCCGAGCACGAGCGAAGTCTACGATTCGCGACGACTGCCTCGACCAGTAGGCTCCTTGGCTATGGCGGATATGTTCGACGGCTACCCCCTGGCAGCACACATGCACGATGAGATGTTCGAAGCGGGTCTGGAAGAGACCGCCGAAGGGCCCGGCGTGCGGTCGGCATACCAGAATCTCTCGCGGGCCTTCGAGCACGTGAGTGCCGACGATCTGCAGTCACGGTCGGACTACCTCTCCAGCAACTACAGCGACCAGGGCGTCACCTTCGACATCGGCGGCGAAGAACGACCCTTCCCCCTAGACATCGTGCCCCGCATCATCGACGCCAAAGCCTGGTCACACGTCGAGGCCGGTGTCTCACAACGTGTGGCCGCCCTGGAGCGGCTGCTCGATGACGTGTATGGCGAGGGTGAGGTCTTCTCCGACAACATCGTGCCCCGACACGTGGTCACCTCCTCCAGCCACTTCCACCGGGCGGCTTCTGGCATCACCCCGCTCAACGGAGTCCGGATCCACGTGTCCGGGATCGACCTCATCCGCGACGGCCAGGGCGACTTCCGGGTGCTCGAGGACAACGTCCGCATTCCTTCAGGTGTCTCCTACGTGCTGACCAACCGGCGGGCGATGAGCCAGACCCTGCCCGAGGTGGTCGGCACGCACCGCCTCCGGCCAGTAGCGGCATACCCCCAGAAGTTGCTGGCCGCCCTGAAGGCTGCCGGTCCCAGCGGGGTGGCCGACCCTACGGTGGTCGTGCTGACTCCCGGGCCGTACAACTCGGCATACTTCGAGCACTCGCTGCTGGCTCGGTTGATGGGGTGCCGACTCGTCGAAGGCCGCGACCTCGTCGCCCAAGCCGGTCGAGTGATGATCCGCACCACGCACGGCCTGCACCCGGTGCACGTCATCTATCGCCGCGTCGACGACGACTTCTTGGACCCGATGCACTTCCGCTCCGACTCGGCCCTGGGCTGCCCTGGGCTGCTCAACGCTGCTCGCTCGGGCAACGTGACCATCGCCAACGCCGTGGGCAACGGGGTGGTCGACGACAAGCTGATCTACACCTACATGCCCGACATCATTCGGTATTTCCTCCACGAGGAGCCGATCCTGCCCAACGTCGACACCTGGCGCCTGGAGGACCCGGCGCACCGCGAAGAGGTCATGGATCGCCTCCACGAGCTGGTGGTCAAACCCGTCGACGGAGCGGGCGGCAAGGGCATCGTCATCGGCCCGCAAGCCACTCCCGATGAGCTGGACACCCTGCGCAAGACCGTGCTCGCCGCCCCGCGCGGTTGGATCGCTCAGCCGGTGGTGCAGTTGTCCACCGTGCCGACGATGATCGGGGACCAGATGCGGCCTCGGCACGTCGACCTACGCCCGTTCGCCATCAACGACGGCAACAAGGTATGGGTGTTGCCCGGCGGGCTGACCCGGGTGGCCCTGGGCGAAGGCGAGCTGATCGTCAACTCCAGTCGCGGGGGCGGCTCCAAGGACACCTGGGTGCTGGCCGGCGACGGTCTGCGCCAGCGGCTCGCCCCGAGGGCTCGCCCCATCGAGCCGGTCTCCGAGCCGCAGGTCCGCCTCCAGGAGTCGATCGCCTCGAGCTCGCAGACCGAGCAGGAGCAACAGCAGCAGCAACAGCAACAGCAACAGCAACAAGAGCAGAGTCAGGAGGGCACCTCGTGCTGAGCCGGATTGCCGAATCGCTCTTTTGGATCGGCCGCTATCTGGAGCGCGCCGAGGACACCTCACGCCTCTTGGACGTGCACGTGCAGTTGCTCCTGGAAGACCCCGTGGTCGACGAGGAGACGGCCTCTCGGGCCCTGCTCGCGGTCATGGGCGTCGACGGCGAAGGCCAGGCCGACCAGGCCTCGGTCATGCGCTTGCTCGCCTGGGACCCAAACTCGCCAGCTTCGATGGTCTCTACCTTTTGGGGAGCCCGGGAGAGCGCCCGCCGCTCTCGCGAGACTGTCTCCACCGAGATGTGGGAGGCCATCAACACCACCTGGAACATCCTGCAGCGCGGTCATATCCAACGAGCCCGGCCGGCTCAGGCATGTCAGACGGTGCGCGAGCGCTGCGCCGTCATCTCCGGCATCGCCGACTCCACGATGAGCCACGACCAGGGATGGCAATTCCTGGTGCTGGGCCGCAGTTTGGAGCGGATCGACATGACGGCGCGAATGATCGAGGCCGCGGCTTACAACGCCGAGTCGCCGCAGGCGTGGCTGACGACGCTGCGAGCCTGCGGGGCGCACCACGCCTTTGTGCGGACCTACGGCGGTGCCGATTCCGACCGTGAAGCGGCTGAATTCTTGCTGCTGGACCGGCTGTTTCCCCGTTCGTTGCTGTTTTCGCTGAACCGTGCCGAGTCCGCGCTGGTCAACCTCGACGTCGGCGAGCGCCGAGCCGGTTTCACCGGAGACGCCATGCGGCTGATTGGCCGCGCCCGAGCCGAATTGGAGTATCAACCGTTGTCCGAAATTCTCAGCGACCTGCCCGGGCGGATGACCGCGTTGCAGCGGACCTGCAGTGACGCCAACGACGCCGTGGCCCAGCGCTACTTCGAGGGTGCCAACTCGGTGACCTGGCACTCGGGGGTGAGGTGACAGATGATGCTGCGGATCGTTCACAAGACCGGATACGAGTATGCCGGCGCGGCCAGCGCGTCCTACAACGAGGCTCGGATGACCCCGCGCTCGACCCTGCACCAGCAGGTGCTGCATACCCGGATGGACATCACTCCCTCGGCCTGGACGCACACCTACAACGACTACTGGGGCACCACCGTCACCGCGTTCGAGGTGCACGACCGGCACGAATCCTTGACCGTCACTTCAGCAGCGACGATCGATGTGCGGCGACCGGTCATCGAGGGCGAAGGGTGGACCTGGGATCACCTGCGCTCTGCGGAGGTCGCGGCTGAGCACAGCGAATACCTTCAGATCGGGGATCAGGTGCGGCCCCCCGAGGATCTGCTGGCGCGCGTGCAGGAGATCGCTAAGGCCTCGGCGAGCCCCAAAGACTGCGCAGCCGCCGTGATCGAGCTGATCCACACCGAGATCGACTACGTCCCCGGGGCTACCGGTGTGCACACTCAGGCCGCCCAGTCCTGGGAGGCACGTAAGGGTGTCTGCCAGGACATGGCCAACCTGACCATCGGCTGCCTGCGATCGGTGGGCATCCCCACCTGCTACGTCTCCGGCTATCTGATGCCGCCCAAGGAGCCGGAGATCGGCACCACCTATCGCGGCGAATCGCATGCCTGGATCCGCTACTGGGACGGACTGTGGGTCGGGGCCGACCCGACCAACGCGATCCAGCCGGGTAACCGGCACGTGGAGGTGGCGCAGGGTCGGCAGTACGGGGACGTGCCGCCCCTTCGCGGAATTTTCACCGGGTCGGGAACCTCGAAGATGTTCGTCGAGGTCGAACTCACCCGGATGGCCTGATCCAATCCCTTTCCGTCCTCTCCGCCACCCCCAGCCACTAAGTCGACTTCCAGCGCCGTATTCAGGGCCCGAAGTGACACTTTGTGGCTGGGGGTGGCGGAGGGGGGTTAGGTCAGGCGGCTGAGACCGGTGTGATCGTCGTGCGGCAGGTTACCGTCGGTGGTCGCGGTCACGGTCAACCACCCGAACCGCATGTCCCCGGAGTGCGTCGTCATGAATGCGGTCTCGGCCGCGTCGGTGCCTGTCGCGATCCGCACCAGCGAGGGGCGCGGGGCCAGTCGGGTGGGGTCAACGACGTGCCAGGACCCTTCGACGTGAGCCTCGACCACCGCATGGAAGTCCATCGGTTGCAGGCCGGGGGCGTAGGCACTCACGAGCCGCGCCGGAATCCCTAGGGCCCGGAGCAACGCGATAGTGAGGTGCCCGAAGTCGCGGCATACCCCCGCCCGGGCCACGTAGGTGTCGCTGGCACCGTCGGTCACCCGTGAGGAACCGATGATGTATGCCGTGTGGTCAGCGACGTAGTCCACGACCGCACGCAACAGGGTCGACTCGTCGGGACCACCGCCACCGGCACCCGGGAACAGCGCTCGTGCGGTGGCCTCCAAACGGTCGACGTCGGCATACCGGCTCGGTCGTAGATAGCTGATCCGCTCTCCCGGGCTGAGCTCTTGCGCCGCGCCACCGCTGGAGACCGTGGCGCGATAGTCCAAGACGAAGTCGCCGACGGGCACGTCCTTGAGCAGATGCCAGCGCGCCCCGCCGGAGCCAGCCACCTCGGTGACCTGCACGTCTTTCCCGTTGACCGTGATGCTCAGGTGCTCATCGATCGGGTTAGCGCTCTTGGCGACGACGACGCTCAGGGCCAACTCGGCCGGGGACTTGATGGTGGCGGTGATATTCGCGGTCACGGTGCGCTGCATGGCCCCATGCTGTCAGATGCCACCACGATGGTATGCCGCTAGCGTGATCTCGACTTCGACGAAGGGAATGATCGTGGACGTTCTGTGGGGTATCGGCGGCATGGCCGTCCTGTTGTTGTTGGCGGTGCTGCTGTCGACCAATCGGCGGGCGATCCGCCTGCGGACGGTGGCTGCTGCCTTTGCGCTCCAGCTCGGCTTCGGGGTGCTGGTCCTCTATTGGTCCACCGGGCAATGGGCGTTGGAGAAGACCTCGGCTGGCGTGCAAGCGGTCATCAACTCCTCCGGCGCGGGCATCGAGTTCGTTTTCGGACCCGCGCTGCCCACGGACGGGCTGGTCTTCGCCTTCCAGGTGCTGCCCGTCATCATCTTCTTCGCGTCGTTGACGGCGGTCCTCTATCACTGGGGTGTGCTGCAGAAGGTCGTGGAAGTGCTTGGGGGCGGGCTGCAACGACTCCTCGGGACCGGCAAGGCAGAGTCGGTCAACGCGGCCGCCAACATCTTCGTCGGTCAGACCGAGGCACCACTGGTCATCCGTCCATACATCAAGGGGCTATCCCGCTCAGGGCTCTTCGCCGTGATGGTCGGTGGCCTCTCGACGGTCGCCGGATCCGTGCTGGTGGGGTATTCGCTGCTGGGCGCGCCGCTGGAGTATCTGATCGCGGCCAGTTTTATGGCCGCGCCCGGGGCGTTGTTGATGGCCAAGATCATCATGCCGGAGCACCGTGAGACCGACGAGGCGCGTGAGCCTGAGCCTGCACTCGTGGGGGCGGCGATGGCTGACGCCGAGGGTGAGGGAAGCAATGATGCCGTCGGCGGACCTGGCGGCAACGGTGAACCAGACGGCGACAGCGGCAGCAGCGAGGAGATGGGGCATCGCAACGTCATCGACGCCGCCGCCTCGGGTGCCGCCGACGGTCTGAAGTTGGCGCTCAACATCGGGGCGATGCTGCTCGCGTTCATCTCGCTGATCGCTCTGCTCAACCTCTTCATCACCACGATTGGGGGCTGGTTCGGCTACGACGCGCTCACCTTCGAGCAGATCTTGGGCTACGTCTTCGCTCCGCTCATGTTCGTGATTGGAGTCGACTGGAGCGAGGCCATCAAGGCGGGCAGCTTCGTAGGCCAAAAGGTCGTGGTCAACGAGTTCGTAGCCTTCGCCAACTTCGCCCCCCAGATCGAAGAGTTCAGTCCCAAGACGGCTGCGATTATCACCTTCGCCCTCACCGGCTTCGCGAACCTCGGGTCCCTGGGCATCTTGCTCGGCGGGCTCGGTGGGATCGCTCCGGGCCGTCGCCGCGACATCGCCGAGCTCGGCCTGCGCGCGATTGCCGCCGCCACCTTGGCGAACCTGATGAGCGCCGCGATCGCCGGCATACTCATCGGTTGACGCCCGACCGGCTGACACCGGGGCCTATGTCTCCTAGGGTCGAGACCATGCGAGCAATCACGATCCCGACCCCCGGCGACGCCGACGCCCTTGTGCCCGATGAGGTGCCCACCCCCGAGTGCGGCGAGCGCGAGGTCCTCATCGACGTGGTGGCCGCCGGGGTGAATCGCGCCGACATCGTCCAACGGCAGGGCAACTATCCACCGCCCGAAGGTGCCTCGACGCTGCCCGGCCTCGAAGTCAGTGGGGTCGTGCGTGCGGTCGGCGACCGAGTCAGCGCCTGGTCGGTCGGTGATGAGGTCTGCGCCCTGCTCGCAGGCGGGGGGTATGCCGAGTCGGTGGCCGTTCCAGCCGGTCAAGTCCTGCCGATCCCGGCTGGGGTCAGCGTGCGCGATGCCGCCGCCTTGCCCGAGGTCGCGTGCACGGTGTGGAGCAACCTGATCTCAGAGGCCGGGCTGAAGGCGGGCGAGACCGTGTTGGTGCACGGCGGGTCCAGCGGCATCGGCACGATGGCGATCCAGCTGGCGTCGGCGCTTGGGGTCCGCGTCATCGTGACCGCGGGTTCTGAAGAAAAACTCGACGCGTGCCGCTCGCTGGGTGCCGACGTGGGCATCAACTATCGCGAACAGGACTTCGTGGAGGAGACGATGTCGGCCACCGACGGAGCGGGCGTGGACGTCATCTTGGACGTCGTGGGGGCCAAGTATTTGGACCGCAACCTCCAGGCCTTGGCCACCGGCGGACGACTGGTGATCATCGGTATGCAGGGCGGTGCCAAGGGCGAGCTCGACATCGCCCGGCTGCTCGGGAAGCGGGGTCGGATCATTGCGACCGGGCTGCGCTCCCGACCGCTAGACGGAAAGGCTGAGATTGTGGCTTCCGTTCGCGAGCGTGTGTGGCCGCTCATCGAGGCGGGCACGATCCGCCCACTGGTGCACGCGACATACCCACTGGATCAGGCAGCGGAGGCGCACCGAGCCATGGAGGGCAGCCAGCACATTGGCAAGATCTTGCTCACGACCTGACAGTCTGCGCAGGCATCGAGGCGACCGCGACGCGTGGAGCTCAGGGCAGCAAGTGGCCGCTCGTAGGCTCCTCACCCGAGGCCTGTAGCAGCCGAAGGATCTGCCGCGTCTCCCGGTCGGAGTCGGCCATCTCGGTGAGCGACACCCACCGAGACCGGCGCGCCTCCGAGGACAACGTCAGATCGGGGCGGTGATCGAGCACCACGCGAAAGATTACGTCCACGCTCTGCGAATGTGGGTGGACGCCGACCGCTACCTCGTCTCCCGGCTCGATCCCTAGTCCGGTTTCCTCCGCTACTTCGCGGGTCACTGCTTGCGCGGGTGTCTCGCCGTGATCCAGCAAGCCCCCGGGCAGACTCCACCCGTTGCGGTGCGGCTGGCTCAGCATCAGGACGTGGCCGTCGTGCTCCAACGAGCACACTGCGCCAACCGTGTAGTTCGGCGTCCCGGCGCGCACCAAGCCTCGTTTCAGCGGACCGGGCAGTCCCCGAAAAGCCAGCAGCGCAGCCGTGGAGGCTTTGCGGCGCAGCACCTGCAGGTCGGGCATGCGGCCCAGTTCATCACAGGTCTGGCGGTGCTCGGGCTGCGACGATGCCTGGGGCTCCTGCCACCAGGTGAGGATCTGCTCGGCCAACCATTCCGGGTGCTCCAGCATCGGCAGATGACCGCAATCTCTGGCGGGCACGAATCGCCAGTTCGGGTTGCGCTCCGCCATCCGCTTGGCCCCGGAAAACGGCACCAACCGATCCCGTTGCCCGTGCACGAGCAGCACTGGCGCAGTGATCTCGGCATACATCCGATCGGTGACCGACCGGCGCGCGAGGTGGGCCAGGATCGAGCGGGCCGCGTCGCTGTAGTGCCGGTCCATTTCTGGGTGGCTGAGCCGGCGCTGGGCCACCGGCAGGTGGTGTGCGACCACCTCCGGGTCCACCCGCGCGGGATCTACGGTGCACAGGCGCAGGGTGTCCTGGACATTCTGCTCGGGGGTGCGCAACGACCGGCGGGCCCGCGCTGCCAACTGACCTACCGCTGGCACGGCATACAACCCGGCCGCGAGTATGCCGCCCGGTCCCGGCAGCAGGTGCGCGGGCGGGACAGTGGGGTCCAGCAGCACCAGACCCGCGACGTCGTCGGGGTGCGCTGCGGCATACCGAGCGCTGATCAACCCGCCCATCGAGTTGCCGATGAGGATCAACGGGAGGTCTGGGTGACGGTCACGCGCCATCTCGACGAACGCCGCGAGCAGCACGGTGTTGTCCTCGACGCGGGCGGTGCGGGTGCCGGGTTCGGTCATCCCGAAGCCGACGATGTCCAGCGCCACACAGTGGAAACGGCCGTTCACCAGCGGGACGAGCGACTCCCAGTTCACCGTTGACCCGCCAAGACCGTGGATCAGCACGCACAGCGCCTCCGGCTCAGTTGGCCCGCCGAAATCGGCCCAGTGCACTCGCGCGCCCAACGCGTCAAGAAACATCGGCTCGGGCTCAGCCTGGATCGTCGTCATCGCGCCAAGGTATCCCTCGCTGATGACCGATGTGCGCGCGAATGCACGTGGGGCCACGTGCATCGGCGCGCACATCGGTCATCTGCCCTAGTCGAGTCGCGGTCAGGCGGCGGGTTCGAGGTGCTTGTCGGGTTGGGCGGTTTCGACATCGCGCTTGGTGGTGGCCAGGTAGGCAACGGTGCCAGCGATGGCGGCCAGGAAGAGGCCGCTGGTGGCGGTGGTCCCGAAGCCGAGTCCGCCGTCAGCGGGTGCCTGGGAGAGTAGGTCACCGATGGAGGCGCCGAGGGGGCGGGTCAGGATGTAGGCCAACCAGAACGCGAGGACGGCGTTGAGCCCGAACTTCAGGTGGGCCACCGCGATGGCCGCGATGGCGGCGGCGAAGACCAGCGCCGAGGTGGCAAATCCCAGACCGACGGACTCGGCGAGCAGGTCCCCGGCGGCGGTGCCCAGGGCGAAGGTGAACAGGATGGCGGTCCAGTAGAACGCCTCACGGCGGTGGGTCGTCACGGCGTGGATGGACAGGGTGCGTTCGGTGGCGTACCAGATCGCGAAGGTCGTAGCGAGGGCGACGCTGAAGATGGCGGTGGTGGTCCACAGGGACACGCCGTAGTCATCGACCATGTTGTCGGTGATCAAAGTGCCGGCGACGCTGATCAGGACGACCGCGAGCCAGTAGGTGGGGGCGAGGTAACGGTTCGCGCGGAATTGGGCGATGAGGATGGCGGCGAGCAGGGCACCGACGGTGATGGATGCGTTGTTGAGGCTGAATCCGAGGGTGGCGGTGAGGTAGTCGGCGATGGTTTCTCCGACGGTGGTGGCCAAGATCTTGATGATCCAGAAATACAAGGTCACTTCTGGGACCTTGTTGAAGAGTTGGCGGGTCGAGGTCTGCTGCGCGGTGGTGCTCTGGTGTGCGGCGATGCGCCGTGTCGTGTCCATGCGATGCACAGTGATCGACCATCGCTGAGAGACCGCTGAGAGATGTGTCGTTATCAAAGGCCCCTCTCAGCACTTTCTTATCGACGCTGAGGATGCTTGCAACCATGACGACTCAGCACATGCACCGGGCACCACTGTCTCAGGGGCCCGGTGGTGGCTCGACGGTGCTGGAGGCACGCCGTGCTGCGTCCTGGCGAACCGCCTCCAGCGCTGCGTTCTGGCTCCTCAACGCCTTTGTGGTCTATCTCTGGGTTGTCGGCGGGGGCGTGCAGGATCTCCTCGATGGCCAAGCGATGACGTCGGTGGGACGGCTGAGCGGCCTGGTCGCTTCGTGCCTGCTGCTGATCCAGGTGTTCTTGATGGCCCGGGTGCCCGCCATCGAACGCAGCTGGGGCCAGGATCGGTTGACCGCAATCCACCGGACCGTCGGCTTCAGTTCCTTTTGGTTGATGCTGGGGCACATCGTGACCATCACGATCGGGTATGCCGCCGGCGACCTTGGGGCGTTGTGGTCGACGCTGGTCGACCTTGTCCTGAACTACCCCGGCATGCTGCTCGCCGTGGCCGGCACGGTGAGTCTGTTCATGGTGGTCGCGACTTCCGTGCGAGCTGCGCGCCGCCGGATGCGCTATCAGTCCTGGCACCTGCTGCACCTCTACGCCTACCTCGGCGCAGGGTTGGCCCTGCCCCATCAGTTGTGGACGGGTCAGCAGTTCGTCGGTTCGACCACGTCAACGGTGTTCTGGTGGGGCGTGTATTCCGTGGCTCTCGGTTCTGTGGTGATCTGGCGTGTGGGACTTCCCCTGTGGCGATCGGCCCGGCACCGCATCCGCGTCGAAACCGTGCAGATTGACCCCTCGGGGGTCACGACGGTGACGATGCGCGGGCACGGCATACCTCACATGGGTGCGCGAAGCGGGCAATTTTTCCAGTTCCGCTTCCTCGACGGCCCTGGATGGAGTCGGGCTCACCCGTTCTCCTTGTCAGCCAGCCCCACCTCGGGGCTTCTGCGCATTTCGGCCGCACCGGTCGGTGCCGGCAGCCGCCGGCTGCAACACCTGAGGCCTGGGACCAGAGTGCTGATCGAGGGCCCCTACGGCATCCTCCACGAGGGCGTCCGCACCCAGCGCAAGGTGCTGCTGATGGCCGCCGGGATCGGGATCGCTCCGCTGCGCGGGCTTCTGGAAGACATCCGGCAAGAGCCCGACGACGTCACCGTGATCCACCGCGTGTCTTCGCCTGACCGCGTCGCTTTGCGCGACGAGGTCGAGCTCCTCACCCAGAGGCACGGTGCCCGGTATGTGGTCGTCGCCGGGCCTCGGGAACGCCGCGTCGAAACGTGGCTGCCAGCCTCTGATCGGCCGCTCGACCCGAGCGGGGCCTTGCTCGAGATCGTGCCTGACCTGGTCGATCATGACGTGTATCTGTGCGGCAGCGGCCCGTGGATGGACTTGGCTGAACAGGCTCTGCTGGGCGCGGGCCTGCCACGACGACGGCTGCACCGCGAAGACTTCTCGGACTGACATCAGAGAACGGACATCAACCATGACTCGCATCATCCTGTGGCTTGCTTCCACCATTGCCAGCCTCGTCCTGCTCTTTGGCTACCCCTCGTCCACGACTGGGCCAGCCTCATCGGTGCAGGTCGCAGCCGCGACCCCCGGCATGGAAGCGTCGGCGCAAGGCACCGGCACGGGTGTCACCGCGACGACCAATACGGCCGCGACGTATACGGGCCGCAGCGTGTCCACCCGATACGGCCCGGTTCAGGTCCAGATCACGGCCGATGCCAGCTCGGTCACCGACGTGCAGGTCTTGCAGATTCCCTCGGCCAACGGCAGGGACAAGGCGATCAACGACCGCGCCGTCCCTGCACTCAACGCGCAGGTGGTCGACGGCAACGCCAGCGATGTGCAGATGGTTTCTGGTGCCTCGTACACCTCCTCGGCATACATCAATTCGTTGCAGTCGGCGCTCGACCGGGCCAACCTGTGAGACACCTACGTGCGTTCACCCAACAGATCATGGGTATGCCGATCTCGGTGCACGTGCGAGCCCGCGACGCCGATCGATGTGACATTGAGTATGCGGTAGGCCAGGTCTTCGCTCACCTGCGCAAAGTCGACAGCGTCTTCAGTCTGTACCGGCCCGATTCGCAGTTGATGCTGCTGCGTGCCGGAGGCCTGTCGCCCGCAGAACTGCATCCGTGGGTCGACGAGGTCGAGGGGCTATGCCGTGAAGCGCACCTGATGACAGGCGGACTGTTTACCTCGTGGCTGCCGGATGACGCTGGCGAGTGCGCGTTCGACCCCACCGGGCTGGTCAAGGGGTGGGCGGTCAGCGGGGCCGCTGCATACCTCGACGAGGTGCACGACGTGGCCTACTGCATCAATGCGGCGGGCGACATGGCGATCGGCACGGGTCGAGGGGTGGACGTGGCAGCCCCGTGGCGGGTGGGCATTGAGGACCCCGCTGAGCGCGGTCGGATTGCGCACACCGTTGAGGTCACGACGGGTGCGGTGGCTACCTCCGGGAGCGCAATCCGAGGGGACCACTTCTTCGATCCGCGCAGCACAACCTGGATCCGCACCCAGGGGTCGGCCACCGTCGTTGGACCCGATCTGCTGTGGGCCGATGTCTGGGCTACTGCTGCAGCCCTCGATACAGATGAGGTATCGAAGCTGCTTCGCGGCAGCGACAGCGACTATCAGGTCATCGCACTGTGACCCGTGGGCTAGGGCGCGGCCACCCAAGATCGCGCGAGAGGTAGGGCAGAGCCGTGCTGGACCGCATACTGCGAAGGCGCAATCTGAATCAAGGAGAGACGTCGGATGAAGTGGCACCCCCGCGAGTGGCCCCAGGGTATCCGGGTGCGCACGACCGTTTCGGCGACCATGGTCGTCGCTGTGGCCCTGCTCGTGGCCTCGGCGGCCCTGGTCTTCCTGCAGGGGCAACAACTGACCAACGGTTTGGCGGCGGTGGCCCGCCAACAGAGTGCTCTCATTGCCGATCAAGTTGAGCAAGGGGGCGTCGACGCAGTGGACGTCACCGCGTTGAGCGCTACCGCTGGTGAGCCCGCGGTGGTGCAGGTTATCGATGCCCAGGGCCGGGTCCTGGTCTCGAGCGGAGAGGACTACGAACGGGAACCGATCACCGGCCAACGGCCAACACCAGGCACGAGCGAGCAGACCGCCGTAGCCGGGTTGCCCGGCGAGCACGACAAAGACGATGAGCACGAAGAGCCCTACGTCGTGGTTGCCTCCGGGGTCCAGTCGAGCGAAGGGCCGGTGGTCATCGTGGCTGCGCAGTCCTTGGAGTCTGTGGAGCGAAGCACCGGTGTGCTGGTGACCCTGTTGGCTCTCGGGGTGCCGTTGGTCTTGCTTGTCGTGGGGGCGACCTCCTATCGGCTGGTGGGTCGGGCCTTGGCGCCGGTCGAAGCGATCCGCTCGCGGGTCGCGCAGGTGTCGGTCGCCGATCAGGAGGCTCGGGTGCCCGTCCCGGACAGTGGTGACGAGATCGCCCGGCTCGCGGAGACGATGAACTCCATGCTGAGACGGCTTCACGCCTCGGCAGCGGCGCAGCACGCGTTCGTCGCCGACGCCTCGCACGAGTTGCGCAGCCCGCTGGCGACGATCAGGGCCACCACCGAGCTGGTCCGATCGCATCCGGAGGCCATGGACCTGGGAACTGCCGCCACGAGGGTATTGACCGAGACCGCGCGGCTCGAGCGACTGATCGCCGACCTGCTCCTGCTCGCCCGTGCCGACGAGGACGGACTGGTCATGCGATTGGAAGACGTCGACCTCGATGACATAGTGATGGCCGAAAAGTCCCGGCTAAGCCAGACCGGCCTCGACGAAGTGGAGGTGCGCGTGCGGGCCGTCCGGGTGACCGGCGACGCGCAGCACTTGGTGCGGGCAGTGCGCAACGTGACCGACAACGCCGCC
Source organism: uncultured Actinomycetota bacterium (assembly GCA_963803695.1). Classification (GTDB taxonomy): domain Bacteria; phylum Actinomycetota; class Actinomycetes; order Actinomycetales; family Dermatophilaceae; genus Ornithinicoccus. The sequence continues at coordinate 31,102 of CAWDNY010000008.1, forward strand.
CGGTATGCCGTCTCGCGGGTCGAGATCCGGCTCGACGTGGTGGATGGCGGCGCGCAGTTGGACGTCATCGACGACGGGCCGGGCATCGCTGATACGGAGCGGGAGCGGGTCTTCGACCGGTTCGTTCGGTTGGACTCCAGCCGGGAGCGGGGCACCGGCGGCACCGGCATCGGCCTGGCGATCACTCGCCAGATCGCCCGCGCTCACGGCGGCGATGTCCAGGTCCTGCCGGGCAAGGAGGGTAGCGGAGCCCACCTGCGGTTGCGCCTGCCATTGGGCGGCGAGTCCCGAGAAGAGTGAGCTGATCAGCCACCGTCGGCGGCGAGGCGATACCCCATACCGCGGACCGTCTCGATGGCCTGGCGTCGGAACGGCGTATCGATCTTGCGGCGCAGATAGCCGATGTAGACCTCGACCACGTTGGGATCGCCCTCGTAGTTGGGGTCCCACACCGACTCCAGGATCTCGGTCTTGGTGACAATGTCGCCGCGATGGTGCATCAGATGTTGCAACAACCCGTATTCACGGGGAGTCAACGAAATCGGGGTGTCGCCGCGGTCCACGGTCCGGCGGGCGGGGTCCAGGTGCAGGTCGCCAGCGGATAGGACGACAGGTCGCGCGGGCGCCCCCCGCCGGATCAGAGCTCGCAAACGAGCCACCAGCACGATAAACGAGAACGGTTTGGTCATGTAGTCGTCGGCACCCAGATCGAAGGCATCCGTCATGTCGTAGTCGCCGTCTTTGGCCGTCAACATCAACACCGGCGTCCACACGCCGCGCTCCCGCAACTGCTCCACCACCTTGTAGCCGTTCACCTTCGGCAACATGATGTCCAAGACAATGACGTCAAACGCCGTCTCGGTCGCTGCCCAGAGTCCATCTTCACCGTTGGCGGCCACCTCGACGTTGAAACCTTCCGCGGTCAATCCTCGGCGCACCGTCTCGGCCAGCCGGGCCTCGTCTTCAACGACCAACACGCGCATCTGCAACTCCTTGCCTCACCGCTAGATCCTCCACCACCAACGTGGCCCGACCATCCTGACAAACCCTGCCTGAGAAGACGTTGAGAGACGATGGCCGGGTCCGTGCGCGCACTGGTCAGTGGACCGACTTAGGATGACGCACGATGAGCGAGGCCACCACCCAAGATCGGCGCTACCTCTGGCACGGCGCGCGGCTGGTGCTAGCGGTGGTGCTGCTCGCCGCCGTCGCTTCCTGGGGTGGGCTCGCTGCCACCAGAATCTGGCCGGTCAGCACCCAAACCGAATACTTCACCGCACAGGTGTCGCTGGCCCCCGGCATCGGTCAGACCTCCAAGATCCACACCCCGACCGTGTTCGGCGACATCGATGTGGAGTTCGACGGGCCGCTGCCCGCACCTGGCATCGAAGCCCAAGTGCAGGTCCGCCAAGAGATTACCGACCTGTTCACCCGCAACCGGCTCGACGTCAACGATATCCAACCCGACGCCGGTCAATTGCAATCCGCTATCGCCGAGGCCGTCGGTGGATTGGCCTGGCGATTCCTGGCTGGGGCCCTGATCACGGCCGCGATTTGCGCGGGGCTGTATGCCGTGGGGCGGCGCCGCCGGTCCTGGGCCAAGTTGGCGTTGGCCTGGCTGATTGCCTCGGTCCTGGCCGTCGGCACGCCCGGCATCGCGTCCTACCTGACCTATCGGCCGGGCTCGCTGACGGCATACCGGGCGACCAGTCTGTTGGCCACGGTGCAACAGGGCAGCGGGGTGCTTGAGGCCATCACCGGACAGGCTCAGGCGGCCGGCCCGTATCTACAGAATCTGTTCGCACTGTCGAACGCGCTGCAAAGCGAATTCGCACCAGAAGACATCCCCGGCGAGGTCGGCGCCCGCTTCCTGCTGATCTCGGATATGCACGGGGCGAATTACTACCCGTTGGTCCGGCAGATCATCGACACCGAGGAGATCTCGGCCGTCATCGACACCGGCGACCTGATCAACTTCGGTCTCGTCGAGGAGGGCGAACTGGCCGATATTTACACCAGCATCGCGGACCTTGGCGTGCCTTACGTCTACATCCGGGGCAATCACGACGCTGCTTCAGCCGGGGACGAAGCGTTTTTGGACCGGATGGCCGCAATTCCGAACGTCGTAGTGCTGGAGCCTGACGACGGCGAATACGTCGAGGCCGCGATCAATGGGGTGACCATCTCCGGTTTCAACGACGTGCGCTACTTCAACGAGCGTCGCGAGGACTTCGGCACGCCTCAGGTTCAGATCGCGGACCGCTTCAAGGAAGCCACCGCGGGCCGGCCCCCCTCGGACATCATCGCGAGCCATCAACCCTATGCCGTGCGCCGCCTTGAGGCCGCTGCAGTCTCCCTCAACGGACATATGCACCGGGCCGAGGTGGACGGTCAACGCGTGGGGATCGGCACGTTCAGTGGAGGTGGGTTGTTCAACCACTTCATCTTCTCCGATGAGGAAGACGACGACACTGGCGGTGAGGTCGAGGGTCAGCCCTACGCGTTCGACATACTCACCTTTGCCCAGGACTGCTCGTTGGACTCTTTGGCCCGGTTCTCGTTCCGCAACTTGGTGTCCGGCCGCCCGCAATACGACGACGTGAGCCTGATCAACGGATCCACCATCGACTCCGACCCCCCGCAGGACCGCATCTGTGGTCCCGAGCAGCCACTGACCGTCACGCCGATCGAGTCAGGCTCGCCTTAGAGTGGAGCAGGTGAGCGATCAGACACCTGGATGACGCAGGACGACTTCTCGCAAGACTCAACCGCCGTCGCGACCGCCGCCCAAAGGCGCTGACGCCGGAGCAATGGGCATTCTTGCTGGACCTGCAACGCCGCGATCCGCAGGACCCAATCGAGGATGGCACTCTGCTCATCGAATACCGAGACATCGCCACCCTGGGTGACGACTCGTTGAACGCTTCGATCGGTGCGCGTGCCGCAGGCGAGCAGGGTCTCTATTGGGAATATCACGCCGCCCTGGTGCAAGAGATGGCCAACGGCGATCACCCGACGATGCCCACCGACAAACTGCTCGAACTCGCCGAACAAGTGGGCGTCCCGAATCTGACGCAGTTAAGAGGACATCGCCTCCCCCGAGCTGTGTGAAGCCGTCGCAACCGAGACAGATAAGGCTCGCGAACTGGGCATCTCCTCCAGCCCACCCTTCATCATCAACACGGTCCCGATGCAGGGAGCCCAGCCACTCGAGTCCTTCCGCCAAATCATCGAGTCTGAAGCGGAGAAGGCGTCTTCTTAGACCAGGTCAATGCGGGGAGCTGGCTCGGATTCGTGAGCCCCGCGCAGCCATTGTTGTAACTTTGCCAATTGCTCTTCATTGGGTGCGACAGAAAGTGTCTTGTCTCCCTCGTCGGTCCGCAGGTCTAGACCACCTGAACTGAGATTGGCCGGAACGATCTTCACCACTGACGTCCACGGCAGGTGGCGCCACCCGAGACGACCCCAACGGAAGGTCGCCCCTCGCGCGTCGTCTTCGACCCGCACCTTCCATGTAGATATCAGGCCAGCGATCGACACAGCGAAAAGCACGGAAGAAGTCACAAGCGTCCACTGCGGCCTTCCGGGGTACGCATTGACTGTGTGGATGCCCATGGCGGCAGCCTGTGAGCCGAACGCGAAGGTCATCAACCTGCGTCTAGCGATCGGTAAGGAAATCGTCGTCTTCATCGCTTCCTACCTCATGTGCCCATGCTGCGACGCCGTGCAACTCCTGGTCGTCTTCAGGATGGTCAGTTCATGTGCTTCCACCCAACAAACGTAGGGCGGGTCGCGACGAGGGGCATCCTGAATTCGCAGTACCTCACCGACTTAGGCCAACTTTGCGGTCGCTATACATCTGCCCCGCATCTCGGGGCAGATGTATAGCGCGTAGCAACTCCCTCCGTCCGCGGTCTCGGCGTCGCTCCCCGGCCCCGGCGTCCGTACCGCATACCCTGCGGTGATGACAGGTGTGCGCACGTGAGGATCGTGGTCGCCCTCGGCGGCAACGCGCTGTTGCAGCGCGGCCAGGTGCCGGACGCCGACAGCCAGTTGAAGAACATCCAAGTGGCCGCGAGCGCCCTCGCCCCGCTGGTCGATGAGCATCAGGTCGTGATCACCCACGGCAACGGCCCCCAGGTCGGGGTGCTGGCCATGGAGAGTGCAGCGGACCCACGGCTGACGAAGTCGTACCCCTTCGATGCGCTCGGCGCGATGACTCAGGGGCTGATCGGCTACTGGATCTTGCAGTCGATGGGCAACGTCAGGCCCTACCGACAGTTCGCGTCGATCATTAATCAGACGCTGGTCAACAGCGACGATCCGGCGTTTCAGAATCCGACCAAATTCGTCGGTGAGGTCTACGACGAGGAGACGGCACGCTCGCTGGCCAGCAAGAACGGCTGGCAGGTCAAGGCCGACGGACCCCATTGGCGGCGGGTCGTTCCTTCGCCCAAACCGCAGGAAGTCATCGAGACCAAGCTCATCGATCACCTGCTCGACGAGTCGATCATCGTGGTCTGTGCCGGAGGCGGCGGGGTGCCCGTGGTGCGCACCACCACCGGCGACCTGCAGGGCGTCGAGGCGGTGATCGACAAAGATCTGTCGGCGGCGTTGTTGGCCAGTCGGTTGCAGGCCGATCGTCTGTTGGTGTTGACCGACGTGGAGCACGTCGTCGAAGGATTCGGGACGGGCCACGACAGGCCGATTCGGCATACCACCCCGGTCCAGTTGCGAGCCCTCGATCTGCCTGCGGGCTCGATGGGCCCCAAGGTCGAGGCGGTATGCCGATTTGTCGACCACGGCGGCAAGGGCAAGGCCGCCGCGATCGGCACGTTGTCGGCCGCGGCAGCTCTGCTGTCCGGAGAGGCCGGCACTTACGTCACCGCCGAGCCGCTTTAGCGAACTCGCTCACGCCAGAAGGTCGAGCCACTTCCCACGCACGGGTGTCCACTCGCGGACCTCGACGTGCTCGACCAACCCCTGCTGCTGAAGCGGGTCGTCGCGCAGCAACTCGCGCACCTCATCCGCGCTGGTGGCCTCCAGCAACAGCAACGCACCCGCGGGGTCAGCGTCCGGAAACGGACCACTGAGCAGCAACGTCCCGTCGGCACCCAGGTCGCCGAGGAAGTCGCGGTGCGCCGGTCGGTGCTCATCGCGACCGGCAGTGTCATCGGAGTAGGTGTAGCGGACCGCATACGTCGTCATGACGCGATCCTGTCACCTGGGCCGCAAGTCCGGGCTAACTGGCGGTCAGCGCGCCGTCCAGGTCACGCCAGAGGTCATCGAGCGACTCAATGCCGACGGAGAGTCGCAATAGGTTGTCGGGCACGGTTTCGACCTCTGCGGTATGCCGTCGCCGCCGCTCGATCTGCGACTCCACCCCGCCCAGGCTAGTCGAGTGAGTCCATAGCTGGACCCGCTCACAGACTGCCTGCGCCGACTCCGCCGCGGTCAACCCACTGGCGGCAGCAACCTCGATGGCCACGATCGATCCCCACCCGGGATAGCGCACCCGGGACACCGCTGAGTGCTCAACCAATCGTTGCGCCAGCACCTTCGCGTTGGCCCCGCTGCGCTCGAGTCGCACCGACAGCGTCCGCAATCCGCGCAGCGCCAACCAGACCTCCATCGGCCCGGGGATGGCTCCGCGGCTGGTCCGGTGGGTATGCAGGCGCTCACCGAGCGCCCGCCCAGCCTCGGTGTCGGGCGTGATAGCCACGCCCAGCAACACATCGGAGTGACCCGACAGGTATTTGGTCGCCGAGTGGATGACGATGTCTGCGCCATCGGCCAGCGGTCGCTGCAACAGCGGGGTGGCAAAGGTGTTGTCGACCATGACCAAAGCCCCGATGTCGTGGCCGGCCACCACGATGGCGGGCAGATCGGCCACTTCGAGCATCGGGTTGGTCGGCGACTCGGCGATGAGCAGGTCGGCGGTCGGCTCGAGGGCGAGCGCCGCCAGCACCTCGTCAGTGTCGGAGATGTCGACGTGCCGCACGATGATGTCGCCCGAGGCTGCCAGGTCGGCCAGGATGCCGGTCGTGCCGCTGTAGGCATGATGCGGCGCGACCACCACTCCCCCGTGCGGCACCAACGAGAGCACCGCCGAGATCGAAGCCATGCCGGAAGCGAAGGCGAGTGCGTGGCCGCCCTCCAGGGCTCCGACCGTCTCCTCGAAGGCCGCCCAGGTCGGGTTGCCGACGCGGGCATAACTGAGGTCGGCACCGGCGTGAAAGGTCGAGGTCAGCGTGACCGGCACGTTGACGGGCTGACCGGCGGCGTGCGGCGGCCGACCGAGCGCGACGGCCTGCGTGTCCAGTGACCACGATGGCGACGACTCGATATGCGACGACTCGGCGTGCGACGGCATACTCACTGCTCCTCATCCATAGGGGATCCAGCTGACATCGACGGCTCGTCGTCGGCGTCGCTCTTGCGGTCGCGGTATGCCGCGGCGGCCATCCTATTGCTGCACGCAACGCTGCAATATCGCCGAGAACGATTGCGGGAAAGGTCGGCGAAGATGTGCTCGCATCCCTGCGCGTCACACACCTTGAGTCGCTCGGTCTCCCCCATGCGCAACACGTCAACCAGCGCCATCGCCGCCTCGACCGCCATCCGGGTAGCCAACGGCTGCTCGGGTGTGGTCGCGTGAAGGTGCCAGTCGAACTCGTCGTGACGCACGACCTGCGGCAGCGCTGAGGCCTCGCGCAGCAAACTGTTCACGCACTCGACCTGCTCGGGAATGTCGGCTAACCACATGCGGCGCAATGTGGGCCGCAACTCTTTGACATCGGTCAATTCACCCTCGTCGCCGGCGTGTTGACCTTTCCATCCGGCCTCCACATAGAAGGTCGCAAGGTCCTGCGTGCTGAGCAGCGAATCGGGTTCTTCGGCGGTATTGACCAGCGCCGCAGCAGCGATGAGCGCCTCCTCGGTGTCATGAGCAAAGACCATGTTGACTCCTGACGGATCGTCGGCGTATCGTCATGAGTGTAACGCGATTGACACCTGACGGGAATCCCCGCACACCACTCGAAGGAGGCACGATGACCGCCACCCGCACGCCCTCGACCCAACAAGGATTGACCCTTGCGCTCATCTCCGCTGCCGCCTTCGGCACCGCGGGGCCGTTCGGCAAGTCGCTGTTGGACTCCGGGTGGAGCCCTGTCGCCGCCGTCAGTGCGCGGGTAGCCATCGGGGCCCTCATTCTGGCCCTACCGGCCGCGCTCATGATGCGCGGCAAGTGGCACACGCTGCGAGACGGCTGGCCGGCCACCGTGATGTTTGGAGCGTTCGGAGTCGGGGTGGCCCAGGTCGCCTTCTATCAAGCGGTGCAACTCATCCCCGTCGCTATTGCGCTGATGCTCGAGTACCTCGGCATCCTGCTGGTCGTGCTCTGGCTGTGGGCTCGGCACGGCCAACGGCCGCGCGTCTTGACCTGGGTCGGCATGGGTTTGGCGCTGGTCGGCCTGTCGCTGGTCCTCGACGTCTTCGGTGCCGACTCGATCAACATCGAGGGGGTGCTGTGGGGCCTATTCGCCGCCACCGGTTTGGCGACCTACTTCATCGTCTCGGCCGACGACAGCCACGACGTCCCACCGTTGGCCATCGCCACCGGCGGCCTGATGTTGGGCACCGTCGCTCTCGTTGCCCTTGGCGGATTCGGTCTGGTCGCCTGGGAGTGGACCACCTCCCCCGTGCTCCTAGCCGGCGACCTGATGCCGTTCTGGGTCAGCCTGCTCGGCATGGGTGTCGCCGCCGCCGCGGTCGCCTACGGGCTCGGCGTCATCGCGACCCGCGCGATCGGCTCCAAGATGGCCTCGTTCTTCGGTCTCACCGAGGTGCTGTTCGCCGTGCTGTTCGCGTGGCTGCTCCTGGGTCAACTTCCGGGCCTGGTGCAACTGCTGGGTGGAGCCATCATCTTGACCGGCGTCGTCGCCGTGAAACTCGATGAGGAGCCCGCTGCCCCGAGCAAGGACAACGGCGATCTCGCGCCGGCCGTGAGCGACGTCACGGAATGCGGCACCCCCGTTTCGGCATTGCCGACAGAGTGACTTTGGGTGAACCCATGACCGACCCGGTGGCCTCAGAGCTGCCGTCGCACGAGGCACCCACTCTCCCAACCGGTGCCGATGTGACACCACCGGACGTGCAGCGGGCGGGCGAGCAATCGATGCTCTCTCGCCTGCTGCTGTTCGGGGCATTGGTGGCGATCGGTCCGCTGACGATCGACATGTATTTGGCGGCCTTCCCCACGGTGGTCACCGAGTTGGGCACCACCGAGGCTGTGGTGCAGTTGACGCTCACCGCAACCCTGGTCGGCCTGGCCTTCGGTCAGCTGACCATCGGCGCGATATCGGACAACATCGGTCGCCGCATTCCGCTGCTGGCCGCCCTGAGCGTGTATGTCGTAGCGTCCGTCTTGATCGCGCTCACGAGCACGATCGAGACGTTGTTGTTGCTGCGCTTCGTGCAGGGCTTCACCGCCGCCTCCGGCATGGTGCTGAGCCAGGCGATGGTGCGCGATCTCTACAGCGGCGCGAGGATGGCTACGTTCATCTCGCGGCTCTTCCTGATCGTCGGCGTAGCCCCGATCTTGGCCCCGACGCTTGGGGCACAGTTCCTGCGCTTCGGCCCGTGGCGCAGCATCTTCTGGGGCCTGGCCGTATTCGCGCTGATGCTGGTGGCCCTCGCGTTCTTCCGCCTGCGGGAGACCCTCCCGATGGAACGCCGCACCGCCGCCGGTCCGCGGCCGGCCTTCGCGTCATACGGGATCCTGCTGCGTGACCGACGGTATGTCGGCCTCGTGCTGACTGTGTGCACGGCGATGGGCTCGCTCTTTGCCTACATCTCCAGCGCGACGTTCATCTTCCAGGATCTCTACGGCATGAGCGTGCAGCAGTACGCTCTCGTGTTTGCTGCCGGTGCCGGGTCGCTGACCGTGACCAGCCAGATCAACGGTTCGCTGGTCAAGCGAATCCACCCGGCCCGCATCATGATGGTGGCCCTGCCGTTCATGGTCCTGGTGACGTCGTCGTTGCTCGCCGTGTCTCTCCTCGACCTCGGGGTGTGGCCGATCGTGGCTGGCGTGGTGATGGCGATGGGAACGGTCGGCTTCGTGATGCCGAACTCTCCGGTGATCGCGCTGAACGAGCACGGTATGCGGGCCGGTGCGGCCGCGGCCGTCTTGGGCGCCAGCAACTTCGGCTTCGGCGCACTGATCGCGCCGATCTCGGGTGCGTTCGACGCCACCAGCGCCGTGCCGATGGCCGCGATCATGGTCGCCTGCAGCGTGGCGTCGTTGACGTTCTTCTACGCCATGGCCCGCCCCCGCGAGATCATCCGGGACATGCCTTGGGGCACCGACGCGGCCTAGCGAGGGTCGTTAGTCGCTCTGCGGCATGATGATCCACAGCACGATGTAGGCCACGAACTGCGGCCCCGGCAGCAGGCACGAGAGCACCGCGAGGATGCGCACCATCGTGGCGCTCATCCCGAATCGCTCGCCGAGTCCGGCGCACACTCCGGCGATGATCTTGTTGTTGCGCGGACGGGACAAGGTCGTTGACTTCATACCGATGACGGTATGTCGTTGCGCGCCGTAGCGATACTCGGGTCTGCCCTGAGCGCACCCTGATTACGGGGCCGTCGGTGTCGTGGCCGGGTCAGGGTCGCTACCTCAGGCCCCGCCTCGTCGGGTGGGCTGGCGTTGGCATGTTTTCGGGTTGGTCCTTCGGCATCTGTGACAACCTCGCACCCAACCGGGCGGCCCAGGGGCTGGCGCTCAGCCCGTGTGCGTAGACGCTGACCAACACAGTCCAGGTCGCGATGGTGAAGATCATCTCCGCATTCGCAGTGTCGATTTCCTCGACCACGAGCAGGGCAAACAAGATCGAGGCCAACCCGCGCGGGCCGAACCAACCGATGAACAATCGGGTCTGCCAGAGGGTGCCGGAGCCGAGCAGGGCCAGCGCGACGGGCAGCATTCGGACGACGCTGAGGCTGAGCACGACAAACCCGGCGATCGGCCAGGTCATCTCGCCCACCAGCGGCCCGGCGATGACCGCGCCGAAGAGGATGAAGGTGATGGCAGTCAGCAGGTCGCCCTCGTCTTGGGTGAAGTCTTGGACGTCGGAGCATTGCCGACGGGCGACGACGCCAAACGCCATGCCCGCAGTGAAGGCGGCCACGAAGCCGTTGCCGCCCACGCTTTGCGCTGCCGCATAGGCCGCGGCGGCCACCGCCACCGTCGCGAGTTGGCGATAGACACCCTCGATGCGCCCGGCCGAGGCGAACCGATCAAGGACCCACCCGCCGAGCGCTCCGGCGGCCACACCGCATACGACCCCGAAGCCGATCTGCTCCACGGCGAAGGCTCCCCAGTTGCGCGAGCCGCCGCCCTCGGTGGCCGCGAGCGCGATGGCCACCGTAACGACCGGGACCATGATGCCGTCGTTGAGGCCGCTCTCGACGTTGAGGCTCTGTCGGACTCGGGCGGGCAGTCGGGTGTCGCTGACCACCGCCTGGCCTAAGGCAGCATCGGTCGGTGTCAGCACCGCTGCGAGGAGTAGCGCCTCGGCCCACGACAAGCCTGGAAAGATCAGGGCCGCGGCGACGGTCCCGGCGATCAAGGTCAGCGGCAGCCCCACCCCGAGCAGGCGGATCGGGATCGACACGTCTTTGCGCAACGTGGTGATGTTGATCCGGATGGCGTCGGTGAAGAGCACCAGCACCAGTGTGGCTTCGACGATGATCGACAGGGCTTCACCGTCCAGGCTCATCCCGAACCAGCCGACCCCTGCGCTGCCGACGAGCAGGCCCACGGTGGTGAAGACCATCGGCCCCGTGATGGGCGACATCTCCAGCCGCTTGGAGACGAGCGCGAACCCGAAGATGGTCGCGGAGATGATGAGGACTTCGATCATGTACTCATCGTGGCAGCCCCTCGGTGCCGATCCCGCCCAATCGTCGGCTCGTGTTGGTCTAGTGCGTTCCGAGGCCCATCGACCCCCGCAACGCCTCCAGCCCACTGACGTTTAGCGGCTCCTCGTAGCGATTGAGGTCTTCGCGACAAAGAACGAAGAGCTGCTCTTGGGCTAGTTTGCCCTGTCCAGGTCCACGCTTCACACGGCGTCGACCATTCTCGCGATAGCCCACCTTGCGGCTGACCGCTTGCGACGCCGGGTTGTCCGCGAACGCACACGAGGTGATCTCCTCGGCATCGAGGTGATCAAAGGCGAACGCACAGATGACCTGCCGCATTGCGGTGCCGATCCCCTGGCCGTGATGCTCCATACCAAGCCAGGACCCGGTCTCGGCGGTCCTGGTCACGAGGAAGTCCTCGGCATCCAGACCCTGACAGCCAACCAAGGCGCCCTCGTGCCAGACACCGAGCTGCATACTCCATCGGTCGAGGGACCACTCACCTCGACACCGCCAGTGGTATGCCGCCACGGCCCGCGAAATCTCCTCGGGGCTGCCTTGAGTCCACGGCACCATGAACGGCATGGCGTCGGCTTCGTGAACACCCCGGCTAGCCAGATCGGCCAATACGGGCAGGTCCTCGTCAGTGACTCCCCGCAGCTCGATCGGCCCGGCGGTGAGGCGAAGGCCAAGCACCGGCATGAGGTCGACAACGTCTCGCATCCGGCTATCGTGGCAGCCGGGGGGACGACGACACGCCGGACGAAATCGGCTACAGCGTGCACGTGCTCGCTGGGGCCGTTCAGGGCGGGCGTGTCGTCGGCCCGTGTGGACCGGGTGGTGTTCGGCTGACCGCTAGTTCTGCCAGGTCGACGGGCCCATGCTTCCGGCCGGGTAGGTGTCCAGCGAGACAGCGCCCTCCCGCCATGCCGCCAATACCGGGGTCATGATCCGCCAGCATTCTTCGGCGACATCGCCGCGGATCGACAGCAGCGGATCACCATCGAAGATGCCGGCGAGAACCTCGCCGTAGGGCAACATCCGGGCCTTGCCGAGCTCAGCACGCAGCTCCTTTTGCTCCAGGTGGAACGGGTCGCCCTCGGCGTTCATCGACAACTCCAAGCGCACCGCGCCAGGCTTCAAGTCCAGGATCAGCCGGTCGGGCTCAGGCACATCGCGCAGGCCGGTCGGGACGTGGGCCGGGGCCTTGAAGCTCACCACGATCCGCTTCGACAGATCGCCCAAAGCCTTGCCACTGCGCAGCCGGAACGGCACACCGGCCCAGCGAGCGTTGTGCACGGCCAGTTGGACCTGCGCCAAGGTCTCCGTTTCCTGCGCCGGATCGACACCCTCCTCGGCGGCATAGTCGGGCACATCGTGGTCGTCCACATGGCCTGCGGTGTATCGAGCCCGACGGGACGCGGTGGTCGGGTCGTCCTGCCATATGTGTGTGGCGCGCAAGACTTGAGCCTTGAGCGCCTGCACCTCGACACTGGTCAGCGCCGACGGGGCCTCCATGGCGAACAGCGCCAAAATCTGCAGCAAGTGGGACTGCAACATATCGACCAGCGCCCCCGCCTTGTCGTAATAACCCGCACGGCCCTCCAGAGCCAGCGTCTCGTCATACGTGATGTCGACGGACTCGATGTGATCACCGGACCACAGGGGCTGCAGGAGGCGGTTGGCGAACCGTATGCCGATCAGGTTCAGCACGGTGTTGACACCGAGGAAGTGGTCGACCCGGTGGATCTGCTCCTCGGGCACCACGCGCAGCAGTTGGCGATTGAGTGCACGGGCGGTGTCGAGGTCGTGGCCAAACGGCTTCTCCAACGCCAGCCGAGTGCCCTCGGGCAACGTGATGTCCTCGAGCAGGGCGCACAGCTTCACGCTGACCTGGGGCGGCAGCGCGAAATACAGCACTAACAGCCCCTCTTGGGCGTCGATCAGCGAGCTCAACTGGTCGGGCTCGAGCAGGTCGACTTGGACATAGTCGGCGGTGGTCAACAGATCCGCCACGCGCTCCTGCGGGCAGTCCTCCGCCTGCATGGCCGTGCGGATCTTGTCGTGCCAATCCTGCTCGCTGAGCTCGGCCCGGTCAGCACCGACGACTCTGACCCGGCGGTCGGGTTCCACGGCCAGCAGGGACCCGAGGCCGGGCAACAAAAGTCGGCTGGTGAGGTCACCGGATGCCCCGAAGATCAACAGGGTGGTGACGGGCGATTCAGTCATGAGCGCCAGTCTGCCGCACCGTCCGGGCTTTGGCCCTCGTGGCCCGCGACCCTTACTCCTACGCCGCGTCGTGTCATGATTCGGCCATGCCGGCTTGGTGGGACGATCAGGGCTTCGTCATCACATTTGTGGCTTTGCTGGTGGTCGCGATCGTGCGCGGCCAACTGACCTATTGGATCGCCCGCATCGTCACCGAGCGGACCCTGGCCCGGACCCACCCGGTGCAGGGTTGGCAGGCAAGCGTGCACTCCTGGCTGCAAGGTGAGGGCCTGGCTCGCGGTCGGCGGTCGTTGCAGCGCTGGGGTTTGATCGTCGTGCCGTTGTGCTATCTCACTGTCGGCTTCCAGACGCTGGTGCTCGCCGCCGCCGGGGTGATGCAGATCCGCTGGTCGTGGTTCACCGCCGCGCAGCTGCCCGGGGCCGCAGCGTGGGCGCTGATCTATTCAACGATCGGCTTTGCGGTGTGGCAGGCGGGCTTAGCTGCGACTGCCGGCTCCCCGTTGGCGTTGGCCGCGTTTGGGTTCATTGCCCTGGTGTATGCCGCCACGCTGGTCAGCCGCCGGGTGCGGGCGAGGCGGCGCTCGGCCTAATCCACCAGGCCTTGGACGTCGGCGAACACCTGGAGAATCTGCGCGTCCATCTCGACCTGGGCCAGGACGACCCCGAAGGCCCCGTCAGGGCCGATGAAGAAGTCGGTGCCCAAACCCCCGGACCAGCCGTAGCGGCCCTCGCGGGCCCCCGAGGTTTCGACCGCGACGCCGAACCCCCAGCCCCTACCGCCCCAGAATCCTGGGAAGAAACTTTCGGGCGTCTTGGCGGCGGCGGGCACCTGGTCGCTGGTCATCTGCCGCAGCAGCTCGGGGTCGATGACCTGTTGGGAGTCGTGCACGCCACCGGCGGCGAGCATGCGGACGAAGACGGTGTAGTCGGCCAGCGTCGAGACCAGCTCGGCATGGGCATGGGACACATCGAAGGGTGCCGGCTCGACGTAGAAGCCAGCCCCTGACGGCTCGACCTGCTCTAGGTCGCCGCCCTCGTTGCGTCGGTATGCCGCGGGGAGCCGATGCGCTTCGGCGGAGGGGACGGCATACCCCGTGTCGTGCATGCCGAGCGGCCCGAAGAGGTCGTCCTTGAGATGCTCGCCAAGGGGACGCCCGACGAGGCGGCTGAGCACGACGCCAAGCAGGCCGAAACTGTGGTGATATCGCCACCCGGTCCCGGGTTCGAAGGTCAGCGGCAGATCGCCGAGGGCAGCGACCCACTCGTCTGCGCTGAGGGCGACCGGCTCCGGGCCAGCCTCGGTCTTGGTGTCACGCATTGCGTCCTGCAACGGCGAAGGCTCCAGCGCCATGCCGTATCCCGACGTGTTGGTCATCAGATGACGCACGGTCATGGGGGTTCTCGATGCCACCGTGTCGCCCAGCGACGAGGTCGGGGTCGCAAGCACCCGGCGGTCCGCCATCTCGCGGAGCCAGCCTTCGAAAGGATCGTCGAGGTCGAGGCGGCCCTGCTCGACGAGTCGCAGCGCGGCCACGCTCGTGACCGCCTTGGTCATCGACTGGATCCGCACGATGGCGTCGAGGTCCACATCGCCGGCAGTCGCGGCCTCGACGTGGCCGTCGGCATACCCCACGGCTGCGAGCAAGCCGGGTGCTGCTCCGGTGTCGATGTGACGATCGAGGGTCTCCTGCAGTTCGCTCATCCCCCGAGACTGCCCACTTCGCGTCCACCTATCAACACCCAGCACGACCACCACTGGCCGGACGACTGCATACCGACGACACGCCCGACCTGAGCGGCCACAGCGTGCATGTGCTCGCTAGGGCCGGTGACGTCGGGCGTGTCGAGGGCACAAAAGGGAACTCAGGAGGGACGAGCCGCCTTCCACGGCCGACCCGGGAAGTGCAGCCGGAACTCCGCCGGAGGGTGCAGGGGCAGCGGCTTGTCGTATCCGCGGGTGGCCAAGATCGCACCGATTCGCCGCACGGTTTCCCACGGCGTGTCGTAAACGTCAGTAGCCCGCAACACCAGCAGTCGCCACCCGTGATCGTCGAGCCACTCCCGCCGCGTGATGTCATGGCCCCACTGCGCGGGGTCTTCCGCGTGTTGGCGACCGTCGTATTCGATGGCGATTCGCAGCTCGGGATAGCTGAGGTCGAGCCGATACCTCAGCAGGCCATCGGCGTCCCGGATCGACAGGTTGACGACAGGCTCCGGCAGACCCGCCAACAGCATCATCAGACGGACGCGGCTTTCCATCGGCGACTCCGCCCCTGGCCGGACCATCTCGGCCGCCCGCCCAGCCAATGCTCTGGCACCGACCGTCATCTCGTCGACTGCGTCGAGGAGGGCATCTTGCGCCAGGCAGCCGCGTTGCAGCATCGAGTCACCGAACACGACGAGATCCACAAGGTTGAGATAGTCCGCGAGGTCGCAGAACGTTAGCGCCGGGCTCGTCACCCGGAGCGGGCCATACTGCACCGTTTGTCGGTCGCGGCCCATGTGGACGACCAAGCCCTCTCGGCGTCGACGCTGCCGGGCGCGCGGCACCGTGACGTGAGCCAATGCGTCGTCCGGCAAGACCCCACCGTGCAGCCGTGCAGCCGAGTGATGGCTGATGACCGCATCGGGCACGACCAGCATGGCGGCTCGGGCTAACACTTCGGGGGTGAGCTGAGATTGCGTCGTCACCCGCACAGAGCCGAACAGCCGGTGGTATGCCGGGCCGTCAAGCTGGTGCTTCGTCAGGCCTGCCTCGATTCCTTGCTTTCGCAGGAAGGGCCACGGGCCGACGACGTTCGAATTCATCGGCCTACTGTGCCCACTTCGCGAAGCTGGCCGCCGTCGTTGTCCACAGGCGGCCAGCTCGCGCCGACGACACGCCCGACCTATGCGGCCACAGCGAGCACGTGCACGCTGTGGCCGGTGAGGACGGGCGTGTCGCCGGCCTCGGTGGGTCGAAAAGGGCAAAGGGAGTGGGTATGCCGCCAGCTGGAGCCGGTGAGGACGGGCGTTTCGGCGCGACGACGGGCGAGGGCACCTCGGCATACGTATTCGTTGGTGGGCTGGCAGTATGCGACGGTAGGTGGACGAGACAGGCGGAGGCATTGTGGACAAGGACCAGCACAGCGAAGAGGTCAACGGCGCCAGCGAGCAGCTGGAAGCCAAAATCCTGCCATTTCCGAGCGGGCACGAGTCGCCGACCAGCACCGAAGTCGATGTCGATGGTCAACAGGTCCAGATCATTTACCTGCCGTGGCGACACGAGGTTGATGGTGTGGAGCGGTCGGCTGGCCTGTACTACCGCGCCCCGGATTCAGCTGGTTTCTACCCCGCACCGACCACGCGCGACCTCGACGAATTGCTCGATGAGCTCGTGCCTCAGTTACGCCAGCATTTGCGCGCTGTACCGAGCCTCACCGAATCGGACGAGGGCTAACGCACGATAAACCGATGGCGAGCCTCGGCGAGGACGCGCAAACTAAAGAGATGATCCCCATCGGCACGTCCGCCTCCGCCCGCTTCCGTAGCGCAATTCTTGACGCCGCGCGTGACGAACTGGGCCGTGACCTGCCCGCGGGCACGGTGGTCGTGGGGTCAGCGGCCAGAGTGGGTTCCACCAACACTGTCGCCTATCCGATGGGTGATCTCACCCTCATCTGGTGCGCTCCCGAGGTTGCCCCGCGCCTGGCCTCTCTTAATGGACAACCGGCACTGAGCAACGACGAGTTCGTGGAGGCCGGGACTGCGCTGGGCGGCAAGGCTGCGGGTCGGGGCCGGTTCCGCGTGGTGGAGGATATGCCGCCGGTCCCCGATGTCGACTCCGCTCGGGTCCGCACGCTGGATCGTGACGACGCCGACGACTGTGCGGTGATCACCGACTTCATCGCGGCGTGCCCGGAGGAGGATCGAGACGAGGCCGAGCTCGACATCGATGATCTCGACCCGGCGATCCTCGCCGTGCTGGACTCCGAGGGGGCTGCCGCCGCCCTGGCATTCGCTCGGCCTTGGAATCACGACCAAGATTTCGACGACATCGGCATCATCACCCGCCCAGATTGTCGCGGGCAGGGCTTCGGTGCTGCGACCGTAGCGCTCCTGGTCCATCAGCAACAGGCCCTGGGCCGGCTGCCCCTCTATAACTGCGACATCGAGAACGCGGGCTCCGACGCCCTAGCCGACTCACTGGGCTTCACCCTGGTCCAGTCTGTGGCCTCTGTCCGCTTCGCCTGATCCCTTGTCCCGCACTTCTCATCCCAACCCCCCTGACGCACCAACGCTCGCTCCAGCGGCCGGGCACTCAGACATGCATAACCCGCATACGGGCCGCGTTTGCCCTGGTCGCGCAGACTTTTGCACGTTTGGGTGCGCGGGGATTCGATGCCGAACCCATGCCGGGTTAGCTCAGGATGTCTTTGCGCCCGAAGTGGCGATAGGCCAGCGCGAAGAACATGGTCGCCCAGAGAGAGGCCCACAGCACGCCAGGCAACAGCGCCCAGTAGTCAGCATCGGGCCCAAACAGCGCCACCCACTCGAACGCATAGTGGTTGGGCAGGGCCCGCCGGTAGTCGCCGAGCGCATCGAGCGCGTCCAGGATCGAGGAGACAATCGACGCCAACACCGCAAACCCGACCGCAGCCAGCGGCGCATCACTGCGCACGCCTACCCAAAACGCGATCGCCGCGAAGGGAAGGAGCGCAATGAGGATGTATGCCGAGGCCACCGCCAAGCGGGTCAGCATGGTCGGCCAGTCCAAGACCCCGCCGACCGGCAAGGTCAACGAGTCCCAACCGTAGAAGACTCCGCCGACCAGCAACACCCAGACCAGCAGCGTCACGGTGGCCAGCACGGTGGACCCCAGCCCCACCAACAATTTGCTGGTCAGCAGGCGCACCCGAGGCACCGGAGCGGTCAGCAGATACCGCAGCGAAGCCCACGACGCCTCGGACGGCACGGCATCGCCGACAAACAACGTCGCGACAATCAGCAGCAACAACGGAGCGGTGACAAACAGCATGAACACGGTGAAGTTGGCCGATCCGAGCGTGGCCAGGTCGGAGAACCGCTGACCACCGTCGCCACCATCACCGAGGGCATAGGCACCCACGACGATCAGCGGCAGCACGAGCAGGATGCCGAAGGTCCACTTCGTGCGCAGCCGAGTGAATTGCCGACGCGCCTCGACCGGCAGGGTCAGGGTGCCGCTCATCGTGGCCTCACTGCGTTCAGCGCCGCTCCGTCGTTGGCTCCGGCGATGGTCGACAAGAACACGGACTCCAAGTTGCGGCCCTCAGCCACTCCGACCTCCTCGACTGACCCTGCGGCTAGCACCTTCCCGGCGTGCATGACGACGACGTGCGAGCAGGTCATCTCGACCTCAGCGAGAAGATGGCTGGAGACGACGACGGTACGGTCGGCCTCGGCATACCGCTGCAGCATCGGTCGCATCGCCGCGATCTGCGGCGGGTCCAGCCCGTTGGTGGGCTCGTCCAGGATCAACACTTCAGGCATCCCGAGCATCGCTTGGGCGATGCCGAGCCGCTGGCGCATTCCCTGGCTGTAGGACTTCACCGGCCGGTCCACCGCATCGCCGAGGGCGGCGATCTCCAGCGCTTCGTCGAACAGAGCTTCGTCGGCAGGGCGGCCCGTCGCAGCCCAATAGGCCTTGAGGTTCTCCAAGCCGGACAAGTGCGGCAAGAAGCCAGGCCCTTCGACCAGGGCTCCGACCCGCTGCAGGACTGGTGCCCCGGCATACACCGGTTGGCCAAGGACATGCACGGTTCCGGAGTCGCGGCCAATCAGCCCCATAACCATCCGCAAGGTGGTGGTCTTGCCTGCGCCGTTCGGGCCGAGCAGTCCAACCACCTGGCCGCGTTCGGCTCGCCACGACACGTCATCGACTGCGCGGTGACCGTCGGCATACTCTTTGACCAGGCCCTCGACCACCAGCGGCACGTCGACGTAGTCATCGCGCTGTGGGTGGGGCCGGGTGCGGGCACGGAGCGCGGCCAAGCCGATGACCAGCAGCAGAACGCCCAGAGCGATGGCGACGCCGATGCTCTCGTTGTCCCAGCGACTCGACGCGCTGACCGCGGTGCCCTCGACCACGGGCAGCGTCAGCGCGGGACCGGCGAGCGCGATCTGATCGATCCGGGTGGTCGGGTCGACGCGGAACGAGCCATCGGTGGCACTCACCAGTACTCGCCACGTCGAGCCGGCCGACATCTGCCACGTCCCGCCCGGGAGCGCCACGTCGACCTGCTCGCTGGAGCCGGGGGTGATCTCGACCCGGACGGGGGCCACGAGGCGGCGAGGGAGCACCGGCCCACCGGGTTGCACCTCCCATAGCGACACAAAGAACGTCGAGGCGGTGCCCGAAGAAGACACGTCAAGACTGACCTGAGGCGCACCCGCGACCAGCATCGACTCGGCGAGTGGCTCGGTGTCGAAGGCCACGCTCTGACCGGGCAGGGCGGCGAGCGCGTATGTCGGCAGGGCCGCAAGCAGGCCGCCGAGACCGGGCACGGTGGTGAGTGATTCGGGCACTCCCCCAGGCGGGCTGATCAGCGCCGGAGGGCCGGCGAGGGACAGCGGGATGGCCGAGGTCTGAGCGTCTCCCCCGGCACCGTCAAGGCCTGGGTATGCGGTGTCTGTGTATTGCTGAGCGGCCTGCCCACCGGTCGGGGGCGGCGCGGCATAGCTGAACGCGGGCAACGGCAGGGTGTCCTGAGTGACCTCGGCGTCGACCTTTAGCGTGCCGTCTAGCCAGGTCAGCGCATCCTGGGTCTGAGTCGCCTCGATGTCGGCAGGCTCCTCGCCCGGCGTGGTGCCGTCGTTGCCAGGCGGCCCGCCCTCCTGGTCTCCCGTTTCGGGGGCCGCGCTTTGCCCGTCGTGCCCGCCGTTGAACCAATTGACCGCGACCGGAACGCCGGCATCACGTAGGGCGGCGGCGTTGGCGTCGGCCTGGTCAAGCCCGAACAGGCTGTCGGACATGCCCTGCGCGAGGTATGTCGGGGCAGTGATCTGGTCCAGCGTCGGAGCCGGACTGTGGTCTCGGAGTTGGTCGATCAGCGCTTCGTTGCCCTCTGGTGACTCCATCGCGGCGACGAAGTCCTGACACAACTGCGGATCGAACCGACCGCACAACGCCGCTCCCTGCGCGGCGGCGTCGGGGGTGGCGTCGGCATCTGCACCATCGCGAGCACCTTGGCCGGCTGCGCCTTCCTGCTGTAATTCGGCTCCGAGGATAGAGGTGAAGAAGGTCGAGGCCCACAACTTCTTGAACGGCCCCGGCTCATCGACCCCTTGCGCGGCTTGGGGATAGAACGCGTCGGCCAGGTCGTTCCAGGTGATCTGGGCGATGACCGAGTCGACCCGATCGTCAGCGCCAGCGGTCATCAGCGCCATCGCCCCTCCATAGCTGCCGCCGACCACACCCACCCTGGGGTCACCCTCGCCGTCCTGCTGCACCTCGGACTCGTCGACAAGAAGGTCGATCAAAGCCCGCGCGTCGGCGATCTCGAAGTCCGGGTCGTTGAGGTGCACGTTGCCGCCCGACTCCCCGAACCCTCGTGCCGAATAGGCCACCACGACATACCCGTCGTCGGCCAACGTCTCCGCTTGGCTGACCAGGTCGTTCTTGCTGCCGCCGAACCCGTGCCCCAGGATCACGGCCGGCGCCGGGTCACCGGAGTCGGGTCGATAGATGTCGACGTCCAGCGCCACCTCGGTGCCGTCGGGCTCGGCCCCCACCGACACCTCGCGGGTTTCGACGGCATCTTGAGCGTATGCCGACGGCACAGCCAACGAGGGGCCGAGCGCGGGGAGTGCCGCGAGGGCCAGACCAAGAGTTGACGCACCGATCACACGGGCGACAGAAACCGGCATACCGAAAGGCCCTTCAACGGAGAAGCACCGCAAGTCGCCGTGCAAGAAGGTAACGGTACGTGTGGCTCTGGCGTTCCCGGCTCGCGGGTCACGGACCACGCCGCCGGTCAGCCAAGCATCAGGAGCATGTCTTCGCCTCGCTATACATCTGCCCCGGATGGCGGGGCAGATGTATAGCGACCGGCCTACCCCCATGTGCACGCCGGTGAGGTGGTGCTGCGCTAGGGGCCAGCGATGAGTGAGGCGTTGACGGCACCAGGGAAGCGCCACGACATCGGGCGTCGCCACCCACAGAGTGCGGCGCATCCCGTGGTGACGGATGAGAGTGCGGTCGGCATACAGCGCAGCGGCGACGGCGTCGAGGTCAGGGTTGCGCATCTGCGCCAGCACGCTGAGATAAACCGTCACGGGGTCGGTCGAGTGCAAGGCCACCAACGAGCGGGCGATCTGCACCACGTTGTCGGTGCGAGCGCTCGGGACCAACAGATGGCGCTGGCCGAGCAGTGTCCGGCGCTGTGCGTCAGTCATCTTCGGAGCAGTGATCTTCGGCGACGACATTAGAACAGCGTCGCATCGAGCACCCACACAGTGACCATTCCCGCAGCCATCGTGATGCCAGCAGACCTCCAACGCCAGGCAATCAGCCCGGCCACCACGCCGGCGATCCACCAGTCCCACTGCACGATCACAGCGCCGCCGCGCACAAAGAGTTGGTTGGCCACAATCGCGGCCAACACGGCGGGGCCGATCAGCCGCAAGACCGCTTCGGTGCGATCCGACGGAGTGCCGAGTTTGCTGGAGGCGGCGATGAAGGACAGGCGGATCAGATAGGTCCCGATCCCGGCCAGCACGATCTGCCAGAGGGGACTCATGCCGGGTCCCCCGCGCCCGCCGTGGACCCTGCTGGGTCCCCGGTCGTGTTGGCCGCCGAACGCGAGAGCACCATCGCCCCGGCGGCAATGCCAGCCAGGGCGCCCACGGTCACGTTGAGGCCGCTCGGCAGGGGCGCGGCGAGCACGGTCACCGCCGCACCTACGACGGCCGCCACCACCGCTGGGCGATGGGTCAGGGACGGCACGAGGAGCGCCAAGAACATGGCCGGCACGGCGAAGCCGACGTCGATCTGCTCGGGGATGGAGGCCCCCAGGACGACGCCGGTGATCGACCCGGCCCACCAGAACGAGGCGATCAGCAACGCCGCCGCGGTGAAGAACCAGCGCCGGGCGATCGGGTCGTGCATCGCCTCGAAGCGGGTGATCGCCAGCGTGGCCGCCTGGTCGGTCAGCAGGTAGGGCAGGGTGAACCGCCAGCGCGTGGGGAACTGAGCAAAGGCCGGGGCCAACGCGGCGCTATACAGGGCATGCCGAGCGTTGATCACCAACACCGTGCCGACCGCGACCGGCCAGGCAGCACCGCTATCGATCAGGCCGACCAGGCTGATCTGTGAAGCCCCGGCCAAGATCAACCATGACGCCGCCACGCCGACCCAGGGTGAGATCGAGCTGTCCACCACCGCCACGCCGTACACCAGGCCAAACGGGATCGCGGCCAGAGCCAACGGCAGGGCCGCGCGCATCCCGGAGCGGGCTGCTGGGTGCATCATCGGGTCAGCTCCAGAGGCGATCAGTGCTGCAAGGCCGGGGTGGCGGCCTGCACGGCGATGTCGCGCCGATGCACCACCAGGGACACCCCAAGTACCAACAGTCCCGCGGCCGCTAGTGAGGAACCGACGAGGCTGGGGGCCTGATAGCCGTAGCCGGCCGCGACCACCGACCCACCGAGGAAGGCGCCGAGTGCATTGGCGAAG
Organism: uncultured Actinomycetota bacterium; assembly: GCA_963803695.1. Classification (GTDB taxonomy): domain Bacteria; phylum Actinomycetota; class Actinomycetes; order Actinomycetales; family Dermatophilaceae; genus Ornithinicoccus. Next base: position 53,954 of record CAWDNY010000008.1, read on the forward strand.
TTCAGCGAGGCGTGGTTCATCGCGGCCCCAAGGTTGCGGGCCGCGCCAGCCACACTCATCAACCGCATCTGCAGCCCGATGACCCAGGCCCCCGTGGCCACCGAGATCGCAAAGACGGTGATCAGCGCGGCGATGGTCCACTGGGCGGTGATCGAGAACAGCGCCAACAGTGTCGTCATGATCACCCCATTGATCACCAGCGAGCGCAGGATCGACCAATCCGCCAGCGTGCCGCCCAGCTTGGTGCCGACAATCATCCCGATGCCAAACGACAGCAAGAAGATCGGCACCCAGCCCTCTGAACGGCCGGTGACCTCGGTGACGGTCGGCGCGATGTAGGAGTACATCGCGAACATGCCGCCGAAGCCGATCGCGCCGACCAACAGGGTCAGCCACACCTGCCGGCTCCGGAAGGCGGCGATCTCCCGCCGCCAGTCCTGACTCGGGTCGGCTTGGGTCTTGGGCACCCAGGTCTTGATCAGCACGATCGTGACGATGCCGATGACGGCAACCGCCCAGTATGCCGTCCGCCATCCGTAGGCCTGCCCCATCCAGGTCGCGGCGGGCACCCCGAGCACGTTGGCGAACGGTATGCCGAGCATCACCGTCCCGACGGCACGCCCGCTACGGCCCTTCGGCGCAAGGCTGACCGCCACCAACGACGCCATCCCGAAGAACGCCCCGTGCGGCAGACCGGCGAAGAACCGCGCCACCATCAGCGACTCATAGCTGGGGGCCAGCGCAGCCAGTGCGTTGCCCAGCACGATCACCGCCATCAACCCCAGCAGCATGGCTTGGCGGGGAGCCTTGGCGCCAAGAATGGCGATCAGTGGTGCGCCGATCACTACGCCCACGGCATACGCGGAGATGGTGTGCCCCGCCTTGGGGATGTCGACGTTGATGCCGTCCGCGATCTGGGGCAGCAGACCCATCGTGACGAATTCGGTCACGCCGATGGCGAAGCCGCCCATGATCAACGCGATCATGGCGAGGCGGACGACGCGTGGATCAGCGCCGTGGGCGCTCGCGTCGTCCAGGGAAGAAACAGGGGGATGGGTCATAGCGCCTCCATGATCGCAGACTTGCCTTCGCCGTCCCTCCTCGTCGAGTGCTGCATTGTGGGTCTGGTGCTGCAATGCAGTGCAGCACCAGCCGGGAAATGCAGCATCGGAGGGGACGCGCAGCGACTGGCCGCCGATCTCGGGCCACAATGTCGGTATGCAGCGCACTCTTGACCTTGCCCGGGCCATGTCCGATGATTTGCGGGCTCTGCGCCGTGACCTGCATCAGATCCCGGAGATCGGTCTGCACCTACCGCTGACTCAGGCTCGGCTGTTGAGCGAGCTGGAGGGCCTCGACCTCGAGATCACGACTGGCACCGGCCTGTCCTCGATCGTCGGCGTGCTGCGAGGCACCAAAACGGTCGGAGCCCACGACGCCACCAGCCGACCCGTTGTCTTGTTGCGCGGCGACATGGATGGGCTGCCGGTGACCGAAGAGGTCGACGTGCCCTATGCCTCCCGGCATGTCGGCCAGATGCATGCCTGCGGCCACGACCTGCATATGGCCGCCATGGTCGGTGCCGCCCGCATCCTGCACGCCCAGCGCGATGAACTCGAGGGCGACGTGGTCCTGATGTTTCAGCCCGCCGAGGAGGGGCCGGGTGGGGCCGAGCCGATGCTGGCCGAGGGACTGCTGGACGCGGCCGGGCGGCGGGTCGATGCGGCATACGCCATGCACGTCTTCTCCTCCGAGCTGCCCCTAGGCCAATGGTCGGCCAAACCGGGCGCGCTGATGGCCGGTGCGGACACGGTGCAGATCACGGTCATCGGGCGCGGCGGTCACGGCTCGACACCACATCGGGCGGCTGACCCCGTACCGGTGGTGTGCGAGATCGTGTTGGCCCTGCAAACGATGGTGACTCGGACCTTTGACGCGTTCGACTCCGTGGTGCTGACGGTCGGGCGCGTCAACGCCGGCACCAAAGACAACATCATCCCGGACAGCGCCGAGATGGCTGCGACGCTGCGCACCTTCAACCCAGAGATCAGGACGACCGCCAAGGCGGCGATCGAGCGTGTCGCGGCCGGGGTCAGCGCCGCCCACGGGATGAGCGCGACCGTGGCTTTCAGCGAGGGCTATCCGGCCACGATCAACGACGAGGCCGAATACGCGCTCGCCGCAGAGGTGACGGCCGACCTGTTTGGGGCGGATCGGCATACCCGCAGGCCGTTGCCAGAGATGGGCTCCGAGGATATGTCGTTCGTGATGAATGAGGTGCCCGGCGCCTACTTCTTCCTCGGCGCGTGCCCAGACGACGACTTCGAGAAGGCCCCGGACAATCACTCACCTCGAGCGGCGTTCGACGACTCGGTGCTGGCCGACGCCGCCGCGTGGCTAGCCGGTGTCGCCCTCCGCCGCTGCGCAGATGCCTGAGCCCTGATCCTCGAAACCGACGCTGAGCCGCGACCCGCCTTAGGAACGCCCACTCTCGTATCGGGCCAACGCCTCCGAACGAGCCTCCTTGTGGTCCACGATCGGCTCGGGATAGCCGTGGTCGTAGCCATCGGAGGCTTTCCACGGCTCGTGCACTGCCTTGCCCGTGAGATGCCGCAACTCCGGCACGTATTTCCGCACGTAGGCACCATCGGGATCGAAGCGCTGCCCCTGGGTGGTGGGGTTGAAGATCCGGAAGTATGGTGCCGCGTCCGTGCCGGTGCCGGCGACCCACTGCCAGCCATGGTTGTTTGAGGCGATGTCGCCATCCCGCAAATAGCGCATGAAGTGACGGGCCCCGTGCGGCCACCACACGTGGAGGTGCTTGCACAGGAAGCTCGCGGTCACCATCCGCACCCGGTTGTGCATCCACCCCTCGGCGAGCAACTGTCGCATGCCCGCGTCCACGAACGGATATCCCGTGCGGCCCTCACGCCAGGCCTGCACCATCTCGGCGACGTGATCATCGGTGTCCGGGTCGTCGTAGGTCATCGAGGACAGCGCCGGCTTGAGGTCCTTCCAGGCTGACGACGGGTTCTGCCAGAGGACGTCGGCGTAGAACTCTCGCCAGGCCAATTCGGTGGTGAAGGTGTAGGCACCGTTGCTGCGGCGTGAGGCCAGATCCGCAAGCAGGGTCCGTGGGTGCACCGTGCCGTATTTGAGCTGCACTGACAGTTGGCTCGTGCCGTCGTGATCGGGCCGATCCCGCTCATCGCCGTAGTCCGCAACGTCGTCGATGAATTCGTGCCACCGGTCGAGCGCGGCCCGCTCGCTGACCTCAGGCAAATCGATGCCCTCAGGCAGGGTGGGACGCTCCGGGAGGTCTTCGCTGTCGACTTGCCGGTGCCAGCGCAGGTCGTCCGGCACCGTCGCAGGGTCAGGCCAGCCGTGCTCGCGCCACGCCTTGGAGAAGGGGGTAAACACTTTGTAGGGATCGCCTGAACCGTTGCGGATCGTGCCCGGCCCGACGGCATACGCACAGCCCGTGGCAACCAGCGACACGTCCTTGGGAAGTTCTTCGCGGACTCGCTGGTCCCGAGCACGGCCGAACGGCGTCGACTCCGCCGAGATGTGCACCGACTGAGCCCCTCCCTCGTTAACCAGCTGGGGAATGACCTCCTCGGGAGAGCCGGTGCGCACGACAATTGCCCCCTCATACGCATCTTGCGCCGCCTCCAACGCGGTCAAAAGGCAGTGGGTCCGCACGGGTGATTGCTCGAGCAGCGCCGGGTCCAGCACGAAGACCGGCAGGACCCGACCACCGTCGGCAGCAGCATGCGCCGCGGAGAGAGCAGGCAGGTCATGCAAGCGCAGGTCACGTCGAAGCCAGAGCAGTGAGGTGGGCATGATTCCAGCGTAGGACGGTCGATACGATGAGGCGCACCAACCCCTTCAGGAGGCTCCCGATGGTGCACGTCACGAGGCAATTCCCGGTCGATGTCGAGCAGTCGGTGGCGGTCGAATACCTCAAAGACTTCGGCAACGCGACGGCTTGGGACCCGGGCAGCGTCTCCAACGTTCGCCTCGACGACGGCCCTATCCAGGTGGGCTCGGCCTGGCACAACACCAGCAAACTCATCTTCATCAAGACCGAGTTGCGCTACGAACTCACCCAGTTGCGCCAAGACGGCATGATCTTTACCGGCACCAACAAGACCGCGACATCCATCGACACCATCGACGTGATCGCCGACGACCAGGGCGTGCGGATCACCTACGATAGTTTCGTCACCTTCAACGGCAAGGCGAGGTATGCCGATCCGCTCATGCACCTCATCTTCCTCAAGTTGGCCAGCGAGACCGTCGAAGGCATCACCCGCGAGCTGAGCAGGCTGTAACCCCTCGCCTCGGCACCAGCGGGGCCACCGAGCCCGTGGCCGAGAGGATCCTTCGCGGGCTATGCGAGATTACGAACGGTCGAGCCAAGCACCCGCCCGAGACCATATGTCTTTCTGCTTGTCATCGGAGAAGCCGTCCCACATCTTCGTCATAATCTTTGATCGGTAGTTTGCTTCGAAGATGTCTCGGTGATCAGCCACGAAGGTCCAATACAGGCCGTCCCAATCGTCCATCGATTCCGACTTCGGCAAGTCGGACATCTTCTTCAGGTAGTTGCTGCCCGACACGTAGGGCTTCGTGGTGATGGCCCCACCCGCCGCGAACTGGCTCATCGCATAGACGTTGGGGACCATCACCCAGTCGTAGGCGTCGACGAACATCTCCATGAACCATTCGTATGCCGCGTCCGGTCGGACCCTAAGCAGGCACATCGCGTTGCCGAAGACCATCAGCCGCTCGATATGGTGCGCATACCCGGTCTTCAACACTGACTCCAATACGTGATCCACTGGCGACAGTCCGACCTCAGCGGTCCACCAACCCGGGGCCAGCGAACGGTCGTGCTCCAACTGGTTGGACGTGCGCATCTGCCTCCCCCAGAGCAGATACGTCGCCCGCATGTATTCGCGCCAGCCGATGACCTGACGGACAAATCCCTCCAGCGAGGGCAGCGGGATGTCCTGCTCCTCCGCCTCGGCCAGCGCGTGATCCACCACCGTGCGCGGCGACAGCAGCCCGATGTTCAAGCCCGGGGTCAGCAAGGAGTGGAACAGGAAAGGATGCTGGGCGCTGATGGCGTCCTCATACGGTCCGAACTCGGCGAAACGTTCGTCCAAGAATTGCCGGTATGTCGCCTCGGCCTCCTCATGAGAGGTCGGCCACGCGAAGGTATCGGGGTCGCCGGGCGCATCGGGAAAGGCATGTTTGACCCAAGCAATGGCCTCGGTTACCTCAGGATGAGCATCCGGGGCGCTTACCGTCGGCACCGGATGCTTCTTCGGCAATTTCTTCCTGTTCTCGGGGTCGAATGACCACTGTCCGCCGACTGGCGAGTCACTATCGACCAGGATGTCGAGCCGTTGACGCTGCCACGAATAGAAGTGCTGCATCCGCGCCGAGTTCTCGGCAAACCACGACCGGATCTCCTGGCGAGACGTGAGGAAGTTTGGTGACTCCCAGACGTCACGGTCTGGATCGAACGCCACGGGCAAACGCTCGAGCATCGAGCTCAGCCGCTGAGACAACCAGTCGTCCACCGGGTCGTAGAAGCCAACTGTCGATGGGTCCAGGTCGCGCAGCAACGACTCCAACTGCTCGCGGCTACTTTCAGAGGCACTCGTCTCCAGGTAGCGGACGGCATACCCCGCCTCGCGAAGTCGGGCCGCGAACCGGCGCATCGAGGCCCGGTGCAGGATCAGCTTCTGGGCGTGGAAGTCGTACTGACGGAAAAACAGGTCGTCTTCAACGAGGACAAACTCGGCGTCCGCTTCGGCATCGAGGTGTTCAACAAAGAGCTGATGGGGGAAGACCAGTCTGATCGTGACCATGCATCCATCATCGGATGGCTCCTTCATCTCACCACCCGAGGGTGCCCGGTGCACCCTTGAAGGGGCCAACGACGCGCGAGGTGATCCACCCGCCGTAGAACGATCCCTCCTGAGGTTGCACTCGCTCACCGTTGACCGTGCAGTAGTCGACCATCCCTGGCATCAAGGCCACGTGTCCAGAGAGCATTTCGAAGCCGCGGGTGGTCTTCGGGTAGTGCCAGGCCGCTCGTGGAGCCACCCGTTCTTCACTCACCCCCGAGGCCTCAGAGGCCGTGTCGGCGACAACGTCGAAGTAGTGCGCTACACCCTTGAACTCACAGAACGTCGTCCCGCGCACAGGCTGCAGGACTCCCTGCGCAAAAGCATCCATCGGTATGTAGTAGGTCGGCGGATGGCTCGTCTCGCGCACTCTCAGGCTGGATGAGGTATGGGCGATAGAGCGACCGGCAAAGAACACTTCCACCTCTTCGTCGCTGGGCCCGACGTCCGGCGGACGCGGATAGTCCCAGACGGATTCGGTGGCCGGCGCGGATCGTTCGGGCATGCGTGTCCTCGCTTCGGATGGGGCGCTCTGGCAGCCGTCGGTGGTGCGCGGTACCGTCGGACCTTCAAGGGTACTTCGACCAGTGAAGGAGCAAACAGGGCTATGACCACCACGTCCTACACCGTCCCGGGGCTGTCCGATGAGCAGAGCAGTACTGTCATCACCGCGCTACAAAACCGACTCTCGGCATACAACGACCTGCACCTGACGCTGAAGCACGTCCATTGGAACGTGGTTGGCCCGCACTTCATCGCGGTGCACGAGATGTTGGACCCGCAGGTTGATCTCGTCCGGGGGTATGCCGACGAGGTCGCCGAGCGGATCGCGACGATGGGTGGTTCTCCTCGGGGGACGGTCGGTGCGATCGTGAGCGACCGCACCTGGGACGACTACTCGATCAATCGAGATGGAGTCTTGGCCCACTTGGCCGCGCTCGATTTGGTCTATGTCGGCGTCATCACCGACAACCGTCACGCCATCGAAACCTCAGGCGACATCGACCCGGTCACCGAGGACATGATGATCGGGCACACCGCCGAGCTGGAGAAGTTCCAGTGGTTCATCCGCGCACACCTCGAAGACATGGGCGGCCAGTTGGTCAATGCAGGTGCGCACACGGAGCTCGACGCCGCTGACGCAGCGCGCTAACGCGGGGCACTAGATGGGTGATCGGAGCGGTCCCGTCGGATCCGAGTTTGGTGCTGAGAAGGATCATTTGCCGGATCCGCCGAGCAACAACCCCACGGAGTTGCTGCGCTTCTTGCGTGCCGCTCTGATCACTCAGGTCCCACGTGATCACACGCAGACCGACGCCCAGTTCCGCCGGCGCCGCATCGTGGTGATCTGTACGTTGTTCCTGGGGTCGTTCCTGCTCGGATACGGACTGACCCGGGAGCCTGGCGACACGAGCTTCTATGTCGCCACCGGAGCATTGGCGTGCGTGTGGACCATTGGTGCATTCGCCTCGGGGCCGTTGCACCTGGGCTGGGCGCACACCCGGATGGGCGAAAAACACGCTCGACCGGTGCTTCAGCCGTTCCTCCTCGGCGTCTTCGCGGTGGGGCTTTTTTCGGCAGGGGCGGTTTTGGTCGCTCAGTTCGCGGTGTTGCGCGACCCCGTCAACGACGTGCTCGAATTTGCTCGCGCGGCACCGATCCTGTTGGTCGCCAGCATCACGCTGATCAACGGGATCGCCGAGGAACTCTTCTTCCGCGGGGCCGCGTTCGCAGCCATTGGCCGCAAGCATCCGGTGATCATCTCCACCTTGTTGTATGCGCTCGTGACGGTCAGTACCGGCAACCTGATGCTCGTGTTCGCCGCAGGTGTGCTGGGCGTCATGGTGGGCTTGCAGCGCCGCGTCACCGGTGGTGTGCTCGGGCCGATCATCACGCACCTAACCTGGTCGATGTCAATGCTGTTTATCCTGCCGCCGCTTTTGTCCGCACTTTCCCCGATGTGATGGCCGTCCATGTGATCCATCCACTGTGATCGACCCCCTCAGCACCAAGGAGTCTCAATGCCACAACGTCGCGCCCTCGTCACTGGTGCCACCGGCTATATCGGTTCGCGCCTCGTCCCGCAGTTGCTGCGGGAAGGCTGGACGGTGCGCGTGTTGACTCGCAGCGCCGAGAAGATCACGGCCCGGCCCTGGCATGACCAGGTCGAGATCAGTGAGGGCAACGCCGACGACGCGGCCGACCTCGCGGAGGCGATGGCCGACGTCACAGTGGCGTACTACTTCATCCACTCGATGGACGGCAGCGGTGATTTCGTTGCGCGAGACGCGGAGTTGGCCACCCTGTTCGCCCGCACCGCTGAGGAGCAGGGTGTCTCGCGCATCGTCTACCTCAGCGGGCTGTATCCGCCGCACCAGGAGTTGTCCACCCACTTGGGATCGCGCAAGCAGGTCGAGGACATCTTCCTCGATTCCGGCGTGCCGACGGCAGTGCTGCGAGCGGCTGTCATCCTTGGGGCCGGGTCTGCCTCGTTCGAAATGCTGCGACACCTCACCGACCGGTTGCCGATCATGATCGCCCCGCGGTGGTTGAAGACCAACATCGAGCCGATCGCCATCGCCGACGTCGTGCGCTACCTGGCTGGAGCAGCAGACCTGCCCTCGGAGGTCAATCGCGGATTCGACATCGGCGCGGGCGAGGTCCTCACCTACAAGGACATGATCGATCGGTATGCCGCTGTGTCCCGGTTGGCCAAGCGGCGCGTGCGCACCTTGCCGGTGATGACCCCGGGCCTAGCCAGTCATTGGGTTGGTCTGGTCACCCCTGTGCCCTCAGGCATCGCCAAGCCGCTGGTCGGCAGTCTGATCCATGAAGTGATCTGTAAAGAGCATGACATCGCCAGATACATCCCCGACCCCGACGGGGGCTTCATCGACTTCGATGAAGCCGTCCGCCGCGCGCTCTCCGGCCCGCAGCCGGTGGCCCTGAGGCCCGAGGTCGATGCCGACAATCCCTCTCAGATCAGCGCCGCAGACCCACGGTGGGCCGGGATGACCGTGTTTTCTGACGAGCATGAATCGACCGCACAGGCCTCGGCCGAGCGCGTGTGGGCCGAGGTCGAACGCCTCGGCGGCACCCACGGATGGTTCGTGCCCGACGCACTATGGCGACTGCGGGGGCTGGCCGACCGCGCTGTGGGGGGCCGCGGACACACCCAGCGCCACGACTCCGGTCCGTTGCGCGAAGGGATGCAGATCGACTCGTGGATCGTCGAATCCGTCGATCCCGGCCGCGAGTTGGTCTTGAAGTCGCAGATGAAGACCCCCGGCAAGGCCCGGATGATCATCAAGATCGAGGACGGCGACGGTGCGGGCACCTGCGTGGTGAAGCAGCAGGCCCAGTTCACGCCATTTGGCCTGGCGGGTCTGGGCTACTGGGGAGCGCTCTGGCTGGGACACAAGCCGACCTTCGCGCTGATGCACTCCGGGTTGGTCAAGGCCGCCGAGTCTGCCGCCGCAGATAGCCCTGAGCAGCCCGCGACCCGCTGACCATGGCGCCCTGAATCGAGGCGGTGTCCATGTGGTCACCGCAGACGATGACGTGCTCACTGATCTGCATGGGTTTGCGGGTTTGCAGCGGAGCGTCTTGGGCTGGCAGGGCGTGATGCACTTCGTGGCGGTGAATGTGCCCCCACTTATCGGTCGGGCAGCCATACAGTTCGCTGGCGTGCGCCCGCACGTGCTCAAGATCGATGGCCTCCGCCCCGTCGGCCAGCAACACTGACGTCTGCACGAGGTGGCGCCCAGGGGGCGCATACGACGGGGCGGCCGCCGTGACCAGCGCGGTGTTCTTGATCGGGCCAGGCGATTCGCGGCCATCGACGATCAGCATGTCGAGATCGGTCGGCGCGTCGTCCATCGTGAACCAGTCGGTGACGACGCCCTTCATCTGCGGACACGGTATGCCGAGCAGACCGCCAGCCGCAGGGGCACCAGTGGCAATGACGACCAGATCGGCGCTGAACTGCTCGCCATGGGCAGCGACGACCGCGCCGTCGGCACCTTCGCTCACCGCTTCCACCGAGGTGCCGGTCCGAACTGGACGGTGGAGCCGATCCGCCAATTGCTCCGGGAGCGCCCGCATACCCCGTTGGGGCAACCCCGGGGAGCCCAGGGCAAACATCCGCAGCAAGAGTTGGGTGAATCCGTTCGACGTGCTGCCATCGTCTTCTAACACCACTCCGGCGACAAAGGCATCCACCACCCGGCGCAGCGGCCCGTCCAGGCCCGCCCCGGCCATCCGGTCGCCGCGGGCGGCATCAGGTCCCGAGGTGATCCGCGACACCGGCCCCAACGAGGGGATGGCCCAACGGGCCAAGGCCAACAACTGGCCGGGGTCGAGCAAGCCGCTTCGGAACAGGTCGGCTATATGCTCCGGTTCGCGTAGCGGGTCGGCGAGCACCGCCAAGCGGTCCTCGAGTCTGACCCCCGCGCCGGAGCCGAACATCTGCAACCCAAGCGCTTCGACGTCGATGTGCTGCTGCACGGCTGGATAGGCCGGGTTGAGCACTTGAAATCCGCGGTCCATCAGGAAGCCGTCGACCACGTCGGTGCGAATCCGCCCACCGACCTCATCCGCTGCATCCACCACCTGCACCTCGACACCGGATCGCTGCAGGACCGTAGCGCACATCAATCCGGACAGCCCCGCTCCGACCACGATGACTTCGGCATCGGCCATGACTACCTCGGCGTCCCGCTGGGGGACTCTCCACGGTTCATGAAGCCTCTTTCCTGGCAGGGCGGGGAGAGATCTCGGCTTGATGCTGCTCCAACCCGGCCATGGCCCACCGTACGGTCGCGGTGCCCAGATGTCCTAGCGGCGCGGCCACCCACCGGGCCACGACGTCGGGCATGGGCAGACCCAACATTTCGCGAGACCACGTCGGCAGCAGCGCCACGCCACCGGCCGCGAGCGCGCCGTATCCGGGCCTCGCGGACCAAGGAAGCGGAGGTGAGAGGAGCAAGAAACGAGCGGCTTCACGTGCCGCCGGTGTCGTTTCCATCTCCGGGCGGAAGCCATCGAGCACCACGTTCAACTCAGCCACGGTCTGCGGCGGATCGATCACCCCCAGCTTGCGGGCCGAAACCGAGGCTTGGGCGACGTAGGTGTCCGCGTCCTCGTCGCTGAGCGGTGCTGCTGCATACGCCTGGTATCCGCGCAGGAAGGCGTCTATCTCGGCGACGTGCACCCACATCAACAGGTGCGGATCACTGGCGCGGTAGGGACGCCCCTGCTCATCCTTGCCGCGCACCCGCTCATGGATCGAGCGGACATGGGCGATGGTGGCCTCGGCGTCCTCGATGGTGCCGAACGTGGTCGTCGCCAGGTAGTTGCTCGTGCGCTGCAGCCGGCCCCACGGGTCGCCCTTGTAGCCGCTGTGCCCGGCCACTCCGGCCATCGCGAGGGGCTGCAACATCTGCATCAGCAGCGCTGTCACCCCGGCGGGGAACATTGCGGCGTCGGCGTGCACCCGCCATACCGGATCCGTGTCTTTGAACCACCGCTCGCCCTCGGCACCCCAAATCCGGGCCGCCCGCATCGGAGCGTCGTCCCCGGCGACCTTCGCCCGAAGGGCTTGGCCGACCTTGAGCTGCACTGAGTCTGCGGCACGCTGCACCTGGGTGCGCTTGGGAGTTACTGTCATCGAGGTGTGCCTTTCACGCACGGGCGGGATCGGGCTTGCCCTCAGCCGTGGCCTCGGTCTCTTGGTCGGTCTCAGAGTGTTGCTCTAGCTCGGCGTCGGTGGGCACAGCTTCCTTAGTGTGTTTGCCAGGCTGGACGGTGCGTGGCCAATAGAACGCATCGCCCATGGTCAATACGATCGCAGGCACCAAAACGGTCCTGACCACCAGGGTGTCGATAAGCACACCGACGAAGATGATCACCCCAAGCTGGGCAAGCACCACCAAGGGCAGCACTCCGAGCGCAGCGAAGACCGCAGCCAGGAGGATGCCGGCACTGGTGATCACACCACCCGTGGCGGCCAACGCCCGCAAGATGCCTTCGCGAGAGCCGACGGTGCGGGTCTCTTCGAGAGCGCGGGTGATGAGGAAGATGTTGTAGTCCACACCGAGGGCGACAAGGAAGAGGAAGGCCAGCAACGGGACACCAGGATCGAGGCCACTGAAGCCAAAGACGTTGGTGAAGAGGAACCACGACAACCCCAAGGCTGACAGATAGGTCAACAGCACCGTGGAGACCAAGATGATCGGTGCCACCACGGATCGAAGCAGGCCGAACAGCGCCACCAACACCAGACCGAGGATGAGCGGGAGGATCATGACCCGGTCGCGTGCGGTGCCCTCGTCGATGTCGATCGCCTCCGCATCGGCCCCGGTCACATAGGTGTCGTCTTGATCGGCCAGTGCGCTGCGCAGCTCGGTGATGGCCTCCTCGCCCTCGGCCGTGTTGGGTGCCGTCGACAGCACGGCGTTGAAGGTGCTGATGCCGGCTTCCTGCTGTCCGGGCTGCACAGAGTCCACGGCCTCAACGGACTCGATGGCACGTTGTATGCCGTCCAGTCGACCTTGATCTGTCGTGCGCGTCACGATGGTCGTCGGGTCGGCGCTCCCGGCGGGGAAGGACTCACCCAGGCGGGCCGCTGCGGTGATCGCCTCCGGCTCCTGAAGGAATTGCTCACTCGTCGGCAGGCCGAGATCGATGCGCGTAGTGCCGAAGGCGGCCAGCGACAAGAGCACTAGCGTGCCGACAATAAAGGCGGGCGGGCGCTTGGCCACGGTGTTGCCGACCCGCTTCCAGATCGACGTCGAGTCCGCAAGCGCAGCCTGGCCCTCGCGGGGCACGAGCGGCCAGAACACCCAGCGGCCAAAGTTGACGAGCACGGCGGGCAGGGCCACGAGCGCGAAGACGGCTGCCACCACGATGCCTACAGCGCAGGCCAGACCTAAGCCGCGAGTGCTCGGGAAGACCGATAGCAGGAAGGTCAGCAGACCGATGAACACGGTGGATGAACTGGCAAACACCGCCTCGGACGTGCGGCGCAACGCCAGGCCCATCGCCTCGTGGCGACCTTCGTGGCGCTTCAGCTCGTCGCGATATCGGGAAATCAGCAGGAGCGCGTAGTTGGTGCCGGCACCAAAGACCAGCACTGACAAGATGCCTGTGGTCGACTCGTCCCAGGGGATTCCGGTGACTTCAAGGACACGGGTCGCGGCGGTGGACGCAAACAGATCACCCAGGCCGATCACGATCAACGGGATCAACCACAAGAAGGGGCTGCGATAGGTCACCAGCAGCAGCAGCGCTACGACCGAGGCGGTCGTCAAGAGCAAGGTGGTGTTAGCACCTTGGAAGACTTTGGCGAGGTCGGCCTCAATCGCCGCGGGGCCGGTGACCGAAGCGGTCACGCCGTCGGGCACTTCCTGGGTCAGGGTTTCGCGCAGGGCTATGACCTCTTTGGAGGTGTCGGTGGCCGTTTCGGACGGGACCGTCAGCACCGAGATCGCGGCGGTGGTGTCTTCGGAAGGAGCGATCGGGCTAGGGGAGAACGAATCGCCATCCGTCGTGGTCAGTTCGTCCAAGATCGCTTCCAGCTCGGGCAGTTGTGAGGCGATGTCCGAGTCCACCGTGAACAGCACGATGGCGCTCGAGTTGTCCTCTGCGGGCAACTCTTCCAGGAGCGCGACGCCGCGGGTGTTGCCGTAGTCGACCGGCAGCGAGTCAGTTGCCGATGGCGAGCGTTCTCCCTGGCCTATCCCGATGATGATCCCGACCGCCAGGACGATGCTCAGGACGGCCACGATGCGAGAACTCACCTTGTCGGTGATGACGTTCGCAATGTTCGGCACACAGAAATACTAAGGCAATCGAAAGATCTTGCCGACGGAAAGGAAGGTTGGAGCGGACTACTTTCGGTCGTCCAACGAGCGCACGCCAGCCCACAGCATCGGGAAGATCGCCGCCGCGATGGCCCACTTGATCACGCCACCAACGATGAAGGGCGTAAATCCTGCGGCGAGGATGGCCGAGATGTCAGTCATGCCGAGGACAACCGCCAGGTAGGGCAAACCGAACAGGAACGGCACGAGTGAGGCAAGCCCGAAGGCCACCATCGACAGGACGGGCCGGCGGTCCCAGTTGCGCTCGGCCAACCAGCCGATCAGCGCTGCGGCAAAGACGAAGCCGATGATGTAGCCGAACGAGGGCAGCACCAGCGTGCCTGGCCCGCCAGCACCGTTGCTGAACCACGGGACACCGGCAACGCCGGCGGTCAAGTACGTGAACATCGACATGGCACCGCGCCGCATACCTAAAGATCCGCCGACCAGCAGCACACCCAACGTTTGACCGGTGATCGGGACGGGCACGGTCGGAATGCTCACCATCGCCAAGGCCCCCACGACGATCGCACCCGTGGCCACCAAGACGATGTCGGTGGTCAGGCTGCGGGAGATCAAACGGTCGGCCAACACGGTCTGTGGCGCAAGGGCTGCAGTGCTCATGGGCGACAGCCTGCCACAGACTGCGCTCCCCCGTCAGCGACGACAATCGCGGTGGTCGATCCGCTGACGCCTGCACGCTTCAGGTCAGGTCGCCTCGCGCACCAGAGTGCTGCTGCGGACCAGGCGCGGCAGAGTCACCAGGACCAAACCACCGATCACGTTGGCCAGCGCGACATACCAAAACCATGCCAACCAGTTCGCATACGTGACGCCCTCAGCGCCGGAGTGCAGCGCCCCAAAGATGATGATCGAGTCGAGGATCGAGTGGAAGAGCCCCAACCCGACGAGCAGGAACGCCCCCGCCAACGCCGCGGCCAGGGTGGACACCTGGCTGTTGCTGCCCGCCTGCATACGGGTCATCAGGGTGATCGCCGCCCCACCCAGCAGCGCCAAGGCGATCGACTGCCAGTCCAAGGGGGCTTCCACAAACTGTCGAGCCTCCTCAGCAAACGTGAGGTGCAGCTCGGGGAAGGCGGCCACCGCAACCCACATCAGCAGCCAACCCCCCGTGAGGTTGGCCACCAGCGTCAGACCCCACAGGCGAAGCAACTGCGCCACCGATCCCTTGCCCGCGAAGATCGCCACGATCGGGTAGTAGAACCCCTCGGTGAACAACTCGGAGTGCGCTAGATACAGCGCGGCGAAGCCGATGGAGAACGCCAACGCCCCCAGCAGGGAGCTATCCGTCTCCTTATATACGGTCAAATAGGCCAGCACCCCGAAGCCGATCTCGATCCCGCCGGCAAAGCCCGTGGTGAGCGCTACCCGCGTCGACCGATGAAGCCGCTCCGTCCCCTCAGCGGCGCTGGCGTCAAACGTCGACTCGACCTCTTCTTCGACCTCGTCGTCGCCGAGGTCATTGATGGCCGCCACGAGTCGCAACCTACCCTTGGATCACCTCATCGGCTCGGTGAAGGTCAATCCCGGGAGGCATCTGTGCGCACCGCGTGGATCAAGCCGTATCTTGCCGCGGCGGTGATCTTCGGGGCCTTCGACTTCGTCTGGCTGACCCAGGTCGCTCAACCGTTGTATGAAGCCGAGCTGGGCGACCTGTTGGCGCAGAGCCCGAACCTGCCCGCTGCGGCGGCCTTCTACCTCATCTACATCGGGGGCATCACCTACTTCGCCACCAGCCCGGCGATCCGCGCTGGCTCCGCTCGACAAGCTCTGCTGTCCGGGGCGGTGTTGGGCTTCGTGGCCTACTCCACCTGGGTGCTCACCAATCTTGCGGTCCTCAACGGTTTCACGCCGCTGGTGATGGTCGACCTGATCTGGGGCACCGTCGCCACCAGCGCCGCAGCCGGTCTGACGTACTCCCTGTTTCGGCCGGACTCCCCGCGAGACCACAAACCGCGCAGTGAGCGACCGAACGCAAGCTGAGCCAGAGGCAACGCTGCGATGGTGAACAGCCTCGGGCCGAATCGCACCGCGGCCGTGGAGTCGGGCACGACCAGGGCCACTGTGGTTTGCCGAGCTAGCCAGACGTACGCGGCAGCGAGCAACAGCATGATGGCGATGACGGAGGTCCAACCGCTGAGCCGCTGATTGCCCGAGTCGAGCACGATGGCGAAGCCGGTGCTGACGAGTCTGCCTGGGTGCATGCGTCCTCTCAAATCCCGCGATCGCGGTGCCCCAATTAGCACCGGGCACCGTGCAGACATCAGACTAGGTCGAGTGAGAATCGGCATCCTGACCAGTGGCGGCGACTGTCCCGGATTGAACGCGGTCATCCGCGGGGCGGTGATGAAGGGCGACCGGATCTACGGCCATACCTTCCTCGGCATCCGCGACGGATGGCGCGGCCTCGTTGAGGACGACATCCGCGAGCTGCCACGGCACGATGTGCGCGGCCTGTCCCGGCAGGGTGGCACGATCCTGGGCACCTCACGCACGAGCCCGTTCGAGCACGGCGGAAGCGCGCGCGTCAAGGAAGTGATGGCCGCCCACGACATGGATGCCGTGATCGCTATCGGCGGCGAGGGCACCCTGACCGTCGCGAAGATGCTGCACGAGGACGGGGTCAAGATTGTCGGCGTGCCCAAGACCATCGACAACGACCTGTCGGCCACCGACTACACCTTCGGCTTCGACACCTCGGTGTCCATCGCCACCGAGTCCATCGACCGCCTGCGGACGACCGGCGAGAGCCACCACCGATGCATGGTGGTGGAGGTCATGGGTCGCCACGTGGGGTGGATCGCGCTGCACGCAGGTCTGGCCTCCGGCGCGCACGCCATCTTGATCCCTGAGGTGGCCGTCACGATGGAAGAGATCGTCGCCTGGGTCGAGATGGCCCGCGACCGTGGACGAGCACCGGTCGTGGTGGTGGCCGAGGGTTTTGTGCCGGAGGGCGGCACCGAGGCTGTGGCGCTGCGAGGACTGGACGCGTTTGGCCGGCCTCGCTTGGGCGGGATTGGTGACCACCTGTCGGTCGAGTTGCAGGAACGCACCGGCATCGAAACTCGATCTACGGTGCTGGGTCACCTACAGCGTGGCGGGGTACCGACCTCGTTCGACCGGGTGCTGGCGACTCGGTTCGGGGCCGCCGCCGTGGACGCGGTGAAGAATAGTGAGTGGGGCACCATGGTGTCGCTGAGCGGCATCGACGTCAGCACCGTGCCGTTGCACAGGGCCACCAAAGAGCTCAAGACGGTGCCGCCGCACCGCTACGAAGAGGCCGCCATCCTCTTCGGCTAGGAATACCTGACTGCGGCGTGGCTAGATGATCACAAGATTGTCAGGCTTGGCCCCCCGGGCGGCCGCCAGTGAAATCGATCGGTCCAAAGTGACAAGAGCGCCATCGTGACGGACCGCTAACGCAAGAAGGTAGGCGTCCGTCACTTGCCTTGAACCATGTAGACGCGTGAAATCCAGCGCTGATGGGTCGGTCACACTGACATCGCAGGGCCAAAACTCATGCCACTCCGTTCCGCACGCATTCCCGAGGAGCGAAAAGGCCTGCGCCGGGGAGACGGGACTGGAGTAGCGGTGCTGGGTGATGACCCGAATGAAGCCGTTCTCGGTGATGGCGCACGATGCCCAACCCTGGGGCAGATATTCGCCCAGCCAGTCGGTGGCCTTGATGTGATCTGGGTGGTCGCTATCGAGCAAAGCCAACAAAATGTTGACATCAAGCAGGGCACGACTCATACGCCCTCTTCCTCGCGGATGCTGTCGATGAGGGCATTTGAGCTGAGTGGCCCGCGGTGTGGCAGCGGCACGAAGCCGCCCACCCCTACCGTGCGCGATGACGAATCTAGGTTGCGTCCCACCAGCGCCTCGCGAGCGAGATCGGAGAGCACTGCGCTCATGGTGCGTCGCTCGCGCTTGGCTCGGTCCTGAATCGCCAGGAGCAGATCCTCATCAAGGTTTACTGTGGTGCGCATGCATCAGATGCTATCTCAGCAGTCGCTCACCAGGTGCCTTTGCCCGCCGGCAGAGTGAAAGGTGCACGGTGTGGCACGCTTCCGGCATGCCTCACGACACCCTTTTGGTTGACGCCGCCGACGTCGACGCCGCAGCCGACCGGTTGGCTGGCCGGATCACACGGACCCCGCTGACCTACAGCGAGCGCTTGTCCGCAGCCTTCGATGCGCAGGTCTGGCTCAAGCGCGAAGACTTGCAGCAGGTCCGCTCGTACAAGGGCCGGGGCGCGACGAACTTCATTGCTCAGCTCACCGAGACCCAGCAGCGTGCCGGAGTGGTGTGTGCGAGCGCCGGCAATCATGCCCAAGGGGTCGCCTTCGCCTGTGCACAGTTGGGCGTCTCGGCTCGGATCTATCTGCCGCGCACCACTCCTCGCCAGAAACGAGATCGAGTCGCTGCCATCGGCGGGCCCTTCGTCGAGATCGTCGTCGGGGGCGACACCTACGACTCGGCCGCAGCCAGTGCTGCGGCGTATGCCGACGAGGCGCGGTTGACGCTGGTACCTCCGTTCGACCACCCGATGACCATCGCCGGCCAGGGCACCATGGTCCGCGAGATCATGCAGGACATGGCCGAGCAGCCAGACGTCGTGGTGGTGCCGGTCGGTGGAGGTGGGCTGCTTGCTGGCGCCTCGACATACCTGCACGCGCACTATCCCGACGTGCGGATCGTGGGAGCGGAGCCCACCGGGGCGGCCAGTATGACGGCGGCTCTGGCGGCCGGCGGTCCGGTGACGCTGCCCGAGATCGACGCCTTCGTGGACGGAGCTGCCGTCCGACGGGTGGGTGACGTGACTTATCCGCTGGTGCAGGCAGCCGGCGCAGAGCTTGTGAGCGTGCCCGAGGGCCGGATCTGCGTGGAGATGTTGGCGCTCTATCAGACCGAGGGCATCGTGGCCGAGCCCGCGGGAGCGCTCGCGCCTGCCGCTCTGGACCAACTCGGCATACAGCGGGGGCAGCGAGTCGTGGTGATCTTGTCCGGGGGGAACAACGACGTGCTGCGGTATGCCGAAGTGATGGAACGCGCGCTGGTGCACGAGGGCCGCAAGCACTACTTCTTGGTCAACTTCCCGCAGGAGCCCGGGGCCTTGCGGCGCTTCCTCGATGAGGTCTTGGGACCGGACGACGACATCTCGCTGTTCGAATACACCAAGCGCAGCAACCGTGAGATCGGGCCGGCTCTGGTGGGCATCGAGCTCGGCTCCGCCGGTGACCTCGGGCCGTTGATGGACCGGATGCGGTCCTCCTCTGTCGATGTCGAGCAGATCCCGCCGGACAGCCCCATGTTCCGCTTCATCCTCTGAGCATCTGCCGCAACGTCGCGTTCTGTCCTCGAGGTCACACAATGCCCGCGAAACACGCTCCATACGGCGTGGGTCACGGGCATCTTGCGCTCTCGCCGAGCGCCGCGCTGCGCTGAGGTGTGTCAGAGGCTTGCGGCAGAGTTGTCGCATGCCGCAGCCACGAATAGCCACCGAGATCGACTTCATCGCCGACTACCTTGACGAGCAGTTCACCGCCGTGCGGTATGCGGCGTACGGCCTGACCGATGAGCAAGCCCGGGCCACCCCGTGCACCAGCACGCTCTCTATAGGCGGGCTGGTCAAGCATGTGTTGTGGGTGATGACCGAAAATCAGCGTCGCGACGATAACCCGAGCGGTGAGATGAGCCGCGAGGAGTTCCAAGCGCACGCGGGCCACTTCTACGGCAGTTTTTCGCTGACCTCCGACGAGGACTTCACCGAAACGGTCGCCAGCTTTGAACAGACTCAGCGTTCACTTGTGGCCCAGATCCGCGAGATGGACCCAGACGGTGAGGTGATGGCCCCGCCCGAGCCATGGCTCGGACGCTTGGAGCCGACCAAGACCACGCGCCGCTTCCACCTCTTGCACCTCATCGAAGAGGTGGCTCGGCACGCCGGGCACGCCGACATCATCCGCGAGCAGCTCGACGGCGCGACCGCCATCGAGCTGACCTTCGGGATCGAGGGGCGTGAAGGCAACG
The DNA here is from genome assembly GCA_963803695.1 of uncultured Actinomycetota bacterium. Classification (GTDB taxonomy): domain Bacteria; phylum Actinomycetota; class Actinomycetes; order Actinomycetales; family Dermatophilaceae; genus Ornithinicoccus. The sequence goes on from CAWDNY010000008.1 coordinate 73,791, forward strand.
ACTACGTCACGTCGTGGCAGCCAAAGAACTCCTAGCGGATCCCGCTTCGAGCGAACCCCTGGACGAAATATCGCTGGAACACCCGGAACAGCAGCACCATCGGGACCACGTTGATCAGGGCAAACGCCATCGTCGCTCCGTAGTCCGAGCCAAACTGACCCTGCAGATAAAGCAGGCCGATCGGCAGGGTGAAGAGCGAGTTCTCTTTGAGCGCGATGAGCGGCCAGGCGAAGTCGTTCCACGACTGCAGCAGGCTCATGAAGAACAGCACGGCGATCAACGGCTTGGACAGTGGCAGCACGATGCGGGTGAAGACCTTGACGTGCCCGGCCCCATCGATCCTCGCTGCTTCGATCAGGTCTCGCGGGATGGCGAGCATGAACTGCCGGGCCAAGAACACCCCGAAGGCTGACGCGGCAGTGGGCAAGATGACCGCCCAGTAGGTGCCGTAGATGCCGAGCGAGGTGACCAACCGAAAGAGCGAGACCATGATCACCTGCACTCAGGACTCCTGACATGGCGCAGGAGTCAGGGTGATGTTCGGGGTGGTTCTGGGCTTGTTTTGATTCGGTAGCGCAGGAGACGGTTGGTGCCGGGGTAGGTCGTGTTTGTGGCGTTGAGGTGTTCGCACAACTGGGCGACGGCCTTGGTCTGGCGGGTGGTGGGCATCGGGTCCAGGCTGATGGTCAGGACCCCGGGGGTGCGGGGGTCGATGTCGCCGGTGTGGGTCAGGATCTGCCGGGCCAGGGTGTAGGCCTCTTGGCCGGCGCGGGCGTAGTTGGTGTGCAACCGGATGTGCCGGGCGATGGTGGTGATGGTGTTGAACGCGGCCATCTTGATGGCGTGGGTCAGCAGTTTCGTTTCGACGTTCAGGACCTGTTGGTGAGGGGACAGTTGTCCTAGCGGTACCCGGGTCGGGGTGTCGGTGTGGCGGGTCTGGGCGGCGGCCAAGTCGTCGTGCGCGGTAGCAAGGTCCGCGGTGATTTCGTTGTGTCTGGTGTTCGTGAGCAGCACGGTGCCGGCGCCGGCCGCGGGCGTGCGGGCAGCGAGCAGGGCCGCGTCGGTTTTGGCGCGTTCGCGGTGGACGTGGGCACGGGCCGTTTGTACGGCGTGGTGCGCGGTGCGTTTGGCCGGGTTGGGCACGGACCGGGACGGGTCATCGGGTGTGGCGGTGTAGGTGTCGTGGGAGTCCAGGTCTAGGTGTAACCGGCCGTAGCGGAAGTAGTTCTCCTGGCGCCACCGCGAACCCATCCGGTACATCACGTCCCCCGCGCTCAGGTCGGTGCGGGTGCTCAGTACGTGGGCTTGCTTGCCGGTGCGTGGGTCGCGGCGGGTGACCTGGCGCATGCCGAACGTGGCCCCTTCACCACCGGTGACGGGTAGGTCCACTCTGGTGTCGGCCAGGTCCCAGTTGTGCTCCCGTCCGGTCTGGTCGACGTGGGACACCTGCTCGAACGCGGTGATGTCGAGGTCGGGGGCGGGGTGTTTGCGCCAGGTGAGCACGTCGAACCCGTGGTGGTGCATGTGCGCGAATAGGGCCGGTGACCACCCGCCGCGGTCGAATCCGACCAGGACCCGCCGCTCGTCTCCGACGGCGTGGCGTAGTTGGGGTAGCAGGGCGCGTAGTTCCATCGCCAGCGACGCGCCCGGTTGGGCCATCACGACCAGGACGGGGTCGCCCGCGGCGTCGCATACCCAGGTCTCCACGGTGGCCGGGGCGGGGAACCGTAACCGGGACAGGTGGGTCTTAGCGATCCGCTTGGTGCCCTGGTAGGCGCGGACGTGCCCATCGACGTACAACACCACACCGTCCTCCCCGTCCTGACCGGCTTCGTTTTTGACGCCCTCCAGGTGGGTGGCGGCCATGGCGGCGATCAACTCCGGTGCCTTGTCCGTGGCGGCGAGTTGGCCCAGTTTGCGGCGGATGGTCTTGACCTCTGGTGCCCGGTCCATGCCCAGCACCCGGCCGAGCGCGGCCGGGTCGATCCGGGCTGCGCCCTCAGCCCGCGGCGCGCCTGCCAGGGTCCGGAACACGGCCTCGGTCAACACCGTGTCCAACCCGTAGAACCCGTCCGGCAACGCCCCGTACACGTGTGTGGCGCAGTCCAGCAGCCCGGTACGTTCCAGGCCGGGCAGCCCCAGGAGCAGCCCGGCCAACGGGACCCGCGCGGCCGGGGTGAACACCGGCGCGGCGTGGCCCAGCAGCCCGGCCCGGGCCAAGCCCCGCTCGGCCCACCGGGGTACCGGGTCGGCCAGCACCGGCAACAGGCCCTCCTGCTCCTTCGCGGGCTCGGGCTCGACGGGGCCGACCGCGTCGGAAGGGTCTTGCCCGTCGTTGCCGGGCTGGTCACCCTCCTCCTGCTCGACCGTGCCGGACTGCCCATCCACCTCATCGCTGTCTTGGGCACCCTGGTGCGCGGCCATTACCGTGCGCACGCTGCCCTCGCTGACCCCGACCGTGGCCGCCACGGCCCGATTCGAGCCGCCCGCGGCCTTGCCCGCAATAATGTCTGCGACCACGTCGCCGGTCAGCTTCGAGGCCCGCTTGGGGCCCTTCTTCTCCCCGACCAGGCTCCCCACGCCCTGGCCCGCGTACGCGGTGCGCCACCGCCAGATCGTTTGATCGGTGACTCCGAACGCCGCCGCGACCGGCCGGGTCGCGGCGATCTCAAGCTCGACCAGTTGCACCGCTGCTAACCGCCGGCACGCCTCGTCCCCAGGACCCCACGCGAAGACCACCTCACCGCGTACGTACACCTGCCCACCGGTCTCGTCCGTCACCAGCCCAGCGACGTCCCCGACCTGCACGGCCCGGGCCGGCAGCACCGGCAGCGGGGCTTGGAGGGTCATGAGACCCATCATCCCCACCCACCCAACAACACATACAACATAACTTCTATTATTACTCATAGACGGGGCAAACCCGCTGGTGACACGCCGTCAAACCACCCCTATGTCAGGAGTCCTGGCACTGGGATCATCAGGGTCGACAGCGCCAGCAAGAACAGCACACTGGACCCCCGGAAGCGCAGGTGCGCGAAGGCGTAACCGGCCAACAGGCTGAAGGCCACGGTGATCGCCGCCGTGACTAGCGAGATGGCGATCGAATTGCCTACCCACGTGGCCACCGGGAAGGAGTTCAACACGCGTTCGAAGTTCTCCAACGTCAACGTGCGTGGCCACAACCGAAGGCTGCCGCCGAGCAACTCAGCTCGGGTCGATAGGGCGACGACCACCATCCAGTACAGCGGGAACAGTAAGACGGCACAGACTGCAACCGCGGTGATGAGCCGCAGGACCAAGCCCACACGGGAGCGGTTGCGCTGGCGTCGGCGGCCCCGGTCGGTCGCCGAGTAGTCGGTCGGAGGAGAGATCCGGCTGTCGGCGTCCGCGGCCGGCCTGGCGCCCTCTTTGGTGTCCGCATTGCGTGCCGCGATCTCGGTCATGATCGGCCTCTCATTCCACGTCCCGGCTCTTGTTGACTCGCCACTGGACGAGGGTGAACGCCAACATCAGCAGCAGTAGGACGATGCCGATCGCTGCGGCATACCCCTGATCGCGCACCACGAAGCCGGTGTCGTAGGCGTACGTGACCAGCACAGACGTCGCGTTTTGCGGCCCGCCGCCAGTAAGAACGAAGACGATGTCGAAGACCTGGAACGAATAGATCACGTTCATGATCAGCAGGAAGAACGTCGAGGGGCCCACCATCGGGATCGTCATGTATCGGAATCGTTGCCACCCGTTGGCACCATCCAAGCGGGCGGCCTCGTAGACCTCGGGGCTGACGCCCTGCAGGCCCGCGAGGTAGATCAGCATGTTGAAGCCAACCCGCCACCACAACGTCACCAGGACCACAGAGGCAAAGGCGGCTGGCCCCCCGGACTGCCAATCGATCCCCGGTAGCCCGAGGAATCGCAGGAGTTTGTCGAGGATGCCGCTGTTCTCGTCGAAGATCAGCGTCCCGATGAGCGCCGTCGCCACCCCCGAGATCGCCATCGGGACGATCAGGATGGAGCGGAACACCCCACGGATCGGGAGCACGCTGTTGAGCAGCACCGCGATGCCCAGCCCCAACACCATGGACAGCGGCGTGACCAACACGGTGAAGAGCACAGTGTTAGCGGTGGAGCGCCAAAAGAGCGCATCGCTCACGAGTGTCCGATAATTTTCGAAGCCGGCAAACGTGCCGTCGCCGAAGCCATTGGTCCGTTGGAAACTGATCAGCAACGCGCCGACCATCGGCAACAGGATGAACAAGCCGAGGAGGCCGAAGGTGGGGGTGAGGAATCCGTATGCCGCCAGGGTTTCCCCCTTCATCCGAGTGGGCCGGACCTTCACGGCCTGGGCGCTCATGACGAAGCGGCCTCATCGATCCCGGCGGACAATCCTGCGATGGTCGTCTCGACGTCCTGCCCACCGACGAAGGCCTTCTCGAGCTGGTCCTGCAAGACCGTGATGATCTCGGACATGTTCGGTGAGGCCACCTGACCCGAATCCGAGGCTTGCACCTGCGTGGCCTGCCCGATGAAGACCTCGGAGAGCTCCGGGCGCGCCGCGAACTCGATGCCGCTTTCCACCAGGTCGGCCCGGGTAGGCAGCAACGAGGCTCCCTCACAGAACTCACGCATTTCCTCCTCTTGGGTGACGAACTCCAAGAACGCTGCCGCCAACTCTGGCTGGGTAGTGCCTGCGGTGGCCACCAGGGCGTGGCCGCTAAAGTCGCTACCGCCGCGCACGTTGACCGGCGCGTACGTAGCACCCCACTCGAAGTTCAGCGTGGCGTCAGCGTCAGGAATAAGGAACGCGCCCGCCCAGGTCATCGCAACGGTCTCGGAGTACCAGGTGTCGCTGGCATAGGTCGTTGACTTGACCGAGTCGTTTTGCGGGACGAAGTCCTTCGTGAAGAAGCTCTGGGTGAATTCCACCGCCGCCCGGCCGGCCTCGGAGTCAATCGCCGCGGCCGCTAACTCTTCGTTCAGGAATCGCCCGTCCGCCTGGAAGAGCCAACTCAGCCAACGCGTGACATCGTTGCCCTGCCAGTTGTAGGCGAAGGGGTATTTGCTGGACGGCAATTCGTCGCGCAACTTTTGGGCGACTTCTTCGAACTCTTCCCAGGTCCACGCCTGTTCCAGGGTGGTCGGGATCGAGGTGACGCCGGCAGCGTCGAGCATGTCCTTGTTGTAGAGAATGACCGAGGTATCAGTGTGATGCGGCACCCCGAGCGGCGACTCCTCGTTTTGCACGGCCGCCCAGGCCTGCGGCGTGAACCGGTCCCGGAAGCCATCGCTCAGCAGCGGGCCCAAGTCGAGGAGCTGGCCGGCCCCGGCGTAACTCCCGAAGGTGTAATACGGCACACGGAAAATGTCCGGAGCGGTGTCCGACTGCAACTGGGCGTCGATGTTGGTGAACATCTGCTCGTACGGCACCGCGTTGAGGTCGACGGTCACGCCGTCGTTAGCCGCCTCAAAGCCGGCAATGGCCGAGCGTAGACCCGCCAACTCGGCGTCCGTCCCCCACGTGGTGAAGGTCAACGTGTCGCCGTCTGATTCTTGCTCTCCAGAACCCCCGGTAAATCCGCAACTAGCCAGCCCGGCGGGCGCTGCGGCAATAGCGGTCAAACTCATGATTTGACGTCTACTCAGGTCCATTATTTTCGTTCCCGCCATCTAGGGTGACTAGTGAAGCGAGGACGCCAACATGGCGAAAAGTGCTGCTCAGCACCGGGTTTACGCGACAAACACAAACCTTAAGAGTACAATCCGGCCGTGCTATCTGGTCAACATGAGGGCCGCACCGGCGAGTGCAGATAACACCGTGACTAAGCCAAAGAACGCGACCCATAGGGGCGCCGCCAAACCCGTGAGCGGTGCCAGTTGCGCCGCGTCCGAGGACGTATCGCGCCGCCCTGAGCGCAGCATCCGACGGCGCTGCGCCGACAACTCCAGGACCGATCGCGGCGCAGCCAGCAGCAGGGTCCACACCAGCAGGTAGGCCAGGCCCGAGAGCGCCACTGCCGGCAACGTCCAACTGGCGAGTCCTACCCCACCACCGATGACCAGCAGCACGGCGACCCCGTAGACGTTGCGGACGAACAGTGCCATCGCCGCGCTCAGTGCCACGAGCGCCCACAGCAAACCCACGGCATACCCCGCGTTTAAGACGACGGTGGCCCCCAACGCGACCAGCGCCGGAGCGGGATAGCCCGCCAGCATCGTCGCGATCATCCCTGGGCCCCGCGGTCGGCCACGCGAGACGGTGACGCCGGAGGTGTCCGAGTGCAGCGTGATGCCGGATAGTCGGCGTCCGACCATCAGCGCCACCACCGCGTGACCGGCCTCGTGCAGCACCGTGACTCCGTGTCTGATCGCGCGATAGCCCGCCGGTGACCCGACAACCAGGAGCGCGATCACCCCCAGGGCAGCGACGACGGCTAGATGGGGCGGGGGTTGGGTGGTGATCGAGCGCTCCCACACATCCCGCAGGAGCTCACCCACTGGCTTCGACCTGGACCGGGGGCCCCAGCGCGAGCAGCACGCTGAAGACCACGGCCACTGCCACCGCGCTGACCACCGTGGCCGCGATCGGGCGCGACACGGCATACCCGACCACTCGCTCGGGGATCGTGGACGGTGCCTGCGATCGGAGTCGCCACTGCTGGCCCACCAGACCCCCGCGCACCGCCCATCGTTCGAACGGCACCGTGGCCAGTGGCGGGACGGCCGCGGCCAAGCCGAACAGGGTGCGTGTCAACGACCACCGTTGGTCCACCGCCACTACGACCGTCGCGACGCAGAAGAACAAGAAGACCAGACCGTGCAGTCCACCCGCGATCGTGACACCGAGATCGGTCGTTTTCGTGACGTATTTCAAGAACATGCCGATAAGCAGCAACGTCCACGTGACTGCCTCGGCCAGAGCCGCGTAGCGATAGAACGCGCGGGGCGTCATCGACGGGTGACCTCGAGCGTGAACTTGTGGGCACGCAGCCGTTCGACCAGGGCGTCGCCGAGGGCGGTCGCAGGGGTCAGCACGCCCGTCCGGTCGGTGCCCTCGCCAGTCGCCAGGGCCAGCGCCGACTCACCGAGCATGATCGCGGTGCCGTCGTAGCCGGGATCGAACGGTGCAGCGACCTTCGCGACATACGTGCTGCCGTTGGTGGTGGTGGCCACGACCTCGATCGCAAACATTCCCGCGCTGCGCTTGTCCTCGCTCGGCCCCTCGCCTGGTGCCGGGAGCAGCCGGTCGAGCACCATCCGGGTGGGTTTGGTGGCCATCGCCGCAACCAGCGCCCCGGTGCCCGCTGCGACAGCAAACGCTGACGCAGCCCCCTTGGCTCCGCGCCCGGTGTCGACCACCTCGTCGTAGAGCAGCGGCGCATCGCCCTGGGTCAGCGACCACGAGCGGCGCACGATCCGGGAGTTGTAGCTGGCCATCACGAACGGTCCGTGCCAGCGACCGGTATCTGCGTCTCTGCCGATCGGGCCGGGCCCTTTGCCGTATGCCGTGCGCTCGCTGGCCAGCGCGTCCGGGTTGGCCACGATGCGCCGCGTGCTGGGGTCTTCGCGCATGGCCATCATCTGTTGGCGCATCGAGTCGATAGTGCCGCCGCTGAATCCGCCCTTGGCTGCTCGCACGTGCAGGGTGACGTCCACCAAGCGGCCGTTGTCGTCGTCACTGGCCGCTTGAGCGGCCAGCATGACGCCGAGGTCTGAGGGGATGGAGTCGAATCCGCAGGAGTTCACGATCCGCGCACCGCTGGCCTGGGCCACGTCGTGCAGCTTCGCGATGGTGTCGTGGACGAAGAGGACTTCACCGGTGAGGTCGGCGTAGTGGGTGCCGGCGTGGGCGCACGCACTGACCAACTCCTTGCCGTATGCCGCGTAGGGGCCGACGGTCGTCGCGACCACCCCAACTGTGGCGGCCAGATCCCGGGCTTGGGTCTCATCGGTGACATCGACCGTGATCAATGGCCAGGCGCGGGCGGGCTCGGGCAGGTCGGCCTGCACCCTGACGAGCTTGTCGGAGTTCCGGCCTGCCAGCGCTATCCGCACATCGGGCGGCGCGGAGCGGGCGAGGTGAGCGGCGGTGAGTCGTCCGACGAAGCCAGTGGCCCCGACGAGCACGAGGTCGAATTCACGATCTGTAGGCATGTCAGCATTGTCGCTGCTCAGACTGAGCGACGGCTGGTCGATCTCGTGTAGTCAGTGCGCTGCGGCATACTGCGGTGAGCCTGCGGAAGGTAGGACAAGTGGGACGAGTCACCGTGCGACACCGCACCCAACGGATGTCCATGGACGCCGAAACCGGGCAACTGACGTCCACGACGCGACCGGACACCGTCGTCGTCGAGGAGCCCCTGGAGCTCCGGATCGGCCCTACCCCCCTCACGGTCACCATGCGCACCCCTGGACACGACATCGAGTGGCTGCACGGGTTCCTGCACAGTGAGGGCATCATCGGCAGTCGCGACGACATCATGACGGCGCGCTATTGCGGGGGAGCGGTGATGGACGACGGCACTGGCACCGAGGTCAACACCTACAACGTGATCGAGGTCCAGCTGGCTCCCGGCGTGCCGGACCCGTTTGAGGCCGGGCTCGCCCGATCGTTCGCGACCTCCAGTGCCTGCGGGGTATGCGGCAAGGCCAGCATCGAGGCCCTGGCGGTGCGCGCGGCATACGACCTGAACAGTGACACCGTCCGTGTGGACGCCGCGACGCTGTTGAAGATGCCCGACCGGCTGCGCGAATCACAGCCCACGTTTCAGCGAACCGGCGGGCTGCACGCGGCCGGGTTGTTCACTGCACAGGGCGAGCCGGTCGTGGTCAGGGAAGACGTGGGCCGCCACAACGCCGTCGACAAGGTGATCGGCTGGGCGATGCAGCAGGGCCTGTTGCCGCTGCGCGGACATGTGCTCCAGGTCAGCGGCCGCGTGTCCTTCGAGCTCGCCCAAAAGGCTTACCTCGCGGGCATCCCGATCCTGTCCGCAGTGTCCGCGCCGAGCTCATTGGCCATCGACACGGCATACGACGCGGGTATGACGGTTGTCGGCTTTGTGCGGGGCACGTCCCTCAACGTGTACACCCACGCGGAACGAATTACCGGATCCGTTCGCTGAACGTCAGGAGGGGGCTTGCCCCCACGCCTTACGATGGAGAGTAATGCCTGACACTGCGCCCCGTTTACTGCCCCCGCTCATCGATCGATTCGACCGGGTGCACCGTGACCTGCGCATTTCGTTGACCGACCGCTGCTCGCTGCGCTGCACCTATTGCATGCCGGAGCAGGGCGTCCCGTGGCTGGCCAAGACCACCATGTTGAGCACCGAGGAGTTGCTCAAGTTGGCCTCCGTGGCGGTGTCCCTGGGCATCACCGAGGTCCGGCTGACCGGCGGCGAGCCGCTGCTGCGCCGCGACTTGGTGGACGTGGTTGGCGGGGTGGCCGCGATGGAGGGTGTCGAGGGGCCAGTCGAGGTCTCGATGACCACCAACGCGCTCGGTCTGGACAAGGCTGCCGTCGCCCTCAAAGAGGCTGGGCTCAAGCGGGTCAACATCAGCCTCGACACGCTGCAGACCGAGACGTTCAAGCAGATGGCCCGGCGTGATCGCCTCGATGACACGTTGACCGGGATCCGAGCCGCGGCCGACGCGGGGTTGACGCCGCTGAAGCTGAACACGGTGCTGTTGCGCGGCGTCAACGACCACGAAGCCGTCGACCTGCTGGCCTTTGCCCTGGAGCACGGATACGAGTTGCGATTCATCGAGCAGATGCCGCTGGACGCCGGCCACACCTGGCACCGCGAGTCGATGGTCACGGGTGAAGAGATCCACGCACGGTTGCGGACGGCATACGAATTGACCCCGGTGCCCCAGCGTGGGAGTGCCCCGGCTGAGCGGTTCTACGTCGACGGCGGCCCGGCCACGGTCGGCGTCATCGCCTCGGTGACTTCACCGTTCTGCGGGAGTTGTGACCGAGTGCGCCTGACGGCCGATGGCCAGTTGCGCAACTGCCTGTTCGCCGCCGGCGAGACCGACCTGCGGACTCCGTTGCGTGACGGAGCCAGTGATGAGGAGTTGGCGCAGATGTTTCGGATGAGCATCGGCGCGAAGTTGCCTGGCCACGGGATCAACAACCCCGGATTCTTGCAGCCTGGTCGCCCGATGAGCGCCATCGGCGGCTAAGACTCCTGCCTCCGACCCATCCCCGGATCCCGCGGTCGAAACCGGTCCGCTCGCCCACGGTCGACATTGCAGAATGCCCGCGACCCGCACCGTATGAAGCGTATGTCGCGGGCATTTTGCGATCTCGTCGGCAAAACGGAACGTCGCCTGGTGCCTAGGGGTCGGGTTGGCAGTCGGAGAGCTTGGCCGGGATGAGCAGCCACGAGCTGATCCCCCCGGCGACCAACAAACCAGCACAGGCGATGAGCGCCCGGTCATACCCCGCGTCGAAGACGGTCGGCACGGCATAGTCGTCCCCGGAGAGCCCGACCAGCACGGGCAAGGCGGCGACCGAGAGTAACGACCCAGTGCGCGAGATGGCGTTGTTGACGCCGCTGGCGATCCCAGCATGACGGTCCTGCGCCGCAGCGAGCACCGTCGCGGTCAGCGGTGCCACCATTAGCGCCAGGCCGAGCCCAAACGCCGTCAACCCGGGGAACACGTCACGCCAAAACACGGTCTGAGGACCCACGTTGAGCAGGCCCAGCACGCCCAAGGCCATCACAATCGGGCCGAACGTCATCGGGATTCGAGGCCCGATCTCGACCGCCAGCCGGCCCCCGCGAGCGGCCAGGAAAAGCATGCAGAACGTAATTGGCAGTGTCGCGAGACCAGCTTGTAGCGCGCTGTAACCAGCCACCGTCTGCAGCTGCAACACCAGGAAGAAGAGCAAGGCACCGAGTGCGGCATACACCAACAGGGTCATGAAGTTGGCGGCGCTGAAGGTGCGGTTGGCAAACATCGACAACGGCACCAGCGGGTATGCCGAGCGCCGCTGGACCACGACGAACGCCGCGCCACCGAGCACGCCCAGAAGCACGGCCACAGGTGCGAGCGCCCCGCCCCATTCGATCAACGCATAGGTCACCCCAGCGAGCGCGATGACTGCCAGGGCGCTGCCAATGATGTCGAACCCCTTGGCCGAGTGCGGGTCACGAGACTCAGGCACTGAACGCTGTGCGATGACCACCGCCAGGATGGCCACGGGCACGTTGATCAGAAAGATCCAGCGCCACGAGGCGAAGTCGATGAGCAGCCCGCCGACCAACGGGCCAATGGCAGCGGCGATGGAGACGAAGCCAGTCCAGGAGCCGATGGCTGGACTACGGTCGGCGGGCGCGAAAGCTCCTTGGATCATCGCGAGACTGCCAGGGGTCAGGAGGGCACCCCCGGCTCCTTGCAGGATGCGGGCCACGATGAGCAACTCCGCGCTCGGCGCGAGGCCGCAAGCCAGGGAGGCCACGGCAAACCAAATGGTGCCGATCACGAAGACCTTGCGACGGCCAAACCGATCACCGAGGGCACCGCCGAGCAAGATCAGCGACGCCAAGGACAACAGGTAGCCGTTGGTGATCCACTGCAACTGAGCCAACGACGCGTCGAGTTCCTCGCCAATGGTCCGCAGGGCCACGTTGACGACCGTGCCGTCCAGCATCGTCATGCCGGTGCCGAGCGTGGCAGCCGCAATGACGGCCCGACCGCCGCCACTGCGGTAGACGACGTAGTCCGCTTGTGCGGTCACGCCTACCCGCCCGCGAAGGGGGGCAACACGTCGAGCACGTCAGTATCAGCCAAGGGGGTGTCGTGATCGGAGACGTATCGGCCATCCAGCAGCAACGAGCTGTGTCTAACGATGTGGCTCATCCGTGCTCCGTGAGCGGCGCACGCAGCAGCCAGCACGGCAGCGACGTCATCGCCGGTGACAACCTCCTGGTTGGTCCCCGCCGCTTCAGCAGCAGCCGCGAAGTATCGCAGTGTCGGCATACCTCTCCCTTCGTCTCCGAAATCATCTCACCGGCCAGGGCCTCGCCCACCGCCACGAGCTGTTGACACCTGTGACCGTGGTGGCTCGGTGCCCCTGCTCCACGCCCGGAGATGATCTCAGTTGCGGCGCTCTTCACGCAGAGGGAGCAGGGCCGCGGGCACCCCTTCGGGACCGATCGTCGGCCAAGTGCAGACAAAGCTACCGGTGTAGCCGAAGAGGGGGCCGAATCGTTTGTTGGTCACCCGGACCTGGATCTCGAAGCGTTGGGTGTGGTCGTTGAACCGTTCGTGCAGCAGCGCGGACCCGGTGAAGGTCGAGGGGAAGCGGAAGGCGACCGGCCCCTCGTAGACCGCTGCTGGTGCGACCGGATCGTCAAGCCGCCGTCGGTCGTGACCTCCAAGGACAGGTCTGTCGCCCGGTGCTGGTGGCTGCCGAGGTAGTCCACGATCTGGTGGGTCTGTGGGTTGAGCGCCATGGTCGCGTCGAAACGCACCCGCTTGGGGCCGTCGACCTCGAAGGTCCGCACGAACGTGATCGACTCCCGACCCAGCCGGTCCACATAGGGGTAGTTCTCCACCGTGAAGGGGATATCACGGCCCTGCACCGGGATCAGGATGTGCCGCCAGGCACCGAAATGGAGAAACGGCACCGTCCAGGCGGGGCCCCGCCATACCTCGCTCATGACCCCGCGACCGACGCAAGCCAGACCCTCCTCGCTGGAGGGCCGGTCCGGTGCGCGCCGCAAGCACCGGCGAGCCGAGGGGATGCCGTCCGCGACCACGCCGTAGCCCAGCCCATCGCTGGGCGGATGGCGTACCGGTCGAGCACTTCACCGATCCAGCCCCAGCGCGGGGTGTGTAGTCGTATCCGGTCAAGAAGCGGATGCCGTCGTCCGTCGGCACGTACCGCCAGTACCCACGCCCTTCGCGAATGGGTGAGAGCACGCTGTCTGAGCCGAACCCGAGAGCCGATGTCCGGCTGCCGTCACGGGCCGATCGATCCCCCAACGTGGTGCCTACCCCAGCGACGGTGAGGCCCGGCCATGGGCGCACGGCGTAGCGGAAATGCTGTGGCGCTTGGGGGTCGGGGCGGGGTAGATATTCGATCTCGGTGAAGCGCAGGTCCCAGCGCTGGTGCTGGGCGGGGTCCTGGGTCTGCCGCCACAGCTCGTCCATCTCGCACCGCACCAGAGTCTCCACATAGATGGGAGTGCGTTCGCGTCGCATGACAGAAGTGTGCGGTGCGATCAGTAGCGGGGGAGGCTGGGGTCGACCTCATCGATCCAGGCCAGCATCCCGCCGTGCATCACGCGCACGTCGGGGTGGCCCAGGCTGAGGAGATGGCGGGCGGCCCGCTCGGCTCGCGGCCCGACTTTGCAGGTCACCACGACTGGGCCCGAGCCGACGACCGAGAGGTGCTCCCACGCGAGCACGTCCTGTAGTGGCGCTAGGACCGCCCCGGCGATGGTGCCGAGCTCGTGCTCGGCAGGCTCCCGCACGTCCAACACCGCGACGCCCGCGCCGCGTTCGGACACTTCGGCCGGCGTCATGCTGACCAACGGCTCCGGGGTATGCCGGGACGCGGCTGCCCTAGAAAGCGATCCCCGCGCCGGGTTCGGTCGCAACGGGATCTCGCGGGTCGTCATACCGGCCACGTCAATCAGCATTACCCGACCAAGCAATGACTCCCCCGCACCGGTGATCAGCTTGATCGCCTCGACGGCCATGATCGACCCAACCTGGCCGACCATCGCGCCCAACACTCCGGCGTCCGCACACGAGGGCACGACCTCCGGCGCAGGGGCCGTCGGAAAGAGGTCCCTCAACTCGGTTGCCTGATCGGCAGGCACCAGAGGTGCCGGCACGAACGTCGAGACCTGCGCGTCGAAGCGCAACACCGCCGCCCAGACCAACGGCAGCCCCAACTCCACGCAGGCGTCGTTGACCAGATAGCGCGTCGGGAAGTTGTCCGTCCCGTCGAGGACCAGGTGATGTCCACGGACCAGATCGTGCACGTTCTCGGCGGTCACCCGGGTATGCCGAGTGCTCACCGAGACCCCAGGGTTCAGCTCGCGCACCGCCCGAGCCGCGCTGTCGACCTTCGCGGTGCCGACATCCTCGGTGCGATGCAACACTTGGCGTTGCAAATTCGACACCTCGACCACGTCGTTATCGACGACCGTGATGTGCCCGACACCCGCGGCAGCCAGATAGATCAGCGCCGGACAGCCCAAACCCCCGGCCCCCACCACACAGACCCGCGCGTTCAGCAATCGCCGCTGCCCCGGCATCCCGATGCCTGGCACCAGCAGGTGACGGGAGTATCGCTCGATCTGCTCCCGAGACAACTCGGGCCCCAGATCGACGAGCGGCGGCAGGGAGTTCACCAACTCATCATCACCCACCGCCCGACGCCGATCCACCGCCGACCGCAGCGTCAGACGGTGAAAACGACCAGGGAGTACGGACCGATGTCGACGCCGCCCCGGCAGTCGCTGTCGACCACGACGTCAGGCGTAGCGTGGTCGCCGAACAGTTGGCTGTAGGTGCTGGCGTCGCTGTTGAAGCGCACCCGCCAATGATCACCTGCGGCACCCGGCATGCGGATCGAGCCGGCGACCGCTGTGGCCGAGAAGTTGGCCACCACGATGGCGTCCTGCCCTTGCCTATCGTGCCGATGGAAGGCAAGAAGTTTGCGCTCCTCGTCCACGTCGAGCAGCGCGATGTGCTCACCGGACAAGGCTGCGGAGTCACCATCGAGGTTGCGACGCAATCGAATGAGATCGCGAAACATCCGGACGATGTCGCGGAACCGCTGGGCCCGCTCCCAGTCCAGCGGCACCGAGTCCCGAAACCACTCGTCTTCCAAGAACTCCTGGCCTTGGAAGAGCATCGGGATGCCCGGCGTGGTGAGCACCAGCGCAGCGCCCAGGGTCGCCAGCTTCTGCGAATGCCACCCGTCGGCGTTGCCTGCCATGACCTCCGAGGGCACTCGTGCCTTGCCGTTGGCCACCTCGTCGTGCGATTCGGTGTAGACGACCCGGTCGAAGGCGTGGTGATAACGAGCGGTCACGGCTCGGGCCACCGCTTTCATCGAACGATCGGCGTCGCGGGCCGCCGCGAGGGCCTCGCGAACCGGGTGGACGAACTGGTTGTCCCACTGGGCGTGCATCGCGGCACCGCCGGGACCGGTGGAGGTCACGGCCATCTCACCGTGCAGATCTTCGGCGATCACGATGGCGTCGGGCCGCTCCGCACGCACCGACTCTGCGATCCACCGCATCAGAGACCAGCCTTCCTCGATCTCCCACCCCGAGCCGTCGACGCTGCGCATATAGGGAGTCATGTCGAGCCGCAGCCCGTCGGCGTGGAACTCGCGAAGCCACATCAGCGCGTTGTCGCGGATGAACCGGCGCACCTCTTCGCGACCGTAGTCGGGTCGGGTGTCACCCCACGGCGTCGAGCTGCGCCAGTCGTTGTAGAAGTAGATACCACCCTTGTCGTCGTCGCTCCAGCCATCGAACTGCCACAGGCCCAGATCGGAGGGGCCAAAATGGTTGTAGACCACGTCGATGATCACCGCGATGCCGTGCTTGTGCGCCTCTTTGACGAACTCCCGCAGCGCCTCCGGCCCGCCATAACTCGACTCGACGGCGAAGACGTGCGCCGGGTTGTAGCCCCAGGAATAGTCGCCGGCGAACTCCATCAACGGCATCAGCTCGATCGCATTGATCCCGAGAGCTCGCAGATAGTCCAGCTTGCCGGTCAGGCCTTCGAGATCACCGGCCGTGCCCTGCGAGCCGACAAAGGACCCGATGTGGGTTTCGTAGATCACCATTTCGTGATGCGGCGGGCAGCGGAACTCATCGTCTTCCCAGTCGAAGGCCAACGGATCGACGATGATGCCGTTGCCGATCGAGTTGGTGACCGCGCGGGCATACGGGTCGATGCGGTATGCCGTGTCCTCGCCGAGAGCGAGGACGAACTGGTATTCCTGACCCACCTGAGCGCCGAGCACCTCGCCATACCAGTAGCCGCCGCCCTCGTCGCCCAGTTTGTGCTTGCCGGGGCGCCACCCATCGAAGTCACCGGTCACCCTCACGCCGTCGGCGTTCGGTGCCCACACACGGAAGGCCACGCCGTCGGCATACGGAATCGAACCCATCCCCGAATACGTCATCGGCTCACCATAGGCGGGACGTGGACCACGCTCTGACCCACGGCCTGCGCAACTCAACAAACAGTCGCGTAGCGTGGAGGGATGGAATTCAGATACCTCGGTAACAGCGGACTCAAGATCTCTGAGATCACCTACGGCAACTGGCTGACCCACGGCTCGCAGGTGGAAAATGACGTCGCCACTCAGTGTGTGCGCGCCGCCGTCGATGAGGGCATCTCGACCTTCGACACCGCCGACGTCTACGCCAATACGGTCGCGGAGTCGGTGCTGGGCGAGGCGTTGAAGGGTGAGCGCCGCGAGAGCCTGGAGATCTTCACCAAGGTCTATTGGCCCACCGGCCCCGGCGGCAAGAACGACACTGGGCTGTCCCGTAAGCACATCATGGAGTCGATCAACGGCTCGCTGGAGCGGCTGCAGACTGACTACGTCGACCTTTATCAGGCGCACCGCTACGACACCGAGACCCCATTGGAGGAGACGATGCAGGCCTTCGCCGACATCGTCCGGCAGGGTAAGGCGCTCTATATCGGGGTGAGTGAGTGGACCGCTCCGCAGATCCGCGCGGGCGTCGAGATGTCCCGCGAGATGGGCTTCCAGTTGATCTCCAGCCAGCCGCAGTATTCGATGCTGTGGCGGGTCATTGAGGATGAGGTCGTCCCGACGTCGCGGGAGTTGGGCGTCTCGCAGATCGTCTGGTCCCCGATGGCCCAGGGCGTGCTGTCCGGCAAGTACCAGCCCGGCGCCGAGCCCCCGGCCGGGTCGCGAGCCGCCGACGAAAAGGGCGGCGCCAACATGATCAAGCGCTTCATGAACGACGACGTCCTCAAGCGCGTGCAGAAGTTGCAGCCGATCGCCGAGAAGAACGACCTATCGATGGCCCAGTTGGCGATCGCCTGGGTGCTGCAAAACGACAACGTGGCGACTGCTTTGGTCGGGGCTTCCCGTCCCGAGCAGGTCGGTGAAAACGTCAAGGCCGCCGGCGTCACGCTCGACAAGTCGACGATGAAGGCTATCGACAAGGCGCTGGGCAAGATCGTGGAGAAGGACGCGGGCAAGACTGCCGAGACAGCACCGCAAGCCCGGGTGGCCTGACCGGCGCACGGCATACCGACGACTCGCCCGCCACGACCGGCTCTAGGGTGCATATGCTCGCGTGAGCCGGTCACGTCGGGCGTGTCGCCGGGACGTGGTGCCGACCCCTCGGTCGGCGCGTGTTGAGCCAAGCACGACGCGGGTATGCCGTCAGGACGTAGCGTGGGAGCGTGTCTCCCGCCAATGGCCGTGAGCAGGCCCACCCCGATACCGATGCCGCGCCACACGACGGCAGGGGCTGGCTGGCACGGCGAATATTCCCGGACGGCACGACGCCTGACCCCCGGTTCAGCCTGGCCAACGAGCGGACTTTCCTGTCGTGGATCCGGACGGCGCTGGCTCTGTTGGCCGGGGGGATCGCGGTCGAGGCGTTCGCCGTGCTGGAAGACCCTTACCGCAAAGGGGTTGCGATCTTGCTGTTGATCCTGGGGATGCTGGTCAGCGGCGGGGCGTTCGTGCGGTGGATCGGGGTCGAGCGGGCGATGCGTCACCAAGCCCCGCTCCCTTTGCCCTTGATTGCGCCGGTGCTGGGCATTGGTGCGGCCCTCGGCGCCCTCGTGGTCATCGTCGTCATCGCGCTGGGCTGACTGGATGGCTTTGTCGGCCCAGCACCCGCACACCGCGGCAGATCTCGACGCCGGGCTGCAACCCGAACGCACCGCCATGGCGTGGTCGCGCACCGCGTTGGCCTGCTGCGTCGTCAGTGCCTTCACCATCCGCTGGCTCCCGGTGTACGGGGGCGGGCTCCTGGTCCTGCCTGCCCTGACATTGGTGAGCGCGGTGGCCATCTCAGTCACCCAGCAACACCGCATACGTCGAGCCGTGGCGGGCATCCGAGACACGACCTCACCGGTCAACCCCGTCCCGGTGCTGTGCCTGGTCACGCTGTGCTGGGCTCTGGGTATCTCGAGTCTGGTCTTGGTCTGGGTGCACTAAGGAGCTAGGCGATGATCGGAGACTGCGCATGGATGCCCCTCCGCATCGAAGCAGGATCGCTCCCCAGCGCCCCGTCCCAGGCTTTCACCAACCGTGGGAGCGCTTCGGTGAGCCGGTCGCTTGGCAGGACGAACGGCAGCCGCATCCACTGATCCAAGCCACCCCCCGGCGCAAAGTTCGGACCTGCGACCAGCATGAGCTGGTGCTGGGCGGCTGCGGCCACCAGCGCGGTCGAGCGTTCCACCGGCAGCCGGCACCACAGCGACAACCCCCCGGCCGGACGGTGCACCCGCCACGACGGCAGGTGCTCGGCGACCCCCGCCAGCAACAGGTCGCGACCGGAGGTGAAGGCCACACGGCGCTGCGGCACGATCTCGGCACGCCGGCGAAGCAGCGCAGCGACGGCCAGCTGCTCCACCACGGGACTGCCCAAGTCGAGCCGGAGCCGGCTGGTGGCCATGGCGCGGACCCGCGCGCTCGGCATCCGGATCCAGCCGATCCGCAGACCACCCCAGAAGGTCTTGCTGACGCCCCCGACAGTGATCGAATCGGGCACACAGGCAGCCAACGGCGGCGGCATCTGGGTGTCGTCACACGCCAGCTCCACGGGCGTCTCATCGATGATCGGTACCACGCCTCTCGCGGCAAGCAGAGCACCGATCCGTTCCCGCTGCGTGGCGTCCATCAACGCCCCGGTGGGGTTGTGGAAGTCCGGCACGAGGTATGCCGAACGCGCGTTCACCTGGCGCAACAGGATGTCCAGTCCGGGCCCGTCCCATTGCGCGCCGGGGGCTTCGTGGTCGATGGGGTGGGTCACCAGCCGGGCACCCAGACCCTTGAAGGTGGCGATGGCGTTGGGGTAGGTCGGGCTCTCGATGACGACCTGTGAGCCGCGCAAGCCGAGCGCCTGGGCGGCGATAGCCGTGCTGGACAGAGCACCCGAGGTGATCAGGATCTGGTCGGCTGAGGTCGGCAGTCCGCGCTCGGTGAAGCGGCCGGCCACCAACTCGCGCAGCACCGGCAACCCGGTGGGGTAGTAGCCAACACCCGGAAGGTATGCCGCGCAGTCCGCCACCGCCTCGGCATACGCCTCCATCAACCACGGGCCAGCGGCCGATGCAGTGGTGGTCAGATCGATGACGTCCGGGTCGACGGCGTCCGGATTGCTGCCCGCCGGCGTCAGCAGATGGTCGACGCGGCCACCAGGCACGACCGGCAGATGCAGCACGCTGCCCGAGCCTTGCCGGGTCCGCAGATATCCCTGGTCGCGCAATTCCTGGTAGGCGCGGGTGACCGTGCTGCGGCTCAACGCCATCGCGACCATCAGCTCGCGCTCACTCGGCAGACGGGCCCCGGCAGGGAGCCGACCGTCGGTAACGGCACCCCTGATCCGGTCGGCCAAAGCGGCATACAGCGGGGGCTTGAATTCGGCTCCACCCACCGCGAGCGCCACTGAACGGGTTGATAAGACACGCTGCATACCCCTGAGACTCGCACAACTGGACTTCTCGATGCAGGCCACTCTTGCGGCCCTTCGGCATGGCCCCCCGAAATCAATCCACAACCGCAGCGATTCCGAATGCCTGGTGATCCATCCACTCGTAGGGAGTAGCCATGTCTGGACGCCGCGTTCTGGTCATCCCCGTTCGAGCGGACACGTTCCCTCTGGGTCAGACACTGTCGACCTTGGCCAACCACGGCATCACCCACTCGGTCGTCCGCGACGCCACGTCAGCCATGACGTCTGCCCGCGCCAACAGGCCCCTTTTGGCCATCGTCCACGGAGGGGGACCCGACGCGGCGCTCACCCAGACCGTCGAGAAGTTGGCCGCCAGCTCGGACCTACGGGCACCGATCCTTGTCCTGGCGAGCGGACTCAACGAGGCCGATCATTGCCGTCTGCTGTCGTCCGGGGCCACCGATGTCCTGCCGATCACGGCGTCACCGGCGCGGCTGCGGATGCGAGTGATGGCGATGTGTCGACACGTTGTTGGCCAGACCCAGCACCCTCAGCGGTTTGTCTGCGGCCCGCTGACCGTTGACGCTGGCCGCTGGGAGGCGTGGATCGACGGACATGAGATCGCACTGACGCGCAGTGAATTCAGCCTCCTGGTCACGCTGGTGCGCGATCCCGACCGAGTGGTCACCCGTCCCGAACTGGCTCGTGCCATCGATAGCCCGGAAAATGGCAAGGCTGTCGAGGCGCACATCAGTCGGCTACGCAAGAAAATCCACGCCGTGCACGACTCGCGGTTCATCGAACCCGTTCGAGGCGTGGGCTATCGCCTTGGGAAACTTCAGCCGGGGCAGAAGGTCGGATAGGAGAAGGTCGGCGATCGACCGACTATTGGGGTTACGTTTCCCGACGTCTCGTCAGCCGCACCCAATGAAACACGACCGGGACCAGCACCGCCGCGACCAGCGAACCGGTGTAGAAGGCCCAAAACAGGGACACGCTGAGGAGCGCAATCCCGATGTCAGTCACTCGTGCGGCGCTCATCGCAGCCGGGCGCAGACGACCCGTTGGCCGGGCGGATCGCTCCGCACGAGCCTTGAAGTACCCCAACACCAGGCCAGGCACGCTCGACAGTGCCCCGCGCTCGGCGTCTCGGGTTGCTTGCTTGGCTTGCAACGCGACTGCTCGGCGCAGGGACCAGGAACATACCGGGGCGATCAATCCGAGCGCGATGACCGCTGCGACCGACCTGGTCTCCGACAGCGCCCCTTGGGTGGCCGAGACCAAGGTCCACCCGAAGGCCAAGGTATAGAGCACGACGATGCTCGAGACCGCATAGATCTCGATCTCCGTGACCGCCCGGGCTCCGTAGCCGCGTGGGCGACGCTTCGCTGGCTCGTCCACCGCCTCATTGTGCGCGACGCGGGTGTATGCCGACCCGCCGGGCTGCTAGCGCGCTGCTGAGCCCGAGGCGCGAGTGGACCGGCGACCGGCCCCACCCTGCCCACCCTGACCCGAACGCGGGCCACCCTGACCCGAACGGGGACCGCCATGACGCCGCGCTCGGTCGTTGCTTGCGCCATTCCCCTGGCGCCGCGCGTTACCGCCCTGCTGACCGCGCTGCCCGTTTCGCGGCGAGCCGTGCCCTCGGACAGGCACCTCGGCAGCCGCAGGCTTGACCAGCACCACGCCGCCAGCAGGCCTCGGGGCCAGCACGCTGAGCATGGGGTGGCCGACCCGGACGCGCGTGGTGGTTGCCGTGACGCCGGCCGCCCTGGTAAGGGCCTTGACGTCGCGCATCTGGTCATCGGTCATCAAGGTAACAACGCGGCCGGAGGCACCGGCACGGGCCGTGCGCCCTGAACGGTGCAGGTATGCCTTGTGCTCGACGGGCGGATCGGCGTGGATCACCAGACCCACGTCATCGACGTGAATGCCGCGGGCTGCGATGTCGGTGGCCACGAGTGTCGGGGCTTGCCCGGAATGGAAGGCTTCGAGGTTGCGAGTGCGGGCATTTTGCGCGAGGTTGCCGTGCAACTCCACTGAGGGCACGCCGCGAGCGTTGAGTTGGCGTGCCAACTTCTTCGCACCGTGCTTAGTCCGGGTGAACACGAGGCTGCGTCCGGGAGCCGAGGCAAGATCAGTCAGCACGTCCAGACGATCGGCGTGCTCGATGTGCAGCACGTGATGCTCCATGGTGGACACCGATGACTGCGCAGAGTCGGCACTGTGGCTCACCGGGTTGGTGAGGTAGCGCTTGACGAGGATGTCGATCCCGCCATCGAGGGTCGCCGAGAACAGCATCCGCTGGCCGTTCTTCGGGGTGCGATCCATCAGCCGCTTGACCCCGGGCAAGAAGCCCAAGTCGGCCATGTGGTCGGCTTCGTCAAGCACAGTGATCTCCACCGCGTCCAACCTGGCGTGCCCGGTATTGATCAGGTCTTCGAGCCGGCCCGGGCAGGCGATGAGGATGTCCACTCCGTTGGACAGGCCCCTCGTCTGCGGTTGTTTGCCCACCCCGCCGAAGACAGTGAGCGTGCGCATCCCCATCACCCGCGCCAGTGGCTCGATGCTCTCGGCGATCTGACCGGCCAGCTCGCGCGTGGGAGCCAGGATCAGCGCTCGAGGCCGTGTGGCCCGCCGAGGCATGCCGGAGGCAGCCAGTCGCGCCACGACCGGCAGCGCGAAAGCGTAGGTCTTGCCTGACCCCGTGCGTCCCCGGCCGAGCACATCTCGGCCGGACATCGAGTCGGGCAGTGTGGCCTGCTGGATGGGCGTCGGGGCGGTGATCCCGCGCCGGTGGAGGGCGGCGACCAAAGGTGCGGGCACGCCGAGGGCAGCAAAGCTAGAACTAGACAAGAAGAAAACTCCAGGGTGTTGGTGCGTGGTGTCCCGCCCAACACGCTGCGCCCGTTCGAATGATCCGCCAGGCCACGTGGTCCGCATATTCACAACAGCGGACGCACCACCCCGAGGCAAGACTGAGCGGAGTGCTACAACGACCCTACGGCACTCACGACTCACAACATCCCCAGGCGTCGGCCCAGCACCGTGATGTTGCTCACCCCACCCACACGAACGGCACCGGCGTACTCTGCGAAACATGCTTCCTGAATCGGTTCAGACGTTCATCGACACCGAGATCGCCGAGAACGAGGTCGACTTCAGTGACCTCAGGGCCGTCGTTCTCAACGGCACCTTGAAACGCAGCCCCGAGACGAGCCAGACGGAGGGGTTGCTCTCCATTGCCCAGCACGTCCTGTCAGGCGTGGGAGTCAGAACGGATGTCGTCCGGATGGTGGACCACACGGTGCCCCCCGGCGTGTATCCCGACATGCGCCAGCATGGTTGGGACACAGACGATTTCCCCGACATCTATCAGCGCCTGATTGAGCCTGCTGACATTGTTGTGCTGGCTTCTCCCATTTGGCTGGGTGATCAGTCTTCTATGACACGGCTGACTATCGAGCGGCTCTACGGATACTCGGGACAATTCAACGCTTCTGGGCAATGGTCCTACTACGGCAAAGTTGGCGGGGTGGTGATCACTGGCAATGAAGACGGCGGAAAGCACTGCGCTGCACAGATGTTGTATGCGCTATCACACATTGGTTTCACGATCCCGCCTCAAGCGGACGCCTACTGGTTGGGCGAGGCCGGGCCCGGGCCCTCGTATCTCGACGACAACAAGGGCCCGCAGAACCACTGGACCACCCGAAACGCCGTGTTCGCCGCCTGGAACATGCTGCACACTGCGCGCCGCCTGAAGGACGCGGGCGGCATCCCCGCCTGGGGAAACGTCACGCATAACTGGGATCTGTCCAAGACCAGCCACCCGAACCCCGAATATCGGTCGTAATTATCGGGCTTGGATCATGCGATTGCTCTGCCGCATAAGGCGGTTCACTCTTTGAAGTTTTCTCCTATAGAGCGGGTCGAGTTGACACCGTATACTCAGCACCGACCATAGCCCAAGGAGATGCCGTATGTCCCGATCTTCGCTTGCCCGCACCACGTCAACGACGTTCCTGTCGCTGATCACCACCATCTGGGCGGGCGCATTGGGATATCACGTGGTTTCGGTGCTTTTCGGCTGCGCAACCGTTGCGATAGTCGGAACTGCGGTGACCCGTGGGATGCGCAGAGCATCCGCCGTGATTGCCGGGGCGGACGACATGATCGCGCAGCATCGCCGGCAAGCCCGCCACAACCATTCAGCCTCGGTCTAGCGGCCTAGGGTCCCCGCCATGACATCCGCGCAGCATTCGCGGGCAGACCGACTGGCACAATTCAGCCACGACGGACTGACCTTCGATGTCCGTGACGAAGGCCCACAGGATGGGCCAGCGGTGGTGCTGCTGCACGGATTCCCGCAGGACTCGCAGACGTGGAATGACGTCGAGCCTCTTGTGCATACCGCAGGTTTGCGCACCCTCGCGTTGGACCAGCGCGGATACGGCTCCGACAACGCCCCGAGGAGCGCCCGTTCCTACGGTCTGGACGCCATCGCTGGCGACGTGCTGGCGATGCTCGACGCCGCAGGCATTGATCGGGCTCACGTGGTGGGTCATGACTGGGGCGGTGCCGTGGCATGGCATCTCGCCGGGACGAGTCCGCGGGTCATGAGCATGACTGTCCTGTCCACGCCCCACCCGGCCGCCCTGACGTGGTCCTTCACGCACAGTCGACAAGGCCTCTCCAGTTATTACATGGCCTTGTTTCAGGTGCCGCGGCTGCCCGAACGGCTGCTCGCGCCCCGCTTGAATGCGGTCTACCTCAAGTCCGGGCTCCCACCGCAGCACGCGGCCCGGTATGCCGACCGCTTCGCTGACCCGGCCACGCTCACCGGACCGATGAACTGGTATCGCGCGGTGCCGCGTTCGCGCACCGAGACGCCCCGATCCTGGGTCCCGACAACCTACATCTGGGGCAATGGAGATTTCGCTTTGGGCCGAGCCGCCGCGCAGCGAACGGCACAGTATGCGCGCTCGGAATATCGATTTATCGAGGTCGACGCCGGTCACTGGCTCCCGGAGACGCATCCTGCCCTCGTCGCCGAGGAGATCATCCGGCGGGTCGGCGACTAGAGCCTCGACCCACCCGAGGGGCCAGCCATATCGGGACGGAGGTGAGCGCTGAAGAAGGCGTCGATCCGGCCCCAGGAATCGGTGATGACATCCGGCTCAGGCGTGACCCCGAGCACGCGAAAGAGGGGCTGCAGCGGACGCGGGCCGGTCGGCAACTCGTTCAAGAACGAATGCCCGACCCCGTGATACTCCGTGATGTCGCGTTCGATATCGTGCGCGTCCAGCGCAGCACCCAACTGCCCCGCGGCACCCTTGAGCGAGCGATCCTCAGCCCCATAGTTGCCCACCACCGGGCACAGCGCCGCAATGGAATCGAGGTCCTTCGGCAGCATCCCGTAGTTGACCGACGCCGCGCCGTACCGATCCGCATCCGCCGTCAACAGCGCGAATCCCCCACCCATACAGAATCCGATGATGCCGATCCGATCGGTCACATCCGCGCGTTCGAGCAGGGCCAAGCGCGCGGTCTCGATATCGGTGAACGCACGGCCCGAGCCGCGCAGCACGCTGCGCATGGTCGCCACCAGACACCGTTTCGCGCCCCCGGCCGAATACAAGTCAACCGCCAGCGCGGCATACCCCAGCGCGGCCAGGCGGTCGGCTTGGGCACGTGAATTGGCGTCAAGTCCGAAGATTTCGTGGACCACAACGACTCCAGGCCAGGGACCCCCGCCGTTCGGAAGAGCCAAATATCCCCTCAGAGGCACTGATCCGCCGCGCTGTGATGAGGCCTCGGTGAGATCGATGAACACCATGCGAGGGTACCGCCCGCGCGCGCGGAGACTCATCTGTTTAGGCTCAAGGATGCCTGGTCACGAGCTCAAGGATGCTGTTGTCGCTGTCGTCGGAGCCAGTGGGGTGTTGGGTTCTCACGTCGCCCGGGGGGTGGTCGAACGCGGCGGCACGGTGATCTTGGTGGGCCGTGACGAGCAGCGGCTCAGCGACCTGGGCATCAAAGGTGCCCCCATCGTCGTGGCCGACCTCAGCGACTCCAGCGCAGGCGATCACCTCGTCACGGTCGCTCGGGAAAAGTTCGGCCGGTTGGACGGATTGATCAACGCCGCGGGCGTGGTCGCATTCGGCAATCTGGTAGACACCGAGGACGCCGTCATCGAGGAGCTGTTCTTCACTAACGTTATCGGGCCGCTGTGGATGCTGCGCCGGGCGGCACCCCTGCTCGCCGAGTCACAAGGGTTCGTGCTCAACATTTCCGCTGTGGTCGCGGACCAGCCGATGCCCGGGATGGCCGCGTATTCCGCCACCAAGGCCGCGCTCACCGGTGCAGATCATGCCCTGGTCCGGGAGTTGAAGCGATCCAAAATTAGTGTGTATGACGTGCAGCCCCCCCATACGGAGACGGGCTTGGTCAACCGGGCCCTGGCCGGTCAAGCCCCGAAATTGCCTGACGGTCTTGCCCCAGAGCGGGTGGCCACAGCCATTATCGAGGCCATCGAGCAAGGCCGCCTGAACGTCTCGGCCGACGACATCAGCAACGACAATTCCTAGGGAGCGGCGGGATGGCATTCAGCAGCGGTGACAAGGTCACGTGGAAAACTTCGCAGGGCCCCACGCACGGCGTCGTCAAGCAGAAACGGGTCAACGACTTCGAGTTCGAAGGCCAGAACTTCAAGCCCACCGATGACGATCCCTACTACATCGTCGAGTCGGAGAAGACCGGATCCCACGCTGCTCATAAGGAGTCGGCGCTCACGCCGAGATGAAGTGCGGGGCCAGTCGGGCTAACGTTCGCCGTACATTGACGGTGCAGCCCACTGTCCCCTCACCTTCTTAAGGAGCACCCACCCGTGATCATCGACATCCTCGGCTTCCTCATCTTCGGTCTCTTCGTCGGTGCAGTCGCCCGGCTGATCAAGCCCGGCAAGCAAAACCTCAGCATCCTCATGACCCTGTTGCTCGGTGTGGTCGGCTCTATCATCGGTGGTCTCATCGCCTCCGCGATCGGGTCCGGAGACATCTTCGAGCTCAACATCATCGGTGCGATCGTGGCGATTATTGCCGCCGTGCTCCTCATCGGTGTTGCCGAGGGCATGTCCAACAAGAAGGTCAATTAGCCCCTACTCGTTGTCGCCGCCGGTGGTGTCGGCCAAGGACGGCCCACCCCGCGTGGCCGCCGTCTCGCCGACGTCGGGCCGCACCCACTGCTGCACTTCCTCGATATCCATCCCGTGGAAGCGGGTGTAGGCGCGCGCATCGTGCCGGGCGTCGACCATTCGCTGTCGGAGGCCGGCATAGCTGGCCCCCAGCCTGGGCACGCGGTCGATGACGTCCATCACCAACCGATAACGGTCGAGATTGTTGAGCATCAACATGTCGAACGGCGTGGTGGTGGTGCCTTCCTCGACGTATCCGCGCACGTGCAGGTTGGCGTGACCGGTGCGCCGATAGGTCAACCGGTGGATCAGCCATGGATAGCCGTGGTAAGCGAAGATCACGGGCTTAGTGACGGTGAAGATCGCGTCGAAATCTCGATCCGATAGCCCGTGTGGGTGCTCCTCTTCACTCTGCAGGCGCATCAAGTCCACGACGTTGACGACCCGCATCTGCAGGTCCGGGATGGCTTCACGCAGCAGGTCAGCGGCCGCCATCACTTCGAGCGTCGGCACGTCGCCGGCACATCCGAGGACGACTTCGGGCTCGTCGCGGCCCGACTCCGTGCCGGCCCACTCCCAGATGCCCAGACCACGCGAGCAGTGCTTGTCTGCCTCGTCCACCGACAGGAAGTTCGGCGCGGGCTGTTTGCCGGCGACCACGACGTTGACGTACTGCTTGGACCGCAGCACGTGGTCATAGGTCGACAGCAAGCTGTTCGCATCCGGGGGCAGATAGACCCGGATGATGTCGGCCTTCTTGTTGACCACGTGGTCGATAAAGCCGGGGTCTTGGTGGGAAGCCGTTGTGGTCCTGTCGCCAGACGTGTGAGCTGAGCAGGTAGTTTAACGATGCGATCGGTCGCCGCCACGGGATGTCATGAGTGACCTTGAGCCACTTGGCGTGCTGGTTGAACATCGAGTCGACCAGGTGAATGAACGCCTCGTAGGAATTCATCATCCCGTGCCGACCGGTCAGCAGATAGCCCTCCAGTCATCCCTGACACTGATGCTCGCTCAGCATCTCCATCACCCGACCGCGGGTGGCCAAGTGCTCTTCGCGGTCGTGCCCCTCCAGCCCGGCGTTCCACTGTTTGTCCGTGCCGTCATACACCGCTTGGAGTCGGTTGGATGCCGTTTCGTCGGGGCCGAAGATGCGGAAGTTGTCGGGGTTGAGGCGGATGATCTCGCGCAGGAACTCCCCCAGCACTCGGGTCGCCTCGGACATCGCCGGCCCGCTGCCGTCGGCCGCGACGCCGAAGTCGCGCCAGTTCGGCATACGCAGATCCACAAGGACCAAACCGCCGTTGGTATGCGGGATCTCGCCCATCCGCAGTCCTACGGGCGGCGCGAGAGCCGCGATCTCCGGTCGCAGGGTGCCCAAGTCGTCAAAGAGCTCGTCGGGGCGATAGCTGGCCAACCAATCGTTGAGGTTCCTCAGGTGCTCGGGGGTGTCCCGAGCGTTGGCCAAAGGCACCTGGTGCGAGCGCCACGAGCCTTCGGTCTGATTGCCGTCGATCTCTTGAGGGCCGGTCCAGCCCTTAGGGGTGCGGAAGA
Organism: uncultured Actinomycetota bacterium; assembly: GCA_963803695.1. Lineage (GTDB taxonomy): Bacteria > Actinomycetota > Actinomycetes > Actinomycetales > Dermatophilaceae > Ornithinicoccus. Next base: position 102,194 of record CAWDNY010000008.1, read on the forward strand.
CAATCATCGGCCACAGCGGACGCTGGGGCTCCTCCCCCGCTGCTGCTGCATCAACTGCCACCTGCTTGTGACTGGCGATCTCGTCCAGCACCGTATCGAGGCACTGCGCGAAGCGTTGATGGATATCCGCATGTGACTCGTCGTCGAAGCCTGCGGTGAAGAAGTGGGGCGTGTGTCCGTATCCGCGCATCAGATCGCCCAACTCGTCTTCGGGGATGCGGGCGAGCACGGTCGGGTTGGCAATCTTGTAGCCGTTGAGGTGCAGCACCGGCAGCACGACGCCGTCGGTCAGCGGGTTGAGAAACTTGTTGGAGTGCCACGATGTGGCCAGCGGCCCGGTCGCGGCCTCGCCGTCACCGACAACGGTGAAGGCCAGGACGTCGGGGTTGTCGAAGACCGCACCGTAAGCGTGCGAGAGGGCATAGCCCAATTCACCACCTTCGTGTATCGACCCGGGCGTTTCCGGAGCCACGTGAGAGGGGATACCACCGGGGAAGGAGAACTGTCGAAAGAGCCGACGGATCCCGTCTTCGTCCTGACTGATCTCCGGATACGTCTGGGTGTAGGTGCCTTCGAGATAGGTGCTGGCCACCAGGCCCGGGCCACCGTGGCCTGGTCCCGTGACGTAGATCGCGCACTGCTCACGCTCGGTGATCGCGCGATTCAGGTGGGCATACAAGAAGTTCAACCCCGGCGTGGTGCCCCAGTGACCAAGCAAGCGGGGCTTGACGTGATCGACGGTGAGCGGCTCGCGCAGCAGCGGGTTGTCGAGGAGATAGATCTGCCCGACCGAAAGGTAGTTGGCGGCTCTCCACCAGGCGTCAATGCGGTCCAGCATGGTCGAATCCATGAGGTCTCCTAGGGGTTGTAGTGGATGCCTGATGAGTCTGCCCTACCAGACCCGATCCGTCACTGCCAGCCTCACCGTAGGCTCGTCGTATGGCGATGTCCGAGGCGAGCGTGGTTGCTCTGGCTATCGCCGCAGCGCTGCACGCCGGCTTTCAGTTCACCGTGACGACGGTGGTCTATCCGGCGCTCGTGGCGGTCGAGCCAAAGCAATGGACACAGGCCCACGCTGCTCATGGTCGAGCCATCGCCCCGATCGTGGGCGCGATCTACGGCGCTTTGCTGGTCGCCGTGGTCTGGGCAGCTTCGTCGCAGCCCAGCAACGCGTGGGTATGGATCTGTGTGGTCGGTGCGGCGATATCCATGTCGACCACCGCGTTCGTGGCCGGGCCGACGCACGGTCGACTCACGACACAGCCCGAGCCTGCATTGCTACGACGGCTCATCGTCAGCGACCGAGCCAGATCGCTCGGGGCTCTCGTGGCTCTCGTCGGGGGTTTGTTGGCGGCCCTGGCATGAGCCGCGGTTGCTCGCCTATGGAGCCCTACTGCGAAATCGACTTCTCTATCCGATCGAGAAGGGCCTCGACGGCCATCTCAAACTCGTCTTCAGCATGATCCTCGCTCAGCAGTGAACGCAGTCGACGCACCGTGGGGGCGTCGCCGAGCTCCTGTTTTCCGTCGTCGTTGGGTAGCGGCGCCTCGCCTTCGTCCAGGGGTTCATCGATGGGGCCAGTGTTCGCGCCTCGGATGCCACACTCGAGCAACAGGTGCCCGAGCAGGAAGCTGGTGAACGAGCGGTACGTTTCGGCGACCTGAGCATCGGTGAAGTCGTGGTCGGACAGCGTCGCCAAGAAGTCCTCAACTAGCTCGATACTGCGCAACGGCGGTCGCAGCCACGGGGCTGCGGGGTGTTTGGTGGCCACCAACGGAAAGATCTCAGGGTGCTCGGTGGCGATCGTGCGGACCTCGTGGGCATAGGCCTGCAAATAGCCTTGCCACGTCCGGGTCAGATGCTCGTCCAGCCGGTCGTGCAGACCCTCCAGGATCTGAGCGATGACCGCCTCGAGCAAGTCTTCCCGCCCGGGCACATACCGATAAATGGCCATTGCCTCGACGCCCAACTCGGCACCGAGCTTGCGCATCGTGAGCGCCTGCGCCCCGTGGGTGTCCATGAAGGACGTCGCCGCGTCAATGATCCGCTGTCGGGTCAACCGCCTAGGGGCGTCGATATCCGAATCGCTCGGTTCCAAGGTCATAGTGCCCTTCTGGTCGAAGTGCCCAGATGACACAACTCCTCGAGTTTGTCACTGTGTCCCGACTAAGGGAACCGGATCTTGCTTCTGATTAGGACGGGGAGCTACCTCACGGCACGGCCAGCATCGACCTTGCGATGGAATCGCATCCCAGTCAGACCACCGAGTATCGCCGCAAGGAGGGCAATGATCACCACCGCTACGGCGGCAACCACGGCCGTGACGGTGCGGTCGGACTCGCTGACGGGTAACTCTGGTAAACCGGTCAACGCTGACCCGACGTCGAATTGGTCTCCGACGAAATATCCGAGCGCAGCGAAGACTGCGGCCATCACGAGAGCCCAGACCCATACGGCCACGCCCTGCCGGACACCGTCGAAGCGAGCCATTCGACCGGCTACGTATCCGCCGCAAAAGTAGCCGACAGAAAGAACGACCAACAGCACCACTCCACCGGCAATGCCTGCGGATTGGGGGTCTTGGGAGAGCCGTTCGAGGTCGGTTCCGGTGTTTTGATCCACCAGCGTGCCTATTCCAGCGACTATGGCCGCGAGGAGGACGATGGCACCGGTGGCGCACAGCCACCCGAAAAAGGCTGACCCCCACTTGATCCCGCCGAACTCCTGACGCACGGAGTCTTGGGTGTCGCCCACCTCGTGTTTCTGCTCGTATACAGAGGTCTCGTCTCGCGAATTGGATCCAGCGCCAGGAACGCCCCCGCCGCGCGGACCGTGGGTGTAACCGACCTCGTCGTCGTTGTCCCAGCGATCCTCGTGGCGGGGGCCACCTTCGCTAGAGCCTTCGCCCAGCGGAGTGCTCATACAGAATTCCTATCGATCGTCGTGCGCGGTGTCGTTCGTGCCTGGGACGTCCGCTTCCACCTGCTCCTTACGGACTTCCTCGTTGACGTGCTGTTCCTCGGTCACCGTCTCGGTGTCCAGACTGACCCGCTCGACAGGGACCGTTTCCTTCTCCACCACCACACGTTCTTCGGTGAGCACCGCTTCTTGTTCGGCGTCTCCCAGGTCGCCATCGACGCTGACACCATCGCGCTCGTCCTCGCTGATCGGCTCACGCTCGAGACGGACCTCCTCGCGCTCCACCGGCACCGTGGTGGTGACGTTCTCGGTTACGACGTATTTGCGTAGGCGGGCCTTGCCGGTCTCGACTCGCTCGGTGCCCACGTGCAACTGCTCCTCAGAGACCACCATGCCGTCGTCAGCGCGATCCTGATCATGATCGCGAGTGTGACCCACTTCGGCGATGTCGTCGTCGTCGTGGTTTCGGTGATCACCGTGCTCTGAGTCCCGATGTCCAGCATCGTTTCCTTCGACTTCACGGGAAGGATCTGCGTCCACATTGTCAGCGCGGCCCGTGGTGCCATCACCGACGCCGTAGTAACTGAACAACTCGGACTCCTGCTCCGGCGACAGGTGACCCTCGGCGTCGTCCATCCGAGGAGCATCCTTGATGGTGGCCTTGTCGTAGGGCACACGGATCTCGTTGTCTTGGACGTCCGCCGACGTAAGGGGAACGAACGTCTCCGAGCCACCGAAGAGGCCGGTCTTGGTGGTGACCCACTCCGGGTTGCCGCTTTCGTCGTCCAGGTAGACCTGGCCGATCTTGCCGACCTTGTCGCCATCGTTGTCGATCACAACGCCACCGTTGTCTAGTAGCGTCTGCATCTGCTCTGTGCTGATCATGAGTACTCCTTGGTGCTCGTGATGGGTGTTTATCTTGTAAACGTACGCGCCCTCGCGCGCTTCGCAACCGGAAGGGCGCTCTGAGGCACTCGCACCGGGCGCGACTTACTTCCTACGTGCTCCACGGTTGGCGTCCGCCTTGTCGGTGGAATCCCCGGCGCTCTTGCGCAGCGCTCGACCCATCCTGATGTCCTCCGCCTCCTTGGCTTCAGTCTTCTCGAGTTTGGTCGTGTCACGGGCTGGGAGTTGCAACTCCTCCTCGGCCGCGATGCCGCCCTGCAATTGACGTGAACGTTCCAGTTCAGCGTCGAGCTCAGCACCGAGGAGCAACGCGATGTTGGTGATCCAGAGCCACAGCAAAAAGATGATGACTCCGGCCAACGAACCGTAGGTGCTCGCGTAACTTGAAAAATTGGCCACGTAGAACCCGAACCCGACTGACGCGAGAATCCAGACGAGGATCGCAAACGCCGCGCCCACGCTGATCCAACGAAACTTGGGCTGCTTGATATTCGGTGTCGAGTAGTACAGCAATGCCACAGTGAGGATCGCGAGGAACAGGATCGCCGGCCATTTGGCGATCTGGAAGACCGTCACGACCGTAGAACTTAGCCCGATAGTCGAACCAATGGTCTCGGCTACTGGGCCCGAGGCCACCAGCATGAGGGCGATCAGCACCACCATCACCACCATGATCAGGGTGATGAGCAGCATCATCGGGCGGAGCTTCCATACCGGGCGGCCTTCACCGATCTCGTAGACGCGGTTCATGCCACGGCTGAACGCCATCACGTAGCCTGAGGCAGACCACAAGGCCGTGGCCAGACCGATGATCAGGGCGAGACCTCCACCGGACGATGTGGCCAAGTTGCTCACCGTCGGCTCAAGGGTCTCAGCAACCGACTTCCCGCCGACGCCTTCGATGATGTCGGTCACAGTGGTCACGGTGGTTTCAGCCTGACCCACCAAACTCAACAACGACAGGATCGCTATCAGCGCGGGGAACAGGGCCAACACCGCGAAGTACGTCAGCGCGGCGGCAAGGTCCGTGCACTCGTCGTCGGTGAACTCTCGCAAAGTCTTACGAGCTGTGTATTTCCACGTGGGGGCTTTGACATCACCGATCTCGGCTGGCTTGGCGTCAGACTCGGGATGGACGACCTGCTCCTGCTTTGTCGCGGCATCTTCTCGTGGAAGTTCTTCCTCAACGAGATCGCGCTGTTCCTTGTGTTTCTTGGCCTTCTCTTTCTTTGAAAGCCCAAACATTACCGGTGCGCCACCCGGCGTAGCAGACCGACCAAGATCGCTACCACGGCCACGCCAGCCAGCACCGGAGCCGCCTGCTTCAATGCCTCAGCGCGGGCATCTGGATCGCTCATCGTGGTTTGCGCTCGCTGCTTCGCCTCGGCGACCCGCTCTTGGGCTTGAGACTTGACGTCCAACTTTGCACTCAGGGCGTCCACGGTCTCGCTGAGTTGCTCGCGGGTTGCCTGAATCTCGGCTTCGATCTGGTCCGGATCCTTCGACACGTTCTCCGAACTCTGTGCCTGGTTCTCCGTCGCGCTTTCGGTACTCATGTCGAGGCGTTCTCCTTCACGGTGGCCACGTCTTCTTTGATGCTGGCGATGGTGCGCTCCGGGGTGGGCTTGGCTTGTTCGACCTGCTTCTTGCCGAGCAACGCAACAATGCCCGCGACGGCCAACAGGGCGACGGTGACGATGAGTGCGGCCGCCCAGGTCGGCAGCACGAGCGCTAAGGCGATAATCGCCGTCGCGACCCCGGCACCGAGGCCCATAAGCGCGAGCAATCCGCTCGCCCCGAACATGCCGATGCCGGTCCCAGCATGCTTGGCCTTCTGAGAAATCTCCGCCTGAGCCAATCGCATTTCGTCCCGAATGAGTGTCGAAGTCTGCTCCGAAAGGCGAGCGATCAACTCACCGGTGGACGCGTGTTCGGGGCTGGTGGTCATCCGCTCAGACATTGAACTGATCCGCAGAACCGCCCTGGTCACCGACTTCACTCAGGCTGGACTCGGTGCCATCGGAGGTGACTTCGCTGGCCTTGTTCTGCGCACGGCGCTTGCCCTTTTGAACTTTCGGGTTGTTCCACAGCGATTCAGCCTTCTCGCTCAACGCTTCGTAGCGCTCGCGGCCGGCGCGGGCTCCTAGGACGTAGCCGACGGCTCCGGCGGCAGCCAGGGTGAGTTTGCTCATGATTCTCCTCAGTCAGTGGTGTTTACTGCGTAAACGTACGGGGCGAGAGTACCCGACTTCAACCACAACGTCGCGCGGACGCTTTCTCGACCGGCCTTAGGAAGAGCGAGACGGCATACGGCTGCGCACGAGCGCGGCCACCAGGCGACCGGTCACTGTTCCGCGGCCCAGCCCCACCTCGACGAGATCGTCGAAGGCACCCGCGTCCGCAGCGGCCGCGCTCAGACCGATGTCGAGAAGCCCTGGGATGCGCACCGCACGCGACAGGGTCGCGGTGGTCACTAAATGGGCCCCAAGCAACCGGCGGACGGCGTTTCGATAGGCCACCGCAGCTGTCACGGACGCCCGAGCCTGCACGGAGCACACACCGGCGATCGCGCCGGTGGCGACAGCGTAGTAAATGCCCTCCCCGGTGAGCGGGTTGATCAACGAGGCCGCGTCTCCGGCATACAAAATCGGCCCGCCAGGATGAGCGAAGTACGGCGCCGATAACGGCAAGTGATGCCCCAGCCACTGCTCGCCACCTCGTGTGCCGCCCGGCAACATCTGTTCGATCTGCTCGATCATCATCGGCTTACTCAGCGGCTCGCGGAAGCGGCTCGCGTGCAGGACTTCGCCGTATCCGATGTTGGCCCAGCCGTCCCCGCGATCGAAGGACCACGCGTATGAGGGTTGGCGGGTTTGGCCGAACCGGATGACCTGTCGCCCGGCCCGCTGCGAGGGCGTGGGCGCATACCCGCGCAGCGCCATCGCAACCTTGCCCTTGGCGATCTGGCGAGTTCCGGTCGCGCGCCGCACCGACGAATGCACTCCATCGGCCGCGATCACCATCCTGGCTTCGATGCTGCCATTGAGCACGACACTGCCGTGCCGTGGCTCGACGGTGCGGACCTGGCAGCGGCGGAACTGCGCCCCGCGGTTGATCGCGGCTCTAGCCAGAGTGGCGTCGAAGGTCGCTCGTGGGACCACCAGCGCGGGCCGGTTCATCTGGCGCACCACGTCGACGTCCCCGTTGGCCAACTCCAAGGTCGCGACCTCCGGGTGACCGGCCCATGCCGTTGGCCCACCGAGGGCTCTGAGAATGTCGATCGCGTGCGGCGCGATGCCGTCCCCGCACGACTTGTCTCGCCCGATCTCGGCACGGTCGAGCATCAGCACCTGGGCTTCGGGGCGCTGAGCCAAGGCGGCGATGGCGGCACTGCTACCGGCCGGGCCGGCACCGACGATCACCAGGTCCCACATGATGACGCCCTTCCCGCTCGGAGGGCCAAGGTCTTTGGCTTCGGTCCGGTGTCAGGCGACAATACGTCTGCACCATGACCGACGACACGTCAGGACCTCGTATGCGGCGAACGCACCCAGAGAGTCGATGGTCCGCGCGCTCTGGTTGCTCGGCGATGCTGCCTGCTGGCCGTTGGCCGTCCTGTTCATCGTGTGGGTTCGCGGCGAATACACGCTGGCCTCGATTGGGTCGCTGGCTCCCCTGGTAATTGCCGGAGTGGCCGCTGCGCTGCACGCCGCGGTGGGGATCACCTGGGGCCCCTATTTCGTCAGTCACGTCCGCGGGTCCTTCGAGGAAGTCACCGGCGTCGCGAACTCGACCTTCATCGCCGGACTGCTGTTGCTCTGCGCAGTGCTGGCGTTGTCACCCGAAACGGTCCCGTCGTTCGTGCCTGCACTCGGGGGCCTGCTCGCGCTGCTGCTAATGATGACGCCCCGGTTTGTCCTCCGGGCACTGCGGGCCCGGGTCGGGGTGCGCAGCCAGATCGACGGGAATGTGATCATCTTCGGCGCAGGCCCCAGGGGTCGCCGTGCGCGGCACCCGTCGTGATCTGGCGGCGCTGGCCAACAAACTGGGGGCCACCCACCTGGTGGTCGCCATCTCCAAGGCGGACGCCGCGCTGTTGCGGGAAGCCCGCGAGCTAGCCGAGCGAGCCGGCCTGTCGGTAAAGGTGCTGCCCTCGATTTCGGAGGTGCTGGGGGCCGGCGTGCGGGTGCAGGATTTGCGCGACATCAACCTCGAGGACCTGCTCGGGCGCCGCGTGATCGAGCTCGACCAGCAATCGATTGCCGACCAGATCCAGGGTCGCATAGTGATCGTCACCGGCGCGGGCGGTTCCATCGGCTCGGAGTTGTGTCGGCAGATCGCTAGATACAACCCTGCTCGCCTGCTCATGCTCGACCGCGACGAGAGCGCCCTGCATGCCACTCAACTGTCCATGACGGGCCGGGCCCTGCTCGAGGGAGACGACCTGGTCCTGGCCGACATCCGCGACCTGCGTGCCGTGCAGCGCGCCTTCGCCCGCCATCAACCTGACGTAGTTTTCCGAGCCGCCGCCCTGAAGCATCTGAGCCTGCTGGAGCGCCACCCCGACGAGGCCTGGCAGACCAACGTCGTGGGCACTCACAACGTGCTGCGGGCCGCTGCCGCTAGTGGCGTCGGCACCTTCGTCAACATCTCGACCGACAAGGCGGCCAATCCCACCTCGGTCCTGGGATACAGCAAGCGCATCGCCGAGCAGCTGACCGCGCACTACGCCCTGACGCAGCCGGGGAGCTACGTGTCGGTCCGCTTTGGCAACGTGCTCGGCTCACGCGGGTCCGTCATCCCGGTCTTCACCGAGCAGATCCGCCGAGGCGGCCCGGTGACCATCACACACCCCGACGTCGAGCGATATTTCATGCTCATCCAAGAAGCCAGCCAACTCGTGCTCCAGGCAGCAGCCATCGGGGCCGATAGCGAAGTCATGGTGTTGGACATGGGCACCCCGGTCAAGATCGCCGAAGTCGTGCAGACCCTGCTGGAGATGTCCGGGCGCACGGACGTGGATATTCAGTACACAGGCTTGCGCCCCGGCGAAAAGTTGACCGAGATCCTCTTCGCCAAGGGCGAGGCGATCCGTGCCAGCGAGCACCCTCTGGTCAGCTCGGTCAGCGCCCCAGCGCTCAACGCTGGCGCGCTCGACGATGCGCCTCGCGGGGAGTCGGAGGCCCTGTTCCGCTGGATGCAGGACCAGTCCTCTGACCGCTGTGTCCAGATCGAGCCCTAAACACCACACCGTCGTGGTCGTCGACGCCGCGCCCTTAGGGTGTCTGCGTGAGCGAGACGAACCCCACTGATCAGCGCATGGACGGCATACACCTGTGGATGCGTGCCGAGGTGCGCGCCACCGAACGCCGTGCCCCCATTACCCCAGCTGATGCGGCCACACTGATCGCCTCCGGTGCGCAGATCACTGTCGAACGCTCACCCCAGCGCATCTTCGACGTCTCTGGGTATGCCGGGGCTAGCTGCCAGATCGCCGACACGGGGTCCTGGGTAGACGCCCCGGAGGGTGCCTACATCGTCGGGATCAAGGAACTGCCCGAGTCCCCCGCGGAGTTGCGGCATACCCACATCTACTTCGCCCACGCCTACAAGGGTCAAGATGGTGCCGCGGACCTGCTGGCCCGCTTCGAGCGAGGCGGTGGAGAGTTGTTGGACGTCGAATACCTGACCGTCCATCAGCGGCGCGTGGTGGCCTTTGGCTATTGGGCGGGCTACGTCGGCGCGTCGCTGGCGCTCCTGCAGGCCCACGGGGCGCTCACCGCTCCGTTGGTGCCGATGGGCCGCGCTGAATTGGATGCCGCCGTGCGAGATAGCTCCGCGCCGACCGGTTCGGCGCTGGTGATCGGTGCCCGCGGCCGCAGTGGCCGTGGCGCGGTAGCGGCGATGGACGGTGCTGGCTGGGACGTGACGAAATGGGGCTTGGTCGACACCACCGACCTCGACAAAGGTGCGCTGCTGAGCCACGAGGTGCTGGTGAACTGCGTGGTGAGTCATCGACCACAAGAGCCGTTCGTGACCAGCGACGATGTCACCGCTGAGGGCCGGCGGCTGAGGGTCATCGGTGACGTGACCTGCGACGTTACGTCCGCCAACAATGTCTTGCCGATCAACACCTCGGTCACTACCTGGGACGAACCCTCACGACGCTTCACTGCCGGTGATACAGACGCGCCGAGTGGCGTCGCACCTCTCGATGTGATCGCCATCGACAACTTGCCCTCCCTGTTGCCGCTTGAAGCGAGCGTGAGCTTCTCGGCGGACTTCACCCCGCTGCTGGCGGACCTGGCCGAACGGACCGGCCCGTTCGCGGCAGCTGCGGACACTTTCCGAGCGGCGACCCAGATCGGCCGGTGAGACTATGGCCTTCATCTCCGAGGATGAGCCCCGTCGTCTGGATAGTTCCCCTACGTGTGAAACTTCCACGATCCGCCGCGACGGACCGCATACTGACCTGATGTCGTCTCAAGCTCCGCCGGCAGTGGTGCTGATCCGCCCGCGTCACTTCACCCCGAACCCGGCCACCGCGGTCGACAACGCCTTTCAGGCACTCGATCCCATGCGAGATGCAGCGCAGATCGCGGCCGATGCTTACGCCGAGGTGACCGGGGTTGCTGAGGCGCTGACCGCGGCCGGGATTCGCGTTCACGTCTTCGAAAACGAGAGCGCCACCCACCCGGACTGTGTCTTCCCGAACAACTGGTTCTCCACGCACGCTGGCGGCTACGTCGCGATCTACCCCATGCACTCGGAGAGCCGGCGCATCGAGCGTCGCACCGACATCATCGAGATGCTCAAGCGCGACTACCGGGTGCAGGAGGTGAGTGATTACTCCGGGCTCGAATACGACAACATCTTCCTGGAGGGCACCGGGGCGATGGTGTTGGATCACAGCAGCCGACTAGTGTTTGCCGCCCGCTCAAACCGGGCCAATTCCATGGCGCTGGAACGATTCTGCACTCGGTTCGGCTACGAGTCGCTGGTCTTCGACGCCGTCGATTCCAACGGCCAGCCGATTTATCACACCAACGTCATGATGTGCATCGGGACGGCCTTTGCCATGATCGGCGTGGAGATGATCCCCGACGCCCAGCGCCGTGCCGCCGTGGTCGAGGCCATCGAAGACTCGCAGCGGGAACTGATCGCTCTGCGCACCGACCAGATCCTCGACTTCGCGGGCAACGCCATTGAGTTGCAGAGCCCCCAGGGTCGGATCTTGGTGATGTCCAGTCGGGCACATCGCAGTTTGGACCCTGAGCAGATCGAGGTCATCGAGCGAAGTTGCCGCATCGTGCCGGTCGATGTGCCGACCATCGAGCTCGCCGGCGGATCTGTGCGGTGCATGCTCGCCGGCATACACCTCACCTCTCGCCGGATCACCAGACCAGCCTAGGAGACTCACAGGGCAACGTGGCACCTTGATGTGCTGACCTACTCAAAGTAAGGAGCAGGCGAAGGCGACCGCGACTGTGACCTCTAAGGGCCAAGTGACCATCCCGGCAGAAGTGCGTCGACGGCTGAGACTGCACGCTGGATCTCGCCTGACTTTCGTCCCAAATGAGAGCGGTGGATTCGAGATCCCCGCACAAACTGGATCTATCCGCGATCTGGAGGGCTGCCTCCCCGCGCCCCGGCACCCGGTCTCCATTGAGGCAATGAACGCGGCGATTGCTCAAGGGGCGTCGGACTCGGGCACTGCATGATCGGACTCGACACCAACGTCCTGGTCCGATAGTTCACGCGCGACGACCCTGATCAATATGCGCGCGCCGCTACACAGATCAACTCCCTCACCGACGCCGGCTTCGTGAGCGTGGTGACGCTGGTGCAATTGTATTGGGTTTTATGGCAGGCATATGGGTTCAGCGCTTTTGATTGCCACACCGTCGTCATCCGAAGGTGGGGTCGATTTCACCAATGCTTTGATCGCAGAGTTGGGCCACGTAGCCGGTTGTCGATTCACGGTGACCTTTGACCGGCATGCAGCACGGTCACCGTCCATGCGCCTGCTCGAGACCGAGTGATCCGCAGAACCCGAGCGAGCGCGCTAGGGGTTGCCCGGTTCGCCGGTTGCTGCCACGCTGTCCGCCTCCGAGGAAATGAGTAACGTCATGTCCGCAGGCACAGTTGGTTTCGCAATTCTGATCTTGGGGTTGTTCCTCCTGATCGGCAAGATCATCCGGGTCAAAACCCCAGCGGTGCAGAAGTTGTTCCTCCCGAGCTCAATTATCGGCGGGTTCATCCTGCTGTTCCTCGGGCCACAAGTATTCGGCAAGATCGGTGGTCCCGAGAACGGGCTCTTCACCGGCGACATGCTGGCCGTGTGGGCAACCTTGCCCGGGCTGCTGATCAGCATCGTCTTCGCGACCCTGTTCCTCGGCAAGGAACTTCCTAAACCAAAGCAGGCCGCCGAGTTGGCCGGCCCACAACTGTCCCTGGGTATTGCTCTGGGGGCTGGCCAATACATGGTCGCGCTGTTCTTGGCCGTGATCATCTTGGTGCCACTGTTGGACGCAGAGCCGATGGTGGGTGCATTGCTGGAGATGGGCTTTGAGGGTGGGCACGGGACAGCCGCAGGTATGCGGGGCGCGCTGGAAGACGTGGGTTACGAAAGTGGCGCTGACATTGCCATCGGCATCGCGACGGTGGGAGTCGTCGGCGGCATCCTGATCGGCATCATCTTGATCAACTGGGCCGTGCGCACCGGACGGACCCAGATCGTCAAAGGCAACGTCGAGGCCTCAATCGACGAGCAGAAGGGTCTCTACGCCGAGGACGAGCACTACCCGGCTGGTGAACTGACCTCGCGACCCGCCTCGGTCGAGCCTCTGTCGCTGCACGCCTCGCTCGTGGCCATCTCCATCCTGCTCGGCTGGCTTTTGCTCGAGGCCTTGAAGTGGATCGAAGGCGCGACCTATGGCGATTCCTTCGAGTTGTTCACCTTCGTGCCGCTTTTCCCCTTAGCCATGCTCGGCGGCGTGCTCGTGCAGTACACCGCGGAGAAGTTCGGCGTCGACCGGTTGATCGATGACCAGATGATGCTGCGGATCCAGGGCTTGGCGTTGGATTTCCTGATCATCGCGGCCTTGGCCACACTGTCGTTGGAAGCCATCGGCAACAACATCGGGTCTTTCGTGATTCTGTGTGTCTTCGGCATCACCCTCAACGTCGGGCTCCTGCTGTGGCTCGCTCCACGGGTGATCCCGGACTACTGGTTCGAGCGTGGCATCGGCGACTTCGGCCAGTCCATGGGCGTGACGGCCACCGGCCTGATCCTGATGCGGATTGTCGACCCGGACGCCGAAAGCCCGGCTTTTGAAGCATTCGGCTACAAGCAGCTCGTCTTCGAGCCGTTCTTCGGCGGTGGGCTCATCACAGCCGCGGCTGTTCCGATAATTTTCCAGACCGGCCCCTATTACCTGCTCATCGCTATGACAATCCTCTTCTTCACCGCCGTGGGTGGGGGGTTGTGGCTCTTCGGCCCCGCCGCCAAAGAGGCCAGAGCCAGAGAGAAAGAAGCCGCCGACTCCAGCACCGCTGATGCCTAGCCTGTCCGCTGCTGCTTAGCCTGTGCGGTCGTGTCGCTATAGCGACATCAACTGCACAGGCTTAGCGGTGGATACCTCAGGGCTGAGCGGGGTCGTAGCGCACCGGGCCACACCTGATCGAGCCACCGCTGAGGAATTGGACCTTTCGTTGCAGGCCACTTGCGATCAGACTCAGGCTATGGCTCAGATCGACTCCGCAACTCAACGACGTCAGCTCGCCAACCTCGGACCGCTGGAGCAACTACGCGCCGGTCGTATGCCGCGCCGACTGCTGCAACTGATCGTCGGGCTGTTCCTGTATGGCGCGTCGATGGCTCTGGTCATCCGCGCCAGCCTCGGAGTCATCCCTTGGGATGTCCTGCACGTCGGTTTGATCCAGCACCTGCCGATGTCCTTTGGCGCCATGACGATCGTCGTGTCGATCTGCGTCCTGCTGATCTGGATCCCGCTGCGTCAACGCCCAGGGTTGGGCACGATCGCGAACACCTTCTTGGTGGGGCTCTCGGCCGACCTCACGCTCGCGCTGACCCCAGAGGTGGACTCACTCACGATCCGCTTGCCCCTGCTAATCGGGGCGATCGCGCTGAACGGCCTCGCCACGGCCCTGTACGTCGGCGCGCAACTCGGCCCCGGTCCGCGTGACGGCTTGATGACTGGCCTCTCGCGAGTCACCGGGCGATCCATCCGGCTCGTGCGCACGGTCATCGAGGTCACCGTGGTGCTTATCGGCTTCACCCTCGGGGGCACGGCCGGTCTTGGCACCGTGTTGTACGCCGTGGCGATCGGGCCGCTGACTCAGGCGATGCTGCCGCGCTTCACCGTTGCGCTGCGCGGATACGGCGATACATCGGATCGGTGAATCCGGTCAGGCTGTCGAAGACGTCAGCAACGTCCCGGTAGGCCGCCACCGCCGACGGATCGGGAGCGAACTCGCGCCCCGGATGGACCATGGCCGCGATAGCCGCCGGGAAGTCGCGGTGCACCCCGGCCCCCACCGACGCACAGATCGCCGAACCGAGGCCCGCGGCATCCGGCATACCCGCCCGGGTTGCGGTCACCCCCCACGAGTCGGCCACGATCTGCATCATCAGATCCGACTGCGCTCCGCCGCCGGAGACCACGATGCGGGGAGAGTTCAGGTCTAGCGCATCGATCATGGCCGCGGCGTGCGCGCGCATGGTCAACACGATGCCCTCGAGCACTGCCCGATGCAGATGGTGCGGGCCATGCTGACCGGCCAACCCCAGGATGCTGCCGCGGCGGTCCGGCCCGTCTGGACCGGCTAAGAAGTCGGGCACCACGAACAGGCCTTCGGAGCCAGGGGATACTTCGCGAGCGCCGCGTTCCAGCCAGGCTTGGGTGGCCCCTTCGTCACGATCTCCAGATGGTGCCGAGCCGACCAGAGTGCGCAGCCACGACACGGTCCACATGCCCCGGCGGATGCCTTTACTCTCAAACAACACGTCGCCCGGCACGGACGCCGAGTTCACCCAGGTATGCGGTCCGCCAGCCGCCGGGTGCATTGCTGCCGCGTCACCTGCCGTCATCGAGGCGATGTAGGTGCCGAGCGATAGCAGCACCGTCGGCTGTCGCGACCCCACATGCTTGTCGGCCTGCGCTGAGAGTCCGACGCCCAAGGCTTCAACGGCCTTATCGTTGGCCGTGGCAAACACCGGGCAACCCACCGGCAAGCCACTGGCCAGCGCCGCATCCTCGGTGACGTCGCCCAGCAACCCACCCGGCGGGAGGAGATCAGGCAACAGCGCAGTCGTCATACCGGTGCGGGTGAAGTCATCGCCATCCTCGGACCAGGCGGTGCCGGCGGCGTTGATCGGCCACATTCCCTTGTATGCCGCCGCACTGTCCCGGCGCTCCCCCGTCAGGCGCAAGGTCAGATAGCCCGAGGCACTGGCGATGGTGGCCACCTCGGGGTCGAGGTCGAAGGCCGGCTCGGAGACTCGTGTGTCCATCCAACTGAGCACTGGCTCGGTGAGCCGACCACAGGCATCGATCAACGCGCGGCAATAGCGGATGCTGCACAACCCGATGGCCACAATGTCCGTCACCGACCCGGCATGCTTGGCCTCAAGGTCAGCCAGCGCAGCACGACTGGCTAGGCACAACGAATCCCACAGATCATCGTCGGGATGCACCGCTCGGCCATCGGAAGTGAGGACGTACGACCGAAGCGGCGCTCGCCCCTGCGCCTGGATCGCGCCCCGAGTATCGAGGATCGTGACCTTGGTGCTCTGCGAACCGCCGTCGATCGCGAGGATAAGCCGGGCATCCGTGGGCAGCGTGTCCGGCAGCGGCGCGCGAGCGCTCACCTGCGAGCCGACGATCCGGGCGGCCACTCATCGAGCGGAAAGATGGTGCCCGGGTTCATGATGCCCGCCGGGTCGAAGGCGTCCTTCAGCCCACGCAACAAGGCGTAGGCACTGCCGTGCTCCTCGCGGATCCATGGCGTCCGATATTTGCCGACCCCGTGGTGGTGGGCCATCGACCCGCCGACCGCCAATGCCTCCTCGACGATGATCGCGTTGAGGGGCTCGTGATAGGTCGCGAGCTCTTCGGCTGGTTCGCAGCGGATCGAGTAGTCGTACACGAAATACAGGTTGGTGCCCGTTTGGTAGGAGTGCGAGGAGTGCGCGCCGAGCAGGTGGATGTCTTCGGCCTGAGCAAACGTGTCGTGGATCCGCCGCATCACCCGCTCGTAGAGCTCAGCCGTGCGCGACCAGTCCACGGACACCTCGGTCGTGTAGCCCAGGCGCTGCTCGCGCAGCATGTCCGCCTTCTCGGCCTCCATCTTTTCCGGTCCCCAGTTCAGCGACTCGAACCACGTCTTGATCCGCTCCGAGTCCACCGGCGTGTGCTCGACCGTCTCGGCAAGCGCCTCGACCGCGGCGATAGTGGCGTCGACGATCGGTCCGGGTCCCTCGGCGCTGAGCACCACCAAGTTCTGGTCCTGGGGGTGATCCGGGAAGTGCTGCCGAGCATCTTGTGGCGAATAGACCCGGGCGACGGCGGGGCGATAACCGGACACGATGACCTCGCGCAGCACCCCGATCGCGGCACCGAAATCAGGCACGAGCAGGCCGACATACCGAGCAGATCCTGGATTCCAGCGAAAGACCTTCACGGTGACCTCGGTGATGAACGCCAAGGCCCCCTCGTTGCCGATCACGGTATGCCGTATGTCCGGTCCAGCGGCCCGGCGCGGCACGCTTTTGATCCGGACCACCTCACCGCCGGCCAGCACGGCCTCGAGACCCATGACCATATCTTCGATCCCGCCGTACAGCGTCGAGAACTGGCCGATCGACCTAGTCGCCACCAGTCCGCCCATCTGGGCGAGCGGCTGAGATTGTGGCGAATGCCCGGTGGTCAGGCCCTGGGCTCGCAACTGCTCCTCAAGCACCCGCAGTGGGGTGCCGCACTGCGCGGTCGCCATCATGTTGGGCTCATCGATGCTGATGATCTCGGCCATCCGCGAGCCGTCGATGACCAGGCTGTCCGGGATCACCGTCTCCAGGCCGCCCTCGGTGCCGGTGCCGCCGGTGCGCGGCACCACGGCCACCCGCGCTCGTTGAGCGAAGTCGAGGAGTCGAGCGACATCCTGCGTGGAAGCCGGATAGACGATGGCGGCCGGGAAGGGACCGGTGAAGATGCCGTGGACGGTCTCGTACTTATGGAAGCGGTCCACGCTGACCTCGCGCAGCCGCTGCTCATCGGTCTCCACTGCTTCGGCGCCGAGCAGATCGGTCACCTCGGAGACGATCTGGTCCCGGGTCAGGGTGGCCTGCGATTGGCTCATCGGTGTCTCCGTCGTTGTCCGTGTCATGGCTTGGTGGCGCGTATGCCGCGTCAGCGGACGAGGTAGCCGCCGTCGACGACGAGCACCTGTCCGTTCACATAATCGCTGGCGCGTGAAGCGAGGAAGACCACGGCCCCCATCAGGTCGGCGGGATCGCCCCATCGCCCGGCCGGGATGTGCTCGATGACCTTGCGGTTGCGGCCGGGGTCGGCGCGCGTCGCGGTGGTCAGCGCGGTCGTGAAGTATCCGGGTGCCAGGGCGTTGACCTGGATGTTGTGCTCGGCCAGGTCGTCGCAGTAGGCGCGGGTGAAGCCGACAATCCCAGCCTTCGTGGCGGCATACGCGGGGGAGGTTTGCCCACCGAGGTAGGAGAAGAGCGAGGCAATATTGATGATCTTGCCGACACCCCGGCTTCGCATATGTATGCCGGCGTGCCGGGCCATCTCGAAGGAGGCGGTGAGGTTGACCGCGATCATCGGGTCCCACTGCGCGCGGTCGAACTCCTCGGGTTGCGCGCAGAGGCAGATGCCGGCCGAGTTGACCAGGATGTCGAGCCCGCCCAAAGACTCAACGCAGTGCTGGACGGCTTCCGCGCACGCGCCGTCTTCGGTGAGGTCGGTCTTCAGAAACGCGTAGCGCCCGCCGCTTTCGGTGACCAGGCCCTGGGTCGTGCCGTCATCGTCTGCTTGTCCGGGCACCATCACGTCGGCACCGGCCCTCGCGAGAGCCACACTGAAGGCGCGACCCAGCCCAGAGTTGCCGCCCGTGACCAAGGCCCGTTTGCCGCGCAACGAAAACGCGTCGAGGGTGAAGTCCGCGATATCCATGGATGCTGAGGCTATACATGGATGCTGAGGCTATATCCGAGTCGTTGCGTCTAGCGCGACCAACCCCAGCCGCACGCGAGTGAGCGTAAAGAAAACGCTACCAACGCGCCGGAGTCAAGGCGTGGAAGGCAGTCGTTATCGGATTGACACTGAACTAGCACCGAAGGTTGACGGGGTCAAGTTCACATGCTTAGTTGAATCCGCAAGGTCCTGGTGACCGGGGTCACACCCCGACTCCGGGTGGTCGACGATGACGCTTGCGCTGGACCTGTCCGCAGTGCTGTCGAGACTTGGAGACCTATGAGCTTCGGTGACTACCTGTCGCGCAACTTCGATAATTTACTCGAACTCGGCATCGAACATGTTCAACTCGTCGTCATTTCTATGCTTCTGGCGATCGTGATCGGCATCCCGGCCGGGGTGCTCGCCTATCGCAACACCACCGTCCGCCCCGTGATCGTCAGCACCGCCTCGGTCATGCTGACCATCCCCTCGCTGGCGCTCTTCGGTCTCTTCGTGCCCATCTTCGGCCTGGGTCAAGCCCCTGCGATTGCGGCACTGACCTTGTATGCATTGCTCCCCATTATCGGCAACACCATCGCCGGCCTCGGGTCGGTTGATCCCGCCATCACCAAGTCGGCAAAAGGTATGGGGGTGGGCCACTGGAGGCGGCTGTTCACCGTGGAACTGCCGCTGGCTTGGCCCGTCATCATCACCGGAGTACGGGTCTCGACCCAAGTCGTCGTCGGAATTGCCGCGATCGCCGCCCTTGTGGGCGGTCCCGGTCTCGGCACCGAGATCTTCCGGGGATTGCGTTCGCTGGGCTCCCCGGGTGCCGAAAACCTGGTGTACGGCGGAACCCTCGCCGTCATCGTGCTTGCGCTGTTGTTCGACGCGTTCTTCATCCTTGTCCGCCGACTGACCACGTCTCGAGGTATCAGGTGACCACCACCGAATCGTCCACTGCCCATCACGAACCCGATGACGGCGGGGCCACCGCCCCGACGATGATCGAGTTGGATGAGCTCAGCAAGATCTTCCCTGGGCAGAAGGTGCCAGCGGTGGACAAGTTGAGTCTGTCGATCGCCACCGGAGAGATCGTGGTCTTCGTTGGGCCCTCGGGTTGTGGCAAAACCACCTCGATGGAGCTCATCAACCGTCTCATCGAGCCCAGTTCCGGCCGGATCATCCTTGAGGGCGAGGACGTCACGAAGTCCGACCCCGACAAGCTCCGTCGACGGATCGGCTACGTCATCCAGTCCACCGGGCTCTTTCCACACCGCACGCTGGCCGAAAATATCGGCACCGTCCCTGGTCTCGTCGGCTGGAAGAAAGACAAGATCGCCGCACGAGTTGATGAGTTGCTTGGCCTGGTCGGAATGGACCCCGACGTCTATCGCGGCCGCTACCCCAAGGAACTGTCCGGTGGGCAGCGGCAGCGGGTCGGGGTGGCCCGCGCGATGGCCGCCGACCCTCCCCTGATGTTGATGGACGAGCCGTTCGGAGCCATCGACCCGATCACCCGTGACCGCTTGCAGAACGAGTTCCTCCGTCTGCAGGCGCAGATCCAAAAGACCGTGGTCTTCGTGACGCACGACATCGACGAGGCCATCAAGATGGGCGACCGGATCGTGGTCCTGAAGGAGCAGTCGCACATTGCTCAGTTCGCCTCCCCAGAGGAACTACTCACCAACCCAACGGACGAATACGTTTCGAACTTCATCGGAGCAGGTGCGTCGCTGAAGCGGCTGAACCTCACCCGCATCCGGGACATCGAGATGGCGACCGATGCCCCGACCGGTGGCCTGGGCAGCGATCCCGTCAATCTGCTGGAGCGTCTCAACGCCTCGCCGTGGTCGGCCATGTTGCTGCTCGACGATCAGGGTCGACCCGCTCGATGGGTCGGCGCCCAAGCACTGCGAGACGCCGGACGCGGCACGCTCAGCCGAGCCGGACTGCCTGCCAAGGCTACGGTCGAGCCGCAGGCCACCTTGTCCGACGCCCTCAACGAGCTGATCATCTCCAATGCGGGTTGTGCCATTGTCGTCAACGGCAGCGGCGTCTACCAAGGAATCGTCGACATGGAGACGATCATGTCCTCGGTGCGCATCATGCGGGACGACAGCGCGCAGTTCTACTTGGCGCAGAAGAACTACGAGCCGGAGGCCACCTGATGGCCGTCGTAACCGTCCCCAATGTTGTCGACGCGGGGGACAGCCGGACCGCACAGTTGTGGGCGAAGATCAGCCTGATCGGGATGCCGATCTTCATCGCGGCCGTGTTGTTGAGCACGTATCTGTGGGTGAACTCCAATGAGTTGGACTCGATCGAGCAACGCACGCTCACCGCAGACAGGATCTGGCTCGGCCTGCGCGAGCACCTCTCGCTGACCTTTGTATCGACAGTCCTGGTGGTGTTAATCGCGATCCCGGCTGGGATCGCGGTCACCCGTCCGGCGTTTAAACGGGCCACGCCGATCATTCTCGGCATCGGCAACGCCGGACAGGCCATACCGTCGTTCGGCTTCATCACCATCATCGTCATCTGGTTCGGCGTCGGCTTCAACTCCGTCATCGTCGGCCTCGTCGCCTACTCAGCCCTCCCGATCCTGCGGAACACCATGGTCGGGTTGCAACAGGTCGACGAAAACGTCATCAAGGCCGCCAAGGGTATGGGGCTATCCGCGCGACAAATCCTCGTCAGGGTCGAGTTACCCCTAGCTGTCCCGGTCATGCTCGCTGGGATTCGCACCGCGCTCATCATCAACGTCGGCACGGCCACCCTGGCCACCTTCTACAACGCTGGCGGGCTCGGCTACTTCATCGTCCAAGGGATTGGCCTCAACCGCGACGCGATCCTCATCACGGGGGTAGTCATCGTGGCGTCCTTGGCCCTGCTCATCGACTACCTGGCCTCCGTCCTCGGCAAAGTGGCCTCACCCAAGGGCCTTTAGCACTTCACGACCTACCGCACACTCCTGTGCTCAACGAAAGGAAACCCATGAAGAACAGTCTGAAACTTGCGCTTGGCGCGAGCCTGAGTGTGACCCTGATGCTCACGGCTTGCGGCAGTGACGACGCTTCCAGCGGCGACGGTGGCGGCGGCGAAGAAGGTGGCGGCTCCGAAGACAGCGCTGGCCTGGACGGCGTTGCGATCACCGTCGGCTCCAAGGACTTCGATGAGCAGTTGATCCTCGGCAATATCGCGATCGCGGCTCTCGAAGAAGCGGGCGCTGACGTGACCGACCAGATCAACACCGGTGGCACCGACGTGACGCGCGCCGCGCTGACCGGCGGCAACATCGACATGTACTGGGAGTACAACGGCACTGCCTGGATCAGCTTCTTCGGCGAGACCGACCCCATCCCCGACCGGATCGAACAGTACGAAGCGGTCCGTGACCGGGATCTGGAGGAGAACGACCTCGTCTGGCTGACGCCGGCCAACTTCAACAACACCTACGGTATCGCCTTCCCGACCGAAGCGGCCGGAGATCTGGGCAACCCGACGAAGATCAGCGACCTGGGCACCTTGATCGCCGACAGCCCCGATGACGCCACGCTGTGTGTGGAGAACGAGTTCTCCGCGCGTGACGACGGGTTGCCGGGCATGGAAGAGGCATACGGGTTTGAGTTCCCGCAGGACAACATCGCTATTTTGGACACGGCGTTGGTCTACACCCAGGCCGATCAGCGTGACCCTTGCAACTTCGGTGAAGTCTTCACCACCGACGGTCGTATCTCCGGTCTGGACCTGACGGTGTTGGAGGACGACGAGTCCTTCTTCCCGCTGTACAACCCCAGCCCGGTCTTCCGCAGCGAGGTCTACGACGAGAACGGTGACGCGCTGGACGCAATCTTCGACCCGATCGCCGAGGCGCTGACGGATGAAGAGATGACGAAGCTGAACGAAGCAGTGTCCGTCAACCTCGAGCTGCCTGACCAGGTGGCCACCGACTGGCTGACGGAGCAGGGCTTGATCGGCGGCT
This sequence comes from uncultured Actinomycetota bacterium, assembly GCA_963803695.1. GTDB lineage: Bacteria > Actinomycetota > Actinomycetes > Actinomycetales > Dermatophilaceae > Ornithinicoccus. The sequence goes on from CAWDNY010000008.1 coordinate 124,214, forward strand.
GACCTGCCGTAACACTCCCAAAGGGGCCGGATCTTCGCATTGCGAGGATCCGGCCCTTTTGCGATGTATCAGACAGCGATCTCGGTGTTCTCAGGGTCTGTCACCCCGACGTTGCCTACTGAGGATCGAGACCATGTTCATTGCCAAGATGGCCCCTAGTCCTGCTGCCCCAGCACTGCCCGACGTCGCCGACGCCGACCTGACGGCATACCGCGAGCCCGGTTTTGAGTTCGACGTTTCGGAGTTGATGGAGGCGCAGCGCGAACTTGAGGCGGTGCGGCCCGACGACGATGGGGTGCGATGGGTCTACACCCCAGGCAGCGTGTCGTTCTACGCCAGCCACAATATCGACGCGCCGTACGACAGCTTCGTGGAGGCAGTCGACATTGCCGCCGTGGGCGCAATGTTCCGAGCGGTCCGGGATAGCAGCACCGAAGTCATCCAGCGTGACCCGCGGGGTCGAGCCCGGCTGCAGATCGAGCGGATGGCGGTCCTGGCCCAACCCAGCCACTCGACATACATGGCCAGGCACAACCTCGTCTACACCCTCGAGCGGATGGACTACGCCCCACACGAACAGCGAGCCTGGATCCGCACCGTCCACGGACCGGCGACCGGGAAGGTCTGTGAAGACGGATTTCTGGCCATCCGGCGTCGCAACGACGGTGGCACGCGGGTCGCGCTCCTCACTCGCCAACAGTTTCCAACCTCCTCGCTGCTCATGCTTTCCGGCCTGGACCGGTGGAGTTGGCTGAAGAACCGACTGAGCGTCAACGCGTTCCGCTGCTTCTTCCTGCGCACCATGTCCACCATCGAGGCGGGGTATGCCGGCCCGCAACTGCGGCTCGGCGCCTAGAGAATCTCGGCCCGGGTCAGCCGGGTCATCCCCCTTGTAGGGGACATCAAACGGCGGCGAGTCGTTGGCCAGTGGGGGGCCAGCGACTCGCCGCGAACACTCTGGTGCTGAACGGCTCAGGGGTGCACATGCGCGCTGTGGCCGCTCACGGCGGGCGTGTCGTCGGCACCCACAGGCCTCCCGCGCGCTCGTCCGACCAGGTAGGCCAGCAGAACCACGGTGCCAAAACTGATGAGGTGCTCGACATCGGCCACCTCGTGGTGCAGCGCCGAGCCCACCAGCAGGCCGCCGAACAGCACCGTGGTCACCGCCCAGTGGCGCATCAGGATGACCACCGCCGCCCCGAGCAGCGCGCTCATCACCACGGCGGCCGCGATCGGCACCCACGGCGACACGCTCGGCTGACGCTGCGCTCGATCGAGCTCGGCAAAGCGCTGCACGACGCAGGCCCCGGTCTCCCGAAGCCGGCCCCACAGACCCGCGCGACCCTCCTTGGTCAACACCATGTCCCGCACGGCATGAGGCGGGAGAAAGGCACGAGCCGCCGCCAGGGCGATGCGCGGTAGGTCACCGTTGCGCGGATAACAGAGCCACATCGGCTCCCAACGCGGATCGAACTTGTCCTTGAATCGGAAGAGTCCCGCGCGTCATACAGCGTGCCGCCGTTGGCGTAGGTCCAGGCCAACAGGTGCTGAGCCACCCCCGATGGGCCATCGGCAACGTTGGCCAACGGGACCCCGCCCAGGCTGGCGCTCACCCGGCCTCGTCGGGCAAAATCGGCGAGGCTTTCGACGATGAGCATCTCCATCACCCCAAGAGGGCACTCCTGCGCCCGGCGCATCAGGTCCAATACCGCAGACCTCCCCTGTTCATACGGAAGCCACGTCACAAACCCCACCACCTGCTCGCGCTCGGTGCCCTCATGGAGCAGGGCGGCGTAGACCTCCTGGTCGTTTAGCCGCTGCGGATCGAACCGGCCCCACGTGAACCCCAACTCAGGACCGCCCTTGTTCAGCAACCACTGGGAGCTGACCGCGCCCAACTGCACGGTCCGCTGCGCTGATCGGGCGGAGTCGGCATACGCAGGACGCTGACCCCATCTCGACAGGCCCGCGACACCGAGTGCCGCACGTTGGAGCGGCGCCTGCCAGCGGTGGAGAAGTCGGCCACGTCGATGAACGCCTCCACGAGCGCCGGCACCCACCCCGCCTGCTCGCAGTATGCGGTGAATTTCTCGAGCGCTTCGGCCTCGCGGCCACGCTCGGCGACCGGCCCGCCCAGGCACACGGCGGTGCCGCTACGCACTCCCACCGCGGCCAGCGCGGCACCCGAACACAAGGTCAGCAACTGGTTGTCGGGCAGGGCCAACAGCGGGGCGGTCGACGCGGTTCCGTCCGTCCGGACGAAGGCCAAGGTCGCGTCCGCATCGCTGATCACGGCAGGCTGGCGAAGTCGCAACGTGATGACGGCACCGATGACGGCGATCACCATCCCGACGCGCAGCGCGATCGCCAGCGCCTCGTACGACGGGCTGCTCCGGTCCAATCCCCCGGGCAGGAAGAGGGCCGTTCGGATGACCAGGGACACGCGCTGGTCCAGGGTTGCGTCCTGCAGCGAGGCATCGACCTGGGCGAATCGCACGCTGGCGTACAGCACCATGGCCGCTGTGAAGGCGACCACGATCCACCATTCGGAGTAGCGTCGCCCCGGTCGCCTGAGCCGGTAGGAGCTGCGGGTGGCAATCAGCGACGCGCACGCCACTGCGGAGCCGACCGTCGTCAGGGTCAGATGGCCGTGAGCCAACGCCACGAGGGCGGCCAAGGCAGTCAACAGCACGGCGAGTCGCCACGTGGACTGTGAGCCCTGTGCCCGTTTGCGGGCGATCAGCAGCAGCAGGACACCGAGCTCGACCGAGGCCATCCGCCCCGTCTGCACCAACCCCCGGTCCACCCAGGGGCCGGCCACCTCGGCTATCTCAATGGCCACGCCGGGGAAGAGCCCGATGGCCACATTTGCGGCGCCCACCAACGCCACCAGCACCGCCGGAATGACCCTGCGCGCCTTGCGACGGCGGACGTCCTCGATGACCGCCGGCGCATGCGGTCGTGACGTCGTCGCTATCCCCACGAGGCAAATATAGGTGGCACTCCTTTAGGGGCTCGACGAGACGCGGGCGCAGCCTGCGGCTACCGTCGGAACGATGGTGCGACTGCGCAAGACCTCACCCGACAGCACGGGGTGGACGCGGCGTCGAGCGGGCACAGGCTTCGTCTATCTCGACTCGGCGGGCGATCGGCTGCCCGAGCAGGAAACGCACCGCATCAAGAACCTGGTCATTCCGCCCGCCTGGCAGGACGTCTGGATCACGCCGTTTGCCAACGGTCACCTGCAGGCGGTCGGCACCGACGACGCCGGGCGGCGTCAATACCTCTACCACGAGCAGTGGCGGGTCCGCCGAGACGCCGAGAAGTTCGAGCGCATGTTGGCCTTCGGGCAGGCCCTGACCACCGCCCGCGGTGTCGTGCTCAGCGATCTAGGCCAATCCGGTATGCCGGTGGAACGAGCCTGTGCGGCGGCGATTCGGCTGCTCGACCTGGGCTACTTCCGGATCGGCAACGACGTGTATGCCGACACCAACGGCAGTTTCGGCCTCACCACCCTGGAGCGACGGCACGTGCGTCGGCACCGTCAGCAGTTGGTGTTTTCGTTCGTCGGCAAGTCGGGGGTCTCGCACCGGATCGCGATCGACGACGAGTCGGTCATCGATGCGGTCGAGGCGATGCGTCGCCGGCGGGCGGACGATCCGCGACTGCTGGCCTACAAGCAACAACGCTCGTGGCGTTCGGTGCTGCCGGTGTTGGTCAACGACTACCTACGGGACGCGGCCGGGGTCGAGGGCAGCGCCAAGGACTTCCGGACCTGGCATGCGACGGTGTTGGCGGCAGCCGCTTTGGCCCAGAGCCAGGAGCACGGAGAGAGCGGGGCCTCCCGCAAACGGGCAGTGTCTGCGGCGATGAAGGAGGTCTCCTCGTTTTTGGGTAATACGCCCGCCCTGGCTCGGTCGTCATACGTCGATCCGCGGGTGATCGAGCGCTATGAGCAGGGTCAGACCATCCGGCTGACCACCGATCAGGAGTTCACGAGCCGGGATGAGCGTCAGGCGGCCCTGGAGCGAGCGGTGCTGCGACTTCTGCGCCCGTGATCAGTTGGGACTCATCGGTCCGCCGAACGACCGACTCGTGCTCGTCGTGGTCCCCAGCGAGGAGTTCAGCGTGCTTTCCCGACGCACAATCTGACGACCCAGACGCAGTCGAGTCTCGGTCGACTCGCTCGCGAGCAAGAGTTGACGATCGCTCAAATCGAGGTCAAGTGCTTGCGGCAGCCAGTACGACATCTCCCTGTCGTCCTCCGGAGGTTCCAGCACGTCCCCACCAAGCCGCGCGCGGTAGGCCGCTACCTCACCGCGCAGGTTCTGAGCCAGCAGCACGATCTCGTGGCAATCCCCGGTGGCCTCCTCCAGCCAGGTAATTTCCCCTTGGGCGTAGGGAGTCTGCGCGTCGGAGTGCATCGTGTCGAGCCGGAATCTGGTCCGGCCCTCGATGACGATCAAGAACCTTTCCTCACCGACCGAGGCAGCTTGGCGCAACTGCGCCGAACAGCCGACCGTATGCAGCGCGCGAACCCCCGCGTCTCCCACCTCATAGCCCTTTCGGATGGCCACCACACCGAACACCGGAGGGCGCTTGTCCTGCTCGCGCAGCAAGTCCTGTAGCAACGCCACGTAGCGCCCTTCGAAAATCTGCAACGGCAGGAATGCACCGGGCATCAACGCAGTTCCGAGCGGAAACAACGGCAGCACAGCCATATCTCCAGAGTAAGCGCACGTGTGACCCACGTCACCTGGAGAGGTCGGTACGGTACATCGATGAGCACTGTTCTCTTCCGTGGCGGCACCGTGGTCGACGGCACCGGGACCACGCCCGCCCGAGCCGATGTCCTCGTGCGTGACGGGCGGGTGGTCGAGGTCGACGTGGGGCTCGAAGAGGGCGCTGATGAGGTCGTGGAATGCACGGGATGCACCGTCCTCCCAGGGCTCTTCGACTGCCATGTCCACGTGCTCTTCGACCAGATCAATCTGTTGCGGATGCTGCAGACCCCCTTCTCCTACCCCTATTACCAAGCCATCGGCCACCTCGAAGCGACCTTGCGCACGGGCGTGACCTGGGTCCGCGATGCCGGGGGTGCAGACCTCGGCGTGGCCGAAGCGGTCCGCAAGGGCCTGATCGCCGGGCCGCGGATGCAGGTCGCCCTGACCATGATCAGCCAGACCGGTGGACACGGCGACGGAGTGCAGCCGTGCGGGGTCGACGTGCCGATGTTCGGTGAGCATCCTGGACGTCCGCGGGCCGTGGTGGACGGCAGCGATGAGATGCGGCGAATCGTGCGTGAGCTGGTCCGGGCCGGGGCCGATGTCATCAAGGTCGCCACCAGCGGCGGCGTGATGTCCCCGCGCAGCGATCCTCGGCACGGGCACTTCCGCGACGCAGAGATCGCCACCTTGGTCGCCGAGGCTGGTGCCGCCGGGCTCCATGTGATGGCGCATGCGCAGGCCACCGACGGCATCAAGGTCGCGATCCGCAATGGCGTCCGGTCCATCGAGCACGGCATCTATCTCGACGATGAGGCCATCGAGATGATGCTGGCCCACGGCACCTGGCTGGTCCCGACCCTGTCGGCTCCGCGAGCCGTCATCGCCCAGGCCGATGCCGGCGCGCCACTGTCGGACGCCGTGGTCAGCAAAGCCCGGATGGTGACGCAATCTCACGACGACTCGATCCGCCGGGCGATTGCGGCCGGGGTGAGGGTCGCGATGGGCACCGACAGCGGCGTCGGCACGCATGGCACAAACCTCGATGAGCTAGGGCTGATGGCCGACCTGGGGATGAGCCCCTTGGATGCTTGGGTCGCCTCAACGTCGTCAGCCGCGCAGTTGCTCGGGGTCGAGGCTGACTACGGCACGCTCGAGCCGGGCAAAGTGGCCGATGTGGTGGTCCTACGCGGGACGTATGACGACCTGTCCGGCCTGCGCGAGCGGGTGCGCGACGTCTATCAGGACGGCGTCCGCGTAGCCGGCTAGCCAGCATACCGGGGCGAGGGTGGGGCCGTTGACCTGGGTGCGCGCTCACGCACGCCGTACGCTGGGCATCGTGCTCGTGACCCCTGAACCCTTCGCAGCTAAACCCTTCGCACCTGAACTCCATGCCACCGTGACCATATGGACGGCCGACACCCCTGTCTTGGGGCGACGGCGATGAGCGGCGGTCTGGTCGCACTCCTCGACGATGTGGCCGCCCTGGCGCGCTTGGCCGCAGCATCCCTCGACGATGTCGGTGCGGGTGCGGGTCGAGCCAGCGTCAAAGCCACCGGGTTGGTGGTCGATGACGCGGCAGTCACTCCGCGTTACGTGCGCGGATTCGCCGCCCAGCGCGAGCTGCCGATGATCAAAAAGATCGCCATCGGGTCGATCCGCAACAAGCTGGTCTTCATCCTTCCTGCTGTGCTCTTGATGAGTCAGTTCTTGCCGTGGCTGCTGACCCCGATCCTCATGCTCGGTGGCACCTATCTGTGCTTTGAGGGCGCGGAGAAGATCTACGAGAAGGTCAGCGGTCATCACGAGCAGCAACAAGAGCCGGTGGCGGTCCAGGGCCAAGAGCACGAAGACAAGATGGTCACGGGCGCGATCCGCACTGACTTCATCTTGTCGGCCGAGATCATGGTGGTCGCGCTCAACGAGGTGACCGATGAGCCGTTCATCTCCCGAGCGCTCATTTTGATCGTGGTCGCCCTGTTCATCACCGCGTTGGTCTACGGAGCGGTGGGATTGATCGTGAAGATGGACGACATCGGGCTGTATCTGGCGGAGAAGGAATCGGCGGCTTCACAGAAAATCGGGCGAGGGCTCATCGTCGCCATGCCCAAGCTCATGGCGGCACTCGCGGTCATCGGGACCATCGCCATGCTGTGGGTCGGCGGCCACATCTTGCTGGTCGGCGTCGACGACCTGGGCTGGCACGCACTCTACGACGTCGTGCGCCACGCCGAGGAGTGGGTCCACGAGGCCGCCGGAGCCCTCGGTGGGTTCCTCGCCTGGCTGACCAACACCACGGCCTCAGCCCTCATCGGACTGATCGTCGGAGCCGTGGTAGTGGCCGTGATGCACCTCATCCCCCGCAAGGCCAAGGCCCAAGCGCGCTAGCAGCGCGCCTCGAGCAGGCTCGCTAGAGGGCGCGCATCCGGTTGTTGCGGGCGTTGTGCTCCACCTCCGCCAGCCCAAGGGCCTCCAGGACTGGGGGCACATAGTTGCCGAAGCGACCCCGCAGCCCCTTCTTTAGGCCGTACCACCCGCCGACCGGGTTGCCGTCAGACCGGCCCCACGCCTCGACGCTGCCCTCAGCGGCGACCTTCTGCTCGTCGGCATTACCCAGCGGCACCCAATCACCGTGCTCGACCAACATCGCGTGCAAATCGTCGACACACCGCAGGTGATAGCGCAACTGCGTGGCCCCGACGTGAACCACCAGGGCTGGCGGATCGGCATCCGGCTCGCGGTGCACTTCGAATTGGGATTTGGCCGGCGGCGTCAGCAGGACCCATGGGTCTTCGGGGGTGCCTGCGCCTTCAACGTGAGATTCAGTCATGACAGAGAGCCAACCAGTTAAAACTGACGTCTTTTGTCATATTTGGAAACCAGCGCAAAACTGGGGGTATGCGGGCAGGCCGGTTGGTGAGCGTCATGCTGGCGCTGCAACGGCGGGGTCGGGTGACGGCGGGCCAGCTAGCCAGCGAACTCGAGGTCAGCGAGCGGACCATCCTGCGGGACCTCGACGAGTTGTCTGGCGCGGGCGTGCCGATCTATGCCACGCGGGGACGCGACGGCGGCTTTCAACTGTTGGAGCCGACCAGCACTCTCCCCGACCCTGAGCACTGGCAGCCCGATCGGCGTCGGCCGGGCAGGACCGAACGTGCGCTGATCCGCATCTCTCCGGAAGGTCGACGCCTGGCCGCGGTTTTGGGCGTGCTTCAGCCGATCCGGATGAGTCGCACGGTCCCGGTCGACTCGTCGGGGTGGCACCAGGCCACCTTTAGGGTGCGATCGTATGACGCGGCTACGATCGAGATCCTGTCTTTGGCCTCCCACATCGAGGTTCTGGAGCCGGCTCGGCTTCGGTCGATGGTGGCTGACCGCACCGCGAGCAGCGCCGCCCTCTACAACCCACCCGCCGACGACTCACCCGCCGACGATGCGTCACACGAACATGATCCGAAGGGCCACCGATGAAGGACATCCCCAAGTTTTGGGTGACACAAAAGGGCGAGGGCATCGACGCTGCCGACCACCATATGCCGCTCGTGGTGTGGGGGTGTTCGCGCGAGTCGATGAGTACTACCCGCGGATGGCGCTACGGGAGAGAGTGAGGGGCGCGCCACGTGTCAGCGCGTTGCTTCCTTCGGTGCCCCGAGCTCGCCCGTCGAGCAGCGCATCATCGATCTGCACGATCAGCGCCGCCTGGCCGATTCAGGGCTTCCGCTCGCCTAGAGCGGGGGTGCCTGCCCGGTATGCCGTCGACTCGCCCGTCGAAATCGGCCACAGGGTTCATATGCTCGCGTGAGCCGCTCGAGTCGGGCGTGTCACCGGGTGGGGTCGACTCAGCTAAAACGAGCAGCAGAGCCGACGGCCTCCACGGCAAGCATCCCCGGCTGACCGCACCCAGCGGCGTCGAAAGCCCCAGCCACTCGAGCCGCCACCGCCTCGCGCTGACCGGGCTGGCACAGCACAACCGCCGACCCACCAAAACCGCCCCCCGTCATCCGCGCACCCAGGGCACCACCCTGCATGGCGCTGTCCACGACCAGGTCCAACTCAGGCGTGGAGATGACGAAGTCGTCGCGCATCGAGGCGTGCGAAGCCACCAGAATGGGGCCGATCGCGCTCAAAGCGCCCTTCTCTAGGTGAGCCACCAGGTCGTTGACTCGGGCCGTCTCGGTCACGACGTGCCGCACCACGCCACGCAACTCCGCACCGCTCAGCCTCGCCAACACGTCCGCGAGATCAGCCACGTCGATACTGGCCAAAGTCGCCATACCGAGCTCCGCCGCCGCTCGCTCACAGGCAGCGCGCCGATCGCCGTACTGCCCGTCAGTCAACGCGTGGTGGGTGCGGGTGTCGACCACTAGGAGCTCTGCATCGGCGGGGATGGCGACGTCGGTGGCCTCGAAGGTGGCGCAATCGAGGAGCAAAGCGTGCCCAGCGGTGGCCCGCAGCACCACGGCTTGATCCATGCCACCCGTGGGGGCACCAGCGAACTCGTTCTCCGCCCGCACGCACACGGCGGCCAACATCCTCGCCCGGCTCTGCTCCGGGGAGGCCTCGATGCCGGCGAGATCGGCCGCGGCCACGGCGACCGCGCAGGTCAATGCCGCAGAGGAGGACAGGCCAGCGCCGGACGGCACCCGCCCATCGACCATCACGTCGAGCCCCGGCAACCGATGGCCAGCCTCTTCCAGCGCCCACACCACGCCCGCGGCATACCGGCACCATTGCGGCATACCGTCGGGGGTCAGTTCGTCCAGCGACCCTTCCCAGGTAGCCGGGTCCTGCACCGATCGCAGCCGGATCACCCGGTCTTCTCGTGCGACGACCGCCACCATGGTGTGGTGACCGATGGCGATCGGCAGCACCGGCCCGCCGTTGTAGTCCAAGTGCTCACCGATCAGGTTGACCCGCCCTGGCGCTGCCCAGACACCGTCCGGGTCACGGCCGAAGGCCAAGGCAAAAACACCGCTGAGGTATGCCGCGTGCTCGGCTGGATCGCTCGGCTCCAGCCACTGCGGGCTCACCGACGCAGTCACGACGTCGCCGCCATCTCGCTCATGACCTCCTGCAGCCGATCCGCGATCAGCTCTGGTGTGGTGTCACTGACCCAGGCACCTTGAGCCGACTCCGAGCCGGCCAGGTATTTCAGCTTGCCGGCAGCCCGCATCACCGAAATGACCTGCAAGTGCAGCCGGGGCCTGGCCCGCGGGTCAACCGCACCATTCGACTCATCGTTGCCGGCCTTCGGCGCAGCGAACCACCCTGCGATGTACGGCAACTCGATCGGCGTGTCATCAGCCCCGACGAAGAAGTGGTCCAACGCCCGCAGCAGGGCCGGATACATCTGGGCCAACTCGGTCCGCTCGGCGTCGTTGGTCTGGGAGTGATCGAGCACGTGTCGGTGCGGCACCATATGCACCTCCACGGGCCACCGCGCCGCGGCCGGCACGAACGCCGTCCAGTGCTCACCACGCATCACCACCCGGCGATCCGCCTCCTGCTCGGCGGCCACGATGTCGCCCAGCAGGTCGCGACCGGTGGCCGCGAAGTGCTCGGCGGCCTGAGCCACGTGCTGGGCCGTGCGCGGCGGCACGTAGGGGTAGGCGTAGATCTGCCCGTGCGGGTGGGCCAGGGTCACCCCGATCTCCTGGCCGCGGTTCTCGAAACAGAAGACATCTTGCACCGAGTCAATCGCCATCAGCTCTTGGGTGCGGTCGGCCCAGGCCTCGATGACCGTCCGTGCGCGGGTCGGGTCCAAAGCCGAAAAACGGGACTCATGGTCACTGGTGAAGCAGACGACCTCGCATCGGCCATCCGAGGTCCGCTCGGGCCACATCTCCTGCCCGTCAACCGACGACGCCGGCTGAGCTGCCCGCGCGTTCAGCGACGGGAAGCGGTTTTCGAAGACCACGACGTGGTAGTCCTGCGCGGGGATCTCGCTCGGCGCGCTGCCGGGCTTGGTCGGACACAACGGGCAGTCCGCGCGTGCCGGCAAGTGCGTGCGATTCATCCGGTGGGAGGCCATCGGGATCCACTCGCCGGTGAGCGGGTCGCGCCGCATCCGAGCCGCGGCGGGCATGGGCGGGAGGTCCCTCGTGTCCGGAGCAGAACGGCCAGGGGGTGTCTCGGCTTCCTCGTGGGTGTCGTCCGCGCCCGCCGGATCGTCGTAGTAGAACAGTTCACGGCCGTCAGCCAGTTGCAGCCGTGCCCGGCGGGCCTTCATCGTCATGTCTCCTCCTGGAGAGTCAGGCATGGTCGGGCTCCACCGGAGCGATCAGCAGTCGGCCCACCTGAGTGCGCAACATGGCTTGGTCATCCGCGGCAAGCCCGTCGTCGGAGACCAACACGTCGATATCGTCCAGTTGCACGATCGTCGCCAACCCGATCAGGCGCAGTTTGGTGTGATCGGCGATGACCACCGTCGAGGCGGCCGCCTTGATGAGCGCATGGTTCGTCATGGCTTCGACCATGTTGGGCGAGGTGCACCCGGTGCGTTCACTGAATCCATGCACCCCGAGAAACACCTGGTCGACGTGCAGATTCCGTAAGGCGCTCACGGCGACTGGCCCGACCAGCGCGTCGGAGGGGGTCCGCGACCCACCGGTCACGATGACTACCCGATCGCGCCGGTCCGGATCGTGCAGGGCGTTGGCGATCGGAATGGAGTTGGTCACTACGGTGAGTTCTTCGACCTGCCGCAACTCCTGAGCCAGGGCCAACGTCGTCGTCCCGGCAGACAACGCCACCGAGGACCCAGGCGGCACCAACTCGGCAGCCGCTCGGGCAATCGCCAGCTTCTCCGGCACTTGCTCCCCGAGTTTGGTGCCGAAGGTCGGCTCGTGGCTGGAGTAGGGCGCATCCGTGACCGTGGCACCACCGTGCACTCGGACCAAGAGGCCGCGCTCGGCCAGCGCCGCAATGTCACGGCGGATCGTCATGTCGGAGACGTCCAATTCCTCGACGAGCTCGCCGACTCGCACCGCTCCATCTCGGCGCACTCGGGCCAGAATCTCCTGGCGACGTTGCCGGGCCAATGTGCTCATGCTGGGTTCTCCTCATTGGTCCGTCGGGCGTGGATCACCGCACACCCGCCTGGATCGAGTATCAGCGGCTGCTGAGTTGTGCTGGGCTGACCGGACACGAGATCGATGCCCTCGATATCGACTGCCGCGCCCACTCCGCCGTGGTCGATGACGAACGTCCACTCCTCGTCACCGGACACGCGTTGGACGACTTCGACCCCCGCAGGCCGATCACGCAACACCGGCTCGATGCCTGATATCCCGACGAGTGCCTCGACCACGGCATCGAGGCCATCGGGAGCCAGCCGGGTCGAAACGTACCAGGCTGACCCCTGCCCCACCGGTCGTCGGGTGACCGCCGGGCTCCCCTGTGCCGGGCCGGTCGCAAACGTCGCCAGGACCTCCGTGCCCTCTAGCGCCTCGCCGCGCTCGCTCCATACCGACGCGGTGATGTCGTTCAGAGGCGGGAGCACACCTCCGTGGTCCGCGCTAAGGGAGACGGTGTCGCCCGGCAACAGGGGGGCAAATTCCTCCATCCGTATGCCGAGCAGCTCGCGGAACGCGCCAGGGTAGCCGCCGAGTCGGATGTGGTCTCGCTCATCGACCGTGCCCGAGAAGTAGGTGATGAGCACGTGTGCACCACCATGAGCCGCCTGCCCGATCGCCTCGGCGCTCTCGTCCCGCACTAGGTGCAACGACGGAGCCACGATCAAGGAGTAGCCGCTGAGGTCATCCTCTGGACCCACCCCGTCGCAGGTCACTCCGGCCCGCCACAGCGCGTCATACCAGGCCCGGACCTCGTCCAGATAGCGGTGCTCTTGGCTGGGCGTGGACGCAGCATCGGTGCTCCACATCGACTCCCAGTCGTAGACGAACGCTGCCCGCGCGGCGGTGTGACTTCCGGCCAGCGGCGCACACCTCTGGAGCACCGCCCCCAACTCGCTGACCTCGCGAAACACCCGCGACTGCGTGCCCGCGTGGCCCAGCATCGCCGAGTGGTATTTTTCCGCGCCGGCACGAGATGCCCGCCATTGGAAGAAGGCCACCACGTCGGCACCCCGAGCCACGTTGGACAGCGAGTCGCGCATCATCTGACCCGGAGCCTTGGCGGTGTTGACCGACTGCCAGTTCACCGCCGACGTCGAGTGCTCCATCAGGATCCACGGTTCGCCGCCCGCGAGGCTGCGCGTGACGTCGGCAGACATGGCCAATTCGGTATGCGGTGTGGGCAGGTGATTGGCCAGGTAGTGGTCGTTGGACACGATGTCTTGATCACTGGCCCACCGGCGATAGTCCAGCCCGGTGACTGAGTGGTTGACCATGAAGTTCGTGGTCACCGGCACCCCTGGCGAGCGCTCGTGCAGCAGGTCGCGCTCGGCCCGATAGTGCTCGAGGTGGGCATCGGAGCAAAACCGCTGCCAGTCCAGCTCGGCGCTGGGGTTGGGGATGGCGGTGGTGATCCGCGGGGGGATCACGTCCACCCAATCGGTGTAGCGCTGTGACCAGAACGAGGTCCCCCACGCCTCGTTGAGCTCCTCCAGGGTGTCGTAGCGACCGCGCAGCCACACGCGGAAGTGCTCGGCGGAGGTGTCGCAGAAGCACATGAGGTTGTGGCAGCCGAACTCGTTGCCCACGTGCCACAGCGCGAGTCCGGGATGGTCGGCATACCGGCTGGCCATCTGCTCGACCAACGCCAGCGCGCGCCGACGGTAGTCCGGGCTCGAGGGGCACCAGGTCTGCCGACTGCCGTGGGACATCCGCTGGCCCTGCCGGTCGATCGGCATGGCCTCGGGGTGCTCGCGAGCAAACCAGGGCGGCGGGGATGCCGTCGCCGTGGCCAAGTCGATGACGATGTCCGCTTCGTGCAGCCGATCCAGCACGCGATCCAGCCACGCGAACTCGTAACGCCCCGGCTCCGGCTCCAGCAACGCCCACCCGAAAACGCCCACCGTGGCGAAGGTGAAGCCGGCCTCGCACATTGCCGCGATGTCGTCATCCAGGGTGTGCGGACTCCACTGCTCCGGGTTGAAGTCTGCGCCGAACAAGACGCGGTCAGTTGGCCATGGCCTCATGGTGCGACCTTCGCATTACCCCACACGCAAGTCAACACATATCGACATTTTGATGTGTTGAGTTTGACTATGTTGCTATTTATGCGCGAAACCCTTGACACAGTGGTGGAAACGCGTTTATATCAGGGAGCACCACCTCACTGCCGAGTCGCCGCGTTGGCTCGGCTCCGCTCAGTGTCGAGTCATCAGGAGGACCCCGTGTCCAAGCGCATCACCTCAATGCCCACCCCCAGCCAACTCGCGCGTCGAGGCCATGGCATTCACGCCCCCATGAGCCGTCGCACCGTCCTGAACAGCGCCGCCGGAGTGGGGGCCCTCGGGACTCTCGCTGCGTGCGGTGGCGACGACGGCGGTTCCAGCGGGGGCGGTGGTGGCAGTTCCGACACCGTCACCCTTGGATCCCGTTCTACCGAGGCCGTGCCCAAGGCGGCCATGGCAGCCCTCATCAAGGCCTACGCCGATGAGTCGGGCGTCACGGTCGAGGAGAACGCGACCGACCCCAACACCTACCAGGAGCAGATCAACTCCTACCTCCAGGGCAGCCCAGACGATGTGTTCCAGTGGTTTGCCGGATACCGCGCACGCTTCTTCGCCGAGCAGGGCCTGACCGGCGACATCACCGACGTCTGGGACGAGGTCGGCGACAACTACAGCGAGGGTATGAAGAACGCGTCTTCGGCTGAGGACGGTAGCCAGATCTTCCTGCCGCTCTACTACTACCCCTGGGCCATCTTCTATCGCCCCAGCGTCTTCGAAGCGGGCGGCTACGAGATCCCCGAGACGATGGACGAGCTCAAGGCCCTAGCCGAAGATATGCAGGCCGGCGGTATGGTGCCGTTCGCCTTCGGCGCGTCCGACGGTTGGCCGCAGATGGGCACCTTCGACTACCTCAACATGCGCACCAACGGCTACCAGTTCCACATCGATCTGATGGCTGGCGCGCAGCGCTGGGACTCCGACGAAGTCAAAGCCGTGTTTGAGACCTGGGCCTCCCTGCTTCCCTTCCACCAGGAGGACTCACTGGGTCGCAGTTGGCAGGAAGCCGCAACGTCGCTGCAAAACAAGGAGGCCGGCATGTTCACCCTCGGTCTGTTCCTCAACCAGCAGTTCCCTGAGGGCGAAGAGCGCGACGACCTGGACTTCTTCAACTTCCCCGAGATCGACCCGGCCATCGGGTCGGACGCCGTCGAGGCCCCGATCGACGGATTCATGAAGAGCGCCGACCCCAAGAACCCCGATGCGGCGACCGCGTTCCTGAAGTTCATCGGCACGCCTGCTGCTGTCGAGGCCTACGTCGGCGAGGACCCGCAGATCGCTGCTAACGAGGAAGCTGACGTCAGTGGCTACGACGTGCTGCAGAAGAAGTCCGTCGAGTTGGTCAACAGCGCCGCCAACATCAGCCAGTTCTTGGACCGCGACACCCGACCGGACTTTGCCTCCACGGTGATCATCCCCGAGTTCCAGCGCTTCATCGGCAGCCCGGACGCGATCGATGACATCACATCCTCGATCCAGGCTCAGGCCGAGTCCATCTTCCCGCAGAGCTGACACCAGACCCTCGGGAAGACTGACCTATGAGCATCGCGACACCACCCCCACCACCGAAGGCCAAAGAACAACCGACCAACAAGCGGCTGCAACTCCTCCAGCCGAAGGACAAGCTCACCCTCACCGTGATGGTGGTGATTCCGGCCATTTTCGTGCTCGGGTTCGTCTGGGTCCCGGCGTTGCTCAGCGTGATCCTGTCGTTCACCACGTGGAACTCGATCGGCCCGATCAGCGACATCAAGTTCGTCGGGTTCGACAACTACGTCGACATCGTCACGATCTATCCGGCGTTCTTCCCGGCGGTGCAGAACAACCTGCTGTGGTTGGCGGTGTTCTTCTTCATCGCCACCCCGCTGGGGATGTTTATGGCGGTGCTGCTGGATCGGGAGATCAAGGGGGCCGCTATCTACCAGAGCGCCCTCTACCTCCCCGTCGTGTTGTCTTTGGCCTTGATCGGCTTCATCTGGCAACTGCTCTACAGCCGGGATCAGGGCCTGTTCAACGCCATGCTCGGGTTAGACGGATCCAACCGGATCGACTTCCTGGGTGACAGCGACATCAACATCTATGCCGTGTTGATCGCGGCATCGTGGAGACACGTCGGCTACATCATGTTGTTGTACTTGGCTGGATTGAAGGGCATCGACCCGTCGTTGCGTGAAGCAGCGGCGATGGACGGTGCCGGTCCGGTGCGGACGTTCTTCAGCGTGATCTTCCCGGCGATGCGTCCGATCAACGTCGTCATCTTGGTGATCACGGTGATCGAGTCCTTGAGAGCCTTCGACATCGTCTGGGTGATCAATAAGGGTCGAAACGGCCTGGAGTTGCTGAGCGTGCTCGTGGTGCAAAACGTCATCGGTGAGGCATCTCGGGTGGGCTTCGGCTCGGCGATTGCCACGATCTTGCTGGTGATCTCGCTCATCTTCATTGTCATCTACATGGTTAGCATCTACCGCGAGAGGGATCCGCGATGAGCACCGCAACCCAGGACAAGGTCGCCTCGACCAGCGGCTACAGCGTCAACAAGAAGCGGAAGATGACACCGGCACGTCTGGTGTTGCACATCTTCTTGGCCATCACGGCTCTGGCGTGGATCTTCCCGCTGGCTTGGGCGGTCTACAACAGCTTCCGTGATTACGCCTACACCTCGGCCAACGGATACGTCTCCTTCGGCGGCTTCACGGTCGACAACTACGTCAACGCGTGGGAGCGAGGCAACTTCACTCAGCTGTTTTTGAACTCGGCGATCATCACGGTCCCGGCGGTGGTCATCACGTTGCTCTTCTCCACCATGGCGGCGTTCGTGTTGTCCAGGTTCACCTTCTGGTTCAACCTGCCGATGCTGATTCTGTTCACGGCGGCGAACCTGTTGCCTCAGCAGTCGTTGCTCATTCCGCTCTTCCGGTTCTTCCGTGAGGTCGGTTTGTTGGACAACTATCTCGCCGTGATCTTGGTGCACATCGCTTTCCAGACGGGCTTTTGCACCTTCGTGTTGAGCAACTACATGAAGGCACTTCCGCACTCGTTGACCGAGGCCGCCTTGGTCGATGGCTGCAGTGTCTGGCGGCAGTATTGGCAGATCATCTTGCCGCTGTGCCGCCCACCGTTGGCTGCATTGGGGGTCCTCCAGGTCACCTGGGTCTACAACGACTTCTTCTGGGCGGTGGCCTTCCTCAACAGCGGCGACAAGTTCCCGATCACCTCGGGTTTGCAGAACCTGCGCGGCCAGTTCTTCACCGACTACAACCTGTTGAGCGCGGGTTCGGTGATGGTCGCGATCCCCACGATCGTCGTGTTCTTCCTCCTGCAGAAGCAGTTCGTTTCTGGGCTCACGCTGGGAGCCGACAAGGGATGAGCGCCGTGGATGCCGGTACGTGGCGTCCCGACGGTCTCGTGGTCCTTCGGGGCGGTGGCAGCAGTGTGATCCTGGCGCGCCGCCCCGATGGGCTGCCCGAGATCGTGCATTGGGGCGCAGACCTGGGCAACATCGCTCAGGCGGCCGACTTGTTGCGCGCCGGCGACCCCGCTCTGCCGCAGAGCGGCTTGGACGAAGTCTGGCCGTTGACCCTGCTGCCGAGCGAGACCGACGGCTGGTCGGGGCAGCCCAGTCTCACGGCACATCGGTCCGGCCGGTCGGTCATCACCCAGTTTGCCGACGCCGACGTGAGCCTGACCGGCAGCAAGGCCGGCCCAAGCGAGCTGCGGGTGCACGCCAGCGACGAGGTCGCCGGGCTGGACTGGACCTGCACCCTGGCGATCGACATTCATGGGGTCTTGACTCTCCGCCACAGCATCACCAACACCATGGACGATGTGCTTGATGTCGGCGAGTTGCTGGCACTGATGCCGCTGCCCTCGACCGCACAGGAAATCCTCGACCTCACTGGCCGGTGGTGTCGCGAGCGCCACCCGCAACGTCTCCCCCTGCAGCACGGCGGGCGCGTCCGTGAGTCCCGTCGAGGCCGCACCGGACATGACGCCACGCTGCTGATGATGGCCGGCGAGCAGGGTTTCTCCTTCCGCCGCGGCGAGGTCTCCGCTGTTCATGTGGCCTGGAGCGGGGACCACGTCCATCTGGTCGACCAACTGCCCGAAGGGGCCGGACGGCATACCGCGCTGATCGGCGGAGGCGAACTGCTGCGGGCCGGTGAGATCCGCTTGGCCCAAGGCGAGTCGTATGCTGCGCCGTCGGTGATCTTTGCCCGCTCGCGCCGCGGTTTGGACGGGTTGAGCGAGGCCATCCACGGCCACGTCCGTGAGCGGCCCAGCCATCCGCATACCCCACGGCCGGTCACGGTCAACTCGTGGGAGGCACTGTATTTCGACCACGATCCCGACCGCGTCAACGCCCTGGTCGACACCGCCGCCCGTATCGGCGCCGAGCGCTTGGTGCTCGATGACGGCTGGTTCACCGGACGCCGCGAGGACTCGCGGGGCCTGGGCGACTGGCAGGTCGACCCCGACGTATGGCCTCAGGGTTTGCGCCCGCTGGCCGACCGCGTGCGCGGACACGGTATGCAGATGGGCCTGTGGGTCGAGCCGGAGATGGTCAACCTCGACTCTGACCTGGCTCGCGCCCACCCTGAATGGCTCCTCGCGCCGGATCGGGCCAACGCCGGGGCGCGCCCGTGGCGTCGCCAGCAGGTTCTCGACCTCACCGAGCCCGGTGCCTTCGACCACGTCTGCGCGAGCCTGGACCAGGTCATCGCCGACGTCGGCATCGACTACATCAAGTGGGACCACAACCGTGACCTGCACGAAGCCGTGGACCAGGGTGGACGAGCGGCGGTGCACCGGCAGACTGCGGCGGCATACCGGCTGATGGCCGAGCTGGGCGCTAGGCACCCAGGTTTGGAAATCGAGTCCTGCGCCTCCGGCGGGGCCCGCGTGGATCTAGGCGTGTTGGAGCACACCCAACGGGTTTGGCCGAGTGACTGCAACGACCCGTTGGAGCGGCAGACCATCCAGCGGTGGACCTCGATGCTGCTGCCACCGGAGTTGCAGGGCACCCACGTCGGGCCGGCGAAGGCACACACGACGGGCCGAGTCACTGACCTGTCGTTCCGCTGCCTGACCGCACTGTTCGGCCACGCCGGCATCGAGTGGGACATCAGCGCCTTGGCCGACTCCGAGCTCGACGAGCTGGCCGGGTGGATCAGCCTGCACAAACGGCTACGCGAGGTGCTGCATACCGGCCACACGGTCCGCACCGACCTGCACGACGGGGCATGGCTGCACGGGGTGGTCAGTCCGGAAGCCGACCACGCTGTGTTCGCCTACATCAGGCTCACCACGGGCGCGCAGGCTCGGCCGGGATTGCTGAGGCTGCCCGGACTGGACCGCACTCGGCGCTACGCCGTGCGGGCGATCGACCCTCTTGGGTCGGCGACGCCGCGCGTGAGCGGGCACCCGGCGCGACAGCCTCCGTGGATTGCCGAAGGCGTGGTCTTGCCGGGTAAGACCCTGATGAGGCACGGCCTGTCCATGCCGGTGCTAAATCCGGCTGCCGGCCTGCTGATCGAGGTCACCTCAGTTGATGTGACCGCTAATTGATGTGACCGCCGTTGATGTGACCGCAGTTGATTGCGACCGCGGCTGATTGCGATTGAGTGGGGCCGGAGCGTGCCGGCGACTCGCCCGTGACCATCGGCTCAGGGGTGCATATGCGCGCTGTGGCCGGTCACGTCGGGCGTGTCGTCGGCTCGCAGGTCGACGAGCGAGGCCAAGATGGCGTCTATGACCGAATATCAGGTGACCTTCTGGCGAGACCTCCCCTCGATGGTCGTGGCCCGCGACGGCTCGGACGTCTCCAAGGTGCAACTCGCCGGTCGCCTGCAGGGCGCGATCGACGAGGCGGCGATGCGCCTGGGCGAGATCGGCAGCGAGGACTACCTCATGGGGTGGAATCGGGGTGCGTGGACCGAGACTGACGGCACGCCGGAGCAGGCGGCTCAGCAGGTTGCGGACGATCTGGCCCAAGAGTGGTCGCGCGAGCGCGTGTCGGCATACCTCGATGAGCTAGGACCGAAGCAAGGTCTCTCCGACTAGCCCGTGCGTGCCACGGGGCCAGCTGGCTCAATGGCTCGATCGCTCAGTGGATCACGCGGTAGTGACTGCTCGTCATGCCTGAGTCGCCGTATGACGTGCCCAAGTGCTGCAGGTGGACGTCGGCCCCGAGCGCACCGAACAGCGGGATGCCTTCGCCGAGGAGGACCGGTGCGGTGGTGATGATCATGTCGTCGATCAACCCGCGGCGCAGGAACTCCTGGATGACCAATCCCCCGTCGACGTAGACCTGTCGAGCCCCGCGTCCTTCCAACAGGTCGAGCACCTGCGCGACCGAAGTCGCCACGCTCACCCGGTCATCGACGCCGACCCGCATCGTGGAGCCGAGCACGATGACGTGCTTCTCGGCATACGGCCAACTCTGGAACGTCAGCACCTTTTCGTACGTCCCGCGGCCCATCACCAGGTGATCGATCCCGGCCATGAACTCTTCGTATGCCGCGGGCGGGGTCGGGCCGTCATGAGCCGGCGCGTGAGGATGGTCGGGGGTCTGTGGCGGGTCGGTCAGCCACTCCAGATCGCCATCGCGACGAGCGATGTAGCCATCCGTGCTCGCCGCGATGAAGACCCGACCCTGCCAACTGTGTGACGTCATACCCGCCATCGTGGCATCGGCCACCGACAAGCAGGGTGATGGTCAGGCGCAGGTGATGGTCAGTTGCGCGAGACGGGCTGCTGCAACTCCGTCACCCATTCGGACCGATCGTGCGCTGGCTCAGCCTTGACGTAGTTCTCCCGACACGGGCCGCTCGGGGTCCAACCCTGCTCGTCGACCCAGCGGGCTAGGTCCTGCCACGCAGCGCCGATGCCGTCCATCGAGCCGAGGTGCACCCCGCAAACTGCGGTCTCGACCGACGGCAGGTCCACCGTGTCGGCACCGGCGACGGGCTGGCTCACCCCGTACCCCACCGTGACGCCAATCCCGTGGTCGCCCATGTCGTACTGAGCCATGGCGACGTCGAGAGAGCCCCCGACCTTGCAGACGGCCTCAGCTAACGCACCAAAGGCGGGTTCGACGAAGCCAGCGATATCCGGTTGGGAATCGATCACGGTGCTCTTGGCGGCGAGGCGAACCGCCGGCAGGGACTTGATGACGTATTCGGTGTCAGACATGGAATGCTCCTTCTCGATGAGGCGGAGACGGTACTCGACCGCGCTCAGGCGGGCTTTGGCCAACGACTCCTCATGCTCCAGCTCGGCGTGCCGCAAGCGGAGCATTCCGCGCAACTCATCGGGGTCGACACCGCTGTCCAAGGCTGAGCCCACCTGTTCCAAGGTGAAGCCGAGGTCCTTCAGCGCCACGATCCGGTTGAGTCGAGCCAGCTGCTCCGCGGCATACCGCCGATAGCCGGAGTGAGGGTCGATGTCGGCCGGTGGCAGCAGCCCGATGCGGTCGTAATGTCGCAGCATCCGCACGGACACCTGGCCCAGCCGGGCAAAGTCTCCAATGGATATCACAAGGACTGTTCTCCCGCCTGACACGGTGTCAGAGTCAAGTGCTCTCTTTGTGAGCGCCTACCCGGGCGTCCGTCGAGGCACGATCAAGCGCAGACTCCCGCTGCCAGCGGTCCACAGCGATCCGCCGTGGCGCAGTGTCCAGACCGCGCTCCATGCACCACCGGACTGCCTGACTGCGTGAGGTCACTCCCATGGTGCGATAGGCCGAGCGGATGTAGGACTTCACCGAGTTGATGCTGAGGAACGTCCGTTCAACAATCTCCTTGTTTGACAGCCCTTGCGCGATGAGTGCCGATATCTCCGCCTCGCGGGGCGTCAGACCATACTCGCGACCAGGCCACCTCCCCATGACCACTGGACTATCGGGGGCCGGCTCGGGAGAAATGACAATTTCACCGCCGCCTATCCTATGCAGGCAGCGGACCAACTCATCCGCCGACAATGCCTTAGACAGCACCCCGCTGACTCCCATATTCTGTGCGTGGGCGATCACGTCCGGGCTCAGATTCCAGCTGTAGAACACCAGGGAGGCGATGTTCTCGTTCCGCGTGATGTCGTCGAGCGACTGGCCGGGCGCGCCTTCCATCGCAAACGTGTCGTAGAGGCCGATGTCAACCGGCTGAGACACGGGCATTCCGACGTCTAGTTCGACCACACGAAGATCGTCGGCAAACGGCTTGAGGAGCGCCGCGACGCCACGCACCACTACTTCGAAGTCGTTGATGACGGCGACTGTCAGCACGCGCGCTCCATCCATGAACGCAACGTATGCCATCACATAACACATCCGCAGGTGAACCCTCATTCTCACCCTTGAGGGGGTACTCGCTCTCCCTGGCAGTTCTTACCGTCAGATGTGTGTTTACAACGTCAACGTGGGATCCCCAAGCCTGGATTGACGAAGACGTAGCCGATCGGATCATGACTGCTAGCCCCGGCATCGCGGGGGCCTTGCGAGTGGCGCGCGCACTCGCACCCCTGGGGCCGAGAATCGGGGAAACTTCCTGGCCGGTGCTATCGGCACTGGCCACCGCAGGATCTCTCGACCTGAGCATCGCTCGAGCCATAGAGCCCCACCTTGATGCCCTCGCCATCATCAGTCAGTCGGCGCGCACCGCAACACCCGCGCGCGAGTATGCCGTGGACGCGACCTGGGGGGTGTATGCCGCCAGTCCGCCGGGCACCCGACTCCTCGCCGAAGCACAACCAGGCGGCGATGACTGGACGATGACCGGTGCCAAACCGTGGTGCTCGCTGGCCGATCACGTCTCACACGCCCTGATCACCGCAACCCTTCCCGGAGGTGAGCAGCAACTTTTCGCCCTCTCCCTCGCGCAGCCCGGTGTGGAGCCGCGTATGTCGCTGTGGAAAGCCCACGGTCTTCCCACCATCACCACGGGCACGGTGCACCTGCGTGGCGCACACGCCCACCCCGTCGGACCGGCCGGCTGGTATGTGGACCGGCCGGGTTTCGCCTGGGGCGGGATCGCGGTGGCGGCGGTCTGGTTTGGTGCTGCTGCCGCCATCGCGGGAGCGCTATGGACAGCGGCAGCCAAACGGTCACCAGATCAGATCGCTCTGATGCACCTGGGAGCGGCCGACGCCATCCTGCACGGGGCCCTGGTGTCCCTACGCAGCGCCGCTGACGTCATGGACGATGCCACGCTCACTTCCCACGACGCCGCCGTCCTGGCGGCGCGGACCCGATCGTGCGTAGCCGAAGCGGCAGAACGCGTCCTGACGATCGTGGGCCACGCGCTTGGTCCGGGCCCGTTGGCTTTTGACCAGCCGCATCTGCAGCGAGTGGCCGACCTGACCCTTTATCTCCGTCAACACCATGCCGAGCGAGAACAAGCGCGACTCGGGGAGTTGGTCGCGCCGTGAACACATCGACGGTTCAATTCACGCACACCGAGGAGGGCACGCCCGAGCCCGTCTGGTGGGCCGCGCGGCAGTGGGACGACGTGCCGATCCTCGACGCCCCGGCAATGGCTACGACCTTCTCCCACGTCGTCGTCGCAGCTGCCCACCCCGACGATGAGACTCTTGGACTGGGCGGTTTAGTCACCGACATGGGCATCCTCGGCATACCGATCAGCGTGTTGGTGGCTACGGCCGGGGAACGGTCACACGCCGACCTCGACGATGCCGATCGATCCTTGCTGGGCACCCGCCGCCGCCGCGAGGTGGAACACGCCCTCTCGGGCCTGGCCCCCGAGGCGTCGTTGACTCATCTCGGCATGCCGGACACGCGCTTGGAAAGCCACGCGACCGAGTTGGCCCAAGAGATCGCCGGACGGGTCGACGCACGCAGTCTCATCCTTGCGCCCTGGACCCACGACGGACACAGCGATCACGATGCGCTGGGCTCTGCGGCTGCGCTCGCCGCAACCCTCTCCGGTGCTGCCGTCGCGTTCTACCCGATTTGGTTGTGGCATTGGGGTAATCCGCAGACTGCCCCCTGGGCGAGCATGATCGCTTATGAGGCATCCCTGGTCGGTGCCTGGCGCAAGCGCGCCGCCCTAGGGGGCTACGCCTCACAAAGCACGCCTGCCTCAGAGCATGGCGGAATCGGAACTCAGGCACCGATCCTGGGGTCCACCGCGATGGCTCGGGGCTGTCGCTTGGTCGAGACATTGATCGATCCACGTGAGCAATTGCCGAGGCTCTCCCGGCGCGTGCCAGCCGATCGCAGGGCTGAGCGGGTTGCCACCTTCGACAGCATGTACGACGCCGGGGCCGACCCGTGGGGCAACACCACGTCCTTCTACGAAGAGCGTCGGCGCGCACTGGTCTTGGCTATGTTGGGAGCGCGCCGATACAACCGTGCGCTCGAGCTCGGATGCGCCGACGGATACCTCACCACAGCGCTGGCTGACCGGACCGACCAACTCTTGGCCTTAGACACCAGTCAACGAGCCGTCGAGGCCGCTCGGCTGGCCACCGCAGGCGCGCGCATCGAGCGGGGCGACGTGCCCCGCGACATACCCCAGGGGCCGTTCGACCTCATCGTCGTCTCAGAGGTCGGCTACTTCCTGACTCCGATCGAACTCATCCAGACGGTCCGCCGCGCCGAAGCCGCGTTGACCCCCGACGGCGAACTGGTGCTGTGCCATTGGCAACACCCGACCAACCATGTCCCCCTCGATGGCTTCCTGGTCCATGAGCAAGCACGCTCGGTCATCAGCCGTCCGCTCCGAGCCAGGCACATCGACGATGACCTGTGCATCGAGGTGTGGGGCCCGGCACTGTCGGTTGCTGAGCTAGAGGGTCGGTTATGACGCGGATCACCCATGTCATCGTCGCAATTCCGGTCCGTAACGAGGAGGAGTTGCTCAGCGGGTGCCTCAACGCCGTGAGGACGGCTGTCAACACCCTGGCCATGGTCCATCCGCATGTG
Source organism: uncultured Actinomycetota bacterium (assembly GCA_963803695.1). Classification (GTDB taxonomy): domain Bacteria; phylum Actinomycetota; class Actinomycetes; order Actinomycetales; family Dermatophilaceae; genus Ornithinicoccus. The sequence goes on from CAWDNY010000008.1 coordinate 149,010, forward strand.
CATGCCGTGGTGTCGGTCGCACTCGATGGATGTACCGATGGCTCATCGCGGATCCTGACTGACGCCGGCGTCCATGCCGTGCAGTTACGACGAGTCGGCGTCGGAAGGAGTCGCGATGCAGCCGCCCAGAGCGGTCTCGCATCGCTAGGAAACCCTCAGGAATCGCGCACCTGGCTGGCATGCACGGACGCCGATTCTCTGGTGCCGTCAAACTGGCTGGTCCGCCAGTTGATCTGGGCCGATAGCGGCAAAGACATGGTGTTGGGCACAGTCGAGCCGTTCGGTCTGCAGGATCCTGAGATTCTCGCGGCGTGGCAGCGCAGGCATCGCTTGGTTGAAGGCCATTCCCATGTCCATGGCGCCAACCTCGGCGTTCGCGCCAGCACATGGCGCGCGGTCGGCGGTTTCGGGCACCGCACCGCCCACGAAGACGTGACGTTGGCGGCAAAAGTCCGGGCCCGGTCGGCTTCCTGGGTCGCCACGGACACCATCAGAGTGCGCACCTCAGGGCGGATGTCCGGCCGAGCGGTGAGCGGCTTCGCCGAGTATCTGAGCGAGTTGGGTGAACCACAATGAGGGTCGCCTTGTTGGGACCTTCGCGACATCCCATTGCTGAGCCGTATGCAGGAGGTCAGGAGTCGTATGTCGCAACCCTGGCGACGGGGCTGCGGGCCCGCGGCCACCACGTCAGTTTGTTCGCGGCGCCCGGTTCGGAGGCAACCTTGGCCGATGAGCTCATCGAGCATCCCCGACTGCCTCGCCTTTCGGCCGTGGCGGCACTCGACCCGCAATTGCCCGAGCCCGGCTTCCTCCGTGATCAACATGCCTTCCTCGCGGTGACTGACGAACTGCTGCGACGCCGCGACAGGATCGACGTGGTGCACAACAATTCGTTGCACCACTTGCCGCTGGCGGCCAGCCGGGCGGTCGGTATACCCCTGGTCACGACCCTGCACACTCCGCCGTTTCCGTGGATGGAATTGGGCATCGGGCTGTGTGACCCCCGGGCACGATTCGTGGCTGTCACGCACGCCCTCGCTTCGTCGTGGACCGCTTTGCCCCGTCCACCCGTGGTCATCCCCAGTGGTGTGGACGCCACCCGGTTCCCTCGCCGCCAAGGAGGCGAGGACGCCGCCTGGGTCGGGCGAATGGTGCCCGAGAAGGGCGCTGACCTTGCGGTTTCATCGGCTCGCCGAGCGGGGCGGCCGCTGCGACTCATCGGTCCGATGGGCGACCTCGAGTGGTTTCAGGCCCGTGTCCAGCCCCTGCTGGGCGGCAACATCACCTACGAGGGCCACCTGCGTCATGCCGACGTGGCTGAGGCGGTAGGCGGTGCTGAGGTGTTGCTGATGACCCCGCGTTGGGAGGAACCATTCGGTCTCGTAGCGGTCGAAGCGGCCCTGACTGGCACTCCTGTCCTCGCCCTTCGCCGTGGAGGTCTGAGTGAGGTCATCGATCCGCAGATGGGCGTCCTGGTCGAGCCTCGGCATACCGACGATGCGACCGCGCAAGCCCTAGCCGACAACGTCGCGCAGGCATCATCTCTGTCGCGCTCGGGCGTCCGCGCCAGTGCGACTGACAGGTTCTCGGTCGAGACCATGGTCAAGCGCTACGAGAGCCTCTACCGACACGTGGTGGCCCAATGGTGATCGGCTACTACGTGCACCATCACGGCGCAGGTCACCTAACCCGGGCCCGGGTGATCTCATCGCAATTGGAGGCTAGCGGGCACCGCGTTGTGATGTTGGGCTCTGATCTCGGTGAGAGCGCCGGAGTCGTGCTCCCACGCGACCACCACGGCGATCTACCGTTTGTGGAGCCCCAGGCCGGGGGCGCGCTGCACTGGGCACCGCTGGGCCACCCGGGCTACAGCGAGCGCATGCACGCAATCGCTGCGTGGGTGATGGCGCATCGACCCCGCGCCGTGGTGGTCGACGTGTCTGTTGAGGTCACGACGCTGCTCCGTCTCCTCGGGGTCCCGACGGTGGTGGTGGCACAGCCCGGCGATCGCTGCGACGATGCCCATGAGCTGGCGTTTCGTTGCGCCACCGCGATTCTTGCGCCGTGGCCAGCGCAGGCTCGCGCGTGCCCGGCGATCGAGGCGTTCGGGTCGAAAGTCGCCTATACAGGTGGGATCTCAGGCGCATTGCGAAAGCCGCGCCCGCGGACCGTTGGTGTCGTGCTGGACGGTCGCGGAGGCGGGACCACCAACGCTGTGATCGATCAACTCAGAGACCAAGTGCCCGGTATGCCGTGGGTCCGGGCCGGAGGCGGGCGCTGGGTGAGCGACATCGGCGAGTTGCTGAATCAAGCTCGGGTCGTGATCACCCACTGCGGCCAGAACGCCGTCGCCGACGTCGCTGCCATCGACGTGCCCGCAGTGCTGCGGCCGCAACCTCGGCCTCATGACGAGCAGGTCTACCTCAGCTCCGAACTCAGCCGTCTTGGACTCGCTGTCGCCGCACCCGAGAGTAGGACGCCAGGGCGGCGCTCACGTCAGGCCAAAGTTAAAGGCACAGACTGGTCGTCCACCGTCGATGAGGCGATGGGGCAAGCAACTCAATGGCACCTATGGGACACGGAGTGCGCAACCGAGCGTGCAGCTGACCTGATCGAGGCGGTGGCCTGTGGCTGAGATCTGCATCGTCACTGTCGCTCACGGACGGCATACTCATCTGGCACACCAACTGCGACTGCTGGCTCAGTCTGATCCTGATAGTGCCCACGTTGTCGTGGCGATCGAGGACCGTGGTATCGCGGCCGTGGCACAGCGACACCGAGGCGCGCGAGATGTCGATGTGATCGCCCTCGACTCTCACCCCCTCGGCCTGCCGTTAGCGTGGGCGCGCAATATGGGCGTGCGGCATGCACTCGCTCGCGGGGCTGACGTGATCGTGTTGCTCGATGTCGATTGCTTGCTCGGCGTGGGTGCCTTGAGTCGCTATGCGCGGGCGGCCACAACGTGCGGGCCTGCATTGCTCTGTGGGCCAGTGAGCTATCTGGACGAGGGCGTCGTGCCGCCTAAGCTTCCAGGAAGTCTGCGCGGTTTGCGGGCGCCGCATCCCGCCCGACCGGACCCGGCGCGCACGGCCCTGCTCCGCTCGGGTGATTACAACCTTTTCTGGTCCCTCAACGCGGCGCTGACTCCTGAGACGTGGTCACACATCGGTGGCTTCTGTGAGGAGTATGTGGGCTACGGCGGAGAGGACACCGACTTCGGGTGGGCTGCGCGCGCGAACGGCGTCGACCTGGTGTGGGTAGGCGGAGCAGATGCCTATCACCAGCACCACCCGGTGTCCTCACCTCCGGTCGAACACCTGGATGCCATTGTCCGCAACGCCCATATCTTCCACAATCGGTGGGGGGAATGGCCGATGCTCGGCTGGTTGGACGCCTTTGCCGCGCAAGGCTTGGTCCGTTTTGACGGGCAAGAACTGCGAGCTTCGTGATTGCGCTGTCCGCAGACACCAAAACCTGCGATGACATCGGACGCAACCACCGCCGAACGGGCAGTAATTTGCGATGTCCCGATAGACGACCGCGCCGACGCACGGGGATGCGGTGGACATCCCCGTGCGTCGGTTGCTGGCCTACGCGGCCTTGAGTTTGGAAGGTACCCGAAGGCCGAGGGCGCCCTTGGCTTGTTCGCGCGGACGTTGCTGCTCACCCTGCTGTGCTCCCAGCACGAGCAGCACTCCTGTGATTGCGGGAATGGCCCACTGGCAGTAGCCGAGCTGTCGCTGCGCTGAAGCCATCTCGGAGTCCGTCGTGGCTGCTGGTTCGGTGGTGCCCTCGGCCGGCTCATCGCGGTTCTCATAGACCTTCTTGCCCAGGACCCCGCTGTAGGCGGTGAGCCCAGCCGCGACCACCGTCAGCACCGCCTTCACGCTGGTGTTTGCTTTGGCTTCGTCTTGGCGCTGCAGCCGGTTGGCGTTCCCGGCGATCAGGCCCACCCCACCCAGGACATGGAGGACGACAGCGCCTGTGCTCACCGGTGCCCACCGTGCCCACCCGATGGAGGACAACCGGAGCGTTTCGCGAGAGGTCTCAGCTTCTGCTGTGGCCCCGTTGAGACCAACCGCTCCCATGAGCGACCCGCCGAACCAGGCGGCCAAGCCGAGATCGTGCGCGCTACGAGCGAAAGTGTTGCGTTGTGACACTAAGTCCTCCTGAGGTAAGTCGAACCACGCCCTGCTGGCGTGCGGTTCGTGCGGAAAGAAGGCCCACCGAGGCGATCGCATGCGAGAGCGAACTGACCCGCTGCTGGTATGCCGACCACACCTGAGATGGTGACTGAAGGTGCAGCCGGGTCGCTCGGTCGGCTTCCGTGTTTTACAGTGTAAACGGAAGCGAGCGTATGCGCGCTCGATGGCAAATAGGAGGTACCCGAAGTGGTTACACGGGCTCATGGGCCGGGGTCGGTGTACGGAGCGGGCGAGTGGCGCTTAGCCGGGTCCTGCCGGCAGGTCGACCCTGATCTGTTCTTCGCCGAGTCCGAGCGCGGACCAACACGTACGGCCCTAATCGTTGCGGCGAAAGCCGTATGCGAAGCATGCCCAGTGATGCGAGTGTGCCGGGAACATGGCCTTCGAGCACAGGAGCCATTCGGCATCTGGGGAGGGCTCACGGAGGCAGAGCGAGCGAGCACGCTACGCCGCCAGCGATGGAACGCTCCGCGCGACGAAATCACCGCGGATGCAGTCAGACGTGATGCCTCATGACCCCCGAGCCTGAGCCCCGCCAATCCTGTCATAGGCATAGGTGGGTCATTGTCGGATCCCTCGATGCCGTCCTGTTGTTATCACTGGTACATCTGAGCAGCGGTTGGGTCCTCATCATGGTGGTCGGCAGCACGTTGGCGCTGTCGTTGGCAGTCGGACGTTGGTCTCGATCGTGGGCCACCTGACTCACGTAGTTGGTATCGGGCTCGAGGACGGTGAACAGCGAGTATTGCTATTGCGAGAGTTCCAGTTCCAGCCGATCCAGCAGTGTTTCGAGTCCTACCTCGAATTCCTCGGCGCCATGGTCTTCACTGAGCATCGGTTGTAGACGGGCCACCAAAGGCGCTTCGCTCAGATCGACGTCTCCGTCCCGATTGGAGATGTCCGCGTTCCCCTCGTCCAGAGGCTCTTCAACCGGACCGGTCTGCGCACCGTGAGACGCCGACTCCAGCAGCAACTGCCCCAAGAGGAAACTACTGAAAGCCCGGTAGATCTGGACCACCTTGGCGTCCGCTATCCCGTGTCGTGACAGGCTTGCCAGCAAGTGCTGAACGATCTCCACACTGCGCAAGGGTGGCCGCAACCAGGGCGTGGCTGGGTGCCGAGTTGCCACCAACGGGAACGCCGAAGGATGAAGGACCGCGATCGCCCGGACACGGTGTGCTAATTCCTGCAGGTACCCCTGCCAACTCTTCGTCAGCAGGTCGTCCATGCCATCAGTGAGCCCGTCAAGCAAGTGAACTACCACCCCCTCCAACAGGTCCTCGCGTCCGGTGATGTGTTCGTACAACGACATGGTCTGGACGCCTAACCGCTCCCCCAGCATCCTTATGGTCAGGCCGTGCGGTCCGTGCTCGTCAATAGCGGCTAGTGCCTCCTCGACGATTGCGGTCCTGCTCAACACCACAGAACCAGGTCCAACGACACGTGCCCCTTCGTCAGCACACATCAAGTCTCTCCTAAAAGCTCATGACCTTCGTGCATTGGGCACGACGTCACCTCAGTGTGAGGTCTTCGCGTCGAGCGTGCCTGCGGAGGGAACCGCCACCTCAGAGCAAGCGGTGGATGCGATGAGCACCACTGACCCAGACCCGTGTGACATTCCGAAAGGCGACGGAGCGCGCCAGGTGTCACAGTAGGAATCTGGACCGAACCAACAAAGGAGACAACGATGGGCATCGCAGACAAGATCAGCAACTCAAGCGAAGACGCCAAGGGCAACGCCAAAGAAGCCGTTGGCGACGCGACGGACGACGAGCAGATGCAGGCCGAAGGTAAAACCGACCAGGGCAAGGCCGACATGAAGCAGACCGGCGAAAAGGCCAAGGACGCCTGGAACGACGCCACGAAGTAGGAGCGGCCGGGCACCGGGTCCAGGCCACACACGCCTCGTGACGATGAGGCATGTGTGGCCTGTGCTCTAGAGAGGCGCTTAGTCACCTGCCGGGGTGTAGTGAGTTAGCGCCCGTTTGCGTAGCCTCGATGCGACCACGAGTCGCTAGGGAGACGGGCATTGAGCATGGATCGAAGCTCCACCCGACGTTTGTCCGTAGTCGCCCCGGTCGACGAACTAGGCCAATCGATCAAGGAAGTCCTCCATTCTCGTTGCAGTCCTGGGCAGGTCGACCAGGACTTGACGGACCTCCTGCAAGGTGCATACCACCTCGACCTCACTGGCGAGGTGAACGTGATCGTCGATGAGGTTTGGGACTTGGGCGCGTGGGTTGAAGCGCTGCCCGATCCGCACGTCCTCGTGTGGCGCGAAGAGAGCAGCGAGGACCGATACGTTCACGTGAGTTCCGAGAATTATCAGTCTCCCATCAGAGGGCGTGTGTCGGTCTGCTGGCGGTGTGAAGGTGAGCACGCGTTTTGGCGGGCCTTGCTCTTGAACGAAGATCTCACGTCGGGCGAGGAGCGCGCTCTGGCGCCGCAGCGGGTAGTTTCAGCCGTTGCTCAGTTGAGCATTCTCCACGCTCCTGAGTAGGCAGGTCATCCACGTGGTGTCGATGAGCAGGGCCAGCCGGTGAAGGGTTCCGGTCTACCGCTGCCGTTGCGCCTGCTCAACACCACGGGTCGGCTGGTCCCCGCCGATCGCATTGACCGTTTCCGCTTGGACAAAGCAACGGTGCTAGCCGAAGCCACCAAAGCGACCGGCCTGTACGACTTCGGAGATCCCGGATTCGAAAAGGGGCTGGACGCGCTCCTGACGTCGATCACAGACGACGTCAACCCGCACCTAGTGGGGCAGATCGCATTGAAGCAGGCCATCACGGAAGCGCTGACGAATCGCCTGCTCTTGGCCGGCGAACATCATCGCCGACCGTGGATATTTGAGCAGCCGTTACGGTCTCCGATCATCGTGACCGGGTTGCATCGCTCCGGCACCACGCACTTGCACCGCCTTCTGGCCCACGACCCCGACAGTTATGCGCCGCCGTATTGGCAACTCATCGCACCGGTCAAACCGGTGGGGCCTCATGACCGACGGCGCCAACGGGCCCGACGCTCACTCGCGATGCGCACCAAGATGATGCCGAACCTGAACCGTATGCACACGATCAATGCCGACGCGCCCGAGGAGTGTCTCTATCTCACCGCGAGCACTTTCGAGTCGGTGTTTTTCTGGGCGATGGCCCCTATCACCGGTTACCTGAAGTGGTACCTGGACCACGACCGCACACAGAAGTACATCGAGTACCGCGCGTGGCTGCACATCCTTCAAGAGCAAAACCCCTCTAGACGCCTAGCCTCGATCTTTCATGGGGGTCCGATCGAGCGTGGTGACGGCGTCACGGTGACTGCCGGGGGTTGATTGTGGCAGGTGGGTAGGACAAGCCTCCGGATGTCGCTCCCGGGTGGGCGTCGCGTTCCACGTCGCGAGGGGTCAGTGCACTGGTCGGGACAGGGACACTCCGGTCAGGGAGGCGCGAGGGCGATCAGCCGGGTCCACCCGGTGCAGGCGAGGCCGGCGAACGGGGCTGCGTTCTTGAGGTGCAGCTTGATCCGCCGGCCGGTGCGGGCCAGGGTGGCCGGGATCGTCAGCAGCCGGTGGCGTAGCCGTTTGGGTTCCCACCGTCTGGCGGGGTGGTCGTGCAGGGCCAGTGTTTGCATCCACGCGAGGAGGTCTCCGGCGAGCATGACGATGGCGCACCAGATGCGGTTGGCGTCGAAGCCTTGCAGCGGCAGGTTGGCCAGGCCGGTGTCCTTGGCGATCCGGATCCGGTCCTCACACCTGGCGCGGCGCCGGTGGCGCAGTTCCAGGTCGGCCAACTGCCCGCGGGGGGTGTTGGTCGCGAACGCGGTGACCCGTTTGCCGTCGGTGTCGGTGAACCTCAGCTGGGCGCCGGGGTGGGGGGTTTCCTTGCGGGCGATGACTCGCATCCCCGGCGGCCAGGACGTCAGGTCCAGCAGGTCGCTCAGCTCGGCCACGTACGCCCCCTCCCGGACCTGCCCGTCCGCGTCATAGGCTGGTGTCCACACCTGCTCGGGTATCTGTTTGAGCAGGTCAGGGGTGTGGAACGGCAGCGTGAATCCCACGCTGTACTGCACCCGGCGGTCGGTCAGCCACCGGGTGAAGTCTTTGGTGCCGCCGGCCCCGTCCGCACGGACCAACACCTTCTTGCCCGGCCGGGACGGGTTGATCCCGGGCAGCTGCTTGAACGCCTCCCTGGTCACCCCGATGTGGTCCGCCGCCGTGTTCGACCCGGCCCGCCCGGGTCGCAGCCGCAGCGCCAGGGGCTCCCCGGTGCCCTCGGGTCCGTGGTCAACGAACGCGCACAACGGGTGGAACCCGTACCCCTTCTTGAACGTGGGCTCGGCGGACTCCTTGTCTGAGTGCCCGGGTGATCAAGGTGGCGTCCAGGTCCACCACGATCGGGTCACCCGGGCACGCCCCGTGACCGGGTGAACGTTCCCCGGCCAGGTCCCACGCCACCCCCCGCGCGGCAGCTCGTGCTGTGGCGATCGCCCTCAGGGCTTTGTCCGCGTCTTCGGCCAGGGTGGCGATCGTCCGGGAGATCGTGGCCTCGGACCCCACCAGCCCGTACAAGCCGGGTTCGGCGCGCAACAACGCGGCATCGCACAACGCGTCCCCACCCAGCACCAACGACAGGGCCAGGTCGGTGAGCACCTTGGCCGGGTCGTGCACGGCCAAGGGTTTGCGCCACGGGGCCAGTTGCTCGGACAGGGCAGCGGGCAGGCCGGTGGCCTCCGTGGTGTGGGTCAGCAGGACACCGCCGGCGTGTGCGACCGCGCCCACGGCGGCCGTGTCGACCTGAACAACCGGATAGCGGCGGGTAGACTTCTTCACCTGGAAGGTGCTCCTCGATCTGTTGCGAATGTGGCCTAGACATCCACTATTCTCGCAGGTCAGGGGCACTTTTCAGGTCAACGGCACACCCCTTAAGCCGCCACCCGATGAAATCTCGAGGCTAGTACTGAAAGCACCAGAACACCTGGGAGCCTTGGGGGCATTACTGCGCGCCGTCCCCGAGGCCCACGTAGTGCAGGTGAATCGCGACCCGATGACCGCTTTTGCCAGCTACCTCAGCATGGCAAAGGCAACCCAAGCCCTCACCGTGTCGGGACTGGACCACACGCGCGTTGCCGATGCAGCGTTGGATCTCTTCGCTAGTGAAATCCGGCGAAACCGCCTGGACCGCCAAACCCATCGACTGCGAATACACGATGTGCTTTACGCTGACTTGGTCAGAGATCCTTTACAGGCGCTCACGAACCTCTACCAGCAGTTGTCTCTGCCGGTCTCGCCCGAATTCAGATCTGGGCTCACGGCCTATTCGCGGTCCCACCCCAAAGGTCGCCACGGACTTCATACGTACAGCCTGACAGATGAACGCATCGACATGGACTACGTGGCGCGGCGCCTAGCCTGTTAGTACGCCAGCCAGTACGCGAGTGCGGTGTCTACACAATGTCCTCAGGCCAAATCACGGGTATGCCGGCGACACGCATCATCAGCATCGTCGATGTCACGAGCCAGGCGCCCACCGGGCGTACGAACATGAGGAAAACGTGCCACTGGGACGCAAGCTTCGGTCGCCCCCTTGTCCGCTAGTCACCCGAGGGGGTGAGCCAAACATCGTTCGACTCACCGATGGTGGTCTGGTGCCCACCCACCAGCAGCGTTCTCGGATCAACCACAACGCGCTGAGGTCTTATCTTATCCTGCACCAAAGCATTGCCTCTGCCATCGCGCAACGATTGGAACACACGCTACCCCGCACCGAAGAACCGACGCGCAGGTTGCTTCAGCACTTGGTGGATGATGTGGCAGCCGAACGGGCATGGGTGAACAACCTCATGGTCTCAATGCAGATGCCACCCGCCCGCTCCCTCAGCTCGGCGTCCCTCATGGGCGCGGTGTATCCGTTGACTATGACCCGGGCCCAACCCATCACGCAGGCTCTCCCCTCTATCACCGAGTTAGAAACTTTGATAACTTCGGTGACCGCCAAAAAAGCTTTATGGCAGACTCTTCTCAATATTGCGGACGCACTTCCGGTGAATCCGCAGGATGTACAGGAACTGAGCCAGAATGCTGACCGGCAACAAAGTGACCTACAGTCAATTAGCCAAAGATTGTCCCGAAGCGTTTTCTTAGCCCACGACGAGCTGACTCTGAATGGGCCGGCCTAATTACAGGTCATTGCACCTGATGGCTCTATGGCATCGCCACCATGAATCCGCTCAGGACTCATGTGGGCAGGGCTGCGAAGGCCGAACGCGATCGGCCTTCGACGGGCAGACAACAACGATCAACTGAGGAGCTCGAACTAAGAGATCGTGCGGATAGGTGACGGTGTGGCGTTGCAGTGAGACAGGACTCCTGACATAGGGGGGCGGTCGGCTCCGTGATCAGCGCTCTGACCAGCAAGTTCGGGTGTTCGGGTGCTTGGTTTCCACCCCCAATCGTGCGATAATTAGTGCATGGTATTCGTCGTGTGGTGGGGTCTGGGACGATGAGCACGATGACCGCCCAGCCCCCGTTGCCCCTGGTCCCGGTCGCTGGCGCGATCGGCATCGGGGAGGTCGCGGCCCTGGTCGAAGACCAGGACGGGGGACGGGTCTTCGTGCACGGCGTGCTGATCTGCGTCTGGGAGGTCGACGATGCGACGTTGCGGCGCCTGGCCGCGGTCCAACTGGCCCGGATGAAGGTGGCCGAGGTCGCCCAGGTCGCTTCCGCGTTCGGGGTGGACACGGCCACCTTGTGGCGTTGGGGCCACCGGCTATCCCGGGACGGGGTAGGTGCCCTGGTGCCGGGCACGCGTGGCCCCAAGGGGCCCTCCCGGTTGACCCAGGAGATGGTCGCCACCATCGCTGTCCTGCGCGAGGGCGGTGCCACGCTACGAGCGATCGGCGCCGAGGTCGGGGTCGCACCCAGCACGGTGCGCGCCGCGTTAGCCCAAGCCAGCAACGCCCAACACCACCCTGGTCCCTGTCGCCGGGATGACCAGGAGCAGCAGCGGCCCGGCAACACCGCGGATGACCAGCAGGAGCCCACCCAGGACACCCAGGACACCGGGGATGCCGGGGATGCCGGGGATGACCAGCAGGAGCCCACCGCGGACCCTGAAGACACCCCGGACATCGAGGGCGCCGTGGACGGCCTGGCGGTGTTGGCTGCTCCGGAGCCGCGGTGGGGCGAGCGGGCCCTGGCCCGGGCCGGGCTGCTGGGCCACGCCGCGCCGGTGTTCACCCCGGCCGCGCGGGTCCCGTTGGCCGGGCTGCTCCTGGGGCTGCCCGGCCTGGAACGTACCGGGCTGCTGGACACTGCCACACACGTGTACGGGGCGTTGCCGGACGGGTTCTACGGGTTGGACACGGTGTTGACCGAGGCCGTGTTCCGGACCCTGGCAGGCGCGCCGCGGGCTGAGGGCGCAGCCCGGATCGACCCGGCCGCGCTCGGCCGGGTGCTGGGCATGGACCGGGCACCAGAGGTCAAGACCATCCGCCGCAAACTGGGCCAGCTCGCCGCCATGGGCAAGGCACCGGAGTTGATCGCCGCCATGGCCGCCACCCACCTGGAGGGCGTCAAAAACGAAGCCGGTCAGGACGGGGAGGACGGTGTGGTGTTGTACGTCGATGGGCACGTCCGCGCCTACCAGGGCACCAAGCGGATCGCTAAGACCCACCTGTCCCGGTTACGGTTCCCCGCCCCGGCCACCGTGGAGACCTGGGTATGCGACGCCGCGGGCGACCCCGTCCTGGTCGTGATGGCCCAACCGGGCGCGTCGCTGGCGATGGAACTACGCGCCCTGCTACCCCAGCTACGCCACGCCGTCGGAGACGAGCGGCGGGTCCTGGTCGGATTCGACCGCGGCGGGTGGTCACCGGCCCTATTCGCGCACATGCACCACCACGGGTTCGACGTGCTCACCTGGCGCAAACACCCCGCCCCCGACCTCGACATCACCGCGTTCGAGCAGGTGTCCCACGTCGACCAGACCGGACGGGAGCACAACTGGGACCTGGCCGACACCAGAGTGGACCTACCCGTCACCGGTGGTGAAGGGGCCACGTTCGGCATGCGCCAGGTCACCCGCCGCGACCCACGCACCGGCAAGCAAGCCCACGTACTGAGCACCCGCACCGACCTGAGCGCGGGGGACGTGATGTACCGGATGGGTTCGCGGTGGCGCCAGGAGAACTACTTCCGCTACGGCCGGTTACACCTAGACCTGGACTCCCACGACACCTACACCGCCACACCCGATGACCCGTCCCGGTCCGTGCCCAACCCGGCCAAACGCACCGCGCACCACGCCGTACAAACGGCCCGTGCCCACGTCCACCGCGAACGCGCCAAAACCGACGCGGCCCTGCTCGCTGCCCGCACGCCCGCGGCCGGCGCCGGCACCGTGCTGCTCACGAACACCAGACACAACGAAATCACCGCGGACCTTGCTACCGCGCACGACGACTTGGCCGCCGCCCAGACCCGCCACACCGACACCCCGACCCGGGTACCGCTAGGACAACTGTCCCCTCACCAACAGGTCCTGAACGTCGAAACGAAACTGCTGACCCACGCCATCAAGATGGCCGCGTTCAACACCATCACCACCATCGCCCGGCACATCCGGTTGCACACCAACTACGCCCGCGCCGGCCAAGAGGCCTACACCCTGGCCCGGCAGATCCTGACCCACACCGGCGACATCGACCCCCGCACCCCCGGGGTCCTGACCATCAGCCTGGACCCGATGCCCACCACCCGCCAGACCAAGGCCGTCGCCCAGTTGTGCGAACACCTCAACGCCACAAACACGACCTACCCCGGCACCGACCGCGTGCTGCGCTACCACGTCAAGGAACGGCCCTGACCCTGCACGAACTATCGCACCATGTCAGGAGTCCTGGTGAGACGGGCACGGCGTCTGTTACCAGTGGGACTTGTGAGAAAACCATTGATAATCAGGTATCGCCGTGCCCGCCGTCCCATCTTGGGTCATTGACCCCCTCTGGGACCAGTTCCAGAAACTGATCCCGCTCGTTGTCGACACCCACCCGCTGGGTGTCACCGGCCACGTATCGCCGACCGGGTCGTGTTCGACAAACTTGTTCAGGTCTTGGTGTTCGGTGCCAGGTACGCCAAGATCGCCGACCACACGTGCTCGCCCACCACGATCCGCACCCGCCGGGACGAGTGGATCACCGCCGGTCTCTTCGCCACGCTGGAACAGTGCGCCCTGGACGCCTACGACCGCGTTGGTCTCGACCTGGAGCAAATCACTGTGGACGGCTGCTTGGTCAAAGCGCCCTGCGGAGGTGAAGCAGCGGGCAGGTCACCGGTCGATCGAGGCAAACTCGGCACGAAACGCTCACTGATGACCGACGCGGCTGGTATCCCCCTCGGGTGTATCACTGCGCCAGCGAATCGGCACGACTCACCCCTGCTGCGGCCCACCCTGGAACGCCTCGGCCGGTTCGAGACCCGCTTCGGAGTCGGCCTGCCCGATCTCATCACCGTGCACCTGGACGCCGGCTACGACTCGGCCAAGATACGCGACCTGCTCAGCGAACTCGGCTGCGAAGGCGTCATCTCCAAGAAGGGCTTCCCGCTGCAAGCAGGCGGCCGGTGGGTCGTAGAACGAACCAATTCATTACACACCCGCGGCTTCAAGAAACTACAGGTCTGCACCGAGCGACGTAGCCGCGTCATTGACGCCTACATAGCCCTGGCCAACGCCGTGATCATCATGCGCCGACTCATCCGCACCGCCTGGACCACCCACCGCTGGGACACCAGACCAACCCGCCGACCATGACCTATCCGCGCGACCTCTAACAGTTGCCATGTAACCGTCGCCGGACTGAGCCGTGGCCAACCTCCTTTCCGGGCTAGGTGCCCGGACGGTGTCGCAGATCGCTAAGCAGTTGCGGCACCTCATACCGCGGAATGCCCGGGGCGCCACCTGGTGACACATCACCCGTCAGACGACCCGGACACCGTCAAAGGCCTCGCGAGAACCCACTCACCATTCAAGGGGCGGTGCGCTCTCGGCGCAACCCAGCCGATACCCCGGTCCCCGGCACCATGATGGACGCCCACCGGGTGCGCGTGAACCACGGCGTTAGGGGCGCGTGCCTTCCGCCAACACTCGCGCGCGGTCTGCGTCCATTCCATGCGTCAGACCCCAACGCACCGCACGGGAGCGACTATCGACGTCGATGCGGCGGTATGCCGTACGGATGTAGGTCTTGACGGTGTTCATGCTCAGGTGCGTGCGGGCAGCGATGTCTCTGTTGGACAACCCCTGGGTGATGAGCGCTAGCACTTCCGACTCGCGCAACGTCAGGCCGGCCTCATGCCCGGGCCATGACTTGGAGGCGAATTGCTTGGCCTGTTCCGGGTCTAGGTCGTCGCCCCAGCTCGCATCCGCAGAAATCACAACCCGTTCGCCTGCGTGTACGCGCTCTAGTGCACCTACCAACTGTTCTGCGGTCAACGTTTTCGCTAGGTAACCAGACACGCCGGCCGCCAAGCCCGCACGGACGAGGTCAGGGCGAGTATCCCAACTGAACACCACCACACGGCCCGACAGCGAATGAGCAACCAGCGCGGCGACCGAATCACCGTCAGCTTGACTGACAGAGAATGTGTCGTAGAGCGTGACGTCCACGGCTTTGCTGGGGGATACGTTCACATCCAACTCCAGCACCCGCACGCGATCACGGTAGGGCTGCAGCATCTGCGCCAATCCGCGCACCACCACCTCGTAGTCATTCATCAAAGCCACTGAAATCACCGACGCCGATGGTCCCGGCCCCTCCCGCAGCGGTGTGACTCCCATGCGCGTAACCTTACGCTCCCACGACCCGCCGCGCGTGGGGTGACTAACGTGCGGGGAGAGTCACTACGAGGCAAGATCGAGAGCAACCTACGGCTGAACCCGGCCACTGGATGAGTCGACGAAAGGCCACCCCTTGTTGTACGACGGCACCGCCGATCTACTGACTGTGCTCGTGACCACATCGCTGGTTTACGCTTGGCTCGTCCTCCTACTCAGGATTAGCGGTAAGCGGACCTTGGCTCAACTGAACGCCTTCGACTTCATAGTGACGGTGGCCTTGGGGTCGATCCTGGCCAGCGTAGCCCTTAGCGGATCGGTGAGTTGGTCCGAAGGGGCCCTGGCCCTAGGCGTGTTTACCCTGCTGCAATTCATCAGCGCTACGGCCGCTACCCGGTCCACGTGGGTAAGAAAAGCTTTGACCTCACAGCCCACCCTGCTCTTGCGCGATGGTCAGATCATCCGCGAAGCACTGCACCGCGAGCGGATTCACCCCGATAGCGTCTGCGCGGCAGTCCGCAGCGCCGGTATAGGTGGACTCGACTCGGTGGCTTTTGTCGTCTTGGAGACCAACGGCACACTCAGCGTCATCCCGACCTCAAGCATAGGCAGCGGCACTGCACTGAACGCCCTACGCTAAAACGCTGTGGATGTAAGGAACTGTGCGAAGTAGACATCGGCGCACCTGTCGGCATCGTAAGTTCTGAAGTGGTGAATTTCTTGCTACTCGGGTCCAGCACAGCAACGGCAGCACGAGTATGGGTCGAATCCTGGCCACGAGCAGCCGATCAAAGGTCATGGCAGTAGGCACTCGCCAACTCACCCGGCTTCTGGTGAGCCTCGGCAGGTCGGGAAGGACCGTCATCGTTTCGGCGAGCTGGTGTTTGCCGGACCGATCGAGGAGCTGATGGCGCGGATGGCCTCTCGCATCGACATACAGGCTGAGCACGAACGTGACCACACGCGGTTGGCGCAGGCGCTGACCGGGGCCAGCTGGGATGTGCGGCCGCACGCGCGGGCTCTGCGAGTCGCCGCAGAGGTCGAGCGTGCCGCCGACCTCAATCGGGCCGCGACCTCCGAGGGCATCACACTGCGTGGTCTGCACATCCATCACGACTCACTCGAGGCGATCTTCTTGGAGATGACCGGCCAGGACGACGGGGAGTTGGCTCAGGACCGCTCTGGTGTTTGCCACGAGGTGGCCTCATGATCATTGGGGTCATGTTTTCCACGAGTGGCGGCGACCTCCCACCTGGCGGACCCGGTGTGGTGTTCCCTGACGCAGCGACGCTAGCCGGGCCGGACGGCCTGGTGATCGGCTTGTCGGCCGCTGCCAGCATGTTCGGCATCGTCACGCTGTCGTTCTGGGCACTGGTGACGGCGACGGACTACTCCAGCGGACTCATTCGACTGCTCGTCGCGGCGCAACCGCACCGCTGGAAACTGCTGTCTGGCAAAGTCATCACGCTGGCTGGGGTCACCGTGGTCGCGACCTCGCTTGCCCTAGTGGTCAACCTGGGCATCGCCCCGATGGTGGCACAGGCCAGCGGCATCGACCCTGAAGGCTGGCGCGAGACCGTCTCGCTCTCGCTCGTGGCGCAGGCCTGGGCAACGCGCTGTTTGCTTCGTTGGTATGGGGTGTGATCCGACTCGTCCTGGCCGTCGTCCTTCGCTCCTCTGCGCTGGCGATCTCGATCGGGGTGGGTTGGGTGCTCGTGGTGGAGGGCGTGGTCTCGGCAGCTTCGACTCAGGGGTGAACTGGCTTCCGGGCTGAGCGTGGCGTTCGTGGTGGTATGGCGACGACGTAACGGACTGAGCAACGGCCAAGGAGGCCTCGAACGTGACCGACCGGGGTGAGGCAACACGTCAGCGCCTGATGGAGGCGACCCGGGCCGTGGTTCGTGAGTCGGGATACGCCCGCGCGACCACGCGCGCAATCGCCCAAGCTGCCGACGTCACCGAGGGCACGATCTATCGCCATTTTCCCGACAAGACGGCGCTGTTCTTCGCCGCGGCCATAGGTCGCCACGAGCACGTCTGCTCGGCGGGCGCGGTGTCCCCACTCGGCGTGGTCTCGATCGGCAGTCGGTGGAGCCGATCTCGGAGTGAGCCGCCCGCCGCCTCGACCCTGTTGCTGAGGCGCGCGCCATTAGGCGATCAAGGGATTTCGCACTGTCAGCGAGGGAAACCAACTGAAGTCTCGATCGGCCGACCATAAAGTCGTCACGCCGTGACCTAAGCAGATCGCTGCGATCCGCGCATCGTGCACTTTTGGCCCAACTACCGCCCCACCGTCGAGCAACGTCGCGAGAATCGAGACGTGGTCGCTCGTTTCGGACAACAGATGCAGGTTGGCAGAGCCAACCAGCGCTGCCACGGCGTCCAGTGCCACCGACATGGGAGTCGGTGGTTGATAGATCCGAGGGTGAGTGACCACGGCTAGGAACTCGTGCAGACACGGCCTGGGCACGGCCCAGGGCGACGTTGAGGACGCGAGGTCCTGCAAGGTCTGGGCGGCCACCTGATGATGCGGGCTGTCTTCGCGGTGCGCGTAGACCAACAGGTTGGTGTCGACTGCAATCATCTGGTCATGCCGTATGACCGCTCGATGGCGTCACCGGCAGCCACGTCGAGCGCCAATCCAACTGCGCCATAGGTCGGGAAGTGGAAGTCGGCGGTGGGTGCCGACTCGCGCCGGTCGAGCTCAGATCGAAGTCCACTTACGACGAGGTCACGCAGTGTCGTGCGCTGCTCCCGGGCCGTCTTGCGCGCAGCGTCCGCAAGGGCGTCTGGGATCTCGATCGTCGTCTTCATGCAGGCGACCGTACCATCTGACCCGTACTCCCGTACTCTTGATACCGATCGTCAGCAGGGGCCTCGCCGATCACCACAGGACAGGCACGTCGTACGCCCTAAGCCGTGCATCCGCCGACACCAAGGTGCACTGCTCGACGCCTGCTTGAGCGACGAGGAGCCGATCAAACGGATCGCGATGATGCCAAGACAGTCCCTCGACAGCGACCGCGTGCTCCGCGGTGATCGGCAACTTCAAGCAGTCGAGCCGGGTTGCCTCCCGCGCCCACGTCGCTTCGATCTCAAGCTTGCCTAACGACCGCTTGATGGCAATCTCCCACATGCTTACCGCAGACAAAAGCAGTTCGTTGCGTGGGTCCGCCAACGCTTCACGTGCTGGTTGAGAAACGGATTCACGGTCACCCAGCAACATCCATACCAAAACATTGGTGTCCAACAGGAGCCGGCGAGGTTGTTCGAGCACTGTCACTGGAAGGCGTCAAAGTCGGTCAGGCTGTCGTCAAAGTCGGCACCGATGGAACCGCGAAGATCCCCCCACAGGTGCCGGTCCTCGTTTTGGGGGCTGAGAGGACTTAGGACCGCGATTCGGTGCGGACCTCGCCGGATCACGATCGATTCACCCGCCTCGACCCTGCGCAGCAACCGCGACAAGTGGGTTTTGGCTTCCTGCACCGTGACATCCATACCTGATCGTAGGTTGACCTGGTCAACCTGGTCAACCTATCTTTAGCCGCCCGAGGGCTCTGCGACCTCTGCGTGGTCGAAGTCCCCGGCAAGGTAGTCGTGCACCGCGCTGACCACCAAGGGATCCACACGGTCATCGCCGTCACGCACGCGCTCGACCAGGACCTTGCGCATCCTGGGTGCCCAAAACTTGCGCAAGTGTGTGGCGATCTGCTCGGCAGCGGCCTCGGGCGGCAGGTGCCTGAGGTGGCGGGCAATGTCGTCGGTCATCCGGATTTCGGATGGCAGGTCGCTCATGCGGACCAGCTCATCGGCAGACACCCATCAAAGGCCCGCATCTTGCAAGAGACCATGGGTCGCCGTCGCTCCGATGTCGACGCTGTCCCCAGCGTGCGCACCCTCGACGTCCCGACGAGGCTCACCGGCGTTGGCTACGCCAACCTGGACGGCCGTCACCTTGTATTCCGGACAGTTGGTGGCCCAGTCCGAGTTCTCCGTCGTGACCACGTTGGCGCCGGTCACCGGGTGGTGGAAGGTGGTGTAGACCACGCCGGGCTGCATACGCTCGGACACCAGGGCGTGCAGTGCAGTGGTGCCGACACGGCTGCCCAATTCGACCCGATCGCCCGTGCGGATCCCGCGCGGCTCAGCGTCGGCGGGATGAATCTCCAGGATGTCCTCGGGGTGCCAGGTCGAGTTGGCTGTCCGCCGGGTCTGCGCGCCGACGTTGTACTGGCTCAAGATGCGCCCGGTGGTCAGGATCAGCGGATAGCGCCGGTTGGTGGTTTCCGTCGTCGGCACGAAGACCGTCGGGACCAAGCGACCCTTGCCGCGCACGAACTCATCGACGTGCATGGTCGGCGTACCGTTCGGTGCCTTGTCGTTGACCGGCCACTGCATCGACCCCTCCGCGTCGAGCCGCGCAAAGGACACCCCGGCAAACGTGGGCGTCGTTGAGGCAATCTCGTCCATGATCTGTCCGGCGCTGTCGTAGTCCATGGGATAGCCCATGGCGGTCGTCACATCGCAAATGACCTGCCACTCGTCCTTGCCGACAGCGCTCGGCATCACCGGGCGCACTCGGTTGATCCGGCGCTCGGCGTTGGTAAACGTGCCGTCCTTCTCCAGGAAACTGCTGCCGGGCAAGAAGACGTGAGCAAACTTCGCTGTCTCGTTGAGGAATAGGTCCTGCACCACTACGAGCTCCATCGAGCCCAAAGCCGCACGGACGTGGTTCAGGTTGGGGTCGGACTGAGCGATGTCTTCACCGTGCACGAAGATGCCCTTGAACGAGCCGCCGATGGCGGCGTCGAACATGTTCGGGATCCTCAGGCCCGGCTCCGGGTCGAGGCTGACACCCCACAGCGACTCGTAGATGTCCCGCACGGAATCCAGCGCGATGTGCCGATAGCCCGGCAGCTCGTGCGGGAAGGAGCCCATGTCGCACGAGCCCTGCACGTTGTTTTGACCACGCAGGGGGTTGACGCCGACACCCGGCCGACCGATGTTGCCGGTCAGCATGGCCAGGTTTGCCATGCCCATCACCATCGTCGAGCCTTGGCTGTGCTCTGTCACGCCCAAGCCGTAGTAGATCGACCCGTTCGGCGCAGCCGCAAAGGCCCGCGCGGCCAAACGCAACTGCTCAGCGGGTATGCCGGTCGACGCCTCAGTCGTCTCAGCACTGTTTTCGTCGGCGGCGATGAAGGCGAGGTAGCTATCGATGTCCTCACACCGCTGCTCGATGAACGCTTTGTCGTAGAGGTTTTCGGTGACGATGGTGTGGGCCATCGCGTTGATGAAGGCCACGTTGCTGCCGGGCAGCAACGGCAGGTGGAACTGCGCCTGCACGTGCGGACTGCGGACCAGGTCGATGGCGCGCGGGTCGGCCACGATGAGGCCAGCGCCCTTGCGCAACACGCGCTTCATCCGCGAGGCGAACACCGGGTGGGCATCCGTCGGGTTGGCACCGATCAGCAGGATGCAGTCGGTCTCCTCGACGGAGGCGAAATCCTGGGTGCCCGCCGAGGTTCCGAAGGTCTGATTCAGGCCGTAGCCCGTGGGTGAGTGACAGACCCGGGCGCAGGTGTCGATGTTGTTGTTGCCGAACGCCGTGCGCACCATTTTTTGGACGACGTAGACCTCTTCGTTGGTGCATCGCGAACTTGAGATCGCCCCGATGGAGCCCACCCCGTGACGCTCTTGCACTGCCTTGAAGCCGGTCGCGACTGCGGCGATGGCCTCATCCCAACTGACCTGGCGCCACTCGTCGTCGATACTGTCCCGGACCATCGGGTGCATCTGCCGGTCGTCGTGATTGGCGTATCCGTAGGCAAACCGTCCCTTGACGCAGGAGTGGCCCTCGTTGGCCCCGCCCTCCTTGCTCGGCGTCATCCGCACCACGGTGGTCTTGGTGACCTCTTGGCCGTCCGCCGACCCACTGATCTCGTCTTTGACCTCGGCGCGGAAACTGCAGCCGACCCCGCAATAGGCGCAGGTCGTGTCGACGACGCGGGTCGGCATACCCAAGGAAATGATCGACTTCTCGGTGAGCGCGTCGGTCGGGCAGGCTTGGACGCAGGCTCCGCAGGACACGCATTCCGAGCCCATGAAGTCGGTCGGCCCGGGCGCGATCCGGGAGTCGAATCCGCGACCTTGGACGGTCAACGCAAAGGTGCCCTGGGTGTCGGCGCAGGCCCGGACACACCGCGAGCACACGATGCAGGCCTGCGGGTCGTAGTCGAAGTACGGGTTCGAGGAGTCAAGGGCGGCCCCGCCGTCCACGTGATTGTGCAGAGGAGCCTGACCGCCACTGCCTTCGCCACCAGTGCCCGGTATGCCGTAGCGCACCTCCGCGACCCCCGTGCGCTGGGCAAGCTCCTGCATTTCGCAACTGCCGCGAGCGCAGCCCGCACAGTCGGCGGGGTGGTCCGAGAGGTAGAGCTCCATGACTCCGCGCCGCAGGTCGGCGATCTCCTCGGTCTCGGTGGCCACGACCATGCCGTCGGCACAGGGGGTGGTGCACGAGGCAGGGGTGCCGCGGCCACCTTCGACGTCGACCAAACAGAGCCGACACGAGCCGAAGGCCTTCAACGAGTCGGTGGCGCACAGTTTGGGGATGTCGACCCCGGCCTGCTTGGCGGCGCGCATGACCGACGTGCCCGTCGGCACCTGGACTTCGATGCCGTCGATGGTCACGGTGGCGTCGGCCGGTCCCACCAAAGCGGGGGTGCCGAAGTCGATCTCCGGGGCGTACGGCGCTCCGCCCGGCGATGCGCCGGTCGTGCCGATCGGCATACCGATGGGGCCTGCTGGCTGATCGATCTGCAGTGTCATATCGTGCTCCGCTCAGGGGCGTCAAAATCTTCCGGGAAATGCTTCAGCGCGCTGAGCACCGGCATGGGCGTGAGCCCACCCATCGCGCACAGCGAGCCTTTGGTCATCGTGGTGCACAGGTCCTGAAGCAGCACCAGGTTCTTGTCGCGGTCCTGACCAGCACGGATGCGGTCGATCGTCTCGACGCCTCGCACCGAACCCACCCGACACGGGGTGCACTTGCCGCAGCTCTCGGCCGCACAGAACTCCATCGCAAACCTGGCCATGCCAGACATGTCGACGGTGTCGTCAAACAGCACGATCCCGCCGTGGCCGACCATCGCGTCGATCCCGGCCAGCGCCTCGTAGTCCATCGGGGTGTCGAACTGGCCGGGGTGCAGGTAGGCACCGAGCGGTCCGCCGAGTTGGGCGGCCCGGATCGGTCGACCGCTGCGCGTGCCGCCACCGTAGCCCTCCACGAGCTCGCGGATGCTGATGCCGAAGTCGACCTCGACGATGCCACCGCGGGCGATATTGCCGGCCAGTTGGCAGACCTGGGTGCCCCGCGAGCGACCGGTGCCCAGCGCCGCATACGCCGCGCCGCCGTCGGCCAGGATCATCGGGACCGCCGCAAAACTCAGCAGGTTGTTGACCACAGTGGGCTTGCCGAACAGGCCGGTCAGCGCCGGGATCGGCGGCTTTGCCCGCACCTCTCCGCGCTTGCCTTCCAGGCTGTCGAGCATCGAGGTCTCTTCGCCGCAGATATAGGCACCAGCGCCGACACGCACATCGAGAGCGAAGTTGAGCCCGCTGCCCTGGATGTTGTCGCCGAGGTATCCGTGCGCGTAGGCGATGTCGATCGCGCGACGCAAGGTGGAGATGACGTCGGGGTATTCAGACCGGACGTAGACAAACCCCTCGGAGGCCCCCACCGCGTGCGCCGTGATGACCATGGCTTCGATCAGGGTGAACGGGTCACCCTCGGTCAACATGCGGTCGGCAAACGTGCCACTGTCGCCTTCGTCCAGGTTGCAGCAGACGAACTTCACGTCGCTCTGCGCGCCGAGGACCGTGCGCCACTTGATGCCCGTCGGGAAGCCAGCGCCGCCTCGACCTCGCAGCCCGGACTCAACGACCTCCTCGACAACATCGGCCGGCTCCATCGCTAGGGCTCGGGTCAGCCCCTTCCACCCACCATGCTCGGTGTATGCCGCAATGTTGGTTGGCTCGATAAGCCCGACGCGGACGAAGGAGACTCGGTTTTGGCTGGCTAGCCACTCATGCTCGTCCACCACTCCGATGCAGTCGCCGACGTCGGCGCCCGTCAGCAGACCGCCGGCGACCAGCGCGTCGATGTCGGCGACGTCAACATTGGGATAGCCCACCCGGCCGCGGTCGGTGACGACCTCGACGAGCGGCTCGGCCCAGAGCATCCCGCGCGAGCCGTTCCGCAGCACGGTGACCCCGTCGAGACCGGCCAAAGCGGCAGCGACCTCGTCAGCCCCGACCGCAACCGCACTGGAATCACACGGAACGTAGATGGTGGCGTCGGTCATGACCACTCCTTCGTCAAAGCGGTCAGGCGTTCATCGGTCAGGCGGCCATATAGCTTTCCGTCGAGCATGGCGGTCGGGCCTAGGGCACAGTTGCCGAAGCAGAAGATCCCCTCGACCTCGACGCGATCGCTCTCGATCGCGGCCTGCGCCTGGTCGAACAGCGCCTGCCCGCCGACCGCTTGACACGCCTCGGCACGGCATACATGCACTGTGTGTGCAGGCGGCGGGGAAGTACGGAAGTCCTTGTAGAAGGAGACGACCCCGTGCACCTCCGCCACCGAGAGGTTGAGCACGTGTGCGATGACCGGGACATCGGCGGCATCGATGTGCCCCAACTCGTCCTGGACTGCGTGCAAGATTGGTAAGAGCGGCCCCCGCTCCTCCGTCTGACCCTGTGCGATAGCCCGCACCATGTCTGCTCTTGTGCCCGTATCGATCTGAGCGCTCACTAAGGACCTCTCTTTACGGCCCGTTCATCGTTGAGGACCACCGGTTGAGTGTAGATCTTGAACAAGCCACAATCTACGGTTGGGTCCTTCCTCTTCTTCTGCCTTCCGAGGCAGAATGTTCATGCCGCGATAGCCTGGGCGATTGTGCTGTTGGGGCGACCTGATTGCACAGGCTAAGCAGGTGGCTCCCTCTGGCTTCACACGATCGTCGAATAACCTCAACTGCTATGCCGCCCACTGGTTCTTCCCCTGCGCCGGAGAACAAGTCATGCGCTTCGTGCGGTCGGCGAATTGAGTGGCGCAAGAAGTGGGAGCGCGATTGGGACCAGGTGAAGTACTGCTCGGCGGGATGTCGCCGGCATGGCATCACCGACACCGACCGCGAACTCGAAAAATCCATCCTGAGTCTGCTGGCCACCCGAAAGAGTGGCGCGACCATCTGTCCGTCAGATGCTGCGAAGGCCGTCGCTGGCAACGACGATTCAACCCAGGAGCAGTGGCGGGCGCTGATGGAGCCCGCCCGCCGAGCGGCCCGCAGACTGGTGGCGGCCCGAGAGGTGGAGATCACCCAAGGCGGCCAGGTCGTCGACCCATCGACGGCCCGCGGACCCATCCGGATCCGCCGGGCTGCTTCCCCGCGATGAGCGAATCGTTCACCTACGACAATCGGACTGGCCGGCCGCCAGGTCGCTTCGTCAGGGCGCTGAGTCACGTCTTGCCGGGAGTAGCTCGGGTCTGGAGTCGGGCCGAGCCGTATGCCGACGCCTGGCGCGCACACAATTTGGCGGCGCTGCGTCGCCCTGGCCCCCGGTGGATCGTGCTCGGCGACTCGATGTCGCAGGGAGTGGGCGCATCGGCATACGACCGCGGGTGGGTGGGGCAACTGGCTGGCCGGCTCGCTGAGAGTGGGCTGGACCTGCAGGTCATTAACCTGTCGTCCACCGGCGCGCGGGTTCGTGATGTGATCGATCAGCAACTTCCGGTGCTTGCTGGGCTGGAGAGTCGCGGCGACGACCTGGTCACGGTCATGGTGGGCTCGAACGACCTCTTCGCCGGCAAAGCGCTGCGCACCGCCCTGCCCTCTGCATACGCCGAGCTGGTGAGCCTTGTCCCCCACGGCTCCGTGGTCGCCACGCTGACCCAGCCGCCGAGGGCCGCCCTTCGAGCGAATGAGCACGTCGAACTCGCCGCGGCGGAAGGTGCGATCGTGATGGTGGACTTGAGGGTCACTGGCCCCTCCTCGTGGAAGGGCCGATTGGCCCCCGACCTGTTCCACCCCAACGACTCTGGGTATGCGGCGATCGCGACCGCCTTCGAGCCCACCGTGCGCGCGGTCCTGAGGAACTGATCGAGCACCCCTTCGCAGCCCATCCGTCGCAGGATTCTCGGTATCGCCGCTTCGTCGAGCGCCTCTGTAGGGACATCAATTCCACTCACAGGAGGCATCATCATGGCTGCACTGGCCACCGATTACCACGTGCTCGTCTACGGCAGCCCGACCGGCTACCAGACCAATCGGGCGCAGATCCAACTGAGCGACAAGAGCGGCAAGTCCATCGCCTGGATCCGCTTCAACGATCCCGGCATGGCGTTCGAGCAGGACTACGAGAGCAGCGGCATCATCCGGATGCACCTGCCTTCGACCATGTTCCAGAGCGTGCTCGACCTGCTGCGCAACGAGGACGGCACTTACATCTACATGGCCGCCGGGCGCGCATTCCTCGGCACCTCGAAGGAGCCCATCGGCGAGGGTGAGTAGCTCTGACCGGGCGTCCAGTTTTAGGCAGCGTTAGTCAGGCGATCGCAGTCCGTCCATCAAGTCGGCCAGGGCCGCGTTGTCGTTGAGATCGACTCCCGGCTGCAAACCGGGGCGCTGGTTCACGTCGTAGATCTGCTTCTGGACGCCGTTGGAGTACGTCTCGTGGCTGACCAGACGGAGCGCGGTGGAAGCCTTGTCGGTCCGGTCAACGTGGTGGACACGACATACCGAGGTATCGCGTTGTAGCCCGCAAACTCGTCCATGGTCGGCCACACCGGCGCGCATTCCTCGTAGGTGCGCCGCCCGAGCAGCAGGGCTGATGCCTCATCTTGCTCACTGGCCTTGATCGCGTAGGCCGCTTCGTCGAACTCGATGCCCTTGAACGTCCAGCCAGCGCTGCGGTGATCCCCTCCACCGGGCGCCTCCATCACTCCGTCTGTGCTCACGAACGCGGTCACGATCAAGGTGCGCATGCTTCTCCTCACAAGACTCGGTATGGGTCGATGAGGGCACAGGCTAGCCCGAGGGTGCAACACGCCGCTTGTGGTCGAGACAGGGATTCGGAGGTTTCCGGCTTGGCGACAGTGCCTCTGGGTATGTCAGTGGCTCATCGTACATTTGTTCGTATGGCGACGACGTGGTGTGAGCAGCTCGACACGACTGTCGACGTGCTGCGCGGATTCGTCGACGAGGTGCAGGGATCGACGCTTGGTATGACGACCGGAGACCTGCTCGCTGACGTCTCCAGCCTGCAAAGGGTCATCTCCGCCGCAACCGCGGTGCAAACGGTCCGACTGGCCCAGTTCGCGGCGCGCGACGAGATCCGAGACAGACACGGGGCCTTTGTCGAGGTGGACCTGGGAGTGGGCAACGTCGGGGAGTTTCGTGCCGATGAGGCGGCACCGGTGCTGGCCATGTCGCCGGGGATGGCGCAGCGCCGGGTCTCCACCGCCGCACGATTGGCGTCGGTGCTGCCTAGGACTCTTCGCGCTCTGGCCGACAGCGCGCTTGACCCGTTCCGAGCCCAAATCGTGGCCGAGGAGACACTGCTCGCCAGCCGCGAGACGTGCGCTGCTGTCGAAGATCAGCTTTTCCCGCTGCCAGCGGAGATCACTCCCGGTGCCCTACGCCGCCGGGTACGCCGACTGCTGGCCGCCGTCGATCCCGAAGCGGTCAAAGAGCAGGCCGCCAAAGCACGCAATCAACTCTTCGTGCAGGTCCGCGCCTCGGATATCCCCGGAGTCAGCGAGTGGTTCGCCCAACTGAGTTCGGAGGACTCGGTGTTGTGTTGGGCAGCCATCGATGAAGCGGGGCACCAAGCCAAAGCCGAAGACCCCACCCGCAGCATTGACCAGTGTCGGGCCGAGGCGCTCGCCGATCTGATCCTGGGTCGGGCTGACGTCACCGCTCACGTGGTGATCCCGGTTCCCGTCTCGCGGGAGGGCGACATCGCCAGTGCCGGCGCAGCCGAAGCGGGCGACGAAGGGGCCGACCAGAGCGAAGGTGACGGCGTCGCGGCCGATAACGGGAAGACCACCCCCACCGGCCCTCCTACTGGCGCGGGCACGGGAGCAGCCTTCTTTAGTCACGCCTCCGGTGCCGACGTCAACGGGATCGGCGTTATCCAAGGCGAAGTATTGCAACGGCTACTCGACCGCTTCGACACCGTGATCACAGGGATGCTCATCGATGCCAGCTCCGGCGTCACCCTTGCGACGACCTCGACCGTCTATCGGCCCCCACGCCGCGTGAGGACAATGGTGGAACTGCGTGACGGGACATGCCGATTCCCCGGCTGCGGCGTCGCGGCCCGACGCTGCGACCTCGACCACGTCCTTCCGTGGACCTCGCGGGCGTCCACCAACTCTGCGGACGGCCCACGATGGGGGCGGACCGAGCCGAACAACCTCATCTGTCTGTGTCGACGGCATCATCGCCTGAAAACCCACGCGCGATGGACCCCCGCCCTCGATCCCGTGACCGCCGAGGTCACCTGGACCGACCCGTACCGCCAGCAATGGCTCACGCAACCCATCGACCACCGACAGCCCGACGTCGCCTAATCGCTCAGGCGATGCACGAGGGCTCAGGTCACGCGCGCCCCGTGCGGGGAAGATTTGGATGGCGTAAGCGCGCGCCCTGGTGGAAATATTCGGGTGCGTGCTGACCCCTGCTGGGTGTGTGATCGGGTATGCGCATCACGCTGGGACGCCCATCAGTCACCGACCTCGAAGGGATCATCGACGAGCTTCGGCGGTGGAACGTCGACGGTGCCCCCTTCCAGTTGCATCCCGGCGACATCGGCTGGTTCTGGCGGCTCGGACCGGACGCGACGGCTGCCGGGCTTCGGACCTGGAGCGTGGACGGAGCGCTTGTGGCGGTCGGACTGCTGGATGGCGCGGACGTGTTGCGCCTCGGTTTCGCGCCCGGTGCTCACTCGGATGCGGACCTGGCGCGAAATATGGTCGCCGACGTCAACGATCCCGATCACGGCGTGCTGCCTCCGGGTCCCGTGTCCGTCGAGTCACCACCCGGCGCGCGGATCGAGGAGTTGCTGGGCGAGGAAGGTTGGATCGCCGACGACCCGTGGACAGTCCTGCGCTGTGACCTCACGCAGGCTCTGCCCGCTCCCGGCGTTCCGGTGGAAGTCATTGAGGCGTACCAAGCGCATGAGTGGTGCGCTGTGCACCGGGCCGCATTCGGCGACTCGATGCTCACGCCAGATGAGGTCCTGCAGCGGTGGAACGCTATGGCCGCGGGTATGCCGTATGCCGACGCTCGCTGCCTGCTGGCCTACACCGAGGCGGGGGACGCTGCTGCCGCCGTGATCGTGTGGTCGGCAGGCCCGGGGCGGTACGGCTTGATCGAGCCTATGGGCACGCACCGAGATCATCGCGGCCATGGCTACGGGACGGCGATCACCCGCGCCGCGGCGAGGGAACTACAGACCATGGGCTGCTCGGCTGCCCTTGTCGCCACCGTCAGTTCCAATGTCGGGGGCGTTGCCACATACACCGCGGCCGGCTTCGAAAAGCTTTCAGAGAGACGAGACCGACGCCGAATGACGTCTCGCTAGACACCGCGCGCGATTCGAGCGGCCAACTCGGTGATGGGTGTCGATCGAAGGCTCCAACCGGGTGGTCCTGGTCCCCTGAGTTCGGGGCAGATGACTATTGCAGGCTTCGGTACACTCTTGCGGCCCGCGCCAGCGGCAACAGAGCGCCAATAGAAGTAGGAGTCCGCCGGGCCATGGCGGGGTGACGCGACGCAAGCCCGTGATCACGCAGACTGGGCCCCATGACTGACGCGCCACCGGCGATGCGAGACGATCCCCGGTGGCAGATCACGCTCGACCTCACGGGCGCGATCGTCTTCGCGGCGCTTCTCGGCGCTTTCGCGGTGTTGACGGGCCTGCCTTCGTGGCTCCCCGTGATCGGGATTCTCGCCGTGGCGTTGGCCGTGCGTCACCGATCCGTCACCGTCATGATCGCCTTGGCAGTGCTCGCTGCGCTGATCCAGGTGATCCGTAACGACGTGGCCCTCCCAGCGGACCTGGCGTATGCCGTGCTGTTCTTCAGCCTCGGAATGCACCCGGATCGCAGGCTCCGGTTCTTCGGTCTTGGTGCGGCCATCTTCGCCG
>CAWDNY010000009.1:0-43549 GCA_963803695.1 uncultured Actinomycetota bacterium
GAGGGCTCTGCGACCTCTGCGTGGTCGAAGTCCCCGGCAAGGTAGTCGTGCACCGCGCTGACCACCAAGGGATCCACACGGTCATCGCCGTCACGCACGCGCTCGACCAGGACCTTGCGCATCCTGGGTGCCCAAAACTTGCGCAAGTGTGTGGCGATCTGCTCGGCAGCGGCCTCGGGCGGCAGGTGCCTGAGGTGGCGGGCAATGTCGTCGGTCATCCGGATTTCGGATGGCAGGTCGCTCATGCGGACCAGCTCATCGGCAGACACCCATCAAAGGCCCGCATCTTGCAAGAGACCATGGGTCGCCGTCGCTCCGATGTCGACGCTGTCCCCAGCGTGCGCACCCTCGACGTCCCGACGAGGCTCACCGGCGTTGGCTACGCCAACCTGGACGGCCGTCACCTTGTATTCCGGACAGTTGGTGGCCCAGTCCGAGTTCTCCGTCGTGACCACGTTGGCGCCGGTCACCGGGTGGTGGAAGGTGGTGTAGACCACGCCGGGCTGCATACGCTCGGACACCAGGGCGTGCAGTGCAGTGGTGCCGACACGGCTGCCCAATTCGACCCGATCGCCCGTGCGGATCCCGCGCGGCTCAGCGTCGGCGGGATGAATCTCCAGGATGTCCTCGGGGTGCCAGGTCGAGTTGGCTGTCCGCCGGGTCTGCGCGCCGACGTTGTACTGGCTCAAGATGCGCCCGGTGGTCAGGATCAGCGGATAGCGCCGGTTGGTGGTTTCCGTCGTCGGCACGAAGACCGTCGGGACCAAGCGACCCTTGCCGCGCACGAACTCATCGACGTGCATGGTCGGCGTACCGTTCGGTGCCTTGTCGTTGACCGGCCACTGCATCGACCCCTCCGCGTCGAGCCGCGCAAAGGACACCCCGGCAAACGTGGGCGTCGTTGAGGCAATCTCGTCCATGATCTGTCCGGCGCTGTCGTAGTCCATGGGATAGCCCATGGCGGTCGTCACATCGCAAATGACCTGCCACTCGTCCTTGCCGACAGCGCTCGGCATCACCGGGCGCACTCGGTTGATCCGGCGCTCGGCGTTGGTAAACGTGCCGTCCTTCTCCAGGAAACTGCTGCCGGGCAAGAAGACGTGAGCAAACTTCGCTGTCTCGTTGAGGAATAGGTCCTGCACCACTACGAGCTCCATCGAGCCCAAAGCCGCACGGACGTGGTTCAGGTTGGGGTCGGACTGAGCGATGTCTTCACCGTGCACGAAGATGCCCTTGAACGAGCCGCCGATGGCGGCGTCGAACATGTTCGGGATCCTCAGGCCCGGCTCCGGGTCGAGGCTGACACCCCACAGCGACTCGTAGATGTCCCGCACGGAATCCAGCGCGATGTGCCGATAGCCCGGCAGCTCGTGCGGGAAGGAGCCCATGTCGCACGAGCCCTGCACGTTGTTTTGACCACGCAGGGGGTTGACGCCGACACCCGGCCGACCGATGTTGCCGGTCAGCATGGCCAGGTTTGCCATGCCCATCACCATCGTCGAGCCTTGGCTGTGCTCTGTCACGCCCAAGCCGTAGTAGATCGACCCGTTCGGCGCAGCCGCAAAGGCCCGCGCGGCCAAACGCAACTGCTCAGCGGGTATGCCGGTCGACGCCTCAGTCGTCTCAGCACTGTTTTCGTCGGCGGCGATGAAGGCGAGGTAGCTATCGATGTCCTCACACCGCTGCTCGATGAACGCTTTGTCGTAGAGGTTTTCGGTGACGATGGTGTGGGCCATCGCGTTGATGAAGGCCACGTTGCTGCCGGGCAGCAACGGCAGGTGGAACTGCGCCTGCACGTGCGGACTGCGGACCAGGTCGATGGCGCGCGGGTCGGCCACGATGAGGCCAGCGCCCTTGCGCAACACGCGCTTCATCCGCGAGGCGAACACCGGGTGGGCATCCGTCGGGTTGGCACCGATCAGCAGGATGCAGTCGGTCTCCTCGACGGAGGCGAAATCCTGGGTGCCCGCCGAGGTTCCGAAGGTCTGATTCAGGCCGTAGCCCGTGGGTGAGTGACAGACCCGGGCGCAGGTGTCGATGTTGTTGTTGCCGAACGCCGTGCGCACCATTTTTTGGACGACGTAGACCTCTTCGTTGGTGCATCGCGAACTTGAGATCGCCCCGATGGAGCCCACCCCGTGACGCTCTTGCACTGCCTTGAAGCCGGTCGCGACTGCGGCGATGGCCTCATCCCAACTGACCTGGCGCCACTCGTCGTCGATACTGTCCCGGACCATCGGGTGCATCTGCCGGTCGTCGTGATTGGCGTATCCGTAGGCAAACCGTCCCTTGACGCAGGAGTGGCCCTCGTTGGCCCCGCCCTCCTTGCTCGGCGTCATCCGCACCACGGTGGTCTTGGTGACCTCTTGGCCGTCCGCCGACCCACTGATCTCGTCTTTGACCTCGGCGCGGAAACTGCAGCCGACCCCGCAATAGGCGCAGGTCGTGTCGACGACGCGGGTCGGCATACCCAAGGAAATGATCGACTTCTCGGTGAGCGCGTCGGTCGGGCAGGCTTGGACGCAGGCTCCGCAGGACACGCATTCCGAGCCCATGAAGTCGGTCGGCCCGGGCGCGATCCGGGAGTCGAATCCGCGACCTTGGACGGTCAACGCAAAGGTGCCCTGGGTGTCGGCGCAGGCCCGGACACACCGCGAGCACACGATGCAGGCCTGCGGGTCGTAGTCGAAGTACGGGTTCGAGGAGTCAAGGGCGGCCCCGCCGTCCACGTGATTGTGCAGAGGAGCCTGACCGCCACTGCCTTCGCCACCAGTGCCCGGTATGCCGTAGCGCACCTCCGCGACCCCCGTGCGCTGGGCAAGCTCCTGCATTTCGCAACTGCCGCGAGCGCAGCCCGCACAGTCGGCGGGGTGGTCCGAGAGGTAGAGCTCCATGACTCCGCGCCGCAGGTCGGCGATCTCCTCGGTCTCGGTGGCCACGACCATGCCGTCGGCACAGGGGGTGGTGCACGAGGCAGGGGTGCCGCGGCCACCTTCGACGTCGACCAAACAGAGCCGACACGAGCCGAAGGCCTTCAACGAGTCGGTGGCGCACAGTTTGGGGATGTCGACCCCGGCCTGCTTGGCGGCGCGCATGACCGACGTGCCCGTCGGCACCTGGACTTCGATGCCGTCGATGGTCACGGTGGCGTCGGCCGGTCCCACCAAAGCGGGGGTGCCGAAGTCGATCTCCGGGGCGTACGGCGCTCCGCCCGGCGATGCGCCGGTCGTGCCGATCGGCATACCGATGGGGCCTGCTGGCTGATCGATCTGCAGTGTCATATCGTGCTCCGCTCAGGGGCGTCAAAATCTTCCGGGAAATGCTTCAGCGCGCTGAGCACCGGCATGGGCGTGAGCCCACCCATCGCGCACAGCGAGCCTTTGGTCATCGTGGTGCACAGGTCCTGAAGCAGCACCAGGTTCTTGTCGCGGTCCTGACCAGCACGGATGCGGTCGATCGTCTCGACGCCTCGCACCGAACCCACCCGACACGGGGTGCACTTGCCGCAGCTCTCGGCCGCACAGAACTCCATCGCAAACCTGGCCATGCCAGACATGTCGACGGTGTCGTCAAACAGCACGATCCCGCCGTGGCCGACCATCGCGTCGATCCCGGCCAGCGCCTCGTAGTCCATCGGGGTGTCGAACTGGCCGGGGTGCAGGTAGGCACCGAGCGGTCCGCCGAGTTGGGCGGCCCGGATCGGTCGACCGCTACGCGTGCCGCCACCGTAGCCCTCCACGAGCTCGCGGATGCTGATGCCGAAGTCGACCTCGACGATGCCACCGCGGGCGATATTGCCGGCCAGTTGGCAGACCTGGGTGCCCCGCGAGCGACCGGTGCCCAGCGCCGCATACGCCGCGCCGCCGTCGGCCAGGATCATCGGGACCGCCGCAAAACTCAGCAGGTTGTTGACCACAGTGGGCTTGCCGAACAGGCCGGTCAGCGCCGGGATCGGCGGCTTTGCCCGCACCTCTCCGCGCTTGCCTTCCAGGCTGTCGAGCATCGAGGTCTCTTCGCCGCAGATATAGGCACCAGCGCCGACACGCACATCGAGAGCGAAGTTGAGCCCGCTGCCCTGGATGTTGTCGCCGAGGTATCCGTGCGCGTAGGCGATGTCGATCGCGCGACGCAAGGTGGAGATGACGTCGGGGTATTCAGACCGGACGTAGACAAACCCCTCGGAGGCCCCCACCGCGTGCGCCGTGATGACCATGGCTTCGATCAGGGTGAACGGGTCACCCTCGGTCAACATGCGGTCGGCAAACGTGCCACTGTCGCCTTCGTCCAGGTTGCAGCAGACGAACTTCACGTCGCTCTGCGCGCCGAGGACCGTGCGCCACTTGATGCCCGTCGGGAAGCCAGCGCCGCCTCGACCTCGCAGCCCGGACTCAACGACCTCCTCGACAACATCGGCCGGCTCCATCGCTAGGGCTCGGGTCAGCCCCTTCCACCCACCATGCTCGGTGTATGCCGCAATGTTGGTTGGCTCGATAAGCCCGACGCGGACGAAGGAGACTCGGTTTTGGCTGGCTAGCCACTCATGCTCGTCCACCACTCCGATGCAGTCGCCGACGTCGGCGCCCGTCAGCAGACCGCCGGCGACCAGCGCGTCGATGTCGGCGACGTCAACATTGGGATAGCCCACCCGGCCGCGGTCGGTGACGACCTCGACGAGCGGCTCGGCCCAGAGCATCCCGCGCGAGCCGTTCCGCAGCACGGTGACCCCGTCGAGACCGGCCAAAGCGGCAGCGACCTCGTCAGCCCCGACCGCAACGGCACTGGAATCACACGGAACGTAGATCGTGGCGTCGGTCATGACCACTCCTTCGTGAGGGCGATCAGCCGTTCATCGGTGAGTCGGCCATAGAGCTTGCCGTCGAGCATGGCGGTCGGGCCCAGGGCACAGTTGCCGAAGCAGAAGATCCCCTCGACCTCGACGCGCTCGCTCTCGATCGTGGCTTGCGCCTGGTCGAACAGCGCCTGCCCGCCGACCGCTTGACACGCCTCGGCACGGCATACATGCACTGTGTGTGCAGGCGGCGGGGAAGTACGGAAGTCCTTGTAGAAGGAGACGACCCCGTGCACCTCCGCCACCGAGAGGTTGAGCACGTGTGCGATGACCGGGACATCGGCGGCATCGATGTGCCCCAACTCGTCCTGGACTGCGTGCAAGATTGGTAAGAGCGGCCCCCGCTCCTCCGTCTGACCCTGTGCGATAGCCCGCACCATGTCTGCTCTTGTGCCCGTATCGATCTGAGCGCTCACTAAGGACCTCTCTTTACGGCCCGTTCATCGTTGAGGACCACCGGTTGAGTGTAGATCTTGAACAAGCCACAATCTACGGTTGGGTCCTTCCTCTTCTTCTGCCTTCCGAGGCAGAATGTTCATGCCGCGATAGCCTGGGCGATTGTGCTGTTGGGGCGACCTGATTGCACAGGCTAAGCAGGTGGCTCCCTCTGGCTTCACACGATCGTCGAATAACCTCAACTGCTATGCCGCCCACTGGTTCTTCCCCTGCGCCGGAGAACAAGTCATGCGCTTCGTGCGGTCGGCGAATTGAGTGGCGCAAGAAGTGGGAGCGCGATTGGGACCAGGTGAAGTACTGCTCGGCGGGATGTCGCCGGCATGGCATCACCGACACCGACCGCGAACTCGAAAAATCCATCCTGAGTCTGCTGGCCACCCGAAAGAGTGGCGCGACCATCTGTCCGTCAGATGCTGCGAAGGCCGTCGCTGGCAACGACGATTCAACCCAGGAGCAGTGGCGGGCGCTGATGGAGCCCGCCCGCCGAGCGGCCCGCAGACTGGTGGCGGCCCGAGAGGTGGAGATCACCCAAGGCGGCCAGGTCGTCGACCCATCGACGGCCCGCGGACCCATCCGGATCCGCCGGGCTGCTTCCCCGCGATGAGCGAATCGTTCACCTACGACAATCGGACTGGCCGGCCGCCAGGTCGCTTCGTCAGGGCGCTGAGTCACGTCTTGCCGGGAGTAGCTCGGGTCTGGAGTCGGGCCGAGCCGTATGCCGACGCCTGGCGCGCACACAATTTGGCGGCGCTGCGTCGCCCTGGCCCCCGGTGGATCGTGCTCGGCGACTCGATGTCGCAGGGAGTGGGCGCATCGGCATACGACCGCGGGTGGGTGGGGCAACTGGCTGGCCGGCTCGCTGAGAGTGGGCTGGACCTGCAGGTCATTAACCTGTCGTCCACCGGCGCGCGGGTTCGTGATGTGATCGATCAGCAACTTCCGGTGCTTGCTGGGCTGGAGAGTCGCGGCGACGACCTGGTCACGGTCATGGTGGGCTCGAACGACCTCTTCGCCGGCAAAGCGCTGCGCACCGCCCTGCCCTCTGCATACGCCGAGCTGGTGAGCCTTGTCCCCCACGGCTCCGTGGTCGCCACGCTGACCCAGCCGCCGAGGGCCGCCCTTCGAGCGAATGAGCACGTCGAACTCGCCGCGGCGGAAGGTGCGATCGTGATGGTGGACTTGAGGGTCACTGGCCCCTCCTCGTGGAAGGGCCGATTGGCCCCCGACCTGTTCCACCCCAACGACTCTGGGTATGCGGCGATCGCGACCGCCTTCGAGCCCACCGTGCGCGCGGTCCTGAGGAACTGATCGAGCACCCCTTCGCAGCCCATCCGTCGCAGGATTCTCGGTATCGCCGCTTCGTCGAGCGCCTCTGTAGGGACATCAATTCCACTCACAGGAGGCATCATCATGGCTGCACTGGCCACCGATTACCACGTGCTCGTCTACGGCAGCCCGACCGGCTACCAGACCAATCGGGCGCAGATCCAACTGAGCGACAAGAGCGGCAAGTCCATCGCCTGGATCCGCTTCAACGATCCCGGCATGGCGTTCGAGCAGGACTACGAGAGCAGCGGCATCATCCGGATGCACCTGCCTTCGACCATGTTCCAGAGCGTGCTCGACCTGCTGCGCAACGAGGACGGCACTTACATCTACATGGCCGCCGGGCGCGCATTCCTCGGCACCTCGAAGGAGCCCATCGGCGAGGGTGAGTAGCTCTGACCGGGCGTCCAGTTTTAGGCAGCGTTAGTCAGGCGATCGCAGTCCGTCCATCAAGTCGGCCAGGGCCGCGTTGTCGTTAGATCGACTCCCGGCTGCAAACCGGGGCGCTGGTTCACGTCGTAGATCTGCTTCTGGACGCCGTTGGAGTACGTCTCGTGGCTGACCAGACGGAGCGCGGTGGAAGCCTTGTCGGTCCGGTCAACGTGGTGGACACGACATACCGAGGTATCGCGTTGTAGCCCGCAAACTCGTCCATGGTCGGCCACACCGGCGCGCATTCCTCGTAGGTGCGCCGCCCGAGCAGCAGGGCTGATGCCTCATCTTGCTCACTGGCCTTGATCGCGTAGGCCGCTTCGTCGAACTCGATGCCCTTGAACGTCCAGCCAGCGCTGCGGTGATCCCCTCCACCGGGCGCCTCCATCACTCCGTCTGTGCTCACGAACGCGGTCACGATCAAGGTGCGCATGCTTCTCCTCACAAGACTCGGTATGGGTCGATGAGGGCACAGGCTAGCCCGAGGGTGCAACACGCCGCTTGTGGTCGAGACAGGGATTCGGAGGTTTCCGGCTTGGCGACAGTGCCTCTGGGTATGTCAGTGGCTCATCGTACATTTGTTCG
This sequence comes from uncultured Actinomycetota bacterium, assembly GCA_963803695.1. GTDB lineage: Bacteria > Actinomycetota > Actinomycetes > Actinomycetales > Dermatophilaceae > Ornithinicoccus. Next base: position 7,649 of record CAWDNY010000009.1, read on the forward strand.
TATGGCGACGACGTGGTGTGAGCAGCTCGACACGACTGTCGACGTGCTGCGCGGATTCGTCGACGAGGTGCAGGGATCGACGCTTGGTATGACGACCGGAGACCTGCTCGCTGACGTCTCCAGCCTGCAAAGGGTCATCTCCGCCGCAACCGCGGTGCAAACGGTCCGACTGGCCCAGTTCGCGGCGCGCGACGAGATCCGAGACAGACACGGGGCCTTTGTCGAGGTGGACCTGGGAGTGGGCAACGTCGGGGAGTTTCGTGCCGATGAGGCGGCACCGGTGCTGGCCATGTCGCCGGGGATGGCGCAGCGCCGGGTCTCCACCGCCGCACGATTGGCGTCGGTGCTGCCTAGGACTCTTCGCGCTCTGGCCGACAGCGCGCTTGACCCGTTCCGAGCCCAAATCGTGGCCGAGGAGACACTGCTCGCCAGCCGCGAGACGTGCGCTGCTGTCGAAGATCAGCTTTTCCCGCTGCCAGCGGAGATCACTCCCGGTGCCCTACGCCGCCGGGTACGCCGACTGCTGGCCGCCGTCGATCCCGAAGCGGTCAAAGAGCAGGCCGCCAAAGCACGCAATCAACTCTTCGTGCAGGTCCGCGCCTCGGATATCCCCGGAGTCAGCGAGTGGTTCGCCCAACTGAGTTCGGAGGACTCGGTGTTGTGTTGGGCAGCCATCGATGAAGCGGGGCACCAAGCCAAAGCCGAAGACCCCACCCGCAGCATTGACCAGTGTCGGGCCGAGGCGCTCGCCGATCTGATCCTGGGTCGGGCTGACGTCACCGCTCACGTGGTGATCCCGGTTCCCGTCTCGCGGGAGGGCGACATCGCCAGTGCCGGCGCAGCCGAAGCGGGCGACGAAGGGGCCGACCAGAGCGAAGGTGACGGCGTCGCGGCCGATAACGGGAAGACCACCCCCACCGGCCCTCCTACTGGCGCGGGCACGGGAGCAGCCTTCTTTAGTCACGCCTCCGGTGCCGACGTCAACGGGATCGGCGTTATCCAAGGCGAAGTATTGCAACGGCTACTCGACCGCTTCGACACCGTGATCACAGGGATGCTCATCGATGCCAGCTCCGGCGTCACCCTTGCGACGACCTCGACCGTCTATCGGCCCCCACGCCGCGTGAGGACAATGGTGGAACTGCGTGACGGGACATGCCGATTCCCCGGCTGCGGCGTCGCGGCCCGACGCTGCGACCTCGACCACGTCCTTCCGTGGACCTCGCGGGCGTCCACCAACTCTGCGGACGGCCCACGATGGGGGCGGACCGAGCCGAACAACCTCATCTGTCTGTGTCGACGGCATCATCGCCTGAAAACCCACGCGCGATGGACCCCCGCCCTCGATCCCGTGACCGCCGAGGTCACCTGGACCGACCCGTACCGCCAGCAATGGCTCACGCAGCCCATCGACCACCGACAGCCCGACGTCGCCTAATCGCTCAGGCGATGCACGAGGGCTCAGGTCACGCGCGCCCCGTGCGGGGAAGATTTGGATGGCGTAAGCGCGCGCCCGGGCGGAAATATTCGGGTGCGTGCTGACCCTGCTGGGTGTGTGATCGGGTATGCGCATCACACTGGGACGCCCATCAGTCACCGACCTCGAAGGGATCATCGACGAGCTTCGGCGGTGGAACGTCGACGGTGCCCCCTTCCAGTTGCATCCCGGCGACATCGGCTGGTTCTGGCGGCTCGGACCGGACGCGACGGCTGCCGGGCTTCGGACCTGGAGCGTGGACGGAGCGCTTGTGGCGGTCGGACTGCTGGATGGCGCGGACGTGTTGCGCCTCGGTTTGGCGCCCGGTGCTCACTCGGATGCGGACCTGGCGCGAAATATGGTCGCCGACGTCAACGATCCCGATCACGGCGTGCTGCCTCCGGGTCCCGTGTCCGTCGAGTCACCACCCGGCGCGCGGATCGAGGAGTTGCTGGGCGAGGAAGGTTGGATCGCCGACGACCCGTGGACAGTCCTGCGCTGTGACCTCACGCAGGCTCTGCCCGCTCCCGGCGTTCCGGTGGAAGTCATTGAGGCGTACCAAGCGCATGAGTGGTGCGCTGTGCACCGGGCCGCATTCGGCGACTCGATGCTCACGCCAGATGAGGTCCTGCAGCGGTGGAACGCTATGGCCGCGGGTATGCCGTATGCCGACGCTCGCTGCCTGCTGGCCTACACCGAGGCGGGGGACGCTGCTGCCGCCGTGATCGTGTGGTCGGCAGGCCCGGGGCGGTACGGCTTGATCGAGCCTATGGGCACGCACCGAGATCATCGCGGCCATGGCTACGGGACGGCGATCACCCGCGCCGCGGCGAGGGAACTACAGACCATGGGCTGCTCGGCTGCCCTTGTCGCCACCGTCAGTTCCAATGTCGGGGGCGTTGCCACATACACCGCGGCCGGCTTCGAAAAGCTTTCAGAGAGACGAGACCGACGCCGAATGACGTCTCGCTAGACACCGCGCGCGATTCGAGCGGCCAACTCGGTGATGGGTGTCGATCGAAGGCTCCAACCGGGTGGTCCTGGTCCCCTGAGTTCGGGGCAGATGACTATTGCAGGCTTCGGTACACTCTTGCGGCCCGCGCCAGCGGCAACAGAGCGCCAATAGAAGTAGGAGTCCGCCGGGCCATGGCGGGGTGACGCGACGCAAGCCCGATCACGCAGACTGGGCCCCATGACTGACGCGCCACCGGCGATGCGAGACGATCCCCGGTGGCAGATCACGCTCGACCTCACGGGCGCGATCGTCTTCGCGGCGCTTCTCGGCGCTTTCGCGGTGTTGACGGGCCTGCCTTCGTGGCTCCCCGTGATCGGGATTCTCGCCGTGGCGTTGGCCGTGCGTCACCGATCCGTCACCGTCATGATCGCCTTGGCAGTGCTCGCTGCGCTGATCCAGGTGATCCGTAACGACGTGGCCCTCCCAGCGGACCTGGCGTATGCCGTGCTGTTCTTCAGCCTCGGAATGCACCCGGATCGCAGGCTCCGGTTCTTCGGTCTTGGTGCGGCCATCTTCGCCGCGGTCATCGCCGGGACCTTCTTCGGCCAACAGGCTCTCCCGAGCGGCCAAGTTCTCGAGGCCTTCGGTTTCGCCGTTGTGGGCACGGCAGCCGTCACGGTGGGCGGTTGGGTCGCCGGGTACGTCCGTTGGCTCAATCGTCGTGCCCTACAGGCGAATCTGGACGCGCAGTTTGCCGCTGTGGAACAGCGGCGGCTTCAGGACGCTGCCGATCAGGAACGCGAACGCGCCCAGATCGCGACCGATATGCACGACGTGGTGGCGCATTCGTGGGCCGTCGTCGCGGCGCAGGCCGACGGCGCGCGATACTCCATGCGCCAGAAGCCCGAGGCGGCAGAGCAGGCGTTGGTGGTGATCTCGGAGACGGCACGCTCTTCGATAGCGGACCTCCGGGTCATCCTGGCGCGGCTGCGCTACCAGGAGTCCGAAGGCACGACGCCGGGGTTCGCGCAGCAGAATCAACTGTTCTCTCGGATGCGCGCCTCCGGCATGCAGCTTGCGGACTCGCAGGAGGGCACCCCGAGCGATTCACCGCTGATCGCGCTGACGGCATACCGGCTGCTCAGCGAGGCGCTGACCAACGCACTGAAGCACGGTGACCTGCGCGAGCCGGTCCAGGTCAGCCAGGATTGGAGCGACGGATACCGCTTACGGGTCGTCAACGTCGTCTCACCGGACGGACCCGGTGATGGCGCTGGTCAAGGCATCCGGGGTATGCGGGAGCGGGCCGCGGCAGCCGGCGGCCAGATTTCGTCGGCGAAGGACCAGGATCGCTGGGTGTTGGAGGCCCGCGTCCCGCCGACAACCGAGCAGCAGGAGACCCCATGACCATTCGGATCGCGCTCATCGACGACCAGTCGCTCTTCCGGGCGGGCATCGCGATGGTGATCGACAGCCAGGCCGATCTCGTGTGCGCGGGTCAGGCCGACGACGGGTCGCAGGCGCTTGCCCTCGTGCAACGCACGAAGCCGGATGTGGTGCTCATGGACGTGCGGATGCCGCATACCGACGGCATCGCCGCCACCCGCGCCCTCGTCGAAACGCTGGGGGATGCAGCACCAAAGGTGCTGGTGCTGACCACCTTCGACCTGGACCGGGCCGCGGCCGATGCCATCGGGGCGGGGGCCAGCGGGTTTGTGCTCAAGGAAAGCGAGCCCGAGTTCCTGCTGGCCTCGATCCGGGCGGTCGCGGCCGGCAACCAGGTCGTCAGCGCAGGGGCCACCCGGCGCTTGTTCGAACGGTTCGGCACCAGATCGGCGGCACAACCCGGGCCCGAATTCGACGCCTTGACCAAGCGCGAACGGGAGATCTTGCTCCGGGCGGCCGCTGGGCTGTCCAACACTGAGATCGCGACCGCAGAGTTCCTGGCCGAGGGCACGGTGAAGACCCACATGTCGCGCATTCTCACCAAGCTAAACCTGCGCGATCGGGTCCAACTCGTGGTCTACGCGTACGAGCACGGCCTGCTCTGAGGCTGATCGGCATACATCTCACGATGTACTTCAGGACGATGAAGATGGGTCCTGAGCTGGATGCCTCGCGCCGGTGTCGGCGAGCACAGTGGCAGCATGAAAACCACACCGGCTCCCGTTGAAACCCGTCCCGCCGTGTTCGACACCGACGCCGTCGTCACTTTCCTCGACGTGAGCAAGCGCTACGGCGACGGCACGGGCTCGATCCATGCCCTCGACAGCGTGACCACCTCGATCCAGCGCGGCGGCTTCACCGCGATCATGGGGCCGTCGGGCTCCGGCAAGTCGACCTTTATGAACGTCGCGGCCGGGCTGGACAACCCCACCAGCGGTGAGGTCTTCGTGGCCGGGCATGCGATGCATCAGCTCGATGACAACGCCCGCACGGTGTTGCGCCGCGATCAGATCGGGTTCATCTTCCAGTCGTTCAACCTCGTTCCGACCCTGAGCGCACGCGAGAACATCCTGCTGCCGTTCGTCCTCGCAGGACGTCGAGTCGACGCCGAGACCAGCAACTGGATCACCCACCTCGTCGGAGTCCTCGGCCTGAAAGACCGGGTCTCGCACCGACCCTCCGAGCTCTCCGGAGGCCAGCAACAGCGGGTGGCCATCGCCCGCGCCCTGGCTGCACGCCCGGCCATCATCTTTGCCGACGAGCCCACCGGGAACCTCGACTCGAGGTCATCCAGGGAGGTGCTGACCCTGCTGCGCACCGCAGCCCGCGAATACGGACAGACCATCGCCATGGTCAGCCACGACCCCGTGGCCGCGTCGTATGCCGACCGCATCCTCGTGCTCGCCGACGGCCGGATCGTCGGTGACCACGGCGCGATGGGCGCACAGCAGATCTCCGAGGTGCTGATCGGCTTCGAATCGGCTGCGGCATGAACCGCTCGGACCTGGTCATCGGACGTCTGCGCGAACTGGGCACCGTCGGTCTCGTGGCCGGTCTCAGCGGTGCCTACGCCGCGGTGCTCATCACGGCCAGCGACTCGCTCGACGTGATGGCCAGCACCGATGGCGAGGACCCTGGGGTGCTGCTGGGTGCCGTCGCCACCGTGTTCATCCTCATCGCGCTCTACGTCGCCGCGGTCGTCATCACCAACTGTGTCTCCACGGTGACCGCGGGGCGTTTGCGGCAGATCGCGCTGCTGCGTTTGCTCGGTGCCAGCAGCCGGGACTTACGCCGTGCTATCGCGCTGAGCACTGCCAAAGTAGGGCTGCTGGGTGCGTTCACCGGTCTGGTCGTCGGGACCGTCATCGCCGATCTTGGACGTGTTGCGCTCGTTCAGCGTGGCACGATCCCCGACCTCGCCTACTCGATCTTTGCCCCCGGCGCCTTGCTCGCGGTGGCCGCCATCTGCGCTTCCGCGTTGATCGCTGGTTGGGCCGGAGCTCGCACCGTGCTGACGTTCTCCCCCGCCGAGGCCATGACCGGCGCTGCATACGACAGTGCGCCCACGACGCGTGCTTCGGTGCTCCGTGGCATCGGCGCAGTCCTTCTCCTCCTTGCCGGTGCGGGGCTGCTGGTGGTCGCGGCGCAGATGGGCGAACGCGAAACCAACGACGGCACCGGATTCATCCTGGCTTTCTTCGGCTCGGTGGTCTCCGGCACCGGGATCCTGGTCGGCGGCACTTTCATCGTCCCCACTGCTGTCGCACTGCTGAGTCGGTTGCTAGGATCCGGGGCCCCCAACACGATTGCTGCCCGCAACGCGGTCAAAGATCCGCGCCGCACCACCCGCTCCACCATGGGACTGGTCATCGGTGTGGCGCTGGTCACGACGTTCTCGGCCGGGGCGACGACTCTGCAAGCGGCGGTGGCGACCTGGGACTTGAGCGTCGAGGATGCGGCCACCGCCAAGCAATACCTGGCCGTGGCGATGAGCGTCATGATCGGCATCGTCGTCATCTCGGCCGTGATCGCGGCCGTGGGTTTCGTCTCCACGATGTCGCTCACCGTGATCCAGCGGGGCCGCGAGATCGGCCTGCTGCGGGCGTTGGGTTTCACCACCGCCCAGGTCCGCACGATGATCTCTTTTGAGGCCGTGGCGCTTAGTGTGGCCGCGGTCGTGCTGGGTGTGATGCTGGGGGTCATCTACGGCGCGGTCGGTGCGCAAGCGCTGGTCGGCGACAAGAGCACGTCGTTCGTGCTCGGGGTGCCCTGGGGGGTGCTCGCGGCGATTGCAGTCGCGAGTTTTGCCCTGGTTGTCGTTGCTTCCCGGGGTCCCGCCCGGCGAGCCGTCCAGATGACCCCCATTGATGCCTCGCGGATCGACGCCTAGCGCAAAACGGCCACCTCGGGTCAGCTGGCTCCGCGTCTGAGGTTCGGCGGTGCCAGGCTATGTGCGGCGTCAGCGGGTGGGTACGTCGCAGGGGGTTTGGCAAGATCATCGGTATGAAGGTCACCGGGCTGAGCGTCTACCCCGTCAAGTCCCTCGGCGGACGGCCGGTCGACAGTGCCTTGGTCGAGCCGCAGGGGTTGTCCAGTGATCGGCGGTGGTGCCTGGTCGATGAAGTCGGCGAAGTCGTGACCGCTCGCGAGTGCCATGACCTGCTGAGGCTGAACGCCGAGGTCGTCGACGACGAAGCCATCCGCCTCACTGACCGCGCTGACGGTGCCAACATCCTTGTCGAGACACCGCTCGGCCTGCCTGCCGTGCCCGTCTCCTTGTCTCGTATGCCGTCCGCCACTCCCGCCGACGACGACGTGAACGAGTGGGTCAGCACCCGGGTGGGACGCCCATTGCGCCTCGTGTGGCAAGAGGATCCAACCTCACGGCCCATTTCTGCGGCTCACGGCGGCGAGCCGGGTGAGGTCGTCTCGATGGCTGACACCGGGCCGCTGCTGCTCGTCTCCGAGTCGTCACTAAGGCAGCTCAACGAGTGGATCGCGCTCGATGATCCTGGTGCAGAAGCCCTGGACATAGGGCGCTTTCGACCCAACGTCGTCATCGACGGCGATCAGCCTTTCGCCGAGGACACGTGGACGAGCGTCCAGATCGGGGAGGTCAGGTTCCGCACCACCGAGCTGTGCGATCGCTGCGTCATGACCACCATCCATCCGGTCAGCCTGGCCAAAGGCAAAGAACCGATCCGCACCCTCGCGAGGCACCGGCGATGGGATGGGGCGACCTGGTTCGGCACCCGGTTGGTGCCGCTCGGGGGTGGCGACCTGCGCATCGACGACTCAGTCACACCTGAGTCGTGAGCAACGTCCGCACTAGTTGAGATGGCGCAGGCGTGGCCACACCAACGTCCAGTCCGCGGTCGTGGCGCATAGCCAGACCGTTTGCCCCTGCTCTTCGTTGTCGACATCGAGGCCGTTGTCGATGGACCCCTTTTGCTCGAGGGAGTCGCAGAACTCGAGCTCGTCCTCCTCGAAGCCGACCATCACCGCAACAGGCGCCGAGGCTGGCGGCTGAGCCACGTCGTACAGACTGTTATGCGGGCTGAAGGTGTCGATGTCGGGGCGGAAGTGAAGCATGGCCCCGGCTTCGCCGTAGTTGTCTCCGATCACGATCTCGGCATCGTTGTCGTCGTAGACCTGGCCCACGGTGGCCACGAAGGCGGGCCAGCCGATGGTTTCGCCGGCATCGGTATTGATGTCGAGGATCGGGGTGTAGGGCAGCCAACGAGCGGGCAACAGGGGCAGGAAGAGCACCACCCCGACCACCGCAAACCAGGTGATCGTGCCCGTGGCCACGCGACGAGCCCTCGGGGTGCCCTCAATGACCCACACCGACGCGGCAGCCAGCAACAGCGGAAAGAAGCCGGCGACGTAGTACGGCTTGCCTCCGGTCACGAGCGCCACCAGCAATGCGATGAGGTATGCCGGAGCGAGCCGGCGCCACGGGGTCAAGGCGGGCGCGCGCCAGAGGTGCCAGAGGCCCACCGTCCAGATTGGCACGGACAGCACGAACTGGAACGGCACGATCAGCCAACGCGGCTGGCTCGTGGCCGAGGAACCGCCCGAAAGGGACCGGCTCATCTCCAGGAGCGGAAAGTCCTGCCGGATCTGCCAGAGGAGATTGGGCATCCAGATCGCCAGCGCCAGGACGGCGGCCAGCCACGGCCATCGCGATCGCAGTGCCCGATGACCGATCAAACTCAACAGCACCGAGCCAAGGAAGAGCAGCACCAGTGGTTTGGTCTGTAGGGCGATGCCTGCCACCAGCCCCACCCAGAGTCACCCGATCCCACCGTCGCGCAACGCCCGGACGAGCAACCAGCTGAGCAGGGTCCACCACAACAGGTCATAGGTCGATGTCGACACGAGGTGTCCGACGGCGATCGGTAAGGCGGACGCCGCCGTCGCGTCAGCAGCCAGGATCTGAGCCCGCCCGTCACCACCGAATTCTCGGGCGATCTGAGCAGCCAGGATCACGACGCAACCCAACGCCAAGGCCGAGGGGGAGCCGCAGCAGCGTGAGCGACCCGTCGCCCAAGCGGTCCATCGCGGCGGCGAGCAGCGGCACCATCGGCGGCTGATCGACATACCCCCACGCGGGTTGTTGCCCGATCGCGATGAAGTAGAGCTCGTCGCGGTGATATCCGTAGCGATGCGCGAACGCTAGGAGTGTGATCACGGTCGTGACCGCAACCAAAGCGACGCCCCGACCGGGGTGTGACCGCAGCATGCGAGACAGCATGATCCCCTCTCGTTGTCGGTGGCAATCGTGGCCCTGACAGTCGCCTCCTATGTTGTCCGCCTACGGTGCACTGATGATCTCGCGTTGGCGGTGGATGGTGAGCGCCCTCGTCGTCGCGCTGGTGGTCGCGATCCCGTACCTCAGCCAAGCCCGCCCGGTCCAAGAGTCACACCAAACCCCGGCTGAGATCGTGGACGCGATCATGGCCTCCGCAAGCACACCGCATACCGGATTGGTGTCCTCGCTCGGCACGGTTGCGGTCCCCGACGCCGACACGTTCACCAGCATCGCCACCGTCTTTGGTGAGTCCAATCGCATCCGAGTGTTCTGGCAGGACGAGGAGCATTGGCGGCTGGATCGCATCCGGTCCACCGGCGAGACCGACCTGTTCCGCACTCCATTGGGCACGACGCGCTGGGTGTTCGAATCGGGCCGGGTCCGCGTCAGCCTGCCCGCTCCGGTGCGGCTGCCTGACACGTCCGACGTCCTGCCCGACACCCTCGCCCGACGGGTGCTCCAAGGGGCGCTGCCCAAGGAACTCAGCACCTTGCCCGCTCGACGGATCGCGGGGAGAGACGCGGTCGGCCTGCGTTTAGTGCCCTCGCAGGCACAGTCCAGCATCGAGCGAGTCGACGTCTGGGCGGACGCGGCAACCGGGATCCCACTGCGCGTGGAGGTGTATGCCGGCTCGTCCCGGCCCGTGGTGGGCACCGCCTACGAGCGACTCGACCTTGAGGCACCCCTCCCGGAGAACCTGAGTTTCGACCCGCCCCCAAGCGCCGAGGTCACGTTCGAGGAATTGCCCGATCTGGCGAGCGAGTCCAACGCCTTCGCCCCCTATCTCGCTCCTGATCAACTTGCCGGTTTGCCGTTGCGCGAAGACCGCCCCGAATTAGAGACGGGGGCGGTGGGGGTCTATGGACGCGGGCCCACGGTGCTGCTGTTTCTCCCGTTGCGAGGCCAGGCAGCCGAGCCGTTGCGGGACGAGTTGGCCAAGACGCCCGGGTACGAGGCGAGCGCGACCGGCACCGCCGTCGATCTCGGACCGATCTCGGTGCTCGTCACCCCGGCGCGCTATCGCGGCAGCGGCTTTCTGCTGGTCGGCACCTTGACGCCTGAGGCCCTCGAGCAGGCCGCGGCGGAGCTGGCCGAGCTCGAACCGATCGAGCGTCACGACCCATGATCCGCACCCACCAGCTGACCAAACGCTTCGGCGCAGTGACCGCCGTCAGCGGCGTCGACCTCGATGTCCGCGAGGGCGACGTCTACGGATTCCTGGGCGCGAACGGCTCCGGCAAGACCACCACCGTCCGCATGCTGCTCGGCCTGGTCCTGGCCACTAGTGGCGAGATCGAGGTGCTGGGTGAGTCGATGCCTCGCTCAGTGCGAGCCGTTCTGCCGTCAGTGGGCGCGCTGGTGGAAGGACCGGCGGCCTATGACCATCTGTCTGGACGGGCCAATCTGGCGCTGCTCGACGCGGCGGGCGGGGGAACGGCTCGGCGTGGACGGACCGCCAGGATCGCCGGAGCGCTGGAGCAGGTCGGGCTGGACCCGAGCGACCGACGGGCGGTGAAGGCGTATTCGCTCGGGATGCGTCAACGGCTCGGGCTGGCCAACGCCCTCCTGCGCCAACCACGACTGTTGGTGCTGGACGAGCCGACCAACGGCCTGGACCCGCAGGGCATTCACGAGATTCGTGACCTGCTGCTCGCGCTGAACGCCGGGGGCACCACGGTGCTGCTGTCGAGCCACCTGCTGGCCGAGGTCGAGCAGATGTGCACTCGAGTGGGGGTCCTGGACCGGGGGCGGCTGGTCGTACAAGACCAGATGGATGCGCTGCGCGGACCCACCGGACGGACGATTCTGCATACCCCTGACGTGACCGAGGCCACCCGAGAGCTAGGTGACCTCGTCGCGGAGGTCGACGGCGAGCGCCTGGTGATCTCGGCTGGCAACCCATCCGATCTCGTCACCCGGCTCGTGTCGGCGGGAGTGCGCGTCGACGAAGTCGCCCCCGAACGCCGGACGCTGGAGCAGGTCGTGTTGGAGGCCACCAGCGAGCCACACCGGGTGGGGTCGCGATGATCCGGGTCGAGCTCAGCAAACTCCTGCGCCGGCCACGGACCTGGGTCGCGATCCTGATGCTCAACGCGCTGCCGACGCTCGTGGCCATCCTGGTCTCGGTGACCGACATCGGACCTGCTCCTGGGACCGGCCCGCCGTTCCTGTCGGCGGTGCTGACCGACGCGACACTCTTTCCGCTGGCGGCGTTGGGCATCGTGCTGCCGCTGTTCCTGCCCATCGCCGTGGCGGTCGTCGGCGGCGAGGCCATAGCCGGCGAAGCGCAGGCCGGGACCCTGCGCTATCTGCTGATCCGCCCCGTGGTCGGGCGCACCTGATCGTGGCCAAACTGATCAGCGTGGTGGTCTTCGTCCTGCTCACCGTCGTGATCGTGGCCGCAGTGGGGTATGTCGTCGGGCAGCTGTTCCTCGGCGGTGGCACCGCCCCCACCGGGATGGCCACGTTGTCCGGCACGACGCTCACCAGCACCGAAGTAGCCCAGCGGACCGCACTGGCGCTGGGATACGTGACCTTGTCGATGCTGGGGGTGGCGGCGCTCGCACTGTTGCTCTCGACGGTGACGGACTCGGCCATCGGCGCGGCGCTGGGGGCGATCGGCTTCCTCATCGCGTCGACGGTGCTGCTCGGTTTGGATGCTGCCGAGGCGCTGCAACCGTGGCTGCCGACCCGGTATTGGCTGGCTTTCGTGGATCTGTTCCGCGACCCGATCCTGTGGGACGACGTCACTCGAGGCGTGCTGCTCCAGCTGGCCTACTTCGTGGTGTTCACGGTGGCGGCCTGGGCGAATTTCGCGACCAAAGACGTCACCAGCTGAGGTCTAGCCGCAGTCGATCTGGTCCACAGAAGGCGCGGTCGCCTCGGCGTCGGCCAACACCAGCGGCAGCGCGCTGAGCACCACCGGGGATGACGGCAGTTGACCGTGGGAGGTGGTGGCCTGCGGGCAATACTCCTGGACCCGGATGCTGAGCGCCCCCTCCAGGTCGGCCGAGGTCGAGGGCGTGACGGTCTGGTCGTTCTCGGTGCGGAAGGTGATCCACTGAGGGCCCTCCGGGGTCTCATCGCCGGCATTGAGCCGGCGCAACAGGTCGCTGTCGGGTCGAAGTTGCTCGCAAGCCTCTGGGCATCCGCCAGCCTCGGTGGCCAGGCTCGACACGCCAGTGCCGTGATGGGGAGACCCGATGGTCACCACACGGCGTGTGACCTCATCGCCGCCGTAGTCACGAACCCACAACCGGGCCACGACCCCACCGGCGGAGAAGCCCACGAGGTCCACCGATGGGGCACCGGTGTCTTCGCGGACCTGTTCCACGAAATCGTCCAGCTCCTGGGCTTGCTCGTCGAGATCTCCCCGGTTGTCACCGACGGGTGGGAACACGTTTACATCGCGGCCTCGACCCTCGAGCAGATCCACGATGGGTTGAAGTACCTCGGTGTTGCCGCCGTATCCCGAGAGCACAATGACCGACCCGAGGTTGTCCTGGGCGACTGGGTCCGGATCGGACATGGCCCGCATCAGCGCAAAACCACCGACGACTAGCACCGTGATCGTCACTAGGGCAGCCAGCACCAGCATTAACCGACGACGCGCAGGAGACAGGCCGGACACCATACGAGCAGTGTGACCCATGACCCCAAGGCGCGTCTGAGGCCGACAACCTCTGGGCCCAGGCCCCACCACTATTGCGGGCTTTGGTCCACTCTTGAGCCCGGCGCGGGCAGCAACAGTGCACCGAAATCAGCAACAGTGGGCCGCAACCGTGACGGCGGCTGGCTAAGCGGGGTCGCGCGCGGTGGTTCGACCCACGATCAGGAGAGCCACCACGGCCAACAGGGCGGCCAGGCCGAAACCCGAGAGGTATGAGGTGTCCTGGTCCCACAGGAACCAGCGGGCGAAGACCACGCCGATCAAGCCGGCCGCCACGCTCTGACCGACCGCATCGCTGATCTGCAGCGCCGCCCCACTCTCGCCGTGCCGTCCTCCCGGAGCCAGATCGAGCGCAAGCGTGGACAGCAGAGGGGTAGCAAGCCCCATACCCACGGCCATCGCGGTGAACCCAGTCGTGGCCACTGCCACCGCCGCCCAGGTCAGGTGGTCCAGCGGGACGAGCGCGAGGATGACGGCCGATCCACCAAAGAGCCACAAGGCGCTGGCCCGCAGCACGATGCCGCGATTGGTCGGGACGGCATACCGGCCGGTGAACCATGAGCCAGCCGTCCATCCAAGCGCGCCGACCATCAAGACCAGCCCGCTGGCAGTGGGAGTCAATCCGCTCTCGTTCTGCAGCACCAACGGCAGAAAGATCTCCACGCAGGCGAAACCAGCGGCAAACAGTCCGCGTGCGGCGATCACGGCCGGCAAGCCCGGGCCAGCCCGCAACGTGCCGCGCGGAAGCAGCCGGGGCAACGCCACGACCAGCGCCACTGCGGCGGCCAACAGAAGTGGGCCGGAGGACCAGCCAGAGCCTTGCCCGCCGATATGCAACAACACTGCCCCAACGGCCACGGCGAGTGCGTATGCCGGTTGCCGCCCCCACTGGGTGGGTGCCTGCCGAATGCTCAGGTGGGGCACCATCGCCACCCGGACGAATGCAGTGCTGACCAACGCAACCACGGCGACGATCAAGAAGACCGACCGCCAGCCAAAGAGGTCGACCATCGCACCGGCCACGAAAGGCCCCATGATCGAGGGCAGCACCCAGGCGGCCGCAAAGAGCGAGAAGATCTTGGTCCGCAGTTCTGGCGCGAAGGCGTCCCCGATCGCTACGTACATCGCGGTCAACGCCAGGCCGGACCCCAGGCCTTGGAGCAGGCGACCCGCCACGAAGATCGGCATGGTGACGGCCAGGCCAGAGAGCAGGAGGCCAAGCACGAAGACGAGTGATCCCAACACCAGGGGTCGCGCTGGTCCTCGAGCATCGCCCCAGATGCCGCCGACCACCATCCCGGGAAGCGCAGCGGTGAGCAGGCCGACCACCGCGATGGGGTAGAGGCTTTGGCCGTTCAGCGCGTCGGCGATGGTGGGCATGGCCAGGCTGACGGCGACCGCCTCGAAAGCAAACATCGTCACCAGTGCGAGCAGTCCAACGGTGCTAGCCCGATGGGTCTGATCGAACACCCCGTAGGTCTGGGTGCGCGGTCTGGTCGATGTCACTGGACCACTGAACAACCTCAACTATGGTTGAGGTCAAATGGACTCCGTCGACCTGACCCCAGGGCAGTTGGCCGAACGCTCCGGTGTGGCTGTCTCGGCGCTGCACTTCTACGAGCGCGAAGGTCTGATCGCCAGCAGTCGCACCAGCGGCAACCAGCGCCGATACACCCGCGACACCCTGCGCCGTGTCGCCTTTATCCGCACATCCCAGCGTGTCGGCATACCTCTGGCCAGCATCAGCGCTGCGCTCGCGACCTTGCCTGCCGGGCGCTCACCGACGAAGAAGGACTGGTCGCGTCTGTCTCGGCTGTGGCGCAGTGACCTGGACCGCCGGATCGAGCAGTTGGAGCGTTTGCGGGACGAGCTGGACGACTGCATCGGCTGCGGTTGCCTGTCGCTGCGTTCCTGCCGACTGAACAATCCGGACGACGAGTTGTCGCGCGAGGGCAGCGGTGCCCGCATCCTGTTCGGCACCGAGGAGGGCGACGATGACTGATCGCCCGCGCTCTCCGCACGCCCCTGCACCACCTCGCGGCCGGGAGTTCTCGATAAGCCTGTGCTGTCCGGTCGCTATAGCGACATCAACTGCACAGGCTTAGCCTCGGCGTCGCGCCGGCTGCGGTTCACCTCACGTCAGAGGTCCAGCTCCAGCCACGCTGCAAGATCGTCGATCTCGTGATCCACGGCGGATCGCAGGGTCCTGGTGAAGGCTTCGTCTTCGTGGACCGCATCGACGCGCAGCACCCCAGACTTGCGATCTGCCGTGCAATCGACCTTGCCCACGAAACGATCACCGTGCAGGATCGGCAAGGCAAAATAGCCCCACCGACGTTTGGCCTTGGACTTATACATCTCCAAGGCATAGTCGAAGTCGAAGATCTCGACCATGCGTTTGCGGTCGAAGATCGTGCGATCCAGCGGCGAGAGCAAGGTCGTGCGCCCCTCAAACGCAACACCATCGAGGTATGCCGGATCGACCCGCCACTGCCCGCGCACCCCTTCGATGACGGCAGGCTGGCCGGCGTCCCCCACTCCTTGCGGCTCGACGGGACAAGCAGGACCCTTGGCGCGGGCGAGCCCGAGCGAGTGTAGGCGCAGTTCGTTGCGGGTGATCAGCGCCTCCCCGCTGGGGACGATCGGGTCGTCTGGAAAGACCCGCGACGAGAGGTCCCACAGACGCTTGCCGCGACGCCGCCCGGCCACGGCGATCTCGCCGCGCGCTTCCATCATGTCGACCATCTGACCGACGTTGCGGTCGTTGTTCCAACCGCTGGACTTCCAGGCCGTGACACACGTGTCGGGCAGCTCGCTAGCCAGCGAGGGACCTGCCGCCTCGATGTGATCGAGAATGTCCCGGCGGAACCCATCGTTAGCCTCAACCCATCTGCCGTTCGCAACCTGCCAGGGCTTCGGTTCGTCACCGCCACCTGGCCAGGCGGCCATATCGGCACGATAGAGCGCGACGTCTTCGGCGGGCCGGATCATCCCCTGCACCTCAAGCAGCAGGCCTTGATCGCGCGTGACCTCCAACTCCTCGCGGCAGTATGCCGAGCCAAGCCGGCTCCATACGACAAGATCAGCGTTGGGCGCGACCGAGTTGGTCGCGTCGATCTGGAGCAGCGTGAGACCACGGACTACGTTGATGAGCGAGGCAGGGCGATCGGCGGTGAGCATCTGGGCACGCACAGCAATCCGCCGGGCGTCCCGCCTGGACAGTTCAATCATCTTTCCGAGGCTAAACCCGATCGAGCATGTCGTGAGGCGAAGAACCCGCCCATGCCGAACGCGGCCGCGATGACTGCGTAGACCACGAGCCGGCAAGAAACAACCGTTCCTGCGACATATCGGCAACGTTGAAAGCGTTCTGACTTGTCGCGAGAAAGCCCACCTATGCGAGCACTGCATGTCCCAATATGGTCAAGGCGACGCTCTCGTTGCTCCACCGCCATATCACGTGAGCACAATCGAGATCGCAATCAGGCTCAGTGGATATCCTTCGCTACTAGGCCCCGGATCGTAGGGCGCGAATGGCGAATGTGACTACGAGGGGCACGTAGGCACACCTCGCAGTTCCTGCAACGTTGACCGCGTGTGGCACTCGCAGGTGTCAGGCTGAGGCGATGACGATTCCGGCTCCGAATTCGCCCCTGGTCGACATTGAATGGCTGAAGGCCAACCTGGGGGACGACGACCTCCTCGTGGTCGACACGTCATGCCACATGTCTCCCGGTCGGCCCGGTGGCTACGTGAGCCTGCATGAGCAGTACCTACAGGGGCACATCCCCGGTGCCGTCTTTGCCGATGTCGTGGACGCTCTGTCCGACCCCGAAGCCGTTTTACCGCTCACCCGGCCAGGCAGCGAGCGGCTTGCTGGCGCCTTCGTCGCCCTAGATGGCGGCCTGCAGGAGGGGCGGCGCACGCTCTGCCGCTCGAGCCGGGTCACGTCACCCCACTGCGGCCGAGTTTCGCGACCGCTTTTACCCACCAGATCCCCGGCAGCATCGCGGTGCCCTACCCCGACCTCACCGATCCAGCCAGAGGAACCTTGCTGCCGCCGGATAACCTCAGCACCGTGCTCGGGGACTGCCACGCGCCGGACGAACCGTTGCCTACTGCGGTTCGGCCATCGGAGTGGCCAGCACAGCACTGGCGTCGGAGTCCATGGCGCAAGCCCAACTCGAACGTCCTAGGCGGTTCCTTCGTCGCAGGGCCGACGCGTCCTAGCCGCCTGCGGCAATGGTCGCCGCGATCAGGGCCGGGCATCGGCACGGAGCATCGCGTGCATAGGCTGCCTGACATGCATACACGGACGATTGGCAATGACAGCACCGGCCGCCACGAGGTCGGGGCCATCGGGCTCGGCCTGATGACGATGAGCCAGGACGGCGAGCAGCCGAGGCAGCAACTGCTCGACACCATGCGAGCGGCCCTCGATGCCGGGGTCACCCTGTTCGACACCGCGGATGCCTACGGATCTGGCGACGACGGCGTGAGCGCGCAGGGTCAGAACGAGACCCTCGTCGCCTCACTCATGGATGAGCTCGGAGTGCGTGACCAAGTCTTGCTGGCCACCAAGGGCGGGCATGTCCGCACCGAGGAGGGCGGATGGGCCACCGACAGCAGCGCCGAGCATTTGCGGTCGGCGCTCGATGACAGCCTGCGCAGGCTCGCCGTAGATCAGATCGCCTTGTGGCAACACCACCGCCCGGACCCCGCGGTCGAGGACGAAGAAGTCTTCGCCACGCTCAAGTCGATCGCCGACTCCGGCAAGGTCGCGATGATCGGATTGTCGAACGTGAACCCGGACCAGATTCGGCGTGCACACGAGGTGCTCGGGGATGCGCTCGTCAGCGTGCAAAACCAGTTCAGCCCGAAGTTCCGGTCCAGTGCGCCTGAGATCGAGGTATGCCGCGAGCTCGGCCTTGCCTTCTTGGCCTGGTCCCCCCTTGGCGGCCTCGCTGATGCCAAAGACCTCGCCGCCAAGCACCCCGCGTTCGCTGAGGTGGCGGAGCAGCGAGGCGTCAGCCCTCAACAGGTCGCGTTGGCGTGGGAGCTCGCCCAGGCACCGGTCGTCATACCCATCCCTGGCGCGAAACGGCCGCAGTCGGTGACCGACTCGGCGGCCGCTGCCGATCTCTCCCTCACCGACGATGAGCTAGCCCGACTCGACGCTTCCTGATCGGGCGTGGTCGACACGCGCAGCCCACCCCGGGCCCTCGTTGAGGTCCGCCGATGTAGAGATTGGTGGGGGTGGTCAGCCGGCCTCGCTGGGCTCACAACAAAGATCACGGCAGGCACCGATGGCATCGTTCTGTAGATGCGGGTCGGCGAGCGTCGGAGTGCAAGCACAGCCTTGGCCGCGCCAGGCGTTCATGCCCTCGCGGACGGCGAGGGCTGCGATCACCAAACCGGCGATCGGGTCGGCCCATGACCAGCCTAGGGTGGCATTCAGGAGCAGTCCGGCGAGCAGCACGGCCGATAGGTAGGTGCACAACAGGGTCTGGGTCGAGTCGGCGACCACGGCATTCGAGCCCAAGCTCTTGCCCGTCCGACGTTGCGCCAGGGACAGGAAGGGCATGATCGCCAGTGAGGCGAGCGCCAGCGCGATCCCGATGCGGGACGGCTCGGGCTGATCATCGCTGGTCAGCGTCCGGATTGCTTCGAAGCCCACGTAGGCAGCGAGAGCGAAGAACGACAGGGCCATCAGTCGCAAGGCAGCGCGTTCGCGGCTTTCGGGGAAGCGACTGCGGAACTGCCACAAGATGATCAGCCCACTGCTGACTTCAACCAGGGAATCCAAGCCAAACCCGACCAGCGCGATCGAGCCAGCCGCGAGGCCAGCGAGGATCGCGATGACGGCCTCGATCAGGTTGTAGGACACCGCCACCGCGGCTAGCCACTGAGCGCGCCGGCCAAGCTTGCGACGTTGGGCGGAGTCACTCACGAACGTCGCGGCGTGCCCGTGCTCGCTCATCACCCCACGTCCTCGCCGTATATCGGACACAACACCACGGCGTCCCCCGTTGCCGTCAGGAGTTCTTCCGCGGCCGCAAACATTTTGAGGACTGACTCAGGATGACGCAACGAGAACACCGACGTCCGACCGGCGGGACGCGACTCGACCAAGCCACAGTCACGCAAACATGCGAGATGCTTCGAGACGGTCGACTGCGCGAGGTGCAGATGAGCCGTCAATGCGGACACGTTGTGCTCACCGAGGAGTAGATGCCGCAGGATCGCCACTCGTGACGGGTCGCTCATCCCCCGGAACAGGCAAGCCGCGGCCCTACTCGCCGACATTTCGTCGAGGGCCTCAGCGCTATCGCCGACTACCTCCATATCCATCGTCATACAGCGATGATAGCGTCATACGTCGCTTTGTTGTTGGCCGCGGCAACAACGCCACCCGAAAGTCAGGCGACGCGAGCGATGGGACCCCGGCCGAAGGCTGCACCGTATGGTGGGCGTTCGCCGTTTGGAGTTGGGCTGACGGAACGGACTTCGCGGGAGGACTATTGGCGGGGTTGCACGTATGAGCGCGATTTGCGGGCGACGAGGAGGCCGCCGCCGGTCAGGGCGATCAGGACGGTG
Source organism: uncultured Actinomycetota bacterium (assembly GCA_963803695.1). Classification (GTDB taxonomy): domain Bacteria; phylum Actinomycetota; class Actinomycetes; order Actinomycetales; family Dermatophilaceae; genus Ornithinicoccus. The sequence continues at coordinate 27,108 of CAWDNY010000009.1, forward strand.
GCCGAGATCAGGAACGGCCACGATCCCGGTGCTGTCCCGAACGCTCCCAATGCCACGAAAGAGACCGTGCCCGGGACGATGCCCACCGCGGTACCGATGGCGTAGTCCCTGGTCCTGACCGCGGTCAGCCCGGCGGAATAGTTGATAACGGTGAACGGCAGGACGGGGACCAGCCGCACGCCGATGACTGCGATGATCCCCCGCCTGTTCAGCAACGCATCGACTCGTGCGACCCGAGCGCCAGTGATCCGCTCTATGGCATCGCGCCCGAGCATCCGGCTGAGGGCGAACGCGGCCGCCGCGCCGAGGAGCGCCGCGAGGAAGACCACCACGACTCCGAGCACCAGGCCGAACATCATACCGGCGAGGGCGGCGAAGACATTTTTGGGCAGTGGGAGCAGAGTGACCATGGCGTAAATGAAAACGAACAGCACTGGGGCGGCCGAACCTGCCCTGGCGATGTATGCCTGAATCTGCTGTGCATCCGGCGGGCCCACGACGGCCGCGGTCACTCCTGCAACGACGAGGATCGCGACCAGGGCGAACAGGCGCACCCAGACCACTTGGCTAGAGACGCGCGACTGCTCCTCAGGTCCGGAGTTGACTTGGTGAGCCGACGTAGACCGTGCCCGGCGCCGGGGCTGTCTCACGGTTGGGGCCAGGGAAAGGTGCGTGACGGGTCAGCGTCCAACGAACGGTCCAGGTAGCGGCTTAGGACCGGGCCGTCGAGGCGGCCCTGACAGAACTTCACCAAACTGGAGCTTCCACACGATCGCCTCCGCCTTGGCGAGTACACCGGCCCAGTCGTCGTCGATGGGGGAACAGACACCTAGAGCATTGAGCCGAGGTCGGAGCCGACGGTGGGGTATGCGGCTGTGGCAGATCTGAGTTGCCTGGCCGTGAGGCCAAGTTTGATGGCAACCCCGAAAGTGTTGACCAGCTCTCCGTATTCGGGGCCTAAGAGGTGGGCGCCGACGATCAGGCCGGTGGAGCGGTCGATGAGGATTTTCGCTGCCGCAGTGTTTTCACCGATGCGGTAGTTGGAATACCAGGTGCTGGTGTCGGAGTAGCGGACGGTGAGGTCGATGCCCTGCTCTCGGGCTTCGGATTCGAGCATGCCGACGCGGACGAGCTCAGGGATCGTGAAGACCGCCGTGGGGACGCCTGCATAGTCCGGGGTCGTGGTGGTGCCTTTGAGCATGTTGGACGCGGCGACTTTAGCTTCGGAGACCGCGACAGGTGTCAGCGGCATCCCAGGGGTATCCGCGCTGTCACCGGCAGCCCAAATCGCAGGGTTCGTCGTGCTTTGCAGGTGGCCGCTTACGTGCACGCCGTGTTCGCCCCACGCCACGCCGGCGACATCCAGACCCATCCCGGACAGGTCGGCGACCCGTCCGGCACCGTGGACGACCACGTCGGTCTCGACCGTCTCGGGACCTGTTGGCGTCTCGAGGGTGACCCGGTAGCCGCGCTCAGTTGGTTCGATGGCAGCGATGGTGGCCGAGCGCCGCAGGGCGATGCCAGCCTGGTTGCCGCGCTCAATCAACAGCTCCACCAGGTCAGGGTCAAAACCCTTCAACGGGCGATCACCGCGGTCGACGATGGTCACCGAGGAATCGGCGCGGGCGGCGATGTGCGCGAACTCGAAGGAGATGAAGCCGCCACCGATGAACAAAACCCGCGCCGGCAGGACCTCCAGGTTAAGGAAGTCAGTGCTGTCGATGAGATGTTCCTGGCCGGAGAAATCCAAGGGCCGGGGCTTTGCGCCGGTAGCGATCAGGAACCGGTCGGCCTCGTAGGCGACGTCGTCAATCTCGATCTGCTGCGGGCCGGTGAACCTCGCGTGGCCATGCAACGTGTCAACCCCGTTGTCCGCGAGGTCGTCTTCCATATTCTTCGGGACCGGGTCGGTGAAGCCGTGCTTGTGCTTCATCAGATCGGCCCAGTTGATGGATAGGTCCGCTTCGGCGATGCCCTTACCGCGCATCAGTCGGGCACCGTCGATGATCTCGGCGCCGCGGCGCAAGATCTTCTTCGGGTCACACCCCCGTAGCGCACACGTGCCGCCATACGGCAGGAAATCAACAATCGCGACGTCCCACCCGCTGATGGCGCACTTCTTCGCAGCGGCGACACCAGCCATACCCGCACCGATGACGATCAGGTCGTATTTGTGGGTCACGATGTGCCCCCTCGGTTCGCGGGGTCCGCCACAGCCGACATCAGCCCGAGGGCGAGCAGAGCCCAACTCTGTAACGAAGCCCCGGCAAAAGCGCCCAGCACACCCAAAGAAAGCAGCAACGGCAACCGACAACACACGCCGACCACGCCAGCGAGGGCAGCAACCGGGCCGATGACGCCCATCCGGTCACGCACCCGTCAACGCACCCGTCAACTGTTCCAGCGAGGGCGCGCCTTGGTACCCATCGGGAGTCCAATAGCGCCGACACGACAGCCCCACCTGCGAGCCCGGTTCCGCGAAGACATCCACACCGTCGACCTGGATGCTCGGTGAGCCAAGAAAGCCGAGACGCTCGGCCTCAGCCGGGGTGCGCACCAGGGCGCGTATCACCCTTACGTCCGGCCGGTCCTTTGCCATTGCGGCCAGCCGCTGCTCGGCGAGCTTCCAGTTCGGGCAATCCTCGAAGTACAGCAATGTGATGTCCATAAACAGGACGGTAAACCTTGAACTATGGTGCAAGGTCAAGTCGATATGATGCGGCCATGCGCATCGGACAAGTCGCGGCAGCATCCGGCGTACCCGCGCAGACCATCCGCTACTACGAACGCAGGGGACTGCTCCCGGCACCAGAGCGAGGCGAAAACGGCTACCGGCTCTACGGTGACTCGACCCTGACCCAGGTGCAGTTCATCCGCGCTGCCCAAGCGGCCGGGCTCACTCTCGTGCAGATTGCCAGCATCCTGAACCTTCGCCGAGACGGCACGACCCCGTGCACCCACGTTCACTCCCTGCTGTTGGCCAAGTTGGATGACGTCCGGTCGCGGCAAGCCAAACTCGCCACCCTCGAAGACGAACTCGAAAACCTCATCAACCGAAGTAACCAGCTCGACCCGACGGACTGCACCGACGCCCGCATCTGTCACATCATCGAGCCCAACCAATAACGGCCACCCTCAGATGGGGGCCACCAGGGTGCAGTCAGACGACGAGAGGAGCCACTGCTTTCGTCGTCCACCGCGCTTCTCGGCGTTGCACTGGCGACTCGACGGGTGACACCACTAGGTCACCGCTAGCAACTCCCAAGGCTCGCGGGGCGGGGCACCCGCAGTGGGGCGTCCATCTGTCGAATTGATGCTTAGGAGAACTTCCTGGCTAGGTTGGTCGCCGTGAGTTCTGCTAACGAAAAACTGTCCCTGGTTGGCTCGGTCTCGCTGGGTACCGGCGTCATGATCGGTGCCGGCATCTTCGCTTTGGTCGGCCAAGTAAGCGAACTGGCTGGCACCTTGATGCCGGTCGCGTTCCTCGCTGGTGCTGTGGTCGTGGCTTTCAGTGCCTACTCCTACGTCAAGTACTCCGACACCAACCCCTCCTCCGGCGGCATCGCCATGGTGCTTAAGGCGGCTTACGGCCCTGGCATCATCGCGGGCACGTTCTCACTATTCATGTATGTCTCGATGGTGGTGGCCCAGAGCCTTCTAGCCCGCACGTTTGGGACCTACGCGCTTCGCCCGTTCGGCCTGCAAGACTCCGCAATCCTGGTGCCTCTTCTGGCTGTGCTGGTCATCGTGGTAGCGGCCCTGGTCAACCTCGTCGGCACTCAATGGGTCGAGCGCTCGGCCACCGTGACGGCAGGGCTGAAGATCTTCGGCATCGCGGCCTTGGCCATCGGCGGTATCGTCGCGGCCGGGGCCTCGTCGATCTTCAACTTCGCCAGCAACGACGGTGGGAGCAGTGACCAGGGCCTTCTCGGTTTCTTGGCCGGGACCACCTTATGCATCTTGGCCTACAAGGGCTTCACGACTATCACCAACCAAGGTGGCGACATCGCGGAGCCGAAGAAGAACGTTGGCCGCTCGATCATGATCTCCATCGCCTTGTGCGCCGTGCTTTACCTGCTGCTCACCGTTTCAGTGGCCGGAAGCCTCAACGTCGAGCAGATCGTCGCGGCTCGCGACTACGCGCTAGCCGCGGCAGCCGAGCCTCTCTTCGGCTCCTGGGGAGTGGGCCTGACCATCGCTCTGGCCGTGGTGGCAACATTCTCGGGACTGCTGGCCAGCATCTATTCGGTTTCCCGGCTCTATGACATGTTGCGTGACATGGGACAGGCTCCCGGTCTGCCCTCTCGCGTGCATCACCAGTCCTTGGTGGTGACAGCCGGTTTAGCCATCGTGCTCGCTGCGTTCCTGGACTTGAGCCAGATCGCCTCGATGGGCGCGATTCTCTACCTTGCGATGGACATTGCCATCCACTGGGGCGTCATCAGGCACCTACGTTCCGACATCAAGGCCAATATCGTCATCCCCGCCATCGCCATCGTGCTCGACGTGGTCGTGCTCGGCGCTTTCATCACAGTGAAGGCACGCGATGACCTGCTCACCCTGGCCGTGTCCCTGGGCGTAGCGACATTCATTGCCGTGAGCCAGGTGATCGTGGCGCGTCGCGGGGACCATGCCAACCAGGACCACTGAGCGCTACGTCACAGACTGGATCCCCAACACGGTGATCGGTGGGGGTGGCTATGTCAGGGAGAGAGGGCTCTACTGTGACGGCCTGACCTGGCCCCATGGGTGGCTTCTTTGGTGACCCGTCAACTCAGCACCGCCGAGATCATCAGCGTTCCACCGGCCAGGGCACGATGAACTCTTCAAGGCGATCAGACCGGGACCCAATCGCCCCACACGGCGCCGACGGTGATCGAACCGGAGACCACGGCGATGACCGAGGCGGGCAACACCACAGGACGTCCGTAGCCATGCGACGGCATACCCCGCGATCGTGGGCCGCCAGCACGAGCCCACCGCGCCGCAGTGTCATGGTTTCAGGAACGAGCAGCGGATCCCTGCTCGCGGGACTGCCACGACCGGCGAAGCCCGTTCCCAAGAGAACCGATCAACATAAACGCCGACCGACCACGGATGTTGGCGGACGCGTCGGGTGACGACGTGAGCGTCATGGTTGGTGAGGACGTGGGGTGGTGACAGGAACGCCCCGCCGGGGCTTTCGGGCGGGGCGTTCGTGGTCAGGCTGTCGTGGTGATGGTCATTCTGTCGTGACTTCGGTGACGGCGGCGCGGGCGGAGGACTCGTCGACGATGGCCTTGCTGGTGGCGAACGCGGCGACGAGGGCTTGGACGGCGAGGTTGTTGACCGCGCGGGGGATGCCGCGGCTGACTTGGTGGATCAGGGCGGTCGCGTCATCGGAGAACAACGTGTCGGAGCGGCCGGCCAGGGCCAGGTGATGGGCCAGGTAGGACTTGGTTTCCTTGTCGGTCATGCCGGTCATGGCGTAGCGCAGGCTGATGCGTTGGTCCAGGGCGGCGAAGGTGCCCAGCTTGATCCGCCGGCGCAGGGTGGGTTGGCCCAGCAGCAGCGCCGCGAACGGTGAGTGGGAGTCCATGTCGGCGTTGGTCAGCAACCGGAGCTCTTCGAGTTGGTCGGTGGCCAGCAGGTGGGCCTCGTCCATGATGAGCACGACGGTGCGGCCTCGTTCGTGTTCTTCGGCGGCGAGCAGGTCGGTGGTTTGTGGGATCAGGGAGGCCTTGTGGAAGCGGGGGATGCCGCCCAGGGCGGTGACGATCCCGCCGTACAGGCCGCGGCCGCCGACGGTGGGGTTGCCCAGGTAGATGGTGGTGTGCCGGGAGGGGTCCAGCCCGGCGAGGGCGGCGCGGACGGCGACGGTCTTGCCGGCGCCGACCTCACCGGTGAGCACACCGAGGGCGCGTTCGTTGATGCACCAGGCGATGCGGGCCACGGCTTCGGCGTGGCTGGTGTGCCGGTGCAGCATGCCCGGGGCCAGGGCCCGACCGAAGGGCATCCGGGTGAAACCGTAGTGGGCTTGGAGGCGGTCCAGTGTCATAGCTGCTCCTGGGGTTCGTGGTCGGTGGGGTCCAGCAGGTCCAGCAGGTCGGTTTGTCCGGGCAGGACCAGCCCGGCCTCGGGCACGCCAGGCTCGAGGGGTCCGGTGGGCTCGGGTGGCTCGGCGGCGGGTGCTGGGTTGCTCATCGCGGCGTAGTTGACGCGGTGGGCCACCGCGGTGGTGTGCTGGCCACGGACCAGGGCCAGGTAGTCGATGCCGGTGGCCGGGGCCGGCCCGGCCTGGTGGGTGGGTGTGACGGCGGGGTGGACGTGCCGGCCGATCTGGTGTGGGACCGCGGTGCCCATGTCCCGGCCGGTGTAGCGCACGGCGATGTCGGCCAGGTCGAAGGGGTCGAAGACCAGCTCGACCCGGCGCCCGATCAGGGCGGGCTCGACCTGGTAGGTGTTGCCGTGCAGGGACACGGTCGCGGTCTTGGTCACCAGGCGGTACTCGGACCACAAGAACGCCTGGTGTAGCTGCGCCGGGGTCGGCAGCACCGGCGACTCGGCGGTGCTGAACCGGGCCAGCGGGCTTTGGTCGGTCTCGGAGTGCACCCGGTGGTGGTACACGGTCTCCACCCAGGCTGTGAACAGCTCGTTCAAGGTGGCCAGGTCGGTAACCTTCTCGGCGACGCCGGGCACGGTCAGCTCGATCAGGAACTGATCGCGGACGGTGCGAAAAAACCTCTCGATCTTGCCCCTGCCCTGGGGTTGGCCCGGCCTGGAGTGCGTCAACCGGATGCCCAGCACCGCCATTGCCCGCAGGAGTTGCCCGGAGACCATGGCCGCTCCGTTGTCCAGGTACACCACCTGCGGAAGACCGCGGGAGGCCAGGCCGGCCCGCAACGCGGCGGCCAGGGCCAGCATGTCCTCGCTGTGGCCCCACCGGTACCCGGTCAACACTCGGGAGTGGTCATCGATGAACGCCATCAGGTAGGTCTTGCGACCGCCGATCACCGGCCCGTGCAACGCGTCCCCGGTCCACCGTTCGTTCACCGCGGACGCTTCGAACCGGCCGAACCCTTTCGGTGGGGACCCGTCGGGGCGGGTGTTCAGCTCCAACCGTGCGAAGTGACGTTGCAGCGTGCGCGCCGAGGGCACCACCGTCGTGCCGTGCTCGCCCAGGATCGCCGCGACCTGCGCGGCGGTGCGCCCCGGGACCTCACGTTTGAGCGCCGCCGCCAACTCCAACACCCTGGCGGGGGTGGCCGGCTCGGCGTGCTGGGCCGAGGGCAGCAGCGCGTCGAACCCACCGGCCCGCCAGGCCCGGATCCACCGGTCCAGGCTGGACCGGGACACGACCACCTTGTCCCCGAACGGACCGGTGTGCTCGACCCCGGCCAGGCCGCGGACCAGGGCACCACGCGCCCGGGTGCTCAACGACGCGTCCGCGGCCTGCCGGATCAACGCGTACCGGAACAAGGCCACGTCCCGGGCCCGCTCGGCCCGGACGGCCTGTTCGTCTCCTGGTCTGTGCTTGTGGCCCATGGTCCACCTTTCACCTCGACTGAAACCGGTCAAGGTCGGAGCCTGGCCGACCCCAGGGGCCACCGGGAAGGGTCAACTCGTGTTGCTCACACCCCAACCGCAGCCGGGGCCAGCAGCAGACCGGCGCTGGCCCCGGCGGCGAACTCCCACGGGGGCACCGGACCCAACCTGACCACGGCGGCGCCGGCCGCCCGCCCGATCGCCTCGACCGCGTCAGGCACCCCCGCGCCCTGTGGCACCAGGGCAGGTGCCCGCGGGTCCAGCGCATACAGCAACCGGGTGAAGAACGCTCGCACCTCCTGGGACAGGATGCTGAACCGGCGCAACCACCCCCGCACCGTGGACACCGGACGCCCCAACGCGACCGCAATCGGTCGGTGACCGGTCCCCGCCGCGCTGGCCTCCAGGGCTGCCCCGATCACGGCGGCCGCGTCCGCGCGGCGCGCCAACCACACCCGGGCCAGCAGCACGTGCGTGCGCCTACACGAGCCGCACCGGGCACGGCGCGGCCGGTGCCGCACCGGCCCGTCCGGCCCCCTGCAGGACCGGGACCGGGCATGCCCCCACGGTCCCAGCACACCCCCACACCCAGGGCAGGCCAACTCCCCACCGGCCAGCGATCGTTCGACCTCAACCAGGTCAGTGCCTACCATCAGCATCGGGTGCCCTCCAAGCACCAAGTGACGGCCCTCCTGCTCGCCAAAGCATGGGAGGGCCGTCGCGCGTTACCAGAGCATGATCACGCTCTTGACGCGAACCCTAGACCGACCCCCACCCCACCCGACACTGACGACGTCCTCACCCCGGATGACGCCAACCCACCTCCCCGTGGTCAGCCAGGGTGTCGTTCAACACACGGAGAGTGCCACGGCGAGCGTGTAGTACTGCTCGAACGCCTTGAAGAACAACACCGAACCCACAACGAACAGTAGGTTCTCGAGGATGCCAACGACGTGTGGATGTGCTCGTAACCCTGGACGAGAGCGCGAACCATGACGGCATCCTCCCAAGGCACCAAGCGCGTCGGCCGCGAAAGATTGATCCGGTGACCCGACTCGTGCCATTTCGGAGCGATTTGGTGCCTGCGTTGGTGCTGGTCAGCGGGTTATGGCTTGGGGGTTGGACACACTAACTGGCTCGGTAGGGTCGTGGTGTGGTTTTCGTTCGCCGGGTCCGGACTGCTTCTGGGGCGACGGCGGTGCAGATCGCGGAACGCAAGAACGGACGGGACAAGGTGTTGGAGCACCTGGGTTCGGCCCACACCGATGCTGATGTGAATGCTCTGCTGGAGGTTGCTCGGCGCAAGATTCACCCGGCAAGACGAACCAGATCTCTCCGATGGGACAGTGCCGTCGGGCCAGTCGGTGATCACGGGCAAGTCCAGCGCCTTGTGGTGGCACCTGAGCTGCGCGTATGCCCGGCTCGGGTTCGATGTTGGCCGATGACGCGTTGAACTCCCGCTCCCGGTGGGCCGTGCACGCTCGTGGCCATTTCCCGACCGAGCAAGCCGCGATGAAAGTGCTGTACCTGGTCACCCGAGCCCCCATACAAACCCGTTTGGGAAAAGTAAGAGCCATCTCGACAAGTCTGTCGAGATCGGGCGAAGGCTGCACGGACAACCGCGCCACACTTCGCGTAAATCGTGGTGTGTCGCGTTCCTTCGCAAAGTAGCGCGATGGCCTGCACGCTGCATCGAATGACGCCCCGGTCCCGGGACGAGATGCCGGACAGGGGCTACGGGACGCCGCTTAGATGCTCTGCGGCCGGAGTACTCGATGACGTGGGTGTTTGTCGTTTGTGGTTCCGCTTAGGGGAACCCGCCGGACCTTGGGCGAGGATGCTCGCTGAGTGTCGTTAAGAGTTGGAGCCGTTGGTGTGAGCGGCGTTGAAGGCGTCTCGGGTGGCTCCGTGAGAGTGCGACGAAGGTGTGCCGAGCGTCCAGGCGTAAGTTCGCGCGGCTCTGATCGGGCGGTGCTGGTCTGGCAATGGCTACGGTGGGATACTCGGGCATGAGTAGGCGTCCGCAGTGGGTGCTGGCCGGGTTCGTCGCCCTGGTCGTTCTACTCGCGCTGATCGCCGTGGTGGTGCGCGGCGGCCAGCGGGCGAAGGACTTCGATGTAGGCACTCCGGAAGGGACCGTGCAGTCATTCTTGCGCGACGTCTTCGACGACGACCTCGAGCAGGCTGCGACATACCTCGATCCTGACGGGGCGTGCACCCTGGAGGACCTGCGGGAGGTTTTCTACCAGGACGCCGGGCGGGTCGTGCTGATCGACACGGCGACCACTGATTCGGGCGCGCGGGTGGAGGTTGATGTGGTCTACCCGACCGAGCCTCTCGATACCGACGCCTACGCCGAGCGGCAGATCTACCGGCTCGTCTCGACGGCAGACGGCTGGGTGTTGCAGGGCGTGCCCTGGCCGCTTTTCACCTGTGAGGCCGGGCCCTGATGGCCGTCCGCCGCTTCTTCCAGTACCTCCTGCTCTATGCGCTGCTGGCCGTCGCCGCGGCGGGGCTGGTCGGGCTGCTGACCCCGTTGCTCGAGCGATCCCCGACCTTGGTGGACAGACCCGCGGAGCTGGCTCGCTCGATCACGTTCACCGTCATCGGGGTTCCCGTCGCGGCCGGTCTCATCCTGTGGACCCGGCAACGGATCGTTCACGACCCGAATGAGGTCCGGTCCCTGGGGTGGACGGCCTACCTGACTGTCGCGTCGCTGACGGCTCTGGTGGTTTCGATGGTAGCGCTGTTTACCGTGCTGGAATGGGCGGTTGGGGTGCAGGAATACTCGGCCTCGGGCCTGGCCACGCTCCTAGTATGGGGCCCGTTGTGGGCGGCGCACTGGTGGATCGGTCGACGCCTGACTCCTACCGGCCGGTTGCAGTTGCTGGTTCTGGTCGGCTCGTTGATCGGACTGGTGACCGCCGTGAGCGGGTTGGCCGAGCTGTTGACGACATCGTTGGAGTCGCTGCTCGGGCTGGCCGGCGAGGCGCTAGTGGTGATGGGCGGAGACCCGAGGAGAGTGGCAGCGGTGCAGCTGGCCATCGGGGGCGTCGTCTGGTTGGTGCACTGGGTCGGGGCTGGGCTTGGGTCGCGGCGCGGCACGTTGTGGTTGATCTACGTGCTGCTGATCGGTGCGGCGGGTGGACTGTTGACCGCGCTCGGGTCTCTTAGTTCCGCCAGCTACGAGGTGCTGGTGTGGCTCATCGGCGACCCCGAGACCAGCAGTGCGGCGCGCCATTTCGTCGCACTGCCCTCTCTGCTCGCAGTGGCAGTCGTCGGCCTGGTCGTATGGTGGTATCACCGGGCCGTGTTGGCCGCCGTCGAGACGCCGGGTCGCTCGGAGCCTCGACGGGTCTACGACTACCTCATGTCCGCGGTCGGCCTGGTCGCCGCGGCCGCGGGTCTGACGATGATCCTGGTGGCGGGGGTCGAGGCACTGGCCGGATCAGCAGACCTGCTGCTCGGCGGTGGTGCCGTCAACGCGCTGCTAGCGGCCCTGACATTGCTGCTGGTCGGCGTGCCGGTGTGGTGGATCCATTGGCGCAGGTGCCAACGCGCCGCGACCCGCGACTTCGCTGGCGAGCCCACCGACGAGACCCCGACCGCGAACGCGGCCAGGGGCCCCGCGCGAGGAGAACTATCATCCCGCACCAGACGCATCTACCTGCTGCTCTTGTTCGGGCTCTCCGGAGTGGTCGCGGTGATCGCCCTGCTCGTCGGGGTCTACCTGGTGATCGACGACGCGTTGACCGGCGAGCTGGGCGCCGAGACCCTGCGCAGCACCCGGTTCACCTTCGGGTTGCTGGTCACGACCGGCACCATCGCGGCATACCACTGGACGATCTACCGAGCCGATCGCCACAGGGCCCCTTCACCGGATGATGACGCTGTGACACGCGCGACCGGCCAAGCTCGGTGGGTGCTACTAGTCGGCCCGGCCGATACCGATCTGGCACAGGCGGTCGCCACCAGGACCGGCAGCGCGGTGCAGATCGCTCGACCGGTGGAAGGTTCTGCCGACCCGTGGACGGTCGAGGAAGTCGTGCAGGAGCTGGAGAGTGCCGGCCCCGGTGACCTGGTCGTCCTCGCCGGTCCAGAAGGTCCACGCACAATACGAGTCGACCGGTTGACCCCCGACAAGCCGCCCCGACGCGTTCTCCCCGGCCTCGACGAATACTGAGGTCGACCGTCACCCTCGTCCGCGCCCGCACGCTTGCGGGACCTTCCTGTAGGACGATGACCGCCAGGCGAAACCTTCGGCTACTCGTGCGACGTGACAACTTGCCCATTTCAACCTCGCCACTTCGAACGGCAGAGTTCATCCCCCTAGAGGATCCCATCCGGGCGGCTGGCGGCTCTGCGCCGTCGAACTGGGTGCCCGGACGGGTAGTGTCCTCGGCCATGATTCGTGATCGCAGGGATCAAGACCTCGTACGCCTTTGCGAAGTCATCGGCGAGCTCGGCGATGAAGCCGGGAGCTTCGCGCGGTTAGAGCCGCTGCAGTGGCTGCAGGAGATAGATGCCGAGGTCTCTTGGGTGTTCGACCAAGCCCCGGTCAGCGCTGCACCCACGAGAAACGTGGTCGGTCACGCGCAGATTTATGGGCCACCGGACGTCGCTTGGGCACGTGACCTCGCCGCGCAGATGGGCGGCCAGGCCCAATATCTGTTGGTGATCGGGAGATTCTTCGTCAAGCCCAGCAAGCACGACTACAACATTGCGCGGTTTCTCTTGCGTGAGTCAGTCAGATACGCAGATCGACATGCGGCTGCGGCCGTCCTCGATCCCGAGAGCCGCGCTCTGGTTCCATCTTCACTCCCAGCGAAGCTTGGCTTCACCGAGGTGCCTACCGAGGAAGGTGGCCAGCTCGTACGCACACCGAACGGGTGAGTGTCACTGCCGAAATCGGTTGCCTCCCGGATTGCCGTCCTCGTCGGTGAGGGATCGGCTTGCGGACATGTCAGAGCGACGCGTTCTCGGCTCGCTGGTCAGGGCAAATTGCCGCGCTGCGCCACCCATTGGCTCTCGAACGTGATTACCTCGCCAGCAATGTCGAAGTCGGCGTCGTAGTGCACGAGAGTCAGTTGATGTTCCCCGGCGAGTACTGCGGTGAGTAGATCGGCGATCCCAACTGCGCGGTGACGGCCCGTCCGGGCGAGGCCGCGTTGAGCCTCGAAGGCAGCTTGCCAGTGTTGGTCCTCGGTGGACACGTACTCGTAGGCGTTCCGACGGTCAGTCCGAATCTGCTCGTACTCGGTCGCGCTGCGTGCGCTGTAGAGCGCTTCTGCGTCCAAAGGGGCACACGTAGCCACCACGCCTGCCTCGATGAGCGGCGCCAACCGCGCGGCGACCACTGAGTGCCGCATCCGAGCGGCGGCGCTGGTATCTATCAGGTAGCGGGCGATCAACGCCACACTGCGGCCCGGGCCTCTGGTTCTGCCAGCGACTCAAGTCCGCCATCGCGAAGCCAGTCAATCTGGCGCGCTCGCGCGGCTGCGGATGCGGCCTGCTTCAACGCTGTGCGCACCGTGTCCGACACCCCGGTGGTGTTCAGTTCGCGCTGCGCATCGTCCAGCAGATCGTCGTCGAGTTCGATTAGTCGCTTCGTCACCGTCAGCCTCCATATACGTGAGTGGCACACAGTATATATGAGCAACAGAGACTGTCGTGCATCACGTACCGGCAGCCGCGCGCCAGCGACCTGCGCGAGCGGTCAGCGTGCCAGTTGACGATCCCTCTACGGCGTGGCGACCGTGCAGCGAAGATCTGGCGCGCGGCCGATGCGGAGGTCAAGCGTGACGAGCGTTGCCCCGAGGAGTTCGGCGAGGGCGACGTAGCTGGCGTCGTACGTCGTCAGGTTATGGCGAAGTTGCCAGGCTCGGGGCGCCAAGAGCTCGTAGGGCCAGTGCTCGACGGCTAGATCGATAAGGTCGCAGTGGGCTTGGGCGGCTTGGTCAGCGCTGATGACTCCGGCGAGTTCGTGGCGTCGAATAATGTTGTCGGCCTCGAACGGCAGCAGGCTGGGGGCGGAGAGGTCGGCGTTAGTGAGAGCGTCGGTAGCCCATTGCCCATCCGGTCCCGAGTCCAGCAGGATCGCAACCACTGCGGAGGCGTCGCAGACGACGAGTTGGGTCACCGCCGGTCGGCGTCGCGAGCGGCCAGGATCGATTCAGCGTCGACCCGGACGCCGGTTGCCTCGACGCGGGAACGAGCACGAGCGATGAGATCGCTGGCTGTGGGACGGGCAGCGCTCTGTACGAGCAATCCGCGCAGGTATTCCTGCAGGGACATCCCGGCGCGGGCAGCGCGCGCCGCCAGTTCGTCCCTGGTCTTGTCCGGAACATCACGGACTGTGATGGCAACACTCATGCTGTCAGTTTAGCAGCATTGGCTGCTCTTCGCCGGCGCCCGATGCCCGTTGAGGGATCCCTCACCGGGTCGCGATCAGGTGATCAGATCAAATGTGCAGCGCGTGCCGCTGGCCGCGGCTAGTTTGGCGTCACAGGTAATCAGGGGGCCATCGAGGCGCTCTGCCAGAGCGACATATGCGGCGTCATACGCGGTGACGTTGTCGCGGAGTTCCCACATGCGCTGCAGCATGGGCGCAAGAGGCATGCGTCGAATCGGGAAACGTGCCAAGTGCTGTAGGGCTTCCGGGACGACCGCCCGTAGTGCCGTGTTTGGTCGGCTCAGCCCACGCAGCGCGGAGACGACCTCGGCGTCTAGATGTGCGGGTGCGAACAGTGCGTCACCGAGAGCAAGGCGAGTGGCTACGCTCGCCCGCCGAGGATCATCAGAGGCGTAGAAGGCGACCAAGACCGAGGCATCGACTACAGCCAGACTCACGACGCCTCTCGCGCCTCGCGTACCGCAGCGGCGGCGTCTTCTAGGGTCACGCCACTGCTTGCTGGCGGCTGGTAGGACGCGACATAGTCATCGAGTCTTGCTACGCGAGCGACCTCGGTAAGGCGCTCGACGACGAACGCGGACAGGGACTGCCGATTGGCTTGGGCGGCTCCAGCTAACGCCTGATATACCTCGTCTGGCACATCGCGTAGGTTCATTCGTTTCATGGTGCCATTCTGGCACCAGGCGCGCCGTTTGTCGATCCTCAATCGGGCGGTCAGATGCGTGCACCGGTAGCGTCCTGAGAATGGATTCGGTGACTTTGGTGCTGCTTCACAGTCCATTGCTCGGCCCGGCGGTCTGGGGGCCGGTCGGGGCCGAGTTGGCCCTTCGCGGATATCCGGTGCAGGTCATGTCAGCGCCATCGGGGCCGCCGCGAACCTTCGGCGACGTGATGGACCATTTCTTGTCGGAGGTCCCTAGCGACCGCGACGTGATCTTGATCCCGCACAGCAACGCCGGTCTCTACGTCCCGGCGCTGGTAGAGCACCGGAACGTGATGGGTGTGGTGTTCGTCGATGCGGGCCTGCCGCCAAGGGCTGGCGGCGTGCCTATGGTGCCACCGGAGCTGGTAGCAATATTGGCCGACAAGGTTGACGGTGACGGGCTTCTGCCACCCTGGACGACCTGGTGGGACGAAGCAGACATTGCTGAGTTGTTCCCCAGCCCGAGGGTCCGGGCTAGCGTTGAACGCGAACAGCCGAGATTGCCCTTGAGCTACTTTTCCGCTCGACTATCGATCCCATCCGGTTGGGACAGCGATCTCGCCGGGGCATATCTAGCGTTCGGGGACACCTATATCGCCCATCTCAGGCACGCCGCAGAACACGGTTGGCCGACCGCCACGATGCTCGGGTCCCACCTGCACCAGTTGATGGATCCGGTGGCGGTGACACGAGAGTTGCAGACTCTTCTGACTGCTATCGCGCCCACGGACCCCTAGCGCAACCACCGTAGGGGGATCCGTATTCGGTCATCGGGTCACGCAACGCTGCGGACCTCGGGCAATCAGTGGGGCGTTTTGTGCTCTGGGTCCCGGTACGTCCTGGCGACCGACTCAAGGTGGTCGCGGTATGGCCGCCACCACGTGTCATCCACAGCAGCCATGTTGTCGTTGCCCTCCCGATGTCCGACGCTGCCATCGACCAACTCGCGAACGATGTCCGCATGGCCTGCGTGGCGATGGGTCTCGGCGGTCACGTGAACCAAAATGCGTCCAAGGCTCACTGGGTTGCTCGTCTCGCGCCACCACGACACGTGACCAGGGATATCCAGAGCGAGCAAGTCAAGCGTTGCGTCGGCATGGGTCCACACCCGGTGGTAGAGGGCGACAATCGCATCGCGCGACTCCTCGGGCCTCGCCCACATATCTTCATTCGGCCCCGCCTGGGGCGAAAGCCACGGCAGGTTCTGTTCGAAAGGGCGATCGAACACCACACCGAAGTATTCCGCCTCCACCCCCGTCAGGTGCTTGACCAGTCCGAGCAGATTCGTGCCGGTAGGGGTCATGGGACAACGGAGATCGAACTCAGGCAGACCCGCCAACTTCCATACGAGCGCATCGCGCCCTTCTTGCAGGTACCTTCGCAGATCTGCCTTGATGCTGTCGCTCACGCGGTTCAGCCTGTCGCAGCCGACTATTGCTGGCAACACTTCGGCGAGACTCGCCGAGAGGCGCTCGTGAAATGTTGTCGGTGCCTCACGTCGGAATGCCCGCGAAACCGGGGGCGAACGGGGGTATAGGAGGTGGGGTTGCCCATGAGTCGCCCGGTACGAAGAACGTGGTCCGGCGACCAGGCCAGCATCGATACGACCGCCTTTCAGGTTCCATTGTCACCGATTGCGGATCCCCGTACGGCATAGGCCGAAGCCTCAGCATCACCAGACGGGGAGCCCTGTCTGATGCCGCCCCCTCCCCCGGTGCGCTATCGCAACCTGTCAAGCGCCCACGCCGCGCACATCGGTATGAAACATACAGACCCGTTTCGGAAAAGTAGGAGCGATCTCGA
>CAWDNY010000010.1:0-128741 GCA_963803695.1 uncultured Actinomycetota bacterium
GGCCGAAGGCTGCACCGTATGGTGGGCGTTCGCCGTTTGGAGTTGGGCTGACGGAACGGACTTCGCGGGATGACTATTGGCGGGGTTGCACGTATGAGCGCGATTTGCGGGCGACGAGGAGGCCGCCGCCGGTCAGGGCGATCAGGACGGTGGCCGAGATCAGGAACGGCCACGATCCCGGTGCTGTCCCGAACGCTCCCAGTGCCACGAAAGAGACCGTGCCCGGGACGATGCCCACCGCGGTACCGATGGCGTAGTCCCTGGTCCTGACCGCGGTCAGCCCGGCGGAATAGTTGATAACCGTGAACGGCAGGACGGGGACCAGCCGCACGCCGATGACTGCGATGATCCCCCGCCTGTTCAGCAACGCATCGACTCGTGCGACCCGAGCGCCAGTGATCCGCTCTATGGCATCGCGCCCGAGCATCCGGCTGAGGGCGAACGCGGCCGCCGCGCCGAGGAGCGCCGCGAGGAAGACCACCACGACTCCGAGCACCAGGCCGAACATCACACCGGCGAGGGCGGCGAAGACATTTTTGGGCAGTGGGAGCAGAGTGACCATGGCGTAGATGAAAACGAACAGCACTGGGGCGGCCGAACCTGCCCTGGCGATGTATGCCTGAATCTGCTGTGCATCCGGCGGGCCCACGACGGCCGCGGTCACTCCTGCAACGACGAGGATCGCGACCAGGGCGAACAGGCGCACCCAGACCACTTGGCTAGAGACGCGCGACTGCTCCTCAGGTCCGGAGTTGACTTGGTGAGCCGACGTAGACCGTGCCCGGTGCCGGGGCTGTCTCACGGTTGGGGCCAGGGAAAGGTGCGTGACGGGTCAGCGTCCAACGAACGGTCCAGGTAGCGGCTTAGGACCGGGCCGTCGAGGCGGCCCTGACAGAACTTCACCAAACTGGAGCTTCCACACGATCGCCTCCGCCTTGGCGAGTACACCGGCCCAGTCGTCGTCGATGGGGGAACAGACACCTAGAGCATCGAGCCGAGGTCGGAGCCGACGGTGGGGTATGCGGCTGTGGCAGATCTGAGTTGCCTGGCCGTGAGGCCAAGTTTGATGGCCACCCCGAAAGTGTTGACCAGCTCTCCGTATTCGGGGCCTAAGAGGTGGGCGCCGACGATCAGGTCGGTGGAGCGGTCGATGAGGATTTTCGCTGCCGCAGTGTTTTCACCGATGCGGTAGTTGGAATACCAGGTGCTGGTGTCGGAGTAGCGGACGGTGAGGTCGATGCCCTGCTCTCGGGCTTCGGATTCGAGCATGCCGACGCGGACGAGCTCAGGGATCGTGAAGACCGCCGTGGGGACGCCTGCATAGTCCGGGGTCGTGGTGGTGCCTTTGAGCATGTTGGACGCGGCGACTTTAGCTTCGGAGACCGCGACAGGTGTCAGCGGCATCCCAGGGGTATCCGCGCTGTCACCGGCAGCCCAAATCGCAGGGTTCGTCGTGCTTTGCAGGTGGCCGCTTACGTGCACGCCGTGTTCGCCCCACGCCACGCCGGCGACATCCAGACCCATCCCGGACAGGTCGGCGACCCGTCCGGCACCGTGGACGACCACGTCGGTCTCGACCGTCTCGGGACCTGTTGGCGTCTCGAGGGTGACCCGGTAGCCGCGCTCAGCTGGTTCGATGGCAGCGATGGTGGCCGAGCGCCGCAGGGCGATGCCGGCCTGGTTGCCGCGCTCAATCAACAGCTCCACCAGGTCAGGGTCAAAACCCTTCAACGGGCGATCACCGCGGTCGACGATGGTCACCGAGGAATCGGCGCGGGCGGCGATGTGCGCGAACTCGAAGGAGATGAAGCCGCCACCGATGAACAAAACCCGCGCCGGCAGGACCTCCAGGTTAAGGAAGTCAGTGCTGTCGATGAGATGTTCCTGGCCGGAGAAATCCAAGGGCCGGGGCTTTGCGCCGGTAGCGATCAGGAACCGGTCGGCCTCGTAGGCGACGTCGTCAATCTCGATCTGCTGCGGGCCGGTGAACCTCGCGTGGCCATGCAACGTGTCAACCCCGTTGTCTGCGAGGTCGTCTTCCATATTCTTCGGGACCGGGTCGGTGAAGCCGTGCTTGTGCTTCATCAGATCGGCCCAGTTGATGGATAGGTCCGCTTCGGCGATGCCCTTACCGCGCATCAGTCGGGCACCGTCGATGATCTCGGCGCCGCGGCGCAAGATCTTCTTCGGGTCACACCCCCGTAGCGCACACGTGCCGCCATACGGCAGGAAATCAACAATCGCGACGTCCCACCCGCTGATGGCGCACTTCTTCGCAGCGGCGACACCAGCCATACCCGCACCGATGACGATCAGGTCGTATTTGTGGGTCACGATGTGCCCCCTCGGTTCGCGGGGTCCGCCACAGCCGACATCAGCCCGAGGGCGAGCAGAGCCCAACTCTGCAACGAAGCCCCGGCAAAAGCGCCCAGCACACCCAAAGAAAGCAGCAACGGCAACCCACAACACACGCCGACCACGCCAGCGAGGGCAGCAACCGGGCCGATGACGCCCATCCGGTCACGCACCCGTCAACGCACCCGTCAACTGTTCCAGCGAGGGCGCGCCTTGGTACCCATCGGGAGTCCAATAGCGCCGACACGACAGCCCCACCTGCGAGCCCGGTTCCGCGAAGACATCCACACCGTCGACCTGGATGCTCGGTGAGCCAAGAAAGCCGAGACGCTCGGCCTCAGCCGGGGTGCGCACCAGGGCGCGTATCACCCTTACGTCCGGCCGGTCCTTTGCCATTGCGGCCAGCCGCTGCTCGGCGAGCTTCCAGTTCGGGCAATCCTCGAAGTACAGCAATGTGATGTCCATAAACAGGACGGTAAACCTTGAACTATGGTGCAAGGTCAAGTCGATATGATGCGGCCATGCGCATCGGACAAGTCGCGGCAGCATCCGGCGTACCCGCGCAGACCATCCGCTACTACGAACGCAGGGGACTGCTCCCGGCACCAGAGCGAGGCGAAAACGGCTACCGGCTCTACGGTGACTCGACCCTGACCCAGGTGCAGTTCATCCGCGCTGCCCAAGCGGCCGGGCTCACTCTCGTGCAGATTGCCAGCATCCTGAACCTTCGCCGAGACGGCACGACCCCGTGCACCCACGTTCACTCCCTGCTGTTGGCCAAGTTGGATGACGTCCGGTCGCGGCAAGCCAAACTCGCCACCCTCGAAGACGAACTCGAAAACCTCATCAACCGAAGTAACCAGCTCGACCCGACGGACTGCACCGACGCCCGCATCTGTCACATCATCGAGCCCAACCAATAACGGCCACCCTCAGATGGGGGCCACCAGGGTGCAGTCAGACGACGAGAGGAGCCACTGCTTTCGTCGTCCACCGCGCTTCTCGGCGTTGCACTGGCGACTCGACGGGTGACACCACTAGGTCACCGCTAGCAACTCCCAAGGCTCGCGGGGCGGGGCACCCGCAGTGGGGCGTCCATCTGTCGAATTGATGCTTAGGAGAACTTCCTGGCTAGGTTGGTCGCCGTGAGTTCTGCTAACGAAAAACTGTCCCTGGTTGGCTCGGTCTCGCTGGGTACCGGCGTCATGATCGGTGCCGGCATCTTCGCTTTGGTCGGCCAAGTAAGCGAACTGGCTGGCACCTTGATGCCGGTCGCGTTCCTCGCTGGTGCTGTGGTCGTGGCTTTCAGTGCCTACTCCTACGTCAAGTACTCCGACACCAACCCCTCCTCCGGCGGCATCGCCATGGTGCTTAAGGCGGCTTACGGCCCTGGCATCATCGCGGGCACGTTCTCACTATTCATGTATGTCTCGATGGTGGTGGCCCAGAGCCTTCTAGCCCGCACGTTTGGGACCTACGCGCTTCGCCCGTTCGGCCTGCAAGACTCCGCAATCCTGGTGCCTCTTCTGGCTGTGCTGGTCATCGTGGTAGCGGCCCTGGTCAACCTCGTCGGCACTCAATGGGTCGAGCGCTCGGCCACCGTGACGGCAGGGCTGAAGATCTTCGGCATCGCGGCCTTGGCCATCGGCGGTATCGTCGCGGCCGGGGCCTCGTCGATCTTCAACTTCGCCAGCAACGACGGTGGGAGCAGTGACCAGGGCCTTCTCGGTTTCTTGGCCGGGACCACCTTATGCATCTTGGCCTACAAGGGCTTCACGACTATCACCAACCAAGGTGGCGACATCGCGGAGCCGAAGAAGAACGTTGGCCGCTCGATCATGATCTCCATCGCCTTGTGCGCCGTGCTTTACCTGCTGCTCACCGTTTCAGTGGCCGGAAGCCTCAACGTCGAGCAGATCGTCGCGGCTCGCGACTACGCGCTAGCCGCGGCAGCCGAGCCTCTCTTCGGCTCCTGGGGAGTGGGCCTGACCATCGCTCTGGCCGTGGTGGCAACATTCTCGGGACTGCTGGCCAGCATCTATTCGGTTTCCCGGCTCTATGACATGTTGCGTGACATGGGACAGGCTCCCGGTCTGCCCTCTCGCGTGCATCACCAGTCCTTGGTGGTGACAGCCGGTTTAGCCATCGTGCTCGCTGCGTTCCTGGACTTGAGCCAGATCGCCTCGATGGGCGCGATTCTCTACCTTGCGATGGACATTGCCATCCACTGGGGCGTCATCAGGCACCTACGTTCCGACATCAAGGCCAATATCGTCATCCCCGCCATCGCCATCGTGCTCGACGTGGTCGTGCTCGGCGCTTTCATCACAGTGAAGGCACGCGATGACCTGCTCACCCTGGCCGTGTCCCTGGGCGTAGCGACATTCATTGCCGTGAGCCAGGTGATCGTGGCGCGTCGCGGGGACCATGCCAACCAGGACCACTGAGCGCTACGTCACAGACTGGATCCCCAACACGGTGATCGGTGGGGGTGGCTATGTCAGGGAGAGAGGGCTCTACTGTGACGGCCTGACCTGGCCCCATGGGTGGCTTCTTTGGTGACCCGTCAACTCAGCACCGCCGAGATCATCAGCGTTCCACCGGCCAGGGCACGATGAACTCTTCAAGGCGATCAGACCGGGACCCAATCGCCCCACACGGCGCCGACGGTGATCGAACCGGAGACCACGGCGATGACCGAGGCGGGCAACACCACAGGACGTCCGTAGCCATGCGACGGCATACCCCGCGATCGTGGGCCGCCAGCACGAGCCCACCGCGCCGCAGTGTCATGGTTTCAGGAACGAGCAGCGGATCCCTGCTCGCGGGACTGCCACGACCGGCGAAGCCCGTTCCCAAGAGAACCGATCAACATAAACGCCGACCGACCACGATTGGTCAGCAACCGGAGCTCTTCGAGTTGGTCGGTGGCCAGCAGGTGGGCCTCGTCCATGATGAGCACGACGGTGCGGCCTCGTTCGTGTTCTTCGGCGGCGAGCAGGTCGGTGGTTTGTGGGATCAGGGAGGCCTTGTGGAAGCGGGGGATGCCGCCCAGGGCGGTGACGATCCCGCCGTACAGGCCGCGGCCGCCGACGGTGGGGTTGCCCAGGTAGATGGTGGTGTGCCGGGAGGGGTCCAGCCCGGCGAGGGCGGCGCGGACGGCGACGGTCTTGCCGGCGCCGACCTCACCGGTGAGCACACCGAGGGCGCGTTCGTTGATGCACCAGGCGATGCGGGCCACGGCTTCGGCGTGGCTGGTGTGCCGGTGCAGCATGCCCGGGGCCAGGGCCCGACCGAAGGGCATCCGGGTGAAACCGTAGTGGGCTTGGAGGCGGTCCAGTGTCATAGCTGCTCCTGGGGTTCGTGGTCGGTGGGGTCCAGCAGGTCCAGCAGGTCGGTTTGTCCGGGCAGGACCAGCCCGGCCTCGGGCACGCCAGGCTCGAGGGGTCCGGTGGGCTCGGGTGGCTCGGCGGCGGGTGCTGGGTTGCTCATCGCGGCGTAGTTGACGCGGTGGGCCACCGCGGTGGTGTGCTGGCCACGGACCAGGGCCAGGTAGTCGATGCCGGTGGCCGGGGCCGGCCCGGCCTGGTGGGTGGGTGTGACGGCGGGGTGGACGTGCCGGCCGATCTGGTGTGGGACCGCGGTGCCCATGTCCCGGCCGGTGTAGCGCACGGCGATGTCGGCCAGGTCGAAGGGGTCGAAGACCAGCTCGACCCGGCGCCCGATCAGGGCGGGCTCGACCTGGTAGGTGTTGCCGTGCAGGGACACGGTCGCGGTCTTGGTCACCAGGCGGTACTCGGACCACAAGAACGCCTGGTGTAGCTGCGCCGGGGTCGGCAGCACCGGCGACTCGGCGGTGCTGAACCGGGCCAGCGGGCTTTGGTCGGTCTCGGAGTGCACCCGGTGGTGGTACACGGTCTCCACCCAGGCTGTGAACAGCTCGTTCAAGGTGGCCAGGTCGGTAACCTTCTCGGCGACGCCGGGCACGGTCAGCTCGATCAGGAACTGATCGCGGACGGTGCGAAAAAACCTCTCGATCTTGCCCCTGCCCTGGGGTTGGCCCGGCCTGGAGTGCGTCAACCGGATGCCCAGCACCGCCATTGCCCGCAGGAGTTGCCCGGAGACCATGGCCGCTCCGTTGTCCAGGTACACCACCTGCGGAAGACCGCGGGAGGCCAGGCCGGCCCGCAACGCGGCGGCCAGGGCCAGCATGTCCTCGCTGTGGCCCCACCGGTACCCGGTCAACACTCGGGAGTGGTCATCGATGAACGCCATCAGGTAGGTCTTGCGACCGCCGATCACCGGCCCGTGCAACGCGTCCCCGGTCCACCGTTCGTTCACCGCGGACGCTTCGAACCGGCCGAACCCTTTCGGTGGGGACCCGTCGGGGCGGGTGTTCAGCTCCAACCGTGCGAAGTGACGTTGCAGCGTGCGCGCCGAGGGCACCACCGTCGTGCCGTGCTCGCCCAGGATCGCCGCGACCTGCGCGGCGGTGCGCCCCGGGACCTCACGTTTGAGCGCCGCCGCCAACTCCAACACCCTGGCGGGGGTGGCCGGCTCGGCGTGCTGGGCCGAGGGCAGCAGCGCGTCGAACCCACCGGCCCGCCAGGCCCGGATCCACCGGTCCAGGCTGGACCGGGACACGACCACCTTGTCCCCGAACGGACCGGTGTGCTCGACCCCGGCCAGGCCGCGGACCAGGGCACCACGCGCCCGGGTGCTCAACGACGCGTCCGCGGCCTGCCGGATCAACGCGTACCGGAACAAGGCCACGTCCCGGGCCCGCTCGGCCCGGACGGCCTGTTCGTCTCCTGGTCTGTGCTTGTGGCCCATGGTCCACCTTTCACCTCGACTGAAACCGGTCAAGGTCGGAGCCTGGCCGACCCCAGGGGCCACCGGGAAGGGTCAACTCGTGTTGCTCACACCCCAACCGCAGCCGGGGCCAGCAGCAGACCGGCGCTGGCCCCGGCGGCGAACTCCCACGGGGGCACCGGACCCAACCTGACCACGGCGGCGCCGGCCGCCCGCCCGATCGCCTCGACCGCGTCAGGCACCCCCGCGCCCTGTGGCACCAGGGCAGGTGCCCGCGGGTCCAGCGCATACAGCAACCGGGTGAAGAACGCTCGCACCTCCTGGGACAGGATGCTGAACCGGCGCAACCACCCCCGCACCGTGGACACCGGACGCCCCAACGCGACCGCAATCGGTCGGTGACCGGTCCCCGCCGCGCTGGCCTCCAGGGCTGCCCCGATCACGGCGGCCGCGTCCGCGCGGCGCGCCAACCACACCCGGGCCAGCAGCACGTGCGTGCGCCTACACGAGCCGCACCGGGCACGGCGCGGCCGGTGCCGCACCGGCCCGTCCGGCCCCCTGCAGGACCGGGACCGGGCATGCCCCCACGGTCCCAGCACACCCCCACACCCAGGGCAGGCCAACTCCCCACCGGCCAGCGATCGTTCGACCTCAACCAGGTCAGTGCCTACCATCAGCATCGGGTGCCCTCCAAGCACCAAGTGACGGCCCTCCTGCTCGCCAAAGCATGGGAGGGCCGTCGCGCGTTACCAGAGCATGATCACGCTCTTGACGCGAACCCTAGACCGACCCCCACCCCACCCGACACTGACGACGTCCTCACCCCGGATGACGCCAACCCACCTCCCCGTGGTCAGCCAGGGTGTCGTTCAACACACGGAGAGTGCCACGGCGAGCGTGTAGTACTGCTCGAACGCCTTGAAGAACAACACCGAACCCACAACGAACAGTAGGTTCTCGAGGATGCCAACGACGTGTGGATGTGCTCGTAACCCTGGACGAGAGCGCGAACCATGACGGCATCCTCCCAAGGCACCAAGCGCGTCGGCCGCGAAAGATTGATCCGGTGACCCGACTCGTGCCATTTCGGAGCGATTTGGTGCCTGCGTTGGTGCTGGTCAGCGGGTTATGGCTTGGGGGTTGGACACACTAACTGGCTCGGTAGGGTCGTGGTGTGGTTTTCGTTCGCCGGGTCCGGACTGCTTCTGGGGCGACGGCGGTGCAGATCGCGGAACGCAAGAACGGACGGGACAAGGTGTTGGAGCACCTGGGTTCGGCCCACACCGATGCTGATGTGAATGCTCTGCTGGAGGTTGCTCGGCGCAAGATTCACCCGGCAAGACGAACCAGATCTCTCCGATGGGACAGTGCCGTCGGGCCAGTCGGTGATCACGGGCAAGTCCAGCGCCTTGTGGTGGCACCTGAGCTGCGCGTATGCCCGGCTCGGGTTCGATGTTGGCCGATGACGCGTTGAACTCCCGCTCCCGGTGGGCCGTGCACGCTCGTGGCCATTTCCCGACCGAGCAAGCCGCGATGAAAGTGCTGTACCTGGTCACCCGAGCCCCCATACAAACCCGTTTGGGAAAAGTAAGAGCCATCTCGACAAGTCTGTCGAGATCGGGCGAAGGCTGCACGGACAACCGCGCCACACTTCGCGTAAATCGTGGTGTGTCGCGTTCCTTCGCAAAGTAGCGCGATGGCCTGCACGCTGCATCGAATGACGCCCCGGTCCCGGGACGAGATGCCGGACAGGGGCTACGGGACGCCGCTTAGATGCTCTGCGGCCGGAGTACTCGATGACGTGGGTGTTTGTCGTTTGTGGTTCCGCTTAGGGGAACCCGCCGGACCTTGGGCGAGGATGCTCGCTGAGTGTCGTTAAGAGTTGGAGCCGTTGGTGTGAGCGGCGTTGAAGGCGTCTCGGGTGGCTCCGTGAGAGTGCGACGAAGGTGTGCCGAGCGTCCAGGCGTAAGTTCGCGCGGCTCTGATCGGGCGGTGCTGGTCTGGCAATGGCTACGGTGGGATACTCGGGCATGAGTAGGCGTCCGCAGTGGGTGCTGGCCGGGTTCGTCGCCCTGGTCGTTCTACTCGCGCTGATCGCCGTGGTGGTGCGCGGCGGCCAGCGGGCGAAGGACTTCGATGTAGGCACTCCGGAAGGGACCGTGCAGTCATTCTTGCGCGACGTCTTCGACGACGACCTCGAGCAGGCTGCGACATACCTCGATCCTGACGGGGCGTGCACCCTGGAGGACCTGCGGGAGGTTTTCTACCAGGACGCCGGGCGGGTCGTGCTGATCGACACGGCGACCACTGATTCGGGCGCGCGGGTGGAGGTTGATGTGGTCTACCCGACCGAGCCTCTCGATACCGACGCCTACGCCGAGCGGCAGATCTACCGGCTCGTCTCGACGGCAGACGGCTGGGTGTTGCAGGGCGTGCCCTGGCCGCTTTTCACCTGTGAGGCCGGGCCCTGATGGCCGTCCGCCGCTTCTTCCAGTACCTCCTGCTCTATGCGCTGCTGGCCGTCGCCGCGGCGGGGCTGGTCGGGCTGCTGACCCCGTTGCTCGAGCGATCCCCGACCTTGGTGGACAGACCCGCGGAGCTGGCTCGCTCGATCACGTTCACCGTCATCGGGGTTCCCGTCGCGGCCGGTCTCATCCTGTGGACCCGGCAACGGATCGTTCACGACCCGAATGAGGTCCGGTCCCTGGGGTGGACGGCCTACCTGACTGTCGCGTCGCTGACGGCTCTGGTGGTTTCGATGGTAGCGCTGTTTACCGTGCTGGAATGGGCGGTTGGGGTGCAGGAATACTCGGCCTCGGGCCTGGCCACGCTCCTAGTATGGGGCCCGTTGTGGGCGGCGCACTGGTGGATCGGTCGACGCCTGACTCCTACCGGCCGGTTGCAGTTGCTGGTTCTGGTCGGCTCGTTGATCGGACTGGTGACCGCCGTGAGCGGGTTGGCCGAGCTGTTGACGACATCGTTGGAGTCGCTGCTCGGGCTGGCCGGCGAGGCGCTAGTGGTGATGGGCGGAGACCCGAGGAGAGTGGCAGCGGTGCAGCTGGCCATCGGGGGCGTCGTCTGGTTGGTGCACTGGGTCGGGGCTGGGCTTGGGTCGCGGCGCGGCACGTTGTGGTTGATCTACGTGCTGCTGATCGGTGCGGCGGGTGGACTGTTGACCGCGCTCGGGTCTCTTAGTTCCGCCAGCTACGAGGTGCTGGTGTGGCTCATCGGCGACCCCGAGACCAGCAGTGCGGCGCGCCATTTCGTCGCACTGCCCTCTCTGCTCGCAGTGGCAGTCGTCGGCCTGGTCGTATGGTGGTATCACCGGGCCGTGTTGGCCGCCGTCGAGACGCCGGGTCGCTCGGAGCCTCGACGGGTCTACGACTACCTCATGTCCGCGGTCGGCCTGGTCGCCGCGGCCGCGGGTCTGACGATGATCCTGGTGGCGGGGGTCGAGGCACTGGCCGGATCAGCAGACCTGCTGCTCGGCGGTGGTGCCGTCAACGCGCTGCTAGCGGCCCTGACATTGCTGCTGGTCGGCGTGCCGGTGTGGTGGATCCATTGGCGCAGGTGCCAACGCGCCGCGACCCGCGACTTCGCTGGCGAGCCCACCGACGAGACCCCGACCGCGAACGCGGCCAGGGGCCCCGCGCGAGGAGAACTATCATCCCGCACCAGACGCATCTACCTGCTGCTCTTGTTCGGGCTCTCCGGAGTGGTCGCGGTGATCGCCCTGCTCGTCGGGGTCTACCTGGTGATCGACGACGCGTTGACCGGCGAGCTGGGCGCCGAGACCCTGCGCAGCACCCGGTTCACCTTCGGGTTGCTGGTCACGACCGGCACCATCGCGGCATACCACTGGACGATCTACCGAGCCGATCGCCACAGGGCCCCTTCACCGGATGATGACGCTGTGACACGCGCGACCGGCCAAGCTCGGTGGGTGCTACTAGTCGGCCCGGCCGATACCGATCTGGCACAGGCGGTCGCCACCAGGACCGGCAGCGCGGTGCAGATCGCTCGACCGGTGGAAGGTTCTGCCGACCCGTGGACGGTCGAGGAAGTCGTGCAGGAGCTGGAGAGTGCCGGCCCCGGTGACCTGGTCGTCCTCGCCGGTCCAGAAGGTCCACGCACAATACGAGTCGACCGGTTGACCCCCGACAAGCCGCCCCGACGCGTTCTCCCCGGCCTCGACGAATACTGAGGTCGACCGTCACCCTCGTCCGCGCCCGCACGCTTGCGGGACCTTCCTGTAGGACGATGACCGCCAGGCGAAACCTTCGGCTACTCGTGCGACGTGACAACTTGCCCATTTCAACCTCGCCACTTCGAACGGCAGAGTTCATCCCCCTAGAGGATCCCATCCGGGCGGCTGGCGGCTCTGCGCCGTCGAACTGGGTGCCCGGACGGGTAGTGTCCTCGGCCATGATTCGTGATCGCAGGGATCAAGACCTCGTACGCCTTTGCGAAGTCATCGGCGAGCTCGGCGATGAAGCCGGGAGCTTCGCGCGGTTAGAGCCGCTGCAGTGGCTGCAGGAGATAGATGCCGAGGTCTCTTGGGTGTTCGACCAAGCCCCGGTCAGCGCTGCACCCACGAGAAACGTGGTCGGTCACGCGCAGATTTATGGGCCACCGGACGTCGCTTGGGCACGTGACCTCGCCGCGCAGATGGGCGGCCAGGCCCAATATCTGTTGGTGATCGGGAGATTCTTCGTCAAGCCCAGCAAGCACGACTACAACATTGCGCGGTTTCTCTTGCGTGAGTCAGTCAGATACGCAGATCGACATGCGGCTGCGGCCGTCCTCGATCCCGAGAGCCGCGCTCTGGTTCCATCTTCACTCCCAGCGAAGCTTGGCTTCACCGAGGTGCCTACCGAGGAAGGTGGCCAGCTCGTACGCACACCGAACGGGTGAGTGTCACTGCCGAAATCGGTTGCCTCCCGGATTGCCGTCCTCGTCGGTGAGGGATCGGCTTGCGGACATGTCAGAGCGACGCGTTCTCGGCTCGCTGGTCAGGGCAAATTGCCGCGCTGCGCCACCCATTGGCTCTCGAACGTGATTACCTCGCCAGCAATGTCGAAGTCGGCGTCGTAGTGCACGAGAGTCAGTTGATGTTCCCCGGCGAGTACTGCGGTGAGTAGATCGGCGATCCCAACTGCGCGGTGACGGCCCGTCCGGGCGAGGCCGCGTTGAGCCTCGAAGGCAGCTTGCCAGTGTTGGTCCTCGGTGGACACGTACTCGTAGGCGTTCCGACGGTCAGTCCGAATCTGCTCGTACTCGGTCGCGCTGCGTGCGCTGTAGAGCGCTTCTGCGTCCAAAGGGGCACACGTAGCCACCACGCCTGCCTCGATGAGCGGCGCCAACCGCGCGGCGACCACTGAGTGCCGCATCCGAGCGGCGGCGCTGGTATCTATCAGGTAGCGGGCGATCAACGCCACACTGCGGCCCGGGCCTCTGGTTCTGCCAGCGACTCAAGTCCGCCATCGCGAAGCCAGTCAATCTGGCGCGCTCGCGCGGCTGCGGATGCGGCCTGCTTCAACGCTGTGCGCACCGTGTCCGACACCCCGGTGGTGTTCAGTTCGCGCTGCGCATCGTCCAGCAGATCGTCGTCGAGTTCGATTAGTCGCTTCGTCACCGTCAGCCTCCATATACGTGAGTGGCACACAGTATATATGAGCAACAGAGACTGTCGTGCATCACGTACCGGCAGCCGCGCGCCAGCGACCTGCGCGAGCGGTCAGCGTGCCAGTTGACGATCCCTCTACGGCGTGGCGACCGTGCAGCGAAGATCTGGCGCGCGGCCGATGCGGAGGTCAAGCGTGACGAGCGTTGCCCCGAGGAGTTCGGCGAGGGCGACGTAGCTGGCGTCGTACGTCGTCAGGTTATGGCGAAGTTGCCAGGCTCGGGGCGCCAAGAGCTCGTAGGGCCAGTGCTCGACGGCTAGATCGATAAGGTCGCAGTGGGCTTGGGCGGCTTGGTCAGCGCTGATGACTCCGGCGAGTTCGTGGCGTCGAATAATGTTGTCGGCCTCGAACGGCAGCAGGCTGGGGGCGGAGAGGTCGGCGTTAGTGAGAGCGTCGGTAGCCCATTGCCCATCCGGTCCCGAGTCCAGCAGGATCGCAACCACTGCGGAGGCGTCGCAGACGACGAGTTGGGTCACCGCCGGTCGGCGTCGCGAGCGGCCAGGATCGATTCAGCGTCGACCCGGACGCCGGTTGCCTCGACGCGGGAACGAGCACGAGCGATGAGATCGCTGGCTGTGGGACGGGCAGCGCTCTGTACGAGCAATCCGCGCAGGTATTCCTGCAGGGACATCCCGGCGCGGGCAGCGCGCGCCGCCAGTTCGTCCCTGGTCTTGTCCGGAACATCACGGACTGTGATGGCAACACTCATGCTGTCAGTTTAGCAGCATTGGCTGCTCTTCGCCGGCGCCCGATGCCCGTTGAGGGATCCCTCACCGGGTCGCGATCAGGTGATCAGATCAAATGTGCAGCGCGTGCCGCTGGCCGCGGCTAGTTTGGCGTCACAGGTAATCAGGGGGCCATCGAGGCGCTCTGCCAGAGCGACATATGCGGCGTCATACGCGGTGACGTTGTCGCGGAGTTCCCACATGCGCTGCAGCATGGGCGCAAGAGGCATGCGTCGAATCGGGAAACGTGCCAAGTGCTGTAGGGCTTCCGGGACGACCGCCCGTAGTGCCGTGTTTGGTCGGCTCAGCCCACGCAGCGCGGAGACGACCTCGGCGTCTAGATGTGCGGGTGCGAACAGTGCGTCACCGAGAGCAAGGCGAGTGGCTACGCTCGCCCGCCGAGGATCATCAGAGGCGTAGAAGGCGACCAAGACCGAGGCATCGACTACAGCCAGACTCACGACGCCTCTCGCGCCTCGCGTACCGCAGCGGCGGCGTCTTCTAGGGTCACGCCACTGCTTGCTGGCGGCTGGTAGGACGCGACATAGTCATCGAGTCTTGCTACGCGAGCGACCTCGGTAAGGCGCTCGACGACGAACGCGGACAGGGACTGCCGATTGGCTTGGGCGGCTCCAGCTAACGCCTGATATACCTCGTCTGGCACATCGCGTAGGTTCATTCGTTTCATGGTGCCATTCTGGCACCAGGCGCGCCGTTTGTCGATCCTCAATCGGGCGGTCAGATGCGTGCACCGGTAGCGTCCTGAGAATGGATTCGGTGACTTTGGTGCTGCTTCACAGTCCATTGCTCGGCCCGGCGGTCTGGGGGCCGGTCGGGGCCGAGTTGGCCCTTCGCGGATATCCGGTGCAGGTCATGTCAGCGCCATCGGGGCCGCCGCGAACCTTCGGCGACGTGATGGACCATTTCTTGTCGGAGGTCCCTAGCGACCGCGACGTGATCTTGATCCCGCACAGCAACGCCGGTCTCTACGTCCCGGCGCTGGTAGAGCACCGGAACGTGATGGGTGTGGTGTTCGTCGATGCGGGCCTGCCGCCAAGGGCTGGCGGCGTGCCTATGGTGCCACCGGAGCTGGTAGCAATATTGGCCGACAAGGTTGACGGTGACGGGCTTCTGCCACCCTGGACGACCTGGTGGGACGAAGCAGACATTGCTGAGTTGTTCCCCAGCCCGAGGGTCCGGGCTAGCGTTGAACGCGAACAGCCGAGATTGCCCTTGAGCTACTTTTCCGCTCGACTATCGATCCCATCCGGTTGGGACAGCGATCTCGCCGGGGCATATCTAGCGTTCGGGGACACCTATATCGCCCATCTCAGGCACGCCGCAGAACACGGTTGGCCGACCGCCACGATGCTCGGGTCCCACCTGCACCAGTTGATGGATCCGGTGGCGGTGACACGAGAGTTGCAGACTCTTCTGACTGCTATCGCGCCCACGGACCCCTAGCGCAACCACCGTAGGGGGATCCGTATTCGGTCATCGGGTCACGCAACGCTGCGGACCTCGGGCAATCAGTGGGGCGTTTTGTGCTCTGGGTCCCGGTACGTCCTGGCGACCGACTCAAGGTGGTCGCGGTATGGCCGCCACCACGTGTCATCCACAGCAGCCATGTTGTCGTTGCCCTCCCGATGTCCGACGCTGCCATCGACCAACTCGCGAACGATGTCCGCATGGCCTGCGTGGCGATGGGTCTCGGCGGTCACGTGAACCAAAATGCGTCCAAGGCTCACTGGGTTGCTCGTCTCGCGCCACCACGACACGTGACCAGGGATATCCAGAGCGAGCAAGTCAAGCGTTGCGTCGGCATGGGTCCACACCCGGTGGTAGAGGGCGACAATCGCATCGCGCGACTCCTCGGGCCTCGCCCACATATCTTCATTCGGCCCCGCCTGGGGCGAAAGCCACGGCAGGTTCTGTTCGAAAGGGCGATCGAACACCACACCGAAGTATTCCGCCTCCACCCCCGTCAGGTGCTTGACCAGTCCGAGCAGATTCGTGCCGGTAGGGGTCATGGGACAACGGAGATCGAACTCAGGCAGACCCGCCAACTTCCATACGAGCGCATCGCGCCCTTCTTGCAGGTACCTTCGCAGATCTGCCTTGATGCTGTCGCTCACGCGGTTCAGCCTGTCGCAGCCGACTATTGCTGGCAACACTTCGGCGAGACTCGCCGAGAGGCGCTCGTGAAATGTTGTCGGTGCCTCACGTCGGAATGCCCGCGAAACCGGGGGCGAACGGGGGTATAGGAGGTGGGGTTGCCCATGAGTCGCCCGGTACGAAGAACGTGGTCCGGCGACCAGGCCAGCATCGATACGACCGCCTTTCAGGTTCCATTGTCACCGATTGCGGATCCCCGTACGGCATAGGCCGAAGCCTCAGCATCACCAGACGGGGAGCCCTGTCTGATGCCGCCCCCTCCCCCGGTGCGCTATCGCAACCTGTCAAGCGCCCACGCCGCGCACATCGGTATGAAACATACAGACCCGTTTCGGAAAAGTAGGAGCGATCTCGACAGTCGTTAGAAGTTCGTGGCCATGTTCGTGAAGCGGCTGTAGTGGCCCTGGAACGCGACGACGATCGTGTCGGTCGGCCCATTTCTATGTTTGGCCACAATGACGTCGGCTTCACCCTCGCGGGGTGATTCCCGTTCGTACATGGATTCACGGTGAAGCAAGATCACAACGTCCGCATCCTGCTCGATGCTGTTGTGGACAGCGATCCCGTTGGCAACGAAGTTGTGCCCGCCCAGCACCGTGGCGTCGAACACCTCCTCGACTCCGTCTGGCTCAATACTCGTGATCTGATCCCAGAGGATGTCGTTGACGGCCATCAATTCCAAGGCGGCACTGTCGAGCACTTCCGCGATGCGGCCTAAGCGCTCACGCGATCGCGCGCTCTTGTACAAGGCCGATCCGCAGAACTGGGTCCCGAGTTGCGACTGGAAGTCGCGCACCGTCATACCTTGGGCGAGCATCTCGTCTCGGACGTCGTCCCAGACCTCGACAGGAACGGTGTCACCGTTGGTGTTGCCTTGCCGATGACGAATGATCGCCAGCAGAGCCGCCGCGGGCACGGACCGTCCGCCGAACACGCCGATTTCTTGGAGGAAGCGTCGCTGGCTGTCGGCTCCCGAGATGTCGATCGTGTATCCGTCGCGATAGTTCTTCTTCTTCGTGACCCGAGTGCGCGTGGATATCCCAAAGCGGAGCAAGAGCAGCGACAGGTCATCGACGAGGCGACGGCTCGTGGAGGCGTAGTAGATTCGTCCGCTCTGCTGGCTGGCGTTGACCGTCACCGAACCGTCGGTGGCCCAGATGTGGTGCAAGAACAGAGCGATCTGACGCTTAGAGGCGCTGAAAACCTCCTCCGGCACGAACTTCTCGTGGCTCCGCAGATCAAAGACCCCCAACCCATCGAGCCACTCCGCAATCGGATTACGCCTTCCCCTCGCCAACCTAAAGGGTGCCCGAAGCCTGAGGGTGGTGCATCGCGCGGCGGGGTTTTCGTCCCGAACGGCGACGACACCGAAGGTGAGGGCAGCGGCCTCGACAGCGCGGAGATTCTCCTGATCAATAGAGGCGTAGCGCAAAGGTTGACGTTTGAGCATCGATCCGTCGCCCAACATGTGGGCCAAGAGGACGAGGTGATGGTCGTTCTTCCATGGATTGTCTTCCTCCGGCGCAGGCACATGTCGGGGAACAGCAAGTCGATCACCCTGCCGCAGATCCCCGAGTTGCTTCCAGCCCTGGTAGGTCAAAAACGGGTGATTCTCGGTGGCTCGAAGCGTCTTGCCTGACGACAAAGTCAGCCGAAACACTGGTTTCGCCCCCGTTGAGAAGACGTGAGTCAGGTGCCGGCGCACGTATCGCAGGGATTCATCGAGGGACCACACCGGCACATCGCGCTCCCCTGACGCGTGCAACTCGCCCAGGGTCACTTCAGCCCCGTTGTCTGCGCACAAAACGCGGGTGTCGGCCGTGAGACAACCCGACTCTCGCAGGTCTGACATTTGCGGTTTCTTGTCGACTCGCTGCTCTGGGCCACGGTTGAGCTGGGACAGGGCGATAACCGGAACCTCGAGTTCTTTGGCCAACAACTTAAGTGCCCGAGAGAATTCTGCGACCTCTTGTTGGCGCGATTCGACGCGCTTACCCGAGCTCATCAACTGCAGGTAGTCAACGATCACGAGCTTCAAATTGTGACGCTGCTTCAGCCGTCGGCACTTCGCGCGGATCTCCATCAGCGCCATGTTGGGGCTGTCGTCGATGAACAGCGGCATGTCCTGTAGGCGACCTTGAGTCTCGGCCAGTTTGGTCCAGTGCCGGTCCTCCAGTTTTCCCTTGCGCATGTGCTGCAGCGGGATCTCCGACTCCGCCGACAGCAGACGCATGGTGATTTCGGTGCGACTCATCTCGAGCGAGAAGACCACCGTCGGAATCTTGTGCTTGATCGCCGCAGTCCGCGCCACGTCGAGGGCAAAAGTCGAGTTGTGAGTCGGGATCATCGCCCGCCCAGCCAGGAAGAGATGGTCCTCGTTGTCGACTTGCACGCAGCGAACCGGAACCCACTTCACTCTGCGAGCCGCAGTGATGAATCGTATTTCTCGCGGGACGTCAGGCCTAGTTTGCCGCACCTTCCGGTGCGCTTCTCGCTTTGACGTCAACCAGAAAACGTCGTCGCCTGGATCGAAGGTCAACGTGTGCACCGCACACGAATCGTCACTATCCCCGCGCACTTCCTGGACTGAGTGTCGAGACCGATGGCCTAGGCCAACGATCAGCTCGTGCACGTCGTCTGCTAGAGCCGCCGAGGTGCACGTGAACTGCACTTGACCGCCCATATACAGGACCCCGCCGGCGTCGAGAATTCCTGCGAGGAGTTCTTGGCGTTGGCTCATCGAAGAGCGCTGAAACTCCGTCGGGATTCGCTTTGACTCGACGTCCCGCTCCGCTGCCCTGGTCGAAGCCTCCCCGCCGGTGCTGTCACCGAGCCACGCGCCGAGCACATAAGGGGCCACTGAAAGGTCGACCTCGGGGAGCGAGAGCGGATGAGTAACTGCAACCGAATGATTGAAGCTGGTCCTGCCATTGGCGCGCAGCGTTGAGGCAATGTGGGACGTCGTGCGCACGCTCCGAGCCCTCACCGTCCGCGGCTCAATGACTCGACGTGACGCTCGATCAATCGCGGCCAACACCGGCTCGAGCTTCACCTGGGAGTGTTCGTCGCGCGTCTGCGTCAGCCATTGGTGACCGGCATCGGCCACGATCGTGGAGCCATCGGAGAATGTCACCTCGTAGCACCGATGCTTGTGCATGACGTCGGTCGCGGCCGTGACCGTCGTCGCAATCCCGTCGGCTCCCATCAATTGGTCCCCCACCTGAACCTCACCCATCGTGGTCCAACCGGTGGGTGTCGGCAGGGGGGTGTCCAGCGCCAGCGCCTTCCCGACGGCAGGCCTGGCGGCCACGATGATCATCTGCCCGGGGTGCAAACCGTTCGTCAGCTCATCGAGGCTGGTGAATCCGGTCGGCACCCCGACCATCTCGCCCGACGAGCCAGCGGCGTGCTCGATTTCGTCGAGCGTTGGCTCCAGGAGCTCGGACAGCGGGTGGTAGTCCTCCCCCTTGCGCCGGTCGGCCACGCCGTAGACCTCAGCTTGGGCCATGTTGACGATCTCTTCGACGTCGCCCCCGCCCTGTGCATACCCCATCTGAACGATGCGCGTGCCGGCCTCGACGAGGCGTCGCAACATGGCTCGCTCGGTCACGATCTGGGCGTAGTAGGACGCGTTCGCCGCCGTGGGCACCGAGGCGATCAGCTGGTGAAGGAAGGCCGTGCCGCCGATCCTGGTGAGGTCGCCCCGCTTGGACAACTCATCCGCCACGGTGATGGCGTCCACCGGCTCACCGCGGCTGAAGAGATCAACGATCGCCTCATGGATGGTCTCGTGAGCCGGGCGGTAGAAGTCGATGGACTGGATGATCTCCGAGCACTCGCCGATCGCGTCCTTGGAGAGCAACATCGAGCCCAACACGCTCTGCTCAGCGGCCACATCCTGTGGCGGAACCCGATCTTGGGCCGAGGGGTCAGGCATCGTCGCAAAAGCCTGATCCATCTCGCTCAGCGACACCCTGATCTCCTCGTCTTCGTCGGGTTACTACTTGATCACGAGCCGCCGACAGACCACACGCACGACGTTGAAAGACCCGGTCGCGACACGCTACGACCGCATCACCCAGGCCCCAAATGGACCCTGTTGACGAGCTGGGGATAACTCGTGCAGGTCCACAGCAGGACGGTGCACAGCCTGTGCACCCGGTGTGGACAACCGAAAAACTTCCGTCACATCGACCCTCTGAGCAGCAACAACGCGCGGACCGTCCTGTGGACAAAAAGAACTTGCGACAGATGCCAACTACGCCCGGTCGTCCACACCCTTGTGTCCCACCAGTCACGCCTATGCTCGACTGCCGTGCCACCATCTCGTGATCCCGAGGCCGCAGAGCAACGTCGAGAGATCCTGCGCTTGGCCGTCCCGGCTTTCCTCGCGCTCGTCGCCGAGCCCCTCTTCCTGCTCGCCGACTCGGCCATCATCGGCTACCTCGGCACCACATCCCTGGCCGGTCTCGGCGTTGCCACAGCCGTTCTTTTGACCGCCGTCGGCATCTTCGTGTTCCTCGCTTACGGCAGCACCGCGATCGTCGCCCGCCGAGCCGGAGCAGGCGACCTCCCAGGGGCCATCGGCGCAGGCATCGACGGAATGTATCTGGCCGCCCTCCTCGGAATCCTCACCGCCGCAGGCCTGGTCGGCGCCGCCCGCCCGATCGTCGAGCTCTTTGGGGCCTCGCCTGAGGCTGTCGAGGAAGCGGTGACCTACCTGTCGATCTCGGCCTACGGCATACCCCCGATGTTGATCGTGCTGGCAGCCACCGGGGTGTTGCGGGGGCTCCAGGACACCACAACCCCGCTCGTCGTCGCGGTCTTCGGATTCAGCGCCAACGCGGCGATGTCCCTCTTGTTTGTGCACGGTCTGGGTTTTGGCATCGGCGGAGCCGCCTGGGGCACCGTGAT
Organism: uncultured Actinomycetota bacterium; assembly: GCA_963803695.1. Taxonomy (GTDB): domain Bacteria; phylum Actinomycetota; class Actinomycetes; order Actinomycetales; family Dermatophilaceae; genus Ornithinicoccus. Next base: position 20,666 of record CAWDNY010000010.1, read on the forward strand.
CGCCCAAACCGGCATGGCCGTTGCCCTCAGCCTCGTGGTGCTCCGCGGTGCCAAGCGGGAGTCCGCGCCCCGGTCGTTCCACCCGGGCGGCGTGCTCACCGCCGCGGTGGGCGGCATACCCCTGATCATCCGCACCCTGTCGCTGCGCGGCACCCTGCTGGCCACGACCTGGGTCGCCGCCGGCCTGGGCGACGCCGATCTCGCGGCCTTCCAGGTGTCGATGACCGTGTGGAACGCGCTTGTCTTCGCCCTCGACGCCTTGGCCATCGCCGGGCAAGCGATCACCGGCAAATACCTCGGTGCCGGAGACCTTCAGCGCACGCGCGCCGCCGTTGGCACCATGCTGCGCTGGGGTGTCTGGTTCGGGGTCATCCTGACCGTCGGCATCCTGATCCTGCACCGCGTCATCCCGCTGGGCTTCTCGGGCGACACCGATGTGCGAGCCAGCATCGCGGCTGCCCTCATCGTGGTGGCGATCGGTCAACCCATCTCCGCCGTGGCCTTCGTCCTCGACGGAGTGCTGATGGGGGCGGGCGACATGTGGTGGCTGGCCATCGCGCAGACCATTCTGTTCGTGGCCTACCTACCCCTGCTGTATGCCGTGTGGGCCTCGGGCGTGGACGGCACCCCGGGCCTGGTGTGGCTGTGGATAGCGTTCACCGCCTTCATGACGATGCGGGCCATCACGCTCATGCTGCGCGCCCGCGGGGATGCCTGGATGGTGATCGGCGCTACCCGCTGATGCGAGAGCACGGCGCAGTAGCCACACTGGCTACATGGCGACATACCCCCTAGAACTGCAAACTCCATCGGTAAACGTGCCCGACGACACCGCCACACGACTGCGGATCTTCAACGCAATCATGGGGGTGTTGCACCTGGGTTCAGGCTCGGCGATGATCGCCTTGGCCAACGATTTCACCCTCCCGGTGTCGACGTTCGCCCTGAACGGTCCGCCCGGCACGCCGCTGTCCGAGGGCGTCACCAACTCGGTCTTTGAGCTTCCGCTGGGCATCGCGACGGCGTCGTTCCTGTTGCTGTCGGCGTTTTTCCACTTCCTGATCGCCTCGCCGTGGGGCTTTCCGCGTTACCTCAACGAGCTCGCCCGCGGCCGCAACCGGTTCCGCTGGGTCGAATACAGCCTGTCGTCCACGCTGATGATTCTGCTGATCACCTTGGTCTTCGGGATCACCGACATCGCGGCTCTGATCGGTCTCGCCGTCGCCAACATCGCGATGATCCTGTTTGGCTGGTTGATGGAGATGGCCAACAACGGGCTCATGCACGCCAAGGACGAGCAGCCCACCCGCGGCGAGCGCGCGTGGTGGACGCCGTTCTGGTTTGGCTGCATCGCCGGCATTGGACCCTGGCTGGCCGTCGCGGCATACCTGATCGTGAACGTCGGCGTCGAAGGCGGGGAGGGGCCCCCTGGATTCGTCTACGGGATCATCATCACGATCTTCCTGTTCTTCAACAGCTTCGCCCTGAACCAGTGGCTGCAATACCGCCAGATCGGCCGGTGGAGCAACTACCTGACCGGCGAGCGCACCTACATCGTGCTCAGCCTGATCGCCAAGAGCGCACTGGCCTGGCAGATCTTCGCCAACACGCTGATCGGCTGACAGGCGCTGACCTGCCCACTCGCCGACCCGCTTAGCCCCAGGTCGGGCAGATGACCGTTGTGCTCGCTCTCAGTGCGTTGGCACCGTGCAACGGCGCGCACATCGGTCATCTGCGACTAGTCTCGGGCCGGCTCCAAGTAGACAATGGCCTGGCGGCTGACTTGAGCTGACACCGAAGAGGTTCCACCAAGCAGCACCAGCCGTGTCGGGTCGAGATCAGCCAGCGAGGCCGTTGTGGTTGCGGGCAACGCGTCCGGCTCGGTCAGCAGCAGGGGGTGACCGTCGCTGGCCGCCAACGCCGCACCAGCGAGTGCGTCCGGATAGGCCCGTCCCGTGGCAACAAAAGTCGTCGCGCCGTCCCCGGCGAGCGCCGAGATCAGCGCGGCCGTTTCGTAGCGATCGGCACCGGCGATCCGTTCAACGTTCCCGTATGCAGCCAGCTGGTCCTCGACGGCGGGACTCACAGTCGTGTCTCCGCCCAGGATCACCACCGACTCGGGGTCCAATTCGGTCAGCGCCGCCGCGGTTTCACTCGGCAACGAGTGCGCCCGGGTCAGCAACAGCGCCGATCCCTCAGCGCCAGCAATCGGGGCACCGGCCAAAGCATCCGGGAACATCTCCCCCGAGGCGATGTATGCCGTGTCGCTACTCCCCGATCGGGCGGCAGCAACTGCCGCCGCGGTGCCGTAACGGGTGTCGCCGGCTAGCCGGGTCACTGGGGCGAGATCGTCGACTTGGTCGACAACACGAGCGGAGATGGCGTTCGTGCCGCCCAAGACCACGATCGCCTCGGGGTCGAGTGCCTCCAATGCATCAAGACTCGTGCTCGGTATGCGGTTCGCCCGGGTCAGCACCACCGGTGCGTCTCCCGAGCCTGCGAGAGCAGCTCCCACGAGGGCGTCCGGGAAGTTCTCACCCGAAGCGATATAGGCCACCGGCACGTCGGCCCCAAATTCACCAGCGATTTGCGCTGCGGTGTCGTAGCGATCAACGCCGCCGATCCGCTCCGGTGCCATCGTCGAGACGTCGAAGAGCGTGGTGGTGCCCGACACCTCGTTGGCCACCGCGATCAGTGGCTCGCCCGTCGGCGAGGCACTGGCGCTGATGAATTCGATGCCTTCCGCCCCCAGATCGCCCATCCCTGGAGCAGCGTCGCCGTCGACCGCGACACTGAAGTCGCGGTTGTTGAGGTAGGTGTTGAACTGCACGTCGGTCGGTTCGGTGATGTCGAAGACCATCACGCCGCCGATCCGTTCGAGGGTGACGAACGCAAAGGTCTGCATACCGATCCTGCCCACGGCCACTGACTCCGGCTCTGGCCCTTTGTCGTCGCTGCGGTTGTCGAAGGAGGGCGTCTCGTCGTTGGTGGCGTTGAACGCCGACTCGGCCAGGTCCCCCTCGGCGATGAGCCGGCCGATGGTTTGCTCCATCAGGTCGGCGGAGTCGAAGACCACTGAGCCGTCCGGGGTGAGAATCGAAAACGACCGAGCACCGAAGGAGAAGATCTCGTCGTAACAGCCCGCGTCGGTCAAGCCTTGCTCGGTGGTGACGTTCAGCCGGCCGAGCGCCCGGTCCTCTTTGAGCGCGGCGACGACCTCTGCGCCCCCGAACGCGCTCTCGCACAACTCGTAGTCCTCATCGCCGAGCCGCACGCCCTCCTCGTAGTCTCCCCACTCGCGAGCGTCACCCTCGTTAGCGGTCACGATCAACGGCTGCCCGCCGACGTCATACGTGGTGATGCCGTCCGGCTGGGCCATCCCGGTGATCGGCCACGTATTGATGGCGATGGCCCCGTCGCGGTTAGACGGGTCGAGTCCGTTGTCCGGCAGGGAGTGGTCCTTACCCGGAATCGCCCAGAGGTCGACCACTGCGGACGAGTCCAGATCGATCGTGGCGATGGCGTTGTTCTCCTGCAGCGAAACCCAGGCGGTGCTGCTGTCGGCGGACACCGCGACATACTCCGGTTCGAGGTTGCGAGCGACCCTCCCAGCGGCCTCTTGTCCCGTGGGCACGGGCACGTCGGGACCGAAGACCCGCACTCCGACCGGCAGGCCAGCCCCCTCGTATGCCGTGAAGCGAGCTATTGAGACGTCGTCCTGGGTCAGCGCGTCAAGGGCGGAGACGTCAATCACGGCCACCGTGCCCTCGGGGTCGGAGGCGAAATCGTCATCGGGTTCGCCCTCGTTGGCCACAACCACTCGCCGACCGTCGGGTGTGAAGGTCACCATGTCGGGCAACGATCCGACCTCGACCCCCGTCCGATAGGTGCCATCGGTGTCGAAGAACAACACCCAACCCAGGCTGACCTTGTCCGGAGCCTCCACGGCAACGGCCAGCGTCCCATCGAAGACGTCGACCGAATTGACCACCGTGCCCGCGGGCAGCGTCACGTCATCGGCGGTCACTCGGCCAGCGGTGTCCAGGCTCTCGAGCAGCGCTCCCGCGCCGGTCTGTCCGTCCAACGCGGCCTGGGTGTCGAGCACGTCGACCGTTCCCGAGTCGGCGTTGACGACGAACAGCCGCCCGGTGCCGGGGTCGAAGGCGGTGATCTCGGCCGCCGACGCATCGAAGACGCCGGTCTCATAGGTTCCAGCGACATTGAGGCGGACCGCTCGGTCTTGCTCTTCGGGGGCGGCGGTCGACAGCGTCGGCACCAGCATGAGGGCGGCCGTACCGAGCGCGACTGGGCGCAGCGAAAGCGTCATGCGTTGTAGTGCAACGGTCCGAGGTGACCAACGGATGGCGGCAGCATGGCTGCGGAATGAAGCCCGGCCAGACGTCGGGTGCCCACACGATGGCGTAGCCAGGCCAATCGGGGCGTAAGAACCGTTGCCCCAGCGACGTTACGTCTGCCACTATGACGAACACCTCGCGCTGCACTCGGGGCTGAAAAATTCCGCGCGACAAAGGAGTTTCACCAATGACCAGCAGACGCATCTTCCTCACCGCGACAACTATGACGGTGGGGGCATTGATTCTGGCCGGTTGCTCCGACGAGGGGGATTCCGGCGGGGGGCAATCCCAACCTCAGGGGCAAAGTCTGCAACTGACTTTGGGGACGAAGAACTTCACCGAATCCGTGATCACGGGAGAGTTGTATGCCCAGGCGCTTCGGGCGGACGGCTATCAGGTCACGCTGCGCAAGAATGTCGGGCCCACTGAAGAGATCGACCAGGCTTTGCAGGATGGCGACATCGATGCATACCCCGAGTATTTGGGGGTCGCGGCGACCGTCGTGGCCGGTGAGGATGTCGTCGGCAAGACCAGCGAAGAGACATCCGACCTCGCTCGGGAGTTCTACGAATCACGCGGTCAGTCCGTCAGCAGTGAGACCCCATTCGAAAACGTGGACGCCATCGCCACGACCACCCAGTTCGCCCGCGAGAATAGTCTGAGCTCGATCGCCGACCTTCGGGAATTGGACAGCTTCACGCTTGGCGCGCGCCCCGAATTCGAAGAACGCGATCAAGGTTTCGCCGGTATGCAGAGCACCTACGGCTTGACGAACGGCGTCTTCGTCCCGATTGCCCTCGACGCTACATACAACGCGCTGTTCCAAGGTGATGTCGACGTGGCCAATGCCTTCAGCACCGATGCGCAACTGGAGACCGGCGATTACCGGGTGCTCGAGGACCCGGAGCGGCTCTTCGGTTATCAGCACGTGGCGCTGGTCATCGACGACGACAAGCTCAGCTCGCTCGGCGACGACGAATTCATGGCGGTCATCGAGAACGTCAACAAGGAGCTCACCCAACGGGCCATGATCGGGCTCAACGGTGCAGTGGACATCGACGGCAAGGACCCCGCCGATGTCGCCACGGGCTTCCTGCGCGACAGTGGCCTGCTGAACTAGCCACCCACCCAGTCCTGCGGTGCCACCGCGCACCACTCATACGACAAAGCCCGCCCCAGAAGATCCGGGGCGGGCTTTGCGCTGCTCGAGGCGATGTCAGCTGGCGATGACCTCGACAGTCACCGTTGCCGACACGTCGTCGTGCAAACGCACGTGCGCGGTGTGCTGACCGACCGAGCGAATCGGGGCCGGGACCTCGATCTTGCGACGGTCGACCTCGGGGCCACCAGCGTCAGCGATCGCGTGGGCGATCTCAGCCGAGGTGACGGCACCGAAGAGGCGGCCGCCGGAGCCAGCGCGAGCACTGACCACCACGGACTCGGTCTCCAAGCGCGCCTTGGCGGACTTGGCCTCTTCTTCGGTGTGCTGCGCGCGCTTGGTGCGGGCCGACGTGATGGCGTCGACCTGCTTCTGACCGCCCTTAGTCCAGGGGGTCGCCAACTTGCGCGGCAACAGGTAGTTGCGGGCGTAGCCGTCCTTGACCTCGACGATGTCGCCGGCCACTCCGAGCCCACTCGTGGGCTGAGTCAAAATCAACTTCATGGTGTCTCTCCTCTACCTATGCGGTGCAGCTCAGCGAGCTGAGCTGGAGTAGGGAAGCATGGCCATTTCGCGAGCATTCTTGACCGCATTCGCGATCTTGCGCTGCTCCTGCACGGACACACCGGTCACGCGACGCGCGCGGATCTTGCCGCGGTCGGAGATGAACTTGCGCAGCAGCGCAGTGTCCTTGTAGTCGATTGCTTCGATCTTGGCGGCCTTGAGAGGGTTCGCCTTCTTCTTGGGTTTGCGCACAACGGGCTTGGCCATCGTGGTGCTCTCCTTCTGGTGAGAGCCCGAGCATCACACTCGGGATGGGGTGTTTCTTCGGATGTGTATATCGGTGCGTCGGCTTTAGAACGGCGGCTCGTCGTAGGACGGGCCACCACCCCAACCGCCACCTTGGTTGCCACCAGAGCCTTGGTTGCCCTGGTTGCCACCTGACTGACGTCCACCACCGGAGTTGCCGCCCGCGTTGCCACCGGTTGCCCAGGGGTCGGCGTCGGGCACTGCTCGAATGTTGGAACCGCCGCTTTGGCCGCCTTGGCTTGCGCCTTGACCGCCCTGCTGACCACCACCGGATGGCTGGCCACCCTGGTTGCCGCCGAAGCCGCCGCCACCGCTGCCCCGTTGGGCTTTGGTGACCGAGGCCGTGGCGTACTTCAGGGACGGGCCGATCTCGTCGGCCTGCATCTCCATGACCGTGCGCTTCTCACCTTCGGGCGTATCCCAGGAGCGGGACACCAACCGTCCGGAGACCACGACACGGGTGCCGCGGTGCAGCGATTCAGCGACGTTCTCGGCCGCTTCGCGCCAGATGGAGCAGCGCATGAAGACGGTCTCGCCGTCCTTCCATTCGCTGGTCTGTCGGTCGAACGTGCGAGGCGTCGAGGCAACCGTGAAGTTGGCCACGGCCGCACCCGATGGGGTGAACCGTAGCTCCGGGTCGCCGGTCAGGTTGCCAACCAACGTCAGCGGAGTTTCGCCAGCCATGCTCAGTCCTTCGTCCTAGTGGTGATGCGGTCTCGTGCTGGTGGTGTCTGGTTCTCGTAGTGCTGGCGCTCAGGCGCTCCGGCGCAGCAACTTGGTCCGCAGCACCTGTTCGTTGAGGCCGAGCTGACGGTCCAGTTCTTGTGCTGTCGCGGACTCGCTCGACAGGTTGATGACGGCATAGATGCCTTCGGCCTGCTTGCGGATCTCGTACGCCAAGCGGCGACGGCCCCAGATGTCCATGGAGTCGATGGTGCCGCCGTCTTTGGTGACGACGCCGAGCATTTTTTCCAGTGTGGGTTGAAGATTGCGCTCGTCCATCTCGGGGTCGAGGATCATCATCAATTCGTACTGACGCATGCGTTAACCCACCTCCTTCGGTCTCAAGCGGCCACGGTCTCTCCGTGGCAGGAGGGTTGCGATACGTCCCACCGCCTGAGTGACCCCAAGACTGCCATGCCCCGCGAAGGGCGTTGTGAGTTATCCACAGGATCATTCGAACGGCGAACCCCGCCACGATACCCGATCCGTAGCAGCCCCGAGTTCACTCCCCCGACTTCATACCGCGCGAGTATGCAGGCGGCGCATCTGAGACCCCGGGCACCCAAACATGCAAAAGTCCCTTCGTCACCGCATACGCCCAGGTCACCTCAACTTTTGCGTGTCTGAGTGCACGCACGGCCAAGAGATGAGGGCCAGCCCGCCCGCGAGTAGAGGCCGCGCGGTGAGGTAGGGCCGCGCGGTGAGGTGGGGCGAGTGAGGAGCACAGCGGTGGGGTGCGCAGCGGTGGGGCGCTCAGCGGTAGTCGGCAGCCACGATCTGGGACCACCCGTCGAGTAACGCGCCGACGTCGAGTTGCTGAGGCCTCCGGAGTTGCTTAGCCCGTAGTAGAGCGCCCGGCCATCCGTGGACCGATAGAACAGGATCTCTGTGCCCGGCAGGGCACTGGAATAGTCGACCATCGCGATCTCGGTCCACCGCGGACTGTAGGACCCCGACTTGAAGAGACTCGTCACCCGCCCGCTGCGTGCCAGGTTGTAGTAGAGATAGCGACCGCTCCCACTGCTGTAGAAGAGAACTTCGTCGGCTCCATCTCGAGCGTCAATGTTGCCGGCTTCGATGCTGGTCCAGATCTTCGAGTAGGTGCCCCTGGACAACAAGCCCGATAGGCGACCCGCTTCACTGACGCGATAGGTGAGGTAGCGACCCGAAGCGGCACTGTAGAAGAGAAGCTCGTCCCGGCCGTCTCCGTCCACATCCATGGCCACGATTTGGTCCCAGACGGCAGAGAGCGTTCCCTGCCTTAGGAGCGTGCCGATGGTTCCGTCGACGTTGAGCTGATAAACCTCATACCGGCCCGAGCCTTTGGCGTAGAACAACATCTCCTGTTTGCCCCCACCACTGAAGCTCGCCGGCACGATCTGCGTCCAGTCCGCCGAATAGTCCCCGGTATGGAGCCGCGGACCGAGTTTTGCAGCGCTGCTCATGTCGTAGTTGAGGAAGCGGGACCTCGTGGTGGACCCCGCGACGGTGGCCCCATCGCCTTGGAAGAAGACCAGTTCATCCGTGTCGTCCCAGGTCCCTCCGGGACCGCAGCCCTGCCCACGGTGCAACTGCAATGACCCAACCACCCACATCCACTTTGCCACCGAGGCGCGGTGCAACGGCCCGTCCCCGGACCGAAGGCCGTCGTAGGAGGCGCGCTCACCAGTGCCGATGAGGCGAAGCCCGATCACGATGTCGTCGATGCTGCCCCGGCTCGCTCTCCCCTCGGCGGTCACGGTCTGCTGAAGAGAAGCGATGTTCGCTCCCGAACTCACCTCCCGATAAATATCGAGAGAAGTGTCGGCCATGTAGTTAATCGCTGTCGAACTGTTGTTGTCCCTGATCCCAATCGCTAAGGCGTACGTGCGCCCGTCAGCAGCGGCAAAGATTGCCGCACCGTTATGGGTGCCATCCGTTTGCGGCCCATAGGTCCCCGTCGCGGGATCCATCCGTGCTTCTGCGGATACGGACCGCCGGGAATCTTGGCCACCAGCGCATTCGCATACTCCACGGTGCCGGACTGCGGCGAGAGCTTCGCGTAGCTCAAAACCTCGTCGGTCAGGGCGGGAGACAACAGGCGATCGCGCTGCAGATCATAGAGAAAGTCCACATACCCAACAGGGTCCCAATAGTTGACCGTATAGCGACTGTCGCTTTCAGCATTGGCCCCCGACGTGGCAGCGGTGCTGCCCGACCAACTGCGGGTCGCGGTGACATATTTGGCGGACAGATCGTTGTGCGCCGGCAATCCGCCCACGTGAAGCATGTGCCACGCCGCCTCGTTATTGGAGGCCGGAAAGATTCCGTAGGTGGGAGAGGACACCCACTGCGTCCACGGTCGAATCGCCGTGTCGGGATAACACCCCGGCGATGCCGATTGGGCAGGCGGCGCGCCCAGAAGCGACGCGGCAATGACGAAGGCAAGTAATGCCGGCCACGTCCGCACGGGCTTCATTGGTGAAGGCTGCCACCGCTTTCGCCACGTCGTTGGCTGCCACACCGGCGCAACGCAGACTCCGACAGCCGAGCCGTGACACGATCTGCGGATGGCTCCCGCACTGCATACGCCTGCTGGTCCTGTTCGGTATGCCGTCTCGGGACCGGCCAGTTCGGGTGCGCCAGATCTCGTGCTCATCCATGGCTGGTGCTGCGAGCGCTCCTCAATGGTCACCCTGCGCGAGGAATTCGGCACCGAGCACCGGATCGTTGAGGTCGACCTGCGCGGGCACGGCGAGAGTCTGGACGCCCAAGACGACGGATCGATGGGGGTGGGCCACCGGCGCAACGACCACAGTGAAGTCATTCCCCAACCGTTGACGCAGGTGCGGATCGAAGACTACGCCGACGACATCTGGGCGATCTGCAAGCAAGCACGCCTTGCCAGGCCCGTCCTGATCGGCCACAGCATGGGGGCGCTCGTGGTGTTGGCGACGCTCGCCGCCCGGCCGCTCGGTGCCACCGCTCCGATCGCTGGCGTGCTGCTCGACCCCGCACCCATCGTCAATCCTGCGGCCAAGGCATTTTGGACCGATGCCGTGGAGCATCTACGCCGGGACAGCAGCGGGGCGTGGCGTCGAGCCTTCGCCAAGAGCCTGTTCCTGCCGACCGACCGGGCCTCCCGGATCGCGCTCATCGAGGCCATGGCCCGCGCTCGCACGGAAGTCGCGGCAGGCGCAGCGGCGGCCATGGCCGATTTCGACGGTAAAAGCGCGCTCAGCGCCGTCGACCGCCCGTTGCTGGTCATCCACGCCAACACCGCGGAACGGCAGGTGACCTCGGTGGCCAAGAACGCCGGGGTGTCCTTGACCACCGGGCAGAGCGTGGGGGCCGGACACTTCCATCACTTGGAGGTGCCCGAGCAGGTGATGCCGATGATCAGGCAGTGGATGAAGGTCGCTCTTGCGGACTAACGCACGCGGTCGTGCTCAGTCAGTCGATGACGACCAGCACGTCGCCCTCTTGGACGACGTCGCCAGGCGAAACGTAGACGCTGGTCACGATGCCGCCACCCTCGATCAGCATCGGGATTTCCATCTTCATCGACTCCAGCAGCACGACCTCTTCGCCGGCCTTGACCTTCTGCCCAGGCTCCACGTGGACCTGGGCCACGTTGGCCACTAACTCCGAGGCGATGTGCTGCGTCATACGGTGATCTTGTCAGAAGATGCGCATCTGCCGGGTCGCACCGTTTCCGGCGAAGGTATGAGGAACGTCTCGATTCGGTATAGCGATGCCCAGATACACGACTTCATCAGGCCATCGGTCCGGCATTCGTGCAAACCTCAACAGGTGCTGGTCCGGTCGAGTTTTCACGGTTGGCGGTCGACGATCCGTCGACGCGCCAGGCCCGCAGTGCACGTAGCCCGGGCCCTGAGTGCCCGATCGAGATGGGTGAGGGCGAACGTTGCGCTGAATACTCCTGAGAGCGCCCGAGTCCTATGGCGCGGAGGGAATCGAGAGGAGGCCATCGAAGAGGCCCGCGCAGCCTTGGCACGTGGACGCGGGAGCAGCGCCGCATGGTTTCAGTACGGCATGTGGCTGCTGAAGTCGGATCGCAAAGACGCAGCGCTCGAGGCCTTCAAATCCGCCTACGACGTTGACCCCACGAACCTGCGCTCACTGGAGCTGATGCTCGACTTCTCCACCTTGTCCCGCACGGCACGCGAGCAGGCACTCGACACGCTGCTCAGCCGGGCGGTCACAACGCAGGATCTTGAGCTCAACGCTCTGGCCGTGCAGATCTTCGCCTTGCACCACTTTGTTCCTGGGCTGCGCGCTCAGATGAAGTGCGGGGACGCCGTGGTCCGGGCAGTGGCCTGCGAGGCCCTCCGCGCAGCGGGTGAAGAAATCTCGGAGCCGGGACCATCGATCGCAGCAGATGAGCAACTGCGCCGAGACATCCTGCGGGCTCTGTCCCGCGGACAATGTGATCACGCCTCCGAGCTGCTGGCTCAGTGCGAGCCCGAGGAACTCCCCCCAGCCCTGGCGCTGCGACTCTGCCTACGCGGCTCACGCGACTGCCAAGACGACGCGGCCCGAGCAGCGTTGGCGCTGACTTATTTGCGGCACTGGCCAGACGATGTCTGGGTGCAGACGCATATCGAGCGCGCGGTCCGCACGGGTCACTACGATCCGGATCACTCCGATGAGCTGACGGCATACCAGCACTTTGCTCGCACTGATCAGTTGGGCTCCATGTCGCTGACAACGTTGCGCCAGTTCTATCGAGCCCTTCAGTCCTGCGGCTACCTAGAGCAGGCGAACCGCGTCCTTGGGATGATCACGGCGCGTAGCCGCCTGCCTACAGATCAAATGCTGTTGGACCGCCGAGGTCAGGACCTGATGGTCTTGCGCGGTCAGTGGGAACCCCCCGCCCCACAACAGATTCTGACCCCGGCCCCCGCCGTCCCGGATCGCGTCTTGCACGTCGTGGGCAAGTCCTTGCCGAAGAGTCAAGCCGGCTACACCCTTCGCACCAATTACATAGTGCAGGCACAGCGTGAGATGGGGCTTGATCCCCACGTCTTCTGTCAGCCAGGTGAAGGCTCCGACGTCGTGTCGGGCACGTGGCTGACCGCGCGTGGCATCCCGCACTATTTCCATCCTGCGGTCGAAGGCCGGAGCATGGCTCTCCGGATGGACGCCCAGGTCCACCATCTGCGCGCCGTGGCCCAGGAGATTCGACCCGCGGTGCTGCACGCGCACTCTGACTTCTTGAACGGGTGGGTTGCGCACGTCGTCGGCACCGAGTTGGGTATCCCGGTCGTCTACGAGAGCAGGGGGTTCTGGGAGGAGTCCTGGATGTCACGCACCCTTGGTCGGCTTGGGCTCGCCTCGCCGCGCTACTTCGTCGAACGCCTCGGCATGCCGTCCGCCTATACCCTGCGCGCCGAACGGGAGCGATGGGTGCGCGAGCGCGCCGACAGAGTGGTGACGCTGGCCCGGGTCATGCGCACCCATATCGTGTCCGCAGGCCTCGACCCTTCTCGCGTTCACTTGGTGCCGAATGCGGTCGACACCGACCAGTTCCCGCTCATCGGCTCGGACCCCGCTCTGCGCGACACACTGACGATCCCTCACGACGCCATCGTGCTCGGCTACATCTCAAGCCTGATGGAGTACGAGGGCATCGAGACGCTGATCCGTGCGGCCGCCGGAATGGAAGTTCAACGCGATGTCCACGTCCTCATCGTTGGGGACGGGCCAGAGCGTGACCGACTGCGGCGTGTGGCGGAAGCAATGAGCGGCCCGACGTTCCACTTCACCGGCGTGGTCCCGCACACCGAGATCACCCGCTACTACGCGGTCATCGACATCTTTGTCGTGCCCCGCAGAGACGTGCGGGTCTGCCATTTGGTCACTCCGCTGAAGCCCTTCGAGGCGTTGTCGTCGGGATGTTGCACCGTCCTGTCGGACGTAGTGGCCCTGCGGGAGATCGCGGACGACTCCGGCGGCATCATCCCGACGTTCCGTTCCGACGACGTGGCGGACCTCACCGAGGTCTTGCAGGCTTTGACGCTCGACGACGCGCGGCGGCACAAGATAGCCGACGCAGGAGCACGCTGGGTCCGCGAGCATCGGTCATGGTCCGCTGTCACCGCGGAATACCACGAGGTATACGGCGAACTGGGCCTCGATGCTCTCGCTTTGGCCCCCGCGGGCACGCGGTCATGAGCGGATCGGCGTTGCGACACCAGGCGCGCGCGCGGGCACACCAGGTGCCACACCTCGTCCGGACCGTCCCGCAGGTTCAGCCCGGTAGCCGAACCAGCACCGCCCATCGTCGCCGCCTTGGTCCTACCATCCCGCGGTTGCCCAAAGGGGACATCACCACCGCCGACTTCAACTGGTTGAGGCCCCCAGTCGCTGACCGGAGCTGGCAATACCTGCTGCATAGCTGGGACTTCTTCGTGCCGTGGCTGGAGTCCTACGTTGAGGCCAGCGATGGCCAGGAGCGCCGTGAGAAGGACGTCAGGTTCTGTCTGGACGGGGCCCTGTCCTGGTGGGATCAGGTGGAATCGGCCCCACTTGGTGGAGAAGGTATGGCGTGGTACGACATGTCGCTGAGTTCTCGAGCGCCACTTTTAGCCCTGCTGATCCTCATCGCCAGCGACCGAGACGACGTCGACGACCGCCAGTTCGAGGCCTTGTTGCGCTGCGCGAGAGCACATCAAGAAGTTTTTGCCCGAGCTGAGATCTTCAACCCGAGCACGAACCACGGCCTCTTTCTCAGCATTAGCCAGACCTCATTCGCCACGATTCTAGATTTCATGGACGGCATGGGTGCCACCGGCCGGCTCGGCCAAGAACGACTCAGGGTGATGGTGAGCACCCAGTACCTCAAAGATGGCGGCCACAGCGAGCACTCCCCGCTCTATCACCATGCGATGCTTGGCGTCTTCGAGAGCGCGCTCGAGAGTGGCCTCATCGACGATGAGCAGGTGCGCACGTGGGTGCGCAAGGCCGCGGCAGCGCTGGGCGGGATGGTGCAACCCGACGGCTCGTTGGTTGCGCTCGGCGACACTCGCGCAATGGACATCAGCAAGCAGCATGTGCGTTCACGCGACCCGCATACGGACTGGGTCATCAGCAAGGGACAACGAGGCGCTCCCCCCTCGGACCGAGTGACGATGCTGCCGGATGCGGGGTACGTTTTCGTGCGCAGCCCAGGGATCAAGACTTTCCAGGACTTCCGTGCCTCGTCCTACCTTGCCATTCAGGCGGGATTCCACAGCCGTGCCCACAAGCACGCGGACGACCTGTCCTTCGTGTGGTGGGTGGGGGGCGAGCAGGTGCTGGTCGATCCAGGGCGATACATGTATGGCGACAACCTGCCCGCCGACTCGCCGCTGCGCGTCGAGGGCTACTACTACGCCGACCCCTATCGGCAGTACGTGGAGTCGACGCGGGCGCACAGCACAGTCGAGGTCGACGACACCATCCAACGGCGGCGGCGGGCACCATATGGCTCCGCCGTGCAAGCTGTCGAGCAGACCGACAACCTCATAGTGATTCGATGCCGAGCCCCCCAACAGGGGTACGTCCATGAGCGCACCTGGGAGATGGGCACCGACGATTCTCTTGTCGTGACCGACCATGTCGCGAGCCAAGACGGGAAGAAACACACGCTGAGGCAGTGGTGGCAAGTTCACGGGAAGATCGGGCTTGTGCCCGCTGACAACTCCCTGGACTTGCTCCTGCCTTCGGGTCGTCGTGTGGCGATGGAGCAAGACGAACAACTTGCCGATCTGCAGATCGGCCGAGGGCTGACCCAACCTTGGCGTGGCCACGCCTCGCCACAGGACCGGATGCGCGAGCCTGCCTGGTCCTGTGATTGGTCGGCGGAGTTCGCGAGTTCGATCACAGTCCGCACTCGATTCACTGCGGTCCCCTGAAGACACCAAAGCATCTGACTTAGCGGCACCCGGGAGCCCTAACCCCTTGGACTTCTGCGTTGGCTAGTCTTCAGTGCTGCCCTCTACCCGCAAGGACCCACGGCCCATGCCCGATCAGGCTCATCAACGCTCCCGCCGATTCCGCTGGGAGATCGAGGGGCTTCGGGCGGTCGCGGCGCTCTTGGTGACGGCGTATCACGTGTGGTTCGGCCGGGTCTCAGGCGGCGTCGACGTTTTCTTCGTCATCGCTGGATTCATGGTGACCACGACGCTCCTGGGCCACCTCGACCGGACAGGCAAGGTGGATATCGGCCGATACCTGGGGCGGTTGATGCAACGCCTGCTCCCGAATGCTCTGCTCGTCCTCGCGGTCGTCGCCCTGGCCAGCTGGGTCCTCGTCCCGAGCACGCGCCGCGATGAGGTTTTCGGGGAGATCGCGGCCTCAGCGCTTTACTACGAAAACTGGGAGTTGGCCCGACGCTCTGTGGACTACCTCGACCGGGGCTTCACCAACTCCCCCGTCCAACACTTCTGGGCGATGTCGATCCAAGGGCAGTTCTATCTGATCTGGCTTGTCCTGTTCCTGGCGGTGTTGCGGCTCGGCCCAGCCTCCGGCCTTCGACGACGGATCGGGGTGGCGATGGCCGTCCTGGTCGTGGTCTCGTTTGGCTTCTCGATCTGGTTCACCGCGGTCAACCAGCCCGCGGCCTACTTCAACACAGGGGCTCGGGTGTGGGAGTTCGGCGTCGGCGGTCTGCTCGCGCTGACGGTTCCGTGGTGGCCGGTGCTGAGCAGCCGGTGGTCCTGGGGATTCGGCTGGGTCGGCCTGCTGGCCATTATCACTTGTGGGGCGGTGCTCTCGGTGGGGACGTCTTTCCCCGGCTGGATCGCCTTGTGGCCGGTCACCGGGGCCGCCTTGATCTTGTTGGCCGGGCACACCGACGCCCGGTGGTCCGCCAGTGGCTTGCTCTCCAGCAAGCCACTCGTGCAGCTGGGCTCGGTGTCCTACGCGCTCTATCTGTGGCATTGGCCGCTGCTGGTCTTCACCCTGGTGCTGACCGGCCAAGACAGCGTCGGGCTGCTCGGCGGGCTCGCCGTGATCGGCGTGGCAATCGGGCTGTCGTTCGCGTCCACGCATGTCGTCGAGCGGCCGATCCGGTCGATGTCGCTGAAGGGTCGCAGGGCGTGGTCGGTCCCACTGCTGCTCACCGCGCTCGTGGTGCCCGTCGCCGTCACGGGGTATGCCGTGGCGGCCGTCAGCAGTCGGGTGACCCCGATCGACACGCAGTTGGATGCCCAGCTCTATCCGGGGGCCAGGGTCGCTGGGCCGGGAGGCACCTCGTTGACGGCAGCGAACACCGAGGAGCCCGCACCGGGGATCGCGTCCGCGCCGGACGACATACCGGAGGTGTATGCGCAGGGGTGTCACCAGGAACAAACCATTGACGCCGTCGCCGTGTGCGAATACGGCGATCCGGACTCAGGCCGCACGATGATCCTGACCGGCGGCAGCCACTCCGCGCACTGGCAGCCCGCGCTTGAGCTCGTCGCCGAGCAGACCGGCTGGCACCTCATGTCGGCGACCAAGAGCGGATGCCGACCGGGGACGCATCTCATCTCACCGGACTCCGAGGACGTGAGCATCAACCGTGATCCGGCCGCTACCGACGAGCAGCGGTTGTCGTGCCGAGCGTGGAACGAGGCCAGCGAGCAGTGGATCATCGAGCAAGACCCTGACTTGGTGGTGCTGACTTCGACGGTGGGGGTGGCCGAGGACGAGACCGTGCCCACGGCATACCTGAGGCTGTGGGAAGAGCTCGACGAGCACAGCATTGAGGTCTTGGCCATCCGAGACACTCCGCGTCCGGGTCGGGATATCCCCGACTGTCTGGCTGCGGAGGGGCCGCCGACGCGTGAGTGCGACACGGTCCGAGCCGACGTGATCCTTTCCGCCTCGGCGACCGATACCCTGCCCGAGGCACCAAATAACGTCACGTTCGCCGATCTCTCGGACTACCTGTGCGACCCGGACGTCTGCCCACCGGTCATCGGCAACGTCGTGGTGTATTCGGATGAAGACCACATGACCCGCAGCTACAGCCGGAGCCTGGGCGATGCCCTGCTGGAGGTCGCGCCCGTCCTGCGGTGATTCCAGGCCCCAGCAGTCCGCCTGCAACGGAATCTGCTCGTGCCCGGCAGGCAAGGTACCGTCGTCCCCGACCAAGGGCAGAGAAAGTGGTGAGCATGCGCGTTTCGGTGATTGGAACCGGCTACCTGGGCGCCGTTCACGCGGCCGGGATGGCCGAGTTGGGTTATGACGTGGTCGGCGTGGACGTGGACGTGGACAAGATCGCGTCCCTGACGGCCGCCAAGATGCCGTTCTACGAGCCCGACTTCGAGCCCCTGCTGGAGAAGCACGTCGGCGGGCGGCTGCACTTCACCACCGACGTGTCCGCCATCGCCGATGCTGAGGTTCACTTCGTCTGCGTAGGCACCCCGCAGCAGCACGGCTCGCTGGCCGCCGACCTGACGTACGTCGATGCCGCCATCGATGCGATCATTCCGCACCTGGCCGACGGATCGGTCGTGGTCGGCAAGTCCACCGTGCCGGTCGGCACTGCCGAGCGCCTCGCTGATCGCATCCGCAACGCCACTCCCGAGAGCGTCAACGTCACCCTGGCCTGGAATCCGGAGTTCCTGCGGGAGGGTCTGGCCGTCAAGGACACCCTGCACCCAGATCGTCTGGTGTTCGGCGTGGACGGTGAGTATGCCGAGCACGCCGAAGAGGTGTTGCGCTCCGTCTATGCGCAGACGATCAGCGAAGACCAGACCCCGGTGGTGATCACCGACCTGCCCACCGCCGAGCTGGTCAAGGTCGCGGCGAACTCATTCTTGGCCACAAAGATCTCGTTCATCAACGCCATGGCCGAGATCTGTGAGGCGGCAGGCGCCGACGTCACCAAGCTTGCCGATGCGCTGGGCCACGACGTGCGGATCGGCCGCAAATTCCTCAACGCCGGAGTGGGCTTCGGAGGTGGGTGTTTGCCCAAAGACATCCGCGCCTTCAGTGCTCGCGCCGCCGAGCTCGGGGCTGCACAATCGGTGGCCTTCCTGATCGAAGTCGACGCCATCAATCTGCGCCGCCGCGAGACCGTGGTCAATATGGTGCGGACGCAGTTGGGTGACCTGCCCGGACGCCGGATTGCGGTGTTGGGAGCAGCGTTCAAGCCGGACTCGGACGACGTGCGTGACTCACCGGCCCTTTCGATCGCCGGGCAACTCCATTTGGCGGGAGCCGACGTGTCGATCTACGACCCCAAGGCGATGCCCAACGCGGCCAAGGTCTTCCCCACGCTGACCTTCGCCGAGTCCGTGGACGTCGCGGTCAAGGATGTCGATGCTGTCTTGCATCTCACCGAATGGCCTGAGTTCGCCGCCCTGGACCCCGCAACCCTCGGCGCAATGGTCAACACCACACTGATCATCGATGGCCGCAACTGCCTGGACAAGGATGCCTATCGGGCCGCTGGCTGGACCTATCTGGGCCTCGGTCGCCCTTAAGGAGCTCAGGTGAGGCCACCGTGGAAAGCACGCATCGCGCAACGCATACCTAGCCTGCGGCTGCGCGATGAACTGCTCGCCGAGCGCACGTCTCAGTTAGGTGTGGTGCGAGCTCAGGCCCGCGAATTGCGCTCGCTGGTGAGGGAGATGAGGCCAAAAGCGGAGCGGACCGAGCGGGCGGAGCGCGCCTTCAGTCAAGCCCGCGCCGACGTCGCGCGGGCACGCAACGCCGAGCGGATCACCCCTTCATACCGGCAGCAGTACTTCGACCTGAGCCGTCAGGCGCGTCGGGCGACGGCCATGGATCCCGAGGGTCGACACCCTTATCGACAACTCAAACTCAAACTCCGTAACTATCGATTTGCGCAGTCCCACGGCATCGGCACTCCTGAGATTCTGGCCGTCTGGCCCACCGTCGAGGACATCGAGCTGAGCGATCTGCCCGAGACTTTCGTGCTGAAGTCCGACTTCGGGTCGCACAACCGTGGAGTGCTCCTGCTGCGGCGATTGTCGGGCGACAGTTTCCAATCCCTCGATGGTTTCAACCTGTTCACCGGGGCGCAGATCCGCCATCACTTCGCCGCACAGCTGCCCTTTCGCAGAGTCGGCGGACCCTTCTTTGCCGAGGAGCTGCTCGCCGCACCTGAAGGCGGCCTGCTGCCCGTTGATGTCAAAATCTCGGCCTTCTACAGAGATATCGCGCACGTCTTGCTCCGCCGGGTGACTCACCCTGAGGGGATGGATGGCCCGGCGGTGGCGGCGTACAAGTTCGTGGACCCCAACGGGGAGGATCTTGGACGCATCCGGCAGACCAACCGGTTGGATGCTGGGATCCCACCGCCCGCGAACCTCCCAGAGATGCTCGCTGAGGCCCGGCATCTCTCGCGTGCGCTGGGGGTGCCGGGCTGCCGGGTCGACCTCTACAACACGACACGCGGCATTGTGCTCGGCGAATTGACGCTGACCCCGGGCGGTCCTCAGGAGTATCTCCCCGAACATGACGCCAAACTCGGAGCGGTATGGCGTGATGCGGTCCTTCGTCGGGACCTGGAGCTCGTGGATGGCCGGCCCTTCGGGATCCTTCACGGGCCACATCCCACAGGAACTACGACCCCGCCGGACCATCTCTCACCACCCCGGCCCGTGGGCGCTACGCCGGGCGGCGTCGCGGACGACTAGCCGTCCGTCTTTTCGTTCCCCGGTGTCTCGGTCTCCAGCCTTGCAGGGGTCTCTGTTGCGGGCTGTCGGGTTTGCTTCGGTTTGGCCTTGGGGCGCGGCGTGGGCTTGGTCGGCCGACGGACGGGATAGCGCTCGGCGTACGCCGCGGCAACGTCAGCAGCGGTCCCGTCCATGATCAAGTGGCCCTGATCGAGCCAGAGTCCGCGGGTGCACATGCTTTGAATCTGCCTGGCCGAGTGGCTGACGACAAAGATCGTGCCCGCCGACTCACGAATCTGCGCAATCCGCTCGGTGGCCTTTGGCCTTGAACTCGGCGTCGCCGGTGGCCAACGCCTCGTCCACGACCAAGATGTCTGGCACCGCGGCCGTGGAGATGGCGAACCGAAGCCTGGCGGCCATGCCCGAGGAATAGGAACTCATCGGCAGGTTGATGAAATCGCCGATGTCTGCGAACTCGACGATCTCGTCGAACTTCTCACGCACTTCACGCCGGGACAATCCAAGCGCTTGCCCACCGATCATGATGTTGCGAGCGCCACTGAGTTTGCGCATCAAGACGGCATTCACGCCCAAGAGCGCGGCACGTCCGTTGAGGTGAATCGACCCGCTGGAGGGTGGGATCAGCCCGGCAATCGAGCGCAGCAACGTCGACTTGCCCGACCCGTTGCGACCGATGAGGCCGATCGATTCGCCCTGGTAGGCCACAAACGACACGTCCTTGACGGCGTGCACGTATCGGGTTCCGACTTGGCTGCGCGCCTGATTGAAGACTCGTCCGATGCCACTGGTCGTTTCGCGCTCTTCGGAACCGGCCCCAAACACC
Source organism: uncultured Actinomycetota bacterium (assembly GCA_963803695.1). GTDB lineage: Bacteria > Actinomycetota > Actinomycetes > Actinomycetales > Dermatophilaceae > Ornithinicoccus. The sequence continues at coordinate 41,174 of CAWDNY010000010.1, forward strand.
TGATACGAGATATTCACGTTGTTGGCGATCACGGCCGGCACCTGGGCTGCATCGGTGCTCACCGCGCCGCTCGCCTCACTGTCGGCCATAGGAGGCCTCCGCCTGCCAGAACACCACAAAGCCGAGAACGAAGAGGCCAAGCGCCCAGCCGGTAGCGGCCAGCCAGACCGACAACGTCAGATCCATGTTGCCCAGGAGCGTTTGACGCATCAACGTCAACGAAACGGCAATGGGCTGGTAAGCCATCACCAATCCCCAGAACCCGCCGACGTAGGCCGGAATCACGAAGAACACGCCTGAGACGTAGCGCAGCATGCGGGTGATCAGCGGAATCAGATTTGCAGCATCCCGGATCCGATAGACCACGGCAGCGGCGATCATGGCGAATCCTGTGGTCATGACGTAGATGATCAGGATGGCCACCGGGAACAGCAGCCAAGACCAGGTCACCGGCTCTCCCGCTACCGCAGCTACCACCATCGCCACGAAGAAGGCCGGAATCGAGACAAACAGCTCGGTCATCACCACCGCGATCGGCAGCACCACGCGCGGGAAGCGTAGAGCCCGCACGATGGACATGTTGCCGGTCAGGGCCTTGGCCCCGTGGTTCATCCCCGAGGACATGAAGATGAATGCGAACAGCCCGATGATCAAAAACTGAGCGAAGTTCTCGATAGCCCCTCGGTGGTCTCGAGGATGACGCCGAAGACGATGTAGTAGGCAGCCCCGAGCAGCAGCGGGTTCAGGACAGTCCAGATCTGCCCCAGGTAGTTCTGTTGATGCCGCGAGACAAAATCCGCAGACGACATCGTGAGCAAAAAGCCGCGATGACGCCACACGTCTTTGACGTACGGCACGAACTTCGGCCGTATGCCGACCTGCTCCATCCCGTGTTCCCGCGCGAGCGCCGCCGCTTCGTCGGCTGGCAGCCCCGGAAGCGAGCCCTCCTGCTCGGGGCCGCTACCGCTCACAACCTGTGGACCTTCTCGCCCTCGGCGACACCGCGGGTGTCGAAGAATGCCGGTGAGGCCGCGCTGATCGCGTCGATGTCGTAGTCACGGTGGTTTTGCACCAAGACCACGAGATCGGCGTCTGCCGCACCCGCGACCGCGTCTTCGACTCGCGTGGCGGCGTCACCCAGTGCGCCCCAGTGACTGACGTGCGGGTCGTGATAGGCGACCTTGGCCCCCTTGGCGACGAGCTGCTTGGCCAACGGCACGGCCGGGCTTTCCCGCTGGTCAGCGATGTTTGGCTTGTAGGTCACGCCCAGCAGGAGCACGGTCGAGCCCTTCAGTGGCTTGCCCAGCTCGTTGAGGATGTCCTGGGCGCGGTGCACGACGTAGGCCGGCATACCAGAGTTGATCTCCTGCGCCAGCTCGACGAACCGGAAGGGGTAGCCCAGCCGGGCCCGGACCTGATGCGAAAGGTAGTTCGGGTCGATCGGGATGCAGTGGCCACCCACGCCGGGACCGGGATAGAACGCCTGGAAACCAAACGGCTTGGTGCTGGCGGCCTTGATGACATCCCAGAGGTCGATGCCGAGCTCGTGACAGAACCGGGTCATCTCGTTGACCAACGCGATGTTGATGTGCCGATAGGTGTTTTCCAGCAGTTTTGCCGTCTCGGCCTCGCGGGTGCCCTTGGCCCGGATGACCGTGTCCACGAACTTTCCGTAGAACTCAGCGGCCATATCGGCACACTGCGGCGTGTGACCACCGACCACTTTAGGTGTGTTCTTCGCGCCGTACGTCGGGTTGCCGGGGTCGATCCGCTCCGGTGAGTAGGCCAGGCAGAAGTCGGTGCCGGCTACGAGGCCGCCCTCTTCCAGTTTCGGTCGCACCACTTCATCGGTCGTGCCGGGGTAGGTCGTCGACTCCAGGATGACGGCCATTCCGGGCTGCAGATTGCGAGCCACGGCATCGACTGCGCCCTCCACGGCACGCAAATCCGGGCCGCCGTCCTCGGACAGCGGCGTCGGGACGCAGATGACGGCGGTTGTCGCCTCGGCGATCCGCGACTCGTCGGTCGTGGCGCTGAATCCAGCCGCGACCATCTCAGCGATGTCGGCGTCCGAGAGGTCATCCACATGCGAGATACCCCCGTTGAGCGCGTCCACGACCCCTTGATTGATGTCGAACCCCAGGACGGTCATGCCCGCACGGGTGGCCTCCTGAGCCAGCGGGAGCCCGACGTATCCAAGTCCGATGATGACAGCATCCACAGCCACGATGGTGAGACTCCTTGTTTGTCGTTGAGGAGACGGTGGCGCTGTCTCCTGGCTTGCACAGTGTGTCAGCGGCGCGCCGCTGCGGCATAAACGTCTGTATAGCGATCGGCGGCGCGAGCCCAGGTCCGCTCGTGTGCGACGAAGTCCGCGGCCTGGGTGCCAAGGTTGGACAGATCCTCGGGAGCATATCGCAGGGCAGCCATCTGCTCGGCCCATGCGGCGGGGTCGCCAGCGGCGGCGATCCGCCCAAAGGTGCCGGGTCGCACGATCTCGACCAGCGGCGGCAGATCGCTGGCCAGCACCGGTATACCGACCGCCATCGCCTCCAGCGGCTTGATCGGCGGCACCAACGCGGTCACTCTCGTGGCTTTTCGCGGCACCACGAAGACGTCGATGGCATCGAGGTGATCGCGCACCTGCGCGTGCGGGACCCGACCGGTGAAGACCACCCGGTCAGCCACCCCAGCCGAGCGCGCCCGCTCGCTCAGGCCCGTCCGTGCTGGGCCTTCGCCCACGATGAGCACCCACACGTCCGGGTCTTTCATCAGCGCCAACGCATCAATGACCGTGTCAAAACCCTCGTAGTCGTTCACCGTGCTGACGCTGCCAAAGACCGTGGCCTCCTCCGGTATGCCGAGGGCCGCCCGGGTCTGCACGCGCACCGACCCGGCCGGGGTGCTTCGAGCCCCGAAGTCGGCCGGGACCGAATTGGGCATCACCGTGATCCGCTCTGCGGGCACACCACGCGAGGCAATGTCGGTTGCCATCGCGTCGGACAGGGTGAGCACGTGGTCGGCGCGCTGCATACATAAGGTCTCGGCCTCACGCGACCAGCGGTAGAAGTCGGATTCGGTGTCGCCGCCCGCGCTGGCCCATGTCTCCTCCAAGAAGCCTCGCGCTTCGTAGACCACCGGTAGGCCGAGTCGCCGCCCCACGATGAGGGCGATCTGGGCGTTCTCGTGCTTGCTGTGGGCGTGCAGCACCTGCGGGCGCAGCCGCTCAACCAGGGCGGTCAGCTCGGCGACGGCCTCGTCTTGGCGGGCTGAGCCCGGGATCGGTATCCCGTGTCGAGGCAGTAGCCGGCGATACGGCACGCCGTCAACGGTGACCGAGGGTCTCGCGGCGATGGCCCCCATGTCGACCGGGAATCCCAGCCGGCTGACGACTTGGGCATCGAGCCCAGCAGCGCGCTGTGCCGTGACGATGCCTTGGGTCCGAATGGTGTAGCCGCTCTGCTGCTCCGGCAAGGCGGTGCTGACTACGTGCAGCACCGAGGTCACGGCACCCGAAGGTTGCACACGCTTGCGCCACGCCTCTGGCCTCGCGGCGCCGGCCCATTCCCGGCGCAAGAGATCTGCCTGCAGCACCTCGATCTCACCCGTGACTCGAGCCGTCATCCGGCGGGCCGCCTTGCCCGGCACTCCACGGAGGTGCACCAGCGCGGCACTGAGATGTCCCTGCTCGGACGCAACCGCACTGCGACTGAGCGCCACCATCGGGTCCCTGCGCGCCCCCGCCCGGTCGAGGGCCTGCTCTGCCAACGGGACATCGTGCAGCACCACAGCAGCGTCCGCGAGCCGAGCCTGCCGCACCGCCGACCCTTGGCCCAGAGCAGAGCGCAACAGCGCCCTGGCCTCGGCAGGTCGGCCATCGGCCGCCAAAGCCAAAGCCGAGAGATCGGGCCTTGCCGCGCGGACCCAATCGCGGTGAGCAAGTTTCCGCAGTCGGCGCGGAGAGCGGCGAAGTAGGACAGACGGTGCTTTCGGACCGGTCCGGCTGACGTGTTTACGAATGACCGAGATGGTCAACGGCAGATTGCGCGCTAAGGCGCTGGCTTTTCTCACATCTGTTCTCCTTCGGCCCCCGCAGCGTACGTCGCGCGAGGCTTACTTCGTGGCATCCTGGGCCGGACGTCCATCAGCTGCTCACGCTCCGGAAGGCCTCCATGACCGAGCTCGTCGTGCACGTGACCGGCGCACGCCCCAACTTCCCCAAAGCCGCCCCCGTTATTGCCGCACTGCGTGACCAAGGTGCGTCCCAACTGCTGGTGCACACCGGTCAGCACTACGACGCGGCGATGAGTGGGGTGTTTTTCGAACAACTCGGGTTGCCGGCCCCTGACGTCAACCTAGGCGTCGGATCGGGAAAGCACGGAGCCCAAACAGCGGCAATCATGGTGGGGCTGGAGGAGTTGTTCACCGAGCGCCGACCCTCGATGGTGATCGTCTACGGGGACGTCAACTCCACCGTTGCGGCCACCCTGGTGGCAGCCAAGATGGGCATCCGGACTGCCCACGTGGAAGCAGGGCTGCGATCCTTCGACCTGAGCATGCCCGAAGAGATCAATCGGATGGTCACCGACCGGCTCGCCGATCTGCTTCTCGTGACCAGCACCGATGCGATCGCCCACCTCGGCAACGAGGGCGTGCCAGCGAGCCGGATCCACTTCGTGGGCAACCCGATGATCGACACTCTTCTGCGGCTGCGGGATCGGTTCGATTCGCCCGGGATGACAGCGCAACTGAGCCTCCCAGAGCGTTATATCGTGGCGACTCTGCATCGGCCCGGGAACGTCGATCACCCCGACGACGTCACGGAGTTGGTGCGCGCCATCCACGCGGTCGCGGATTTGGTCCACGCCCTTATTCCGCTGCACCCACGAGGGCGCGAGCGGCTGCGTGAGGCTGGCCTCTTTGACCACGAGCACGTCCAGGTCGTCGAGCCTTTCGGCTACCTAGAATTTATGGGCCTGGTCGCCTCGGCCACCGCCGTTGTCACGGACTCCGGTGGGGTGCAGGAAGAGACGACGGTGCTCGGTGTGCCGTGTTTGACTTTGCGTCCCAACACCGAGCGTCCGGTGACCATCAGCCATGGCACCAACCAGCTCGTGACCCGCGACAGTCTGGCCGAGGCTGTCGCCACCGTTCTGGCGCACGGGCCGTTGCAGCACTGGGCCGTGCCCCCGCTGTGGGACGGAGAGGCCGGCCCACGCATCGCGAGCGTCATCCTCGAGCACGTGACGGGTATGCCGTGAGCCCCCTGCCAGATCGCGTGCGCACAGTGACTGCGGCGGTGCGCACGGCGGGCACTCGCGCGGTCTCGGAAGTGCGGTTGGCCTCGGCTGACCCGGTGGCCCGTGCGGACCTGGGCCGCCGAGTCCGGACCCGAGCCGGCAAGGAGGCACCCATCTGCGCCAGCGCGTCAAGCCCGTCCGGCCATCGGTCACTGTACCGACCTACGACATACCCAATGGCCCGATTTCCCGTCCTGAGTTGCGGGTTGCCGTCATCCTAGACCCCTTCTCGACGCTCGCGTTTGGGTTCGAATGGACACAGATGTTGGTGCCCCGACAGGGATGGGAGCGTGCCCTGGCCGAGTTCAAGCCCCGATGCTGTTCGTAGAGTCGGCTTGGGCGGGGAACGACAGGGCATGGCGACTGACGATGACCCAGCCGCAGGGACCGCACCCGAATCTGGTGGCCCTGATCCAGTGGTGCCGCGAGCAGGGCATCCCGGCCGTGTTTTGGAACAAGGAGGACCCGCCCAACTACGACGTGTTCATCCACACCGCAGCGCTCTTCGATCAGGTTTTTACCGTGGATGCCGATCGCATAGACGACTACCGTCGTGACCTCGGCCACGACCGCGTGGCGCTGCTGCCCTTCGCCGCGCAGCCCCGCATCCACTCCCCTCGCCGGGCTACGGCCGCACCGTTGGGTCAGGTCGCCTTCGCCGGCACCTATTTCGTCCACAAGCACCCAGGGCGGCGTCAGCAGATGGACCTACTGCTCCCTGCCGCCCAACAGCGTGGCTTGCATATCTTCAGCGGATGTCCGGAGAGGACAAGCGGTACCACTTCCCCGCCCCCTATCGACATTCGGTCGTTGGCTCGGTGCCGTACGAGCAGATGCTCAGCGCTGCCACTGCGTATCGGGTGTTTCTCAACGTCAATTCCGTCACGGACTCCCCAACCATGTGCGCTCGGCGGCTCTTCGAGCTCAGCGCCGCCCAAACTACGGTCCTGTCAGCCCCCTCCGCCGCGATCGAGCACTTCTTCGGCGACACCATCACCGTCGTGCAGACCACCGAGCAAGCCACAGAGGCGCTCACCATCCTCCTGGATCAACCCGAGTACCGCCAACGGCTCGCCCTGCGCGCGCATCGGAGGGTGTTTGATCGACACCTCTACACACACCGGGTTGACGACATCCTGCGCACCGTGGGTCTCCCCGTGACACCGGTGGATCACTCGATCTCTGCCGTCGTGCCGACCATGCGCCCGGATCAGATCGAGCACGTGCTGACGACGATCGCCCATCAGGCTCATCCCGACCTTGAGATCGTGCTGGTGCTGCACGGACTCGACCTGGACGAAGGCCACATCCGGGAGCGAGCGCGCAATCTTGGCATCGACAAGATCGAGGTCATTTTCGCCGATCGCGGCCTGACGCTGGGGGCCTGTATGAACCTGGGGGTTGCCGCCTCTTCCGGGCGCTACGTGGCCAAGATGGATGACGACAACACCTACGGACCGAACTACCTGTCGGACCTTGTCCAGGCTTTCGCCTACAGCGAAGCCGAGGTAGTCGGCAAGTGGGCTCACTTCGTGCATCTCGCCTCCTCCGATGCCACGGTGCTGCGGTTTGCCCACGCCGAGCATCGTTACGTCGATCTCGTCCAGGGCGGCACGATCCTCACCCCGCGTCAGGTGGCGCTGGACGTGGGCTTCGAAGATCTGCCTCGGCGCGTCGACACGACGTTCCTGGAGAAGATCCGCGCTCGCGGCGGCCGGGTCTATTCGGCTGACCGGTTTAACTACGTCTCTCGTCGCGCCGCCTCGTGGACGGGCACACCTGGAGCATCGCTGATCAAGACCTGATCAACCGCAGCTCACAGATCCTCTTCTACGGAGACCCGACGGCTCACGCCACCGTCTGATGGACCGGACGAGATGAGTCGACACGACATCACGTTGTCGAACAGGACTGCGCCAGTCCGCCGATACGGCGGCATGACCCCGCACTCACCGATGAAGCGATGCTCCGGAAGAGGACCAGAACGGCAAGTGACAATCGCTGCTAGATGCGGGGCCTCTCGCGAAAGGAACGGGGATCGCGAGCCACCTCGGGCCGGAGCCAAGACGCGCGCAGGGTAGTGAATCTTGATTGCCCAAGTCCGTGCAGTCCCGCGACACGCCCGGCCTTGAGCGGCCCAGGCGTGCACCTGCACGCTAGGGCCGATGGTGTCGGGCGTGTCCTCGGCAGATGGGCGCAGACACAGCCGAATTGGACTCGCGCCGGGGACGTCTCAACTATAGGTCGGCCGGGGCCTCGCTAGGGCCAACTGCGCGCTCCGGGCGGCGGAGCTCGGCGAGCGCATCTTCTAAGGAGGTCTGCATACGGTCGAGCCGCCCGGTGTATTGCGCCTGCATCAAGCGCACCGCGGCGGTGGAGTCACCGTCGGCACCCAGGCCAGCCGAGCCTGAGCCGCTCGATGCACGCTGCCCCTCGGTGAGGAGTTGGCGCGGAGCGTGCAGGCGCAACCAGGAGTCCACCTGCACCACAAGGCACGCGCTGAGCAGGAGAGCCCCGGCAGTGGCGGCCAGCGCCCACGCCCCTAGCGCAGCGGACACCATGATCACCAGCGTCAGCGCGGCGGCAACCCCTGCCGCCAGCATCAGCACCGCCCGGGCCGGCCCCAATTTGCGGAGGAAGCCCACCTGGCGAAACGCACGGACGAGACGAGAGCGCACAGCAACGGGCCTTTCGGGACGGTTGGCGATACGCCGGGACCCAGCCACGGCGACGACCGGCATCACTGTAGCGCGTATGCTCGCGGCGTCCGCCGGTCGCTGACGCACCCCACGCCAGCCCTTCACGCCCGACCACTACGTCGAGGAGAGGCCGATCAACGCTCCCTCGCTCGTGCTGCCGCTCGGACCGCGGGCTCACACCCCGCAGATGTGGACAGCGGCATCGCTCACTCATGCGGCGACGGCGCGCCCCGATGCGGTCGCGCACCTGGGCCTGCGGACGGCCTCACCGATCGTCGAGCACGCCCTCGCTCTGGCGGCGACCGATGGAGTCATGGCCGCCACCGAACTGGCCGAAGCGCTCAGCGACACGCCAAGAATGGCGCAAACCGCACTAGAGGCCAGGGTGAAGAGGCCCGACGTGCTCGCCGCTCTGGCGCTGCTGTGGTGCGGCGGAGGCCGTCCGGCATTGCTAGCCGTAGGGTCCTCGATCTACGCATCGCTGACCGCGAGCGGTGCGCTCGCCGCCCTCGCGCCGGTGCACGAGCAGGCCGCCGCCCAATCGCTCTTCCTGGCCGGAAAGCATGAAACGGCCGCGCGCGCCCTTCCCGCCCTCGAGCGAATTTCCGCCGACGTCCGGCACTACCTGCGCGTTGACCTCAGTCGGCCGGACGCCAGTACGACCGCGGCGGACTACGAGCGCTGGGAGGGCCTGCTGTGCGCACGATTCCTCGAGCATGGTCTGTCGGCACTTCGCGTCTCTACCTCCGGCGAGGTCGCGGGCCATGACTCACGGCATGCCTTTGATCGGCTGGCCTCGACGGTGTCGCCAGGCACCGCCCACGGGCCAACAGTCACCGTCGTCGTACCGTGTTATCGCCCGGACGCGGGTCTGCTGACGTCGGTGGCCTCGATCGTTGCGCAGACCTACGCCGACCTCGACATCGTCATCGTCGACGACGCCTCTGGACCGGACTACGCCGAGCTCATCCAGCAGGCCGCGGCGCTCGACCCGCGAGTCCGCGTGATCCACCTAGAGCGCAACGGCGGCAGTTATGTCGCACGCGCGGAGGGGATCGCCGCGTCAAGCAGTCCCCTGATCACCACACAGGACGCGGACGACTGGAGTCACCCCGAGCGGATCGAGCGGCAGGTGGCCGACCTGATCGAGCATCCGGACGCCTGCGCCAGCCGCTCCCGCGCGGTCCGGGCCAAAGATGACCTGACGCACCAGTGGTTCGGCTACAGCGCCGTGCGCACCAACGCTTCCTCCCTGATGATGCGGCGTGAAGCCTGGACGGCAGCGGGCCGGTTCCTGCCCGTGCGCAAAGCCGCAGACTCGGAGTATGCCGAGCGCCTGGAAATCCTCGTCGGTCCCATCGTCGATACGCAGGCCCCGTTGGCCGTGACGCGACTACGCGAGGGCAGCCTGTCCCGCGCGGATTTCTCCTACCAGCACACGCATCCAGATCGGCTGGCGTTGAGGGGTGAATACCGATCAATGCACCGCCGGATCACCCAGAGCCCTGAGCGGACGCTTGACCCGACAGCAGAGGTCGAAGTCCCGCGCGCCTTTGGCCAAGACCGCGAGCATGCCGCACTGACCCCAGACCACGTCGATGTCGTGCTTCTCGCCGACTTCAGCCAGCCTCCGCGTGCTGAAGCGAGTCGCACCGCTGCGCTGCACGCACTGCTGGCCACCGTCGAGGGTATGCAGATCGGCCTATGGCACGTCGAGCGGCCGCTGGCCCGCACGGTCTCTCGCCCGGAGATGACCCCTGAGTGGTTCGACATCGCGGCCACTGATCCGCACCTGCATGTTGTGACCAGGACGACTGAACTGTCGACGAGCTCGGTCGTGGTGGTCGATCCGACCGCGCTGATGACCGCCACCGGCCTTCCGACGTCAGTCACCACCGAGCGAGTCGAGGTGCTCCTGACCCCCGCTGACCTGGGCTGGGACGCTGAGTTGCCCCTCGACATACTCGGTGTGGCCGACGCCTGCCGGCAGTGGTGGGATGTGCGCCCGCACTGGCTCACGGGTCCGCAGGCATCCGCCGGCGACGTCGAGCGAGTATGCCGATCGCTGCCTGGCGTGCGCGTGGATCCCTGGCCGTACCGTAAGGACCACTCATGACGATGACACAACCGTGGACCACACACCGGCTGCTGCCGGACCAGCTGGGGCTAGCGCCGGAGGCCGCAGCGCACAAGGCCCTGCGCACGCGATCCATTGCCGTCGCCGATGCCCTGGCGCTGTCATGCACCGCGGGCGCTCACGGCTCCGAGACGCTCAAGCGACTCGTGCTCACCCAGGGTCCGCCGTCCTCCCTGGTGCGTGGACCGCGCCTAGGATCGTTGGCCGCGATGGCGATGATTTGGGCCGGCTCGGCGTCCTCTCCTGACGACCTCGAAGCGGCGGCCATCGTGGTCGATCATCTCTGGGGTGATGGCACACCGCCCGGCCTCAGTGCTGACCAACACCTGGCTGCCGGCCAGATCCTCTTCCTCGCGGGACGGCATACCCGGCTGGGCGAGGTGTTGCCCCTCCTCGAGGGCCTGGACCCGATGACCCGCCACTACATGGTGACCGATCTGGCCAACCCATTCCTGGACGCTTCGGGGGCACCGTCTGCCGCAGCCGTCAACGTGTGGTCAGAGTTGCTCTCACGGGCGTTCGTGGACCAGGGCTTGGCGCCGTTGGCCTTGATTCCCGGCCAGGACGAAGCCCACAACCCGTTTGATCGACTCGATGCCCCTGCCGCAGCCCCGAGCAGCGCAAGCGGCGAGCTGGTGACCGTGATCATGCCTTGCTTCCAGCCCGATCGCGGTTTGTTCACCTCGGTGCGCTCGATCAGCCATCAGACCTGGGCCGACTTGGAGATCGTCGTCGTTGATGACGCCTCAGGCCCTGGTTTCGATGACGTCTTCGCGCAGGCAGTGAGCCTGGACCCCAGGGCACGGCTGCTGCGCCTGGAGCGCAACGGTGGCAGCTATCTCGCACGTGAGGCGGCGATCGCCCAGAGCGTGGGCTCCCTGGTCACCTTTCAGGATGCAGACGACTGGTCCCATCCTTCACGCATCGAGCATCAGGTCGCCGCGCTTGCCGCGAGTTCAACCCCGATGAGCCGCAGCCAGGCGGTCCGGGCCAAAGACGACCTGACACATCAGTGGCTCGGCTCCGAACCCATCCGGCCCAACGCATCCTCCCTGATGGTGCGGCGCTCCCTGTTGGAGCAATGGGGTGGCTTCGTGCCGGTCCGCAAAGGAGCGGACTCCGAATTCGCCGAGCGCATCACCAGCTTCGCGGGGGCGATCGCTGACACGCACACCCCGCTGGCCATCACCAGGCTGCGCTCGGGGTCGCTGTCCCGTGGTGACTTTATGTATCACTGGACGACCCCGGACCGCACCGCCTTTCGCACGGCCTTCCAGGCCTGGCATCGAGAGTTACGGGCCGATGTCGACAGTGGACGGGTGACCTCGATCTCGACCGCCCAGCTGCACGACCTGCCCTTTCCCGTCCCGCTGAGCTGGGTGCGCGCCCTACCCAACGCTGAGCGGACGCCGACCACACTCGACGTGGCCTACGTCGGCAACTTCTCCACGGTCGAGCCTTCGCGATGTGCCGATGCCCTGCGCCGTTCCATCAAGCGGAATGGCCCCCGGGCGAACTCGGTCGGTATGTGGCACCTGGAAGCGCCCTGGCAGCTCACCCAGCGCCGACCCCGTATGTCGAAAGCGTGGTTGGACTTAATGCGCCAGCACGCGGGGATGCGACCGTTATGCCGGGTGGAGCCTATGCACGTCGACTGCCTCGTCGTCGTCGACCCAGAGGTGCTCACCCTGGTGACGAACCACGAGTGTCGGGTTCGCGCCGATCAGGTCGAGTTGTGGCTCTCCCCCGAGGTGCTGGCCCCCAATCGGTCGGGCCTGCCGATCGACCTGCTCGAGATCAGCGACATCGCCCGTCGCTGGTGGGGAGTAAGCCCCCGGTGGACGTACGCGGCTGACCTCAGTGCCGCCGATCGCCGGTCCGTGGCCGAAGCGCTGCCGGGGCTGGCCCTTCACGAACCCGCCAGTTCTGCAACGACGACCGACTGAGTTGCCCTACCTGGCTCCGTCGGTCGGGCTCACCAGCGGGAGCAACTGTGCTGCCAACGGCTGGGCCAAAGCCAACACGAAGGTCTTGGTCAGGTGTGATCCCTGCCGATAGGTCATGATGTTGCGCCACACTCCGACGCACCTTCCATCGGGGCAAACCCAGGGATCCATGTTGACATATTCGGCGCCGTCCACCTCATCTGCCGCTTCGCGCATCGCTGCCGAACCCGGTCCGTCCTCAGCATCCCAACTGCACTGAGCATCGGGGTCATCGCGGTGTTCGTCAACACATTCGTAGACGGGCACTCCCGGGGGGCGCGGCTGAGGATTGTCCGAAACGGCGATGACCGCTGTCCCCTGCTCGACTAATTGCGACCAATAGCTCACATACCCCTGGACTAAAGCATCCGACGTGATCGAGCCATCGTCGGCGAAGGCTTCGCTGCGCAAGGACCCCACTATGACTGCGGCTGGCTTTTCGGCTTGCACTTCCTCCATGACGGCCTTTCCCCACTCGCGGCACTGATCGTAGGGCTCACCTTGCACAGCCGTCGTCACATCCGTGAACGCGCACGTCGATTTTGTATGAAGCACTACCCGCCAGTCATTGGCCTTCGCAATCTCATCAAAGGCTGGCATCCACTGGCCGATTTTTGAGTCACCGATCACGTAGACCAACGTCTGCCCATCGGGGTCTCCCGCTGGGCACGATGTGACAGCAGCTTCATTCGAATTTACCTGGCATCCCGTGGCGTACAGCTCGGGAACGTCCTCCACAGCGGCCAGTGGATCGGGAGTGATGACTGCATACAAAGGTTCGCTGTCTTGCGATCCTGATGCCGATGGCTGCGCATCCTCTCCTTGCAATTGGGCAGCACTCAAATCGCCGATCACGTTGCCTCCGTTTGCTTCCTGGAGTCCGCCCGCCCGCCCGGCGACGTTCCCCAGTAACAAAGCACCGACAAGGGAAACCAACGTCAAGTTGGCCCCCACGAGCAAGGCGACCGACGGGGCCTTGTTCAGCGCGGGAGCAAAGCGGATGGGCTTCTCGACAAAGTGGAACGATAACCACGCAGGCACTACCGATGCGAAGACCACAGCCATCCCAGCCAAGGTCGACATTTCTCCCCATTGCCACTCGGCCATTCTTAGCAGCGGCCAGTGCCACAGATAGAGCGAATACGAAAGCGCCCCAACCCACACCGCGCCTCGCAATCCCAGCACCGCGACCGGACCACCGCGACCAGCCGCGAAGCCGCCCACGATGATGGCGGCCGAGCCGAGGGTCGGCAGCAGGGCGGCGCTACCGGGCCAGGGTGTCGCCGACGAGAGTTGAAGCGCGGCATACAGAACCGCAAGCAGTCCGGCCCATCCAACTACGATCGCGATCACGCGGGGCCACTGCGCCCAGACACCTGCGCCAAGTGCGACCAGCGCCCCAATGCCCAGTTCCCATAAGCGGGTAGTCGTGGTGAAGAACGCCTGCTCTGGGACGGTCATCGTCGTGTAGATCGACCACAGCAACGACGGAACTACAACCGCCGTAGTCAAACCGATTGCCAGGTTTTTCCGCGAGATCACGTGGTCTGCCGACGCAGCCCTACGGGAAGCAAACCAGACCAGGCCGAGGATCAGCAGCGGCCACACGATGTAGAACTGCTCCTCGATGGCCAACGACCAGAAGTGCAGCACCGGGGAGGGCGCGACATCCTCGGCGAGGTAGTCCACTGAGCGTCCCACAAAGACCCAGTTCACGACATACAAGGAGGCACCGATGAGGTCCCCGGAAATCGACGTCCACTGCGTGCGAGGAGCAAGCATCCACGCACCCAAGGCGGTGACCAACAAGACGACCGCCGCGGCCGGCAACAGTCGCTTGGCGCGACGTCCATAGAAACGGGGAAGGTTGATCGTGCCCGAACGCTCGACCTCGCGTAGCAACTGAGTAGTGATCACAAAACCTGAGACCACAAAGAACACATCCACACCCACGAAGCCGCCTGGAAGAAATGCCAGACCGCCGTGATAAAGCAAAACCAGAAGAACGGCCAAGGCCCGCAAACCCTCTATATCGGTGCGAAAACGCGAGTTGTCGGGAGGTGCAAGAGATTGCGTAGCCACGATCGATGATTCTCTCACGCCTACGCGCAGACCAAGGCGCGTCGACCCTCGCGCCGTAGGGCGAAACGAGGAGCATCAACCGTATAGTTGCGACGATGTCGACCTACCCTCGCGCGACCTGGGCGAGCCTGGCCCGGACCGCCGCGCGCTACCCCGAGAGCCGGTTTGTCGACGATTTGGCCCGGCTGGCCACCCGGGGCGCGATGGACGCCCAAGGACTCCTTGAGCACGCTCGGGCGGGCCGCGTCGGCGTTGCGAGCGACTTCGACCCTTCAGGACTCGCATGGTTCGCTCATCTGCGTGCATCGCAGTTCGAGTCCGCAACTCGCGTGACTGATACCGCGCACCTCTTCCAGTTGGCCTATCGCATCGGGGGGCGCCGCGCTTTTGGCCCACGACTGGACACCGTCTGGGTGCAAGCACTCGCGCTGGCCGGACGCCTCGATGAGTTCCGGTCGGTGCTGAAGCAGTCCTCCGCCGCCGAGGTCGCCTGGTGGGGTGCCGAAGCAGATGCGATCCATCCCGGTGCGCTAAGCGCCGAGTCGGATGAATGGCTGACCGTCTTCAACCGGCCTTGGAAGCGCGAGGGCTTAGAGCCGATCACCTTCGTTGACGGACCGGGCACGGCGTTCGACCGAGTGACCGCTCGCCTCGACGCCCTCGCCGCCGACCCTGAGCCACGGGAGGCAGGTGGACCATTGGTCACCGTGGTGTTGCCGGTCTACAACCCCGGGCCGAGCCTACGCACGGCCGTCAATTCGCTCATCGCCCAAACCTGGTCGAGGCTAGAGATCCTGATCTGCGATGACTGCTCCACTCGTGGGCTGGAGGTCATGGCTGAGTTGGCGGATGCGGACCCTCGGGTGAGGGTGGTCCGGGCAGAACACAACGCGGGGGCGTATGCCGCGCGCAACCTGGGCATCGGTGCCGCACAGGGCGAGTTCGTGACCTTCAACGACGCGGACGACTGGTCGCATCCGCGGCGCATCGAGCGCCAACTCGATGCCGTCCTGGCCCGGCCGGAGGCTGTCGCGTCGGTGAGCTGGTCCGTCAGGCTCAGCGAGGACATGTTGCTGACCGTGATGGGCCGCATACCCGAGCGCATCAACCTGTCCTCGATCCTCTTTCGACGCCAGCCGATCCTGGAGCACCTCGGCGGCTTCGACGCGATGCGCAAAGGCGCAGATTCCGAGTTCGTGAGCAGGCTGACTTCGGTCCTGGGCGTTGCCGCGCTCGTGGAGTTGCGGGAGCCGCTGGCGCTGGTGCAACTCACTGCAGGGTCATTGTCGCGTGATGACTATCAGTTCCTGCGGACACATCCGGCCCGGCTGCAATACATGGCCGATCTGCGACATTGGCACTCCCTGGTCGCCGCCCAGCCCGAGTTGGGCTACCTGCCTCCCGGCTGCCGAGCGCCCTTCCCGGCAGCGCCGTATCTGACCGGATCACCGTCCCACGATCACCACGTGGACGTCGTCTTCTTGGCCAATCTCAGCGATGAGGCACCCACCCTCGCCTCACTCGCCGCTGAGGTCACCGCCTGCCTTGGACGCGGGCTGAGCGTGGGTCTGATGGAGTATGTCGGTCCCTACGACATGACCGAGCGGGTCGGCTTGCCCTCAGGGGCTATCGCCGAGTTGATGCGGACCTCCGATGTCGTCCGCGTCCTTCCTGGGGAGCCAGTGCACGCACGGTTGGCCGTCATCCGCGATCCTGCCGCGGTGCACGTCATGCCCGAAGCCGTCCTGCGGCATATCACCACCGACGCGGCGCTGATCGTGGCTGATTACTCGCCCGCCAGCGGGTCAGCATACCGACCCGCCGAGGTAGTCGACGCGTTGTATCGATCCTGGGGGTCACTGCCGCACCGGGGTTGCATCTGGGTGCCTGCCACGCCGTCGATCGGCGAAGAGGTGAGGGTGATGTCAACCGACGTGACCCTCTGGCAGCCAGCCCGATGCGCCCTGCCACCCCTCGATCGCTCGCCGAGCGCACCAGTGGGCGGCATCTCCACGAGCCTGCGCGTAGGCATCAGTCCGCTCGGACTGGCGCACCACACGACCTCTACGGTCAAAGACATGATGGCCCCCCTCGTGCCAGAGCAGAGCGACGTCGAGGTGCTGATCTACGAGCCGGCCAAGCAGGCGTCCTCGCAGGTCCACCGATCCGTCACCTCGGTCAATTCCCGCACTGCAACGCTTCAGGACTTCCTGCACCAGGTCGACGTAGTGATCGTCGGGGCTGCCCCTGGTCGTGGCGGGCATCTCGAGCGCACCGCTGTCCTGGGCGCCGCCCTCGGAAAGGTGTTGGTGCTGGATCCGGAGTATCGTGACCACTTCGGCGACGCGGGACTCTATCTCGACCAACAATCCGTCACCGAATGGGTTGAGGCGCTGCGGCACGACCCGGATCTGCTCCGCCGGGCTCGGATGTCTTCTCGAGATTTCGCCCAGCACACACTGCCCTCCCACGGGATAGAGCAGTGTGTGGTGCGTGCACTATCCACCGCTGAGGGAGGTGAGGAGTAGATGAAGGTGATGACCGCCCTGCGGCGCAAGAACGCGCTCCTGCTCGGTGCGGGTGCGCTCGGCGCGGCCATCCTTCTCGTCGGTGCCTTGGTCGGGCAGACCTGGCTTGCTGGCGCGGGCCTCACGCTGACGCTGGTCTCGGTGTTGGGCCTCCAGGCCCTCAGCCGCCGGGAGCCAACCCGGAGCGGGAGCACTGTTGTGGCACCTGCCACAGCACCTGCACATCGATCAGTCGAGGACCAGATCCGACTCCAACACCTCCTCGCCGCAGACATCGAGCGGGGCCATCACCGGACGGTCACAGCCGTCCGCGAGGAGCTCCTCGCCCACCAAGAGGCCGTAGCGGCCAATGCTGCCGCTACGAGCGCGCTGCACGACACCTACCCAGATTTGGTCCATCACCTCTTTGGCCAGACCTGCGTGCAGCCTGCCCAACTGGCGTCGGCACTTGAGGTGGCCAAGGGTCATGACGCGGCCCGGGTGCTCACGGTCGACGTGGGTGTCGCCGCACTGTTCTTTGCCCAGACCATCGATCAGGACGAGGGCGGCCTTTGGGCCCTCGAGGGCCCCGGAGCCGCAGGTGCTCTCAGCTCGGCACTGCAGGGCCACGACCTGGCTGCTGTGCTGCACGAGCTGCCCCTGGCTTCGGTGATCCCCGCGGCCCCGCACGCCTATCTGCCCTGGCACGACCTCACCCCGTTGTCGGCAGAGGCACCCTTCGACCTTGTTGTGATCGCCGTTGCCGACGACGCGGCAGCCCAAGCCGCTATGCCTGTGTTGCCCGTGCTCGAGCCGCTGCTGAGCACGACTGGCGTCCTCGTGACCATCACCCGATCCGGCGTCCGAGATATCGCCCATGCCTGGTCGGCGCACTCACGGTGGCAGGTGAGTTCCGCCATACCAGGCGTCAGCGTCGTGCGGCGCTGCACATGAGCACAGACTCGGTCGAGCGTGGCCTCGACACCGATGCGGAGGCAGAGTGGGAGGCGGAATCCGAGACACTCGCAGAGCCGGATTTCGACCCGACTGACCTCGCCTTCTTTGTCGTCGCGACTCGATCCTCGCTAAAACGGCTGCCGAAGTTCTTGGAACGCTTGGCCCAGGACGAGTTCCTGGCCCAATCCACCACGACGCTCATCTGCTCCGCCGACATCTCCGCGCGCGTCGAGGTCTTGGTCGAGGGACTCTCGCGCATCCGCACGATCCGCTCGGTCGACGGAAGCAAGGGCGAGATCGCGCGTGCTGTGGCTATCGACCTACCGCAATGCACGACTCGGTATGTCGCAGCGCTCGACCTGCGAGACGTCTCGACCACCCGTGGGGTGCGATCAAAGGTCAATCGCGCGGCGCGCCAGCTCGGGGAGGGGACCGAGCACGCGACGGTCCCCCTGCTCCTGCTCACGGCCCAGACTCCGGTCGCTGTGGTCGCTGGCTACGTCGAGGCCACCGAGTCAACCGCGATCGCCTCCGCCGCAAGGCCCCCAGGAATCCTCGACGTCCTCGGCTCCTTGTCCCTCGTGGCCACCGATCCTCGACTGGAGGCTATCGACCCGATCGACGGTGGGATCCGAGTCCAGATCTGGCTCAATAGCGTGTTGCCGCGGGTGGATCGCGCCCCTTGGCGCATCAGAGTGGTGATCCACGACTCCAGCGGCCGCGTCGTCCGCTCCAAGCCCGTCCGCACCCAATCTCGGCCGGATCGACTCGGCGAAACGCGCCACGAATATCTCGTGGCCATTGTGCCGCTGACCGCAGCACGGGACGGCGAATACCGATTCGCGCTCGAAGTCGACGACCCCGCGGGGCACGCGAAGGATCCCGTCTGGGTCACCGCTCGCAAAGGGGCACTCCTGAACGCGCGGACGGTGTGGGTCGGATCGAGTGCCGCCGACGTCGAGCCGCTGCGCTACGCCCTACACGCCTCCGGGCGGGCCACGCACACCTACCTGTCTGTGCAACGGGGCACCGGCCGAAGCGCGTCACTGAAGTGGACTGCGCGGCTCCTGAAGAAGGATCTCGTCTTCGCCCTGCGCGGTCGCCAAAACCGTCAGATGCGCCTGCTGAGAATCATTCGTCTGCTGACCCTGCCGCTGTTTCTCGGGCGCGAAGTCTGGCTGATCGGTGAACGCTACGACACCGCCCAAGACAACGGCATGCACCTCTTCCGGCACATGCGAGCCGGCGCGCATCGCAGAGATGTCTACTACGTCATCGATCCCGACAGCCCACAGCGAGAACGCGTGGCTGCCGTCGGGCACGTGATTGCCCACTCCTCACTGCGACATCGGCTCCTGATGCTGCACGCCGACGTCCTGGCAAATGCCTACTCGATGCACTACCTCGTCCCCCGCCAATGGCCGGCCATCGCCTACACCCAGCATTTGGCGTGGAGGGTGGGAGCGCTGCGGCTCTATCTCAAACACGGGGTGCATCTGAGCCCGCTGGCAGTGAACCGAGGTGCGTCCGGCTACGACATCATGCTCACCGTGATGGCCCGCGAGACGCAGGCGCTGCGGGCGACCTCCGGCTACGACCGAGAACTCATCGAGACCGGGCTTCCACGCTACGACGCACTCACGCCGACGGGCCCTAGCCGGACCATTCTCTTTATGTCGACGTGGCGGCGCTATCTGGTCTCGGCACCCTTCGGCAACATCAGCGCAGATCAATCCCCCTTCCTCGGATCGGCATACGAAGAATTCATGTCCGGCCTGCTCGGCAGCCCGCGGCTGCACACATTGTTGAGTCAGCACGACTACCGGCTCGTGATGTTGCCGCACTATCAACTCGCCGAGCAGTTCGCCGAATTGACATTGGCCGGGGACCGAATCAGCATCGCCGACCCCGATCACAGTGCTTTTCAGGATCAGATACGCGGCTGCGACGCCTTCATTACCGATCACTCATCGGTCCACTTCGATATTGCCTATCTGGGCACCCCGATCGTGTATGCACGATTCGACGAGGAAGAGTTTGCCGCCCGCCACGCGGCACCCGGCTGGTTTGACTATGACGCCGAAGGCTTCGGCCCGGTGACTCGGACGGTGGAGGAGACGATCGATGCTGTCGAGACCCTGCTGCTGCGCGGGTGCGAGCAAGACCCCTTCTATCAAGCGCGCATCGATCAAGCCTTCACCTTCCGGGATCACGACAACAACACCCGTGTTGTCTCAGCGACCCGGCGGCGCCTCGACCAAGGCAATGCCCAATTGCCGCTGCAGGACTGCTGAGTCCGTCCTGAGCAACCCCGCCGACTAGGTGGACGTCGTGGCGTCCTGCACCAACGGCACCAACTGTTGAGCCAAGGCTGGGGCGAGGAAGCGCACGAAGGTCTCCGTGAGGTGCGACCCCTGTCGGAAGGCCACGATGTTGCGATAGACCCCGTAACAAGTCCCCTGCGGGCACACCCACGGGTCGAGGTCGAAGAAGTCGGCACCCTCAACCTCATCCGCAGCAGCCTCCAGGACCGGCAGCGCCGCGCTGGGCACGTAATCCCACGTGCATACCGTGTCGAAGTCGTCGGGGTGGTCGGCCACGCACTCATAGACAGGTTCGTCATCCTCCAGCCGTGGCGGCGCGCTGTCACCCATGACGACCACGCCGATGCCCAGGTCTGACACCTGCTGCCAATAGTCGGCATACCCCTGGATGAGGTTGTCCGCACTTTTGGAGTCGCTGTCCGGTCCGGCCTCGGAGCGTCGACCGCTGGTCAGGAAAACGTCCGGTGGATCCTGCGCCAAGCGATCGAGCACGTTCTCGCTCCACTCGGAGCATGCCTCGTAGGGCTCGGACCCCGTCAGCAACATGGCTGAGGACGGGGCGCAGGCGCTCTTGGTGTAGCTGATGATCTTCCATCCGTTGGCCTGGGCGATCTCGTCCAGGGCGGGGAGCCACTGCGCGATCTTCGAATCCCCCACGACCGCGAGCACGACCTCACCGTCAGGATCACCCGCCTCACACCGCACTGGCTCGGTGTCCGCAGGCGCGACCTGGCAGCCCTGGGCATACAACTCCGGGACATCCTCGGGCGCGAGCACTGGGTCGGGGGTAAGCACGTCGTAGACCGGACTATCTCGGTATGCCTGCGCTCCGGGCGGTTCGATATCGGCGGTGGGCTCGCTGAGCTCCGACTCATCGCCACTCATCGTCGTCCCGCCAGCCGCCAGTCCGCCCGCGGCACCGCCCGAGGTGGCGGCAGCACTCAAGATGAGCCCCGCGACGAGGGCTGCCAAGGTGCAGTTGAAGCCCACGGACAGGGCAAATCGGGGTGATCGATTCAGTGCCGTGGAGTAGCGGATCGGTGTCTCCACCAGCCGGTTGACGACCCATGCCGGGATCACCGAACCGATAACGCACAGCAATCCCACGACCACGCTCAGCTCGCCCAACTGCCACCTGGCGATCGCGAGCACCGGCCAATGCCATAGATACAACGAATACGACAACCCACCGATCCACACCAAGACAGGGAGCCCAAGCACCGCGCGTGGGCCCCAGGAGTCGGCCGAAAAGCCACCGATGATGACCGCAGCCGTGCCGATCACCGGGACCAAGGCTCCCGGCCACGGCCAGGCGCTGGAGGTGTCCTGGAGCAGCGCACCCGCCAGCACGACGACGAGCCCCGCCCAGGCGATGATCGAAGCGGGGCGTGGGGCAAGGCGAATCCACAGGCCGGCACCGATCGAGACCAATGCGCCGATGCCGAGCTCCCAGAGCCGGGTGGGGGTCACAAAGAACGCCCGCTCCGGGTTGGCCTGTGTCAGATACATCGCCCAGATCAAGGACGGCACGACGATCAGCACGGTCATGCCCAGCGCAAGCAAAGTGCGACTCGGCGGGCCTCCATCAGGCCCGGTGCGACGTCGAGCGAGCCACACCAGGGCCAAGATCACCAACGGCCAGACGACGTAGAACTGCTCCTCCACCGCCAGTGACCAGAAGTGCAACACGGGCGAGGGATTCACGTCCTCGGCCAGATAGTCCACCGAGCGTTCGGCGAAGACCCAGTTCACGACATACAGAGAAGCCCCGACAATGTCGGTGGCAATCGCTGACCACTGCACGCGGGACACCATCAGCCACGCCGCAACGGTGGTGAAAATGAGCACGATGCCGGCCGCCGGCAACAAGCGTTTGGCGCGACGACCATAGAAGGTCATCAAGCTGACCCGACCGTCACGGTCGAGTTCTCGGAGCAATTGAGTCGTGATCACGAAACCAGAAACAACAAAAAATATGTCGACCCCCGCAAAACCGCCGCTGGGATAGGCCAACCCGGCGTGATGAAGCAAGACTACGATCACCGCGAGCGCCCGCATACCCTCGATGTCAGCCCGAAAGCGCGTGCCCCCCGGGCGGTGGGTTTCGGTCTGACTGTGGCTCACGGGAGACTATGTTCGCACGCTGACCGCTGACCATTGGCTTGGTCTTCCGGGGCTATCTGACTCAGTATCCGAACTTTCGCAGGTGAGCACGCTGTTCGGCACTGAGTCCGTGAGAGCCGACTCGAAGGAGCCACCTCGCGTCATAGTGCTTGCGGATGATTTCGATGCGCTCCGCCGCGTAGTCCGTCGTCGACATCGAGAAGTCCCCACCGGGGAGGGTGTGGATGACCTCAACGAGGTGTCCGTAGCGACGGAGGACCCCAGCGTCCTCGAGGTCGGTCACGAACAGCACCCGAAAGCCGCACCCGAGCACTTGCTCAGTGGCCACCTCATCCACCACGTCGTCGGCGATGTCGCCAGTCAGTCCTCGCACATCGCACACGATGAGTGGTCGATCGGCCAGCGACTCACCAGCAATCAGGAAACCCGGGGAAATGGCGAGACGGGACTTTTGCTCCTTTCGATGTTTGTGGTTCCAGCGTTGCCGGGCTTCGGCCAGCGCTTGTGTGCGTTTCTCTTTCTCTTTACGGCGTTGTGCTGCCACCGCCCGGTCACGGGACTCTCGACCTTTTTGACGTTCGGCGGCCAAGGCCGCGGCGCGCTTGTCGCGCAGTCGATCACGCTCAGCAGTCATCTTGTGCTCATGCTCGGCTTTCAGCGCCTTCCGAGCCAGCACGTGCTCCGCCGTCACCCGGGTCATGTCTCGTCGATGCTGCGCTCGAGCGCGGGCAGATTGTGCTGCGGCCTTCGTCTGAGCCGTGCTCACTGCCGCGCTCATCTCAGAGCGACTGACGAGGTCCGGATATATCCGGCGGGCCAAGCCCTGCCCCGCATACGGCGAAGCCAGGACCTTCAACGCACCTCGCCTCACGGCACCGTAGCCGGGCACACGCCGAGCCGCCTGCCTCAGACGACGCACCGACTCCCCGCGGTCCCTCATGAAATCGACGGCCCCTGGGTGTTGCGGCGCTGCGCCAGCGTGGCTCGCAGGTCTGCGGCTGAGTCGATTGCCGCGATGGCTGGGGCTCCGGCGGCACTATCCCTGGGCGCGCCGGTGAACCACCACAGGGAGCCCCCGTGTCGATGCACAACCTCGATGACCTGTGACCCTGGAGGTTCCTTATCGGCATACACCACGGCAGTGATCCCCGATGCATTGATGAGTGTCTCCTCACGGGCCGCGACGAGCCCGCCCCACGCGGGCGACGGCATACCGAGATCGTGCTGTGACGGGACGGTCTCGGTCCATTGAGCGGGGATTTTCTGGGGGTGCTCCCTCGCCACGGTCAATGTCGCCCGGACCTTCACGTCTTCGAGGCCTTCGACCAATGATGATCGGAGCGAGTCTTGGCTGCTCCCACACACCGCGATGACCCCATCACCGCGTCCGCTCCCTTGAGCCTGCGCCGCCGAAGACGTCATCGACGCGCGGTCAGGGCTGCCGACGCACTCGGCTCCCAGATAGTCCATCAACCGCTCCGCGTGCCCCTCGTAGCCGAACCGGCGGCGGACCACAGCGGTCGCTGATGTCACATGAGCGTGGTATGCCGATGGGTCGCTCCACAACGCGTCCACCAGATCCCTCACCCCTTCAGGCTCGGCATACAACGCCGATGGCCCAAACAACGGCTCGAAGTGCGGCGGCAGGACCGCTGGGAGGCCCGAGGCAATCGCTTCGAGGATGGTGCGTCCAAAGGCTTCGACGAGGTTGGGGTGGTGGTAGTAGACGAAGAAGTCCAACTCAGCTAAGAAATCGCGCGGGCTCATCGCGTCGAAGGGCAGCACGTCCCAGTGGTCCGGGACCCCGCCCATGAAGGCTTCGACGTCCGGTCCCCAGCCGAGCACACGGAAGTGCCATCGGCCATCCGTGGGATACACCACCTCTCGCTCGGCTCGTTGCGGCCACTTCTGCGGAGACGGGCGACTGTGCCGACCGACCACGGGGCGTGCATCGCGATCTCGGCCGCTGCGATCCACCCACCAGTGATCGACGTCGACAATGTTGTGCCAGTCCTGCCCGCGCAGGTGCTCAGCAGGCACCCGGTCCGCGATGGCCGCACGCACCTTCGGGCCCACAGGTGCCCACTGCGGCGCGACGCCGAAGCGCTCGCCCACCTGGTCATGCAGTTCCTCTGGCCGGTAGTGCTCCCGGCCAGCCCAATCCACGGGCGCGGAGTTCACAACCACCACAAGGTGATCAATCTCGACCGGTCCCACCTCAGATATCGCTGCCTTGATAGCGGCGGGGTGACGGATCACCGCAAGGTTGGCGCGGTGCGGATCTGAAGTCTTGCTCCACCTGGCTCTTCCGGTGCGCACCCGGTCGACGATCAAGGGGTGGATCGCCCTAGCCGAGCGCGCTAATCCGCTGTTCAACTGCACCAAGGTGGTCGACGTTCCCATCCGGTGTTGGGCTTCGATCTCTTCAATGTTGCTATGCGTCGTGCCACCGGGAAGACGGAAATCTGAAAACATCAGGACGTCCGAGACCCTCGGCACTCTAGCGGCGGCGACCGCTGTGTGGGGGCTCACGTCCCACCCAGGATGGCCTTGCGATAGGCCCGTCCGATCGGCTCTGAGGCAAACCTCGCTAGCGCCATATCGCGAGCTCGTAGGGACTCACGGTTCCACACCTGCTCAGAACTCATCAACGAGATCCGTGCGTCCGCCTCATCGATTGAATCCACGACCCACTCCGGTGGAAACACGCTTCGGCTGCCGCCTCGCCCCGCCAACAGCGACCAGTCGCGTACCACCGGTACGGCACCGCTGGCTGCTCCCTCGATCAACCCGAGGTGCCATCCTTCACGGACACTCGTGCTGAGCATGATCCCGATTTGTGCCAAGTGACTGTGCACGTCGTCCGTGCGACCGACGATATGAACTCGATCCTTGAACTGTGGTTCCTCGAGCCTGCGTTCAAACGAACGAGCGTAGGGTTGAATGAGCCCAGGGCCTGCCTCGGGAAACCCGGGACCGATCAGCACGAGCCTGCGCCGCTCATCGCGCTCCAACAGGTCTAGCGCGACGTGAGGGTCTTTCACTTCACGACCCCACCCGGTCATCCCGAGCGTGAACCGGGCTTCCGGATGGCGCCGGGGGGCATCGCGTTCGAGGTCCGGTCGATAGGGCAGCATGACCTGAGGTTGCGGTGCCCCGAGATCAGCGGTGATCTCCGAGAGGAGACCGGCGAACGCCGAATGCGGAGTCATGACAACTTTGACAGCGTCCCAGTCGACGAAGTGCAGCCAGGGGTCCAGAATGTCCAATGAATGCGTCCGGACCACCATGCGGGCCTGCGCAGGAAGGAGATGTGAGGCCCACATCGTGGACGCGTCAATCCAATCTCCAACCACGACGTCGACGCCGTCGAGCTCCTTGTGCAGCGCGCTGAGCGCCGCCATTTGACGCCCCACATCCACCCCCGCCGGGCATCCGTCCCAGACGCCTTGCTCGACATCGACTTCGCCGTTGCGCAGCGCGTTCAACAGCACGAGGTCGGCACCGTGCAGCCGGCGACGGCGGAAGGCCACCCTGCGCAGGGTCTTGGCAACGCGGACCGTCGCCCGCCCAGTCAGTGCCTCGAGCATGTCGTGATGAAACTCGCCGTAGGCACCGGGCAGCACCATCACGGTGGGCTGCTGCGGACCGATGGAGGCCCGTCGCCGCCGACCAGGCGTCCGCCGGACAGCGTGCCGACGACGCGGCCGAGTCAGGTCCTGGTAGGCCCGGCTCTGATGCAGCGATGCGAGCAGCGCGGCGGGGTCATCGACCAGTGGAGAGGTCGAGGTCTCAGCATGACGAGCGCGGTGGAGAGAAACGACGATGGCGCTGTGCAACCGATAGAGGGCCAGCGTGCGATCCCCCCGGGCCCACGCATGATCGGCTCGATCGACGGCGGTTTGCGACATCGAAAGGTATTCACTGTCCGATTGGAGCGGGGCTCCTTGCCACATCGCGGCGAACGCCTCGCTTGCCTGAAGCGTGCTGGGCAGACCCAGATCCGCCTCGATCCGCTGCAGCGCCTGAATACGCACCAAGGACTCTTCGGTGGACCACCGCTCAGCGCACCGCAGACCGGCAAATTCGATGTGGCGAGCCACAGCCGGCAACAACACTGCGGCCGGATGGGTCGAGTTGTCCCCAATGACCGAGGATGCCGACTCGGCCGCAGCGTCAATATGAGCCAACCACCGGCGCAGTTGGCTCCATTCGCGCCCACTCGGGAGGGCACACGTGCTGTCGAACACCACCGCCCCGCGCGCAAGGTCCGGTAGAGCTCTCAAGATCCGGTCGGCGACCTCGTCTCCGCACAAGAGCACATCAGCCCGGTGCGTCGCGGCCCTCAGGCTGCGGTCGGCCTTAAGCGCGGAGATTGAATGGAGCGAGAGATCGTAGCGCCGCGCGAGCGCGGCGTTTCGCAGCGCGGATGCCGCTTTCCGTGGGACCTGCCGCACCGCTTCTCGCCGACCCTTCGAGCCTTGCGGCGTGGCGGCCACACGATGCCACGCCATTGGCCACGACACACCATGGTCGGGCGGATCACCATCGAGACACCACCCCTTGGCCCGCACGGTGACTTCGTCACCGGGCCAGGGCGGGTCGTACGGGAGACCCTCGGCCGTCCCAGCCAGCACGACCACCCGCAGTGCGTCGACGCTGGTTGACGGGCTGGCCATCCCGACAGTGTTTCACCCCCCAGAAGTGGGCTCAGTCGATGATGCTCTCCAGAGTTCGCCTTACCTCGGCAGAAACGGCGTTCTCGCCACCCAGGATCACGATCTTCTTCGGGTTCAGGCCTGCTAGGGCCTCTCTCGTCGCGCGCGGGGCGTAGTCCTGCTTGACGTAGAACATCGGTCCGCCCATGCTTCCGGCGCGTCCGGCTCCGGCAAGCGCATCCGGGTAGTCGCGGCTGGTGGCCACGTAGACGACGTCAACCCCGCGGGGGTAGTAGCTTGCCAGGTTGGCGGCGACCTCGTACTCGTTGCCGCCGCTCACCCGCTGCACGCCTCCGCTTGAGGAGTAACTCCGCAGTTGCGACGCCACACTGCTACTGACGTCGCTGGTGTTGCCGATCACGACAATCCGTCCCGGCTTGATCAAGCGCAGAGCTGATTTTGTTGTCGAGGGCAACTCGCTGGAGCGGGTCAAGAGAATAGGCGCATCGTTGAGCCCGGCCCGGGCCGCGGCCGCGAGAGCGTCGGGGTAATCCCCTCCCGTGGCGATGTAAGCCACCGAGGCGCCCTTGTTGAAGGTGGTGGCGACCGCGGAGGCCGTCTCGTACCGGTCTTCGCCGCTGAGGCGGGTCACCCCGCCTGAGCCGGTATACGTCTGCAACGTGCGATACACCGAACTGTTCACCGCCGCTTTGCCACCAACGATGTAGACGCGGTATGGCTTGATCCGCTTCAGCTCGGCGATCGTCGAGGAGGGCAAAGACCCGGCCCGGGTGAGCAGAATGGGGTCGTTGCGAGAGCCGGCCCGAGCACCCGCTGCCAACGCGTCGGGATAGTTCTCGCCCGTCGTGATGTAGACGTCGCCTCCCGTCGGATAGAGCGCGGAGATCTCGGCTGCCGTCTCGTATCGGTCGGCACCGGCGATCCGGCTGACCGCCGATGTCGTCTGCGAGGGCACTCCCGCCTGCTGCATATACGCCCAGGTCGACTTGTCCAGCACGCCGGTCCAGGGGAGTTTTTGCTTCGCCTGGTAGTCGAGCAGGGCGTCTAGGGTGCCTGGCCCGAAAGACCCGTCGACGCTCGCGCCGGTGAATCCGAGATAGCGCTGCGCCGCGGCGACGTTGCTGTTGTTGGCCCTGGGCAGCGTTACGGGATAGGACGAATATGGCGCATTGGGCAGGTTGGTCGAGCAGGCGCGGGTGTTCTTGCCCTGGTAGCGCGGCGCATACGACTCGGCGAAGACGCGGCAGGTGCCGTAGTCGATGGTGGTCACCGCAGTGCCCGTCCACCAAGAGGTGCGCTTCATCGCGCCGTCCCAGGTGAAGGAAATGTGGAGATGATCGGTATGCGGACTCGGCCCGTTGTAGGCCCGCCATGAGCCGGGGCTGTAGAGATACCAGGAGCGCTTGTTCCACACCACCGACTGAACGCCGAAGCGCCGAGCCATCTCACCGTTGTTGGTGGTCAGCCAGTAGGCCACGGCATCGCCGATAGCCTTGTCGCCGGAGTCGTAGGCATTCATGTTCCAGTCCACGGCCCGGCCCTCCCCGTGCTGGCTGGTGTTCCCAGCCACACAGCTACGTGAGGTGCTGTAGCGCGGACGGTTGTAGTACGCGCTGACCAGTTTTGCGAACGCGACCATGCCTGGTTTGTCGTTCGGGTCGCAAGAGTAGGAGTACTGCCAACCCGGGGCGGCATCCAGCGTCCTGGGTAGCGACTTGGTGGGTGGGGAAGGCACCGCTGTGGCGCTCTCACCGGCAGCGGCGCTCACCCGGTTCTTCGGCAGCGTCAGACTCGACGCGCTCGCAGGCGTGACCTCCTCGGCCGGCGTCTCCTTCAGCCACTCTGCCGGCAAGTCGCCCGCGTCCGGTGCCAATCCGACCAGCGCGTTCGGCTCGGTGGGCACCTCCGCGACGAGTGCGTCGCTCGCGTCCTCGACGAGAGGATCTCCGCTTCCGCCCTCGTTTTCGTCGCGGAATTGCTCGTCCACGGGTGGCGCGACCGGGTCAGCGCCCGCGCTCATTGCGGGCGCAAAGAGCGTCAAAGATGCTGCCAGCCCGGCAACGAGCAGGGTCTTGACGCGCGAATTGTTTAACGACGATTGATTCATGTCAGCGGTGGCCTTCCCGCGCCGGTAACCCGCCCGGCACGCGCAACAGTGCCGCGTGCAAAAATTCAGGGGGCACTAGGCGCGAACGTGTCGGTGAGTGCCTTGCAAAAGTAACCGCTTGCAACAGCGGTCCTCAATAGCAAAGATCCCACCAAGACACGGGTCTTAGCAGTTCTGACCTGGCCTTTTAACACTAAAAGTGCTAAATATCCCGCTGAGAACCCATACCTAGTTGACGAAGTTTTGACCAACTCGCACACAAATATTGAGACGAATTCGACCACATTCTGGAGCAGCGGATCTCGAAAGTCCGCTGCGTACTATCTGACGAGAATCAGACAGTGACCTCGTCACGGATGAAAGCCTCGACTTGCTCGCGGCCCAATGAGTCCGGCATTTGCTGTGGCGGGGACTTCATCAGGTATGCCGACGCGGACAGGATGGGGCCGCCCAGGCCCCGGTCAAGGGCGATCTTGGCAGCTCGGATTGCGTCGATGATGATGCCCGCCGAGTTCGGGGAGTCCCAGACCTCGAGCTTGTATTCCAGGTTCAGCGGGACGTCGCCGAAGGCACGGCCTTCGAGGCGCACGTAGGCCCACTTGCGGTCATCCAGCCATTGCACGTAGTCGCTGGGGCCGATGTGCACGTTCCGAGCGCCGAGGTCGTGCTTGATGTTGGAGGTCACGGCCTGCGTCTTGGAGACCTTCTTGGACTCCAAGCGGTCGCGCTCCAGCATGTTCTTGAAGTCCATGTTGCCGCCGACGTTCAACTGGTAGGTGCGGTCCAGGACAACACCACGTTCTTCGAACAAGTGCGCCATCACGCGGTGGGTGATGGTGGCACCGACCTGGGACTTGATGTCGTCACCGATGATCGGCACGCCAGCGTCTTCGAACTTCTTGGCCCAGTCCGGGTCGGAGGCGATGAAAACCGGCAGCGCGTTCACGAAGGCCACGCCAGCATCGATCGCGCACTGCGCATAGAACTTGTCGGCGTCCTCAGAGCCCACCGGCAGGTAGGAGACCAACACGTCAACCTCGGCTTCACGCAAGGAGGCCACGACATCGACCGGGTCGGCGTCGGACTGCTCGATGGTCTCGGAGTAGTACTTGCCGATGCCGTCGAGGGTCGGTCCGCGCTGCACGATGACGCCTGTGGGCGGCACGTCGGCAATCTTGATCGTGTTGTTTTCGCTGGCCGCGATGGCCTCGGACAGGTCGAAGCCCACCTTCTTGGCGTCGACATCGAATGCGGCGACGAACTTCACGTCACGGACGTGATAGGCCCCGAACATGACGTGCATCAGGCCGGGGACCGAGGCCGCCGGGTCGGCGTCCTTGTAGTACTCCACGCCTTGCACGAGTGAGCTGGCGCAGTTTCCAACGCCGACGACGGCGACGCGTACCGAATTCATGAGTTACTCCTTGTCCAGTGCGTCGCCATAAGGGCTGAGCGCACGATCGTGTTTTTGCCGTTCTGTGTCGATCATTCGGGCGATCCATCGAAGGTCGGCTTCGGTGGATTCGACCCCGTGACGATGCAATTCGTCGAGGTAGGTGTCGGTGCCCAGCGGGGAGGTGCTGCGCGCTGGGCCGTTGGCACGGATCACGGCCAAGCGCTCCTCGAGACGAGACCTTCGGCCCTCCAGAATCCGCAGCCGCACGGTGGCGTCGGTGCGGCCGAAGAAGGCGAAGTGCACCGCAAACGCCTCGTCCTCCCAGGCGCTCGGCCCGGCTGCGGAGAGCAGGTGAGCCAACCGATCGCGCCCGGCGGACGTGACGGCATAGGTGATCTTGGCGCGACGTCCCGGTATGGGGCGGTCCACCTCACGCAAGTAGCCCCACAGAACGAGGTCGCGCAGGCGGGGATACAACGTGCCGTAGGACAACGCACGGACCGTGCCCAACACCCGGTGGACCTGCTTGCGCAACTCGTATCCGTGCATCGGCGCATCGAGCAACAACCCGAGGATGGCCAGCTCGAGCATGTCGGATCGACGACTCACTCAAACCTCCTCAGACTCAACGGATGAAACCCAGTTGTCACGGGCGTCGCGGGTGGTGGCGGCACATCGGTGGCAACGTTCGATGCAACGACTCAATATATCGGTACGATACATCGAGAGTGCAAACTGCGGCGTCCACAGCGACACGCGGCACAATGACGCTCCACACCCGTGAACTTTTCAGGAGGATCCGTGGCTCGCTCGTCCGAACGGACATCGCGCACCCGTCGACGCACCCCTAAGCGACCCCGCTGGCAGCGCGTGCTGATGTGGCTGGTGGGCTTGGGCCTGCTCGGCGTGCTCACGCTGGCCGGAGTCTTCCTGGTCGCCTACGCGAGCACGGACATTCCCGACCCGAACGAGTTCGCCGAGTCGCAGAGCTCGATCATCTACTACGCCGACGGCGAGACGGAGATGGCGCGGTTTACCGGCGGCACCAACCGCGAATCGGTCCCGCTCAGCGACGTGCCCGACCACGTCCAGAAGGCGATGCTCTCGGCCGAGGACCGCACCTTCTACGAGAACGAGGGCGTGTCGATCACCGGCACCGCGCGGGCGGCCTGGACGAACCTGACCTCCGACAGCACCCAGGGCGGCTCGACGATCACTCAGCAATACGTGAAGAACTACTACCTGACTAGCGAGCAGTCGTATCGTCGCAAGTTCCAGGAGTTGATGATCGCGGTCAAGATCGACAACGAGTTGTCCAAGGACGAGATCCTCGAGCGCTACCTCAACACCATCTACTACGGGCGCGGTGCCTACGGCACGCAAACAGCCGCTCAGGCCTACTTCGGCAAGGACGCCTCTGATCTTGACGTGTCCGAGGGTGCCTTCCTCGCGGCCGTGACTAATGCTCCGTCACTGCTCGACCCGGCCTATGCCGAAGGCAATCAGGAGCGGGCGCAGGAGCGCTTCGACTACATCATCGACGGCATGGTCAGCCAGGGCTGGCTGTCCGAGGCCGAAGGCGACGCCGCGACGTTCCCGGAGTTGGCCGAGCCCCAAGCGCCCGAAGCGGCCCAGGGACCGACCGGATACATCGTGGAGGAAGTGCGCAAGGAACTGGTCCGCGACCTCGACATCACCGACGACGACATCGACCGCGGTGGCCTGCGGATCACCAGCACCATCGTGCAAAAGCACCAGCAAGCCGCCGAGAACGCCGTGGCCCAGGAGATGCCGACCACGCCGGACGCCGAGGACCTCAAGGTCGGCCTGGTCGCAATTACCCCAGGTGACGGTGCCATCACCGCGATGTATGGCGGGGCGGACTACCAGGTGGAGCAACTCAACATCGCCACGCAGGCACCTCGTCAGGCCGGATCGTTGTTCAAGGTCTTCACGCTCATCGCGGCGCTGGAGGACGACGTCAGCACGCTGAACACCTACTCTGGGTTCTCACCGCGCGAGTTCGACGTGCCTGGCGAAGAGCCGGTGGAGATCAACAACTTCCGGGACGAGCAGTACGGCGACATCGATTTGCGCACCGCCACCGCCAATTCGGTCAACACCGTGTTTGTCGCGCTCAACGAACAGATCGGCCCGGAGAACACCAGCCGGGTCGCCCGCGAGTTGGGCCTTCCCGAAGACACCGAGGGTCTGGCCGACGACAACCTGACCAACGTCCTGGGCACGGCCGCGCCCACCATGGTCCCCATGACCAATGCCTTTGCCGCGATCGCTGCGGACGGAGAATTGGCCGAGCCCTATCTTGTTGCCGCAGTCGCGAGCACCGAAGGCACTTACGACTTCGAAGCCGACCCGCAGACCATGGAGGTGATCGATCCAGACATCACCGCCGACGTGACGGATGCGATGACTCGGGTGATCACCGAGGGGTCGGGCTTTGGCGCAGGCGATCTGGGTCGTCCGGCCGCCGGCAAGTCGGGCACGAGTTCGAACAACGTCTCGGCCTGGTTCAACGGCTTCACGCCGCAGGTGGCTGCGGCAGTCACGATGTACAAGGGCGACGGCACTGAGCCGATGCAGGACATCGCCGGCGTCGACCAAATCACCGGCGGATCGTTCCCTGTGGCAATCTGGGGTGAATTCATGAGGCAAGCCCAGGACGGCGATGAGGTCATCGAGTTCCCGGAGCGCGTCGGCGTCAACGACAACCTGGGGCCAGCGCCGGTGCCCACCCCGGCCCCGGCACCAGCCCCTCAGCCGACTACTGAGGAACCCAGTCCGACCACGGAGACCGAGACGGTCACGGAAACCGAAACCGAGGAGCCCACCGAGACGACGGAGCCTGAGCCCACCGAAGAGGAACCGACGCAAACTCAGCCGCCCGAGACCACTGACGCTGAGCCATCCCCGACCACCACAGGTGGCGGGGGCAACAACGGCGGGGGCAACAACGGCGGCGGCAACAACGGCGGCGGCAACAACGGCGGCGGGAACGGTGGCGGCAACAACGGCGGCGGCGGCGGGAACGGTGGCGACAATAACGGTGGCGGCGGCAACAACGGCGGCGGCGGCGGGAACGGTGGCGACAATAACGGTGGCGGCGGCAACAACGGCGGCGGCGGTGATAACGGCGGCGGTGGCACCGACCCGGTTGATGGCGGCTAAGTCCCCACCTCGGGATTACGCCTCGCCCTCACGCAGCGACCCGGTGGTGGCGATGGCGAGCAACGCCATCGGCGGCCCGCTGGGCAGGTATGCGGTCATCGGCGCGAGAGGTCTATCCGGGGTCTCTGCGGCCGTCATCGTGATGGGTGCCGCCATGCTCGCCCTCGGCGTCTTCCAGAAGGGCCATTGCGTCGTCAAGGGATGGGTGGACCCCGACCAGTTCTGGCGAGCGTGCTACTCCGACGTCACGGTCGTCAACGTGAGTTCGGCGTTGGCCAACCGCGCCCTGCCCTACACCTCCGACTCCCCCAGTGACCAGCCGCTCGGCGCGGGTCTGGTGATGTGGGCCCTCGCCCTCGTTTCGCCCCATTCGGGCGGGGACAAGACCGCGCAGCAGTGGATCTTCGGACTGTGGGCCTTGGCGGCGATGGTGCTCATCGCCAGCGCCGTCGTCGCGATCGTTGCCCTCCAGCCCCACCGGCCCTGGCAGAGCGCGCACCTTGCGGTCAGCCCGGTCATCGCGGTCCTGGCCCTGGTCTCAGTTGACCTCTTCGCGGTGGCGTTGGTCCTCTGGGCGTTGTGGGCGTGGCATCGCGCTCATCCACTGATGGCGGGGATGCTGCTCGGGATGGCGTTCCTGTTCCGCCCCTACCCCCTGGTCTTCTTGCTGGCCATCGTGTTGGTGGCGCGGCAGCACGGCCACCTGCACCGGGCGGTGCAGGTCAGCGTGGCCGCAGTGGCGAGCGCCGTGGCCATCTATCTTCCGTTCCTGGTGGTGCTCGGCGAGCCGATGCTGGTGGCACCGCGACGATGGCTGTCCAGCGCGCCTGGGTATGGCGGCACAACCCTGATCCCCAGCCTGCACGGACCCGCGGTGTCGGTGACGGAGGGCACGACAATCGCGCTCGTCGGGTGGCTCATCGCTGGGGCCGCCGGTCTGTGGTTAGTGCGCGCACGACCGGTGCGTGCCGATATCGGATTCGTGGTGGCACTCGCCGCTCCGATGATGCTGATCGTGATCCTGACCGCGAAGTCGGTGTCGGTCCAGACCGGCCTGTGGATGCTGCCGTTTCTGGCTCTGTCGGCGCTGCCGTGGCGCGACCACCTCATCTGGGCCGCCGCAGAGATCGTGCACTTCGAAGCGGTATGGCTCTATATCGGCTTCAGCTCCGACCCGGGGAAAGGCCTGCCGCCAGACGCCTACTCCCTGGCAATCATCGCCCGCGTCCTGGCCTGGTCGTGGGTGCTGCTGCGGGTGTGGTCCACCCGGCGCAACGCTGGGCCGCCGAGCACGCTCACGATGCCCCGTGCCAGTGCGCACGAACCCGTCACGGCAGGATGATCAACTTGCCCGTCGTGCCGCCTGCGGCCAGATCGCGATGGGCCTGCGCGACGTCCTCCAACTGATACTGCCCGCCGATGGTTACGCTGAGCTCGCCGCGCTTGACCCCTTCGAGCACGTCCCGGCCACGCCACAGCAGTTCGTCCCGACTCCGCAGGTGGTGAGGCAGGCTCGGCCTGGTCAAGAAGAGGGACCCCCGCTGGTTCAGGATCTGGGGATCGATCGGCGGCACGGGCCCACTGGCTGCGCCGAACAGCACCATCGTCCCGCGCGGCTTCAGAGCGGTCAGCCCGGCATCGAAGGTCGCTTGTCCCACCCCGTCGTAGACGACATCGACCCCAGCACCCTGCGTGAGGGCGAGGACCTGCTCGGCTAGCGGCACCGCTTGCGACGACCCTTCCTCGTCGGTATGCCGAGTCAGCACGACCTCATCAGCCCCGGCGGACCGTGCGAGATCGGCTTTGGCCGAGGTCGATGTCGTCCCGATCACGCGCACACCCTTGCGAGCCAACATCTGGGACAACAGCAGCCCGACCCCTCCGGCCGCCGCATGCACCACCGCCACTTGGCCCTCTTGGGCAGGAAAGGTGGACTCGACCAGGTAGTGCGCCGTCATGCCCTGCAACATCACGGCAGCGGCATCGCGCAACTCCACCTCCTCAGGCACCGGCACCGCCCGCTCGGCTGGCACCACCGCATACTGGGTTGCGCCACTGCCCGGAACGCTGGCCCAGGCCACCCGATCTCCCAGGGTGAGCAGGTCGACCTCAGGACCGACGTCACTGACCGTCCCCGCCCCTTCGGAACCCACGATGTAGGGCAACTCCATCGGGTAGGCCCCGCTGCGCTGATAGATGTCGATGAAGTTCACCCCCGCCGCCGCGACCTGCACCACGACCTCACCTGGCCCCGGTGACGGGTGATCCCGCTCAACGAGCGTGAGGACTTCCGGACCGCCGTGCTCGGCAACGATGACGCAACGCATATCGCCTAGTGTGCTCCGATCCGGCCTAGGGTGCAGAGGACTCGTCTTGCTCGGCCCACCAGGTGCGTAGTTCCTCGATCACGGCGTCACGGCCGATCTCGCCGCGTTCCATCCGCAGCCACAACAGATGCTTGTAGGCACGCCCCAGAACCCGACCAGGCTTGATCCCCAAGATCTCGGCGATCTCGTTGCCGTTGAGCTCAGGTCGGATCGCCTCCAACTCCTCCTGCGAGCGCAGCATCTCAATGCGGCGCTCCAGGTCGTCGTAGGTGGCCGACAATCGTTCCGCCTTACGACGATTTCGCGTGGTGCAGTCCGAGCGGGTCAACCGGTGCAACCGCCCCAACAACGGACCAGCGTCGGTGATGTAGCGGCGGACAGCCGAGTCGGTCCACTCGCCGCCGCCGTATCCGTGGAAGCGCAGGTGCAACTCCACCAACCGGGACACGGCCTTGGTGGTGTCCTTGTCGTAGCGCAGCGCCCGCATCCGAGCGCGGGTGAGTTTGGCCCCGACCATCTCGTGATGGTGAAAGCTCACCCCGCCAGAGCCCTCGAAGCGGCGGGTGTCCGGCTTGCCGATGTCGTGCAGCAGCGCCGCTAACCGCAACACGAGGTCCGGTCCCGGCACATCATCCGGTCCGGTGGCGCCAGGCGGGCTTTCCAACGCGATGGCCTGCTCCAACACCTGCAGCGAGTGCTGATAGACGTCTTTGTGTCGGTGGTGCTCATCGACCTCGAGTTGCAGGGCGGGCACCTCCGGCAGGACAACCTCGGCAAGTCCGCTGTCGACCAGGATCTCGAGTCCGGCTCGTGGATTGGCCCCGAGCAGCAGCTTGTTCAATTCGTCGCGGACCCGCTCCGGCGACACGATCAAGAGCCGCTGCGCCATGTGGGACATTGCCTCGGCCACCGAAAACGACACTCGCATGCCCAAGGTCGAGACAAACCGGGCTGCCCGCATCATTCGCAGCGGATCGTCCGAGAACGACACTTCCGGGGTATGCGGTGTCCGCAGGACCATCGCCGCCAGATCGTCCAGGCCGCCGTGCGGGTCGACGAAGATGCGCTCAGGCAGGCGCAACGCCATCGCGTTGATCGTGAAGTCGCGGCGCACGAGGTCATCGTGCAGCGAGTCACCGAAGGCCACGATCGGCTTGCGGGACTCCTCGTCGTAGGCGTCGGCGCGAAATGTGGTGATCTCCACGATCTGATCGCCGCGACGGCCGCCGATCGTGCCGTAGGCCCGGCCCACGTCCCACGTGTGATCCGCCCAAGGCTGCAGGAGCGCCTCGATCTGTTCAGGGCGAGCCGACGTGGTGAAGTCCAGGTCGGGGGAGGTCCGGCCCAGGAAGGCGTCCCTGATCGGCCCACCGACCAGGGCGAACTCGTGTCCGGCGGCCGCGAAGGCTCCGCTGAGCTCGCTCATCGAGTCGAGCAGGGGAGAGAGGTGTCGCACCGCGCGGGCCAGCAATTCGGCGTGAGCAGGCGAGTCAGACACGATGACCTACCTTACGGGCCGGCTGAGCCCGGTCTGCGACATCGGTGGCGATCCCCGCTTGCGCGGAGGCCCGCTCGATACAGTGGCCCGATGACCATCTCCCCGCGCCCGACCCGCCCCACCCGGCGGAGCTTGGCGTTGCAGGAGACCTCGGCGGGCGGTGTGATGGTGGACGTCTTCGAGGGTCGGGCCAGGATGCCGATCATTGCGCGGCGTAACCGCAGCCAGCGGATCGAGTGGTGCCTGCCCAAGGGTCACGTCGAGGCCGGCGAGACGTTGGAGCAGACCGCGGCGCGTGAGGTGGCCGAAGAGACAGGGATTGTCGGCAGGGTTCTGGTCGATCTCGGCACGATCGAATATTGGTTTTCCACCCCAGAGCACCGGATCCACAAGATGGTCTATCACTACCTGTTGGAGGCCACCGGCGGGTCGTTGACCATCGAGAACGACCCTGACCACGAGGCGATTGACGCGGCCTGGGTGCAGCTCGACGAGGCCCACCGGATGCTGACGTTCCCCAACGAACGCCGGATCGCCCAACTCGCCTGGCAGCGCCTCGCGGGCCACGTCTGAGCGCCCGGATCGAACGCGTCCCCGTGTCCCGCCGAGCCACCACGTCTAGGGCTGGGCAAGAGTGCGTCCGGTCGAGGTCGCGTCGCCTGGTCGCCGTGCTCGTTGCCCTCCTATTGGGTATGCCGTCCGTGCTGCTGGTCGTGCCGGCTCACGCCCTCAACAGTGGCACGCTGCCTGCCCAGGATGCGACGCAGGTCGAACTGACCCTCAATCAGGTGGTGCCCACCGTCGTCGCGCCCGGGCGGGCCTGGGCCGTCCAAGGTCGGGTAGAGAACGTCTCCGACGCGACAGTGGCGCTCGGCGAGGTCCAGCTGCTGACGGCATACCGAGCCTTGGACACCACCGCTGACCTGGATGGATGGACCAGTGGCGAGGACGACATCGCGACGGCCCGCCTGCTCGGCTCGGCCAATCTCGGCCGATCACTCGATCCCGGGCAGGGGCGTGATTTCTACATCGTGATGGCGGCCGGAGCCATCGACCCGCCATTCTCGTTTGCCTCACTCCCGCTGCTGCTGGAGGTGAGCGCGGCCGACGGCATCCCGCTTACCGAGGTGCGGACTGTGCTGCCGTGGTTCACCGATGCCACCGTCGAGAATCCCCTTGACGTTTCCTGGGTGGTGCCGTTGACCGTCCCGCCGGACCCCGACCTGAACACCGAGACCGGGCCGGAGCGGACCCGGGCCTGGCTCGACATCGTCGGCGAGGAGTCACCGGCACGGGCCTGGCTCGATGGGCTGTCGGCATACGACGCGACGTTCGTCATCGACCCCTCCTTGCTGGTGCCGCTCGCCCCCGCTGCCGACGTGTCCGCGGCGCCCGGGGACGAGCCGCTTCCGTTGCCCGAGCCCACGCAGACGGCAGAGGATGGGACCGAGGATCTCCCTGCGCCCAGCATCACCGCCCCGCCGACCGCCACCCCCGGCATCGAGTCAGGCGACTCCGCCGCGGTGCTCGAAGATCTCGGCACCTCGACCGGGAGCCCGCCCGAGCCGGAGCCGTCCGAAGAAGTGCCCCCGGTCGAGGTGCCGGATGACCTGACACTGGTGCAAGAGGCCGAGGTGGCCTTGCAGCGCGAACTGACCCAACTCGATGCTGAGCACACGTGGTGGCTGCCCGTGGCCGACCCTGATATGGCGGCCATGATCGATCTCGGACTCGCCCCCCAGGTGGTCGATGGCGTCATCGGGACCCCACTGCCGCCGTCGGCGCTGGACGCCGACCGTTTGATCGAGCGAGGCCGGCACGACATCGCGTGGCCCGTGTGGTCCAGCGTGACGCAAGATCAGGTGAGTGCCCTCCAAGACCTGTCCCCCAGCCTCGATGTCTCCGCCGCGCTGGTGCCGCGCTCGACGTTCACCGATGCCGACGGCCTGAACGCTCAGCCGGGCGGCGTCACGGCGACGGCCTCGGGTGATCTGACCGTGCTGGGCTATGACGAGACGCTGAGCGCGTTGGTCAGCGACGTGCCCACCGCAGACCGTGACGGCACTGCGATCCAGTTGCTTTTGGCCTACACCCTGGCCCGCTATCAACGCTCGCCCGCCGACTCAGGGGCCGTGATCCTCGCGCCGGCTCGGGACGCCCAGGTGGACGCCCGCACTGTCGCCGACTTCGGCGATGCCCTGGCCCTGGCACCGTGGACCGCTCACGTCTCGGCCGAGTCGCTTCTGACGTTTGGCGATGGCGAGGGTGCCGCCGTTTCGTTGACCAACGCCAGCACGGCAGCTAGTCCTCCTCCGAGCCCGTTGTCGACCTCGCGCGTGGCCCGGATCGAAGACGTCCGATCGACCCTGGCCCAACTGGCCGCCGTGGTCCCGCGCGGTGGTGCAGTCGAGCAATGGGAGCCCATCCTGAACGGGCTGTATTCGGCGCGCTGGCGCAACAATCCAGACGAGTGGGCGGTGCCACTGACCGAACTGGAGTCTCAGGTCGCCACCATCATCGACGGGGTGAGCATCAATCCGACCACCGTGAACTTCCTGGCCAAGGAAGGCCTCATCCAGATCACCATCGTCAACGACCTGCCGATCACCGTGCAGGACTTGACCCTGAATCTCGAGCCCGGCAACGGTCGGTTGCGGATCATCGAGGAACCGGGCGCGATCACGATCGGCCCACAGAGCCGGGCTACGGTCCAGTTCCGTGCCCGGGCCGTCGCCGCCGGTGAGGTGCCGGTCCGGGCAAGTCTGTCCGCCCCCAGTGGGCTGCAGCTCGGCGAGACGCAGGAGCTCACCGTGTTGGTGCGACCGACGGGCATCTGGATCTATTGGGTGCTTGGGGGCGTGGCGGGCGTCATCCTCATCTTGGGCCTGACCCGAGCTCTCCGCCGGCCTCCGGCCGCTTCATCGGCGGGTCCTCCTATCGACACGGGGGAGTCATCGTGAGCGACATCTCCGGCAGCTCGTCGGCAAGTCTGGCCCGCTCTAGCGCACTGATGGCCTCTGGGACCCTCGTCTCACGGCTGCTGGGTCTGGTGCGGATTGCCCTGCTGGCCGGTGCCATCGGCGTCACGACCCAAGTGGCCAATATTTGGCAGACCGCCAACACGCTGCCCAACACGATTTACCTACTGTTGGCCGGCGGCGTGCTCAATGTCGTCTTCGTCCCTCAGCTCACCCGGGCGCTTTCGCGTGAGGACAAGGGCCGGGACTTCACCGACCGGCTGATCACGCTTGCGCTGACCGCGATCATCGGCATCACCGTGATCGCCACCGCGAGCGCCTGGCTGTTGACCAAGTTGTATGCCCTCAGCTGGACCGGCGATCAGCTGGCGCTGGCCGTGGCGCTGGCCTACCTGTGTCTGCCGCAGATCCTGTTCTACGGGGTCTACGCACTGCTCGGGCAGATCCTGAACGCCCAGGAGAAGTTCGGCTACTACATGTGGGCACCG
Source organism: uncultured Actinomycetota bacterium (assembly GCA_963803695.1). Lineage (GTDB taxonomy): Bacteria > Actinomycetota > Actinomycetes > Actinomycetales > Dermatophilaceae > Ornithinicoccus. The sequence continues at coordinate 81,948 of CAWDNY010000010.1, forward strand.
GTGGCCAACAACATTGTGGCCATCGCCGGGCTGATCGCCTTCACCGTGATGTATCCCAACGCGGGAAGCCTGCCGCTCGGGGAGTGGACCGGCTCGATGATCTGGCTGCTGGGCGGGACCGCCACGCTGGGCATCGTCGTGCAGGCCGCGGTGCTGATCCCACCGGTGCGCCGCAGCGGGTTCCGCTACCGACCCCGATGGGGCTTCCGCGGAGTCGGACTCGGCTCGGCCTCACGGATGGCGCTGTGGACACTAGCCATCATCGCCGTCTCCCAGACCGGCCTGTTGTTCTCCTCCAACGTGATGAACCGAGCTGTGCTGCTGGCCGACGGCATACCCGGCAAATTCGCCTATGACAACGCGTTCCTCATCTTCATCCTGCCGCACTCCTTGATCGCCACATCGCTACTCACCGCCATGTTGCCCCGCTTGTCCAGGGCGGCGGCGGCAGACAATCGCGAGGCGCTCGCGGAGCAGTATCGCCATGGGCTGCGCCTCCTCGGGGCGGCAATGATCCCAATCTCCATCGCAATGATCGTGCTCGCGCCCCAGGTCACTGCGCTGTTGTTGCTCTTGAGCGGGTCCGAGGCAACGAACGCCATTGCCTTGATCGTGATGATCCTGACGATCGGCCTGGTTCCTTACGGCGTCTATTTGCTTTCCCAGCGGATCTTTCACGCCTACCAAGAGGGCCGCCCGCCGTTCCAGTTGCAGCTGGTCATCACCGGCATCTCGGTGGTGGCGATCGGAGGCGCGGCGTTGGTGCCGCCAGAGTTCACCGCCATGGGGATCGCTGGCGGGCAGGCCCTAGCCCAGATCGTGGCGGCCATGCTCGGGGTGCTGTGGGTGCGTCGGCGCATCGGCACGCTGACGTTGGGCGACGTGCGCCGGACCTATCTGCGTGCCGTTGCGGCGGCACTCATCGCGGCGATCCCGACGATCGGCATACAACAGGGGGTGTATGCGGTCTTGGAAGGCAAAATCGCGGCCTTCGTCACCCTCGGCGTCGGCGGCGTCGTGTTCTTCGCGCTCTACGGCGTGCTGGCCCACCGGTTCGGCGTGAAGGAACTCTCCGAGGTCATCTCGCCGCTGACCCGCCGTGTGCAACGTCGCCCGGCGGCCAGCCCGGTCACTAGTGCCACCACCGTCACCACGACCGCGCCGCTACCACAAGGGACGGACGCCCCGCAGTCCGGACTAGTCTTGGGGCGGTCTGCCTCCGAACAGGAAATGAGCAAGGAGCCCATGGTGCACGGTATCGACACAGGCACGGTCCTGGGAGGCCGCTATGCCCTCGAGGAGCTCTTGGCTCGTCGAGACGACACCTTGGACTATTGGTCTGCCCACGACCAGACGCTCGACCGCCTGGTCGCCGTCACGGTCCTGCCCTCCACGGGTGAGCATGCTGAGACCGCCGAAGCGGTCCTGGACGGGGCCCGCCGCACCGCTGGCGTCGACGACCCACGCTTGGTCAGGGTGCTTGACGTGGGCTCGGCCGACGACATCTGCTGGATCGTCGAAGAGGGGCTGAGCGAAGCCGTGTCGCTGGCCACCCTCGTGGCCGACCAACCACTGCCTGCCGAAGAAGCACGACGCATCGTCGGTGAAGCCGCTTCGGGTATGGAGTCCGCGCGCCGCAGGGGGCTGCATCACCTGTATCTGAACCCGCACGCCGTGCTGCGGACCAGCGAGGGCAGCGTCAAGATCTCCGGGGTCGGAGTAGCGGCGGCGATCGAGCAGACGGATGACATCGCAGCCGGCGAGGCTTCGGTCATCGACACCACGGACCTGATGTCGCTGCTCTACACCGGCCTCACGGGTCGATGGCCCGGTGAGGACATTGAGGCGTTGCGTCCGGCTCGACGGCTGGCCGACGGCTCGCTGCCAGCCCCTTCCGAGGTCGTTGCTGGCGTCCCTGGAGACCTCGACGCGCTCTGCCGCTCGGTGTTCGGTGCCGAATCCGATGCACAAAGCGGTCCCAACACTCCTGGTGAGTTGGCCAAGGTGCTCGCACCTTGGCCCTCTGAGGTCGTCTATGGTCCGGCCAACACCGTGGATGCCCCATTGAGCGATGACGACGCAGGGGCCTATGCAGCCTTGGCGGCAGCCGCCGGGGCGAGTGCAGCGGCCACCGCAGCGCATCCGGGTGACCCCGGGGGCCCAGACACCCGTGACGACACTGCCGTGGTCGAGCCGGCCTACTACCGCACGGAGCCTGCCGGCGCAGACATCATGATGGCCGATCAGAGTTCAGGCGAAGCGCCTGCGTCAGCAACCTCGGCCATGGCCGGTGGGGCAGGCGCTGGAGCAGTCGTCGCCGCCAGCGGAGCGGGTGACGCGCAGCGTCCTGGGGGTGCCACAGTAGGTGGTGCAGCAGGCGGTGCAGGTGCTGCGGGCTCGGATGCGCCGCCCCTGGACAGGGAGGCCGATGGCGCTGCCCCACAACGATTCCAAAGCAGCGTGGTGTTGGCTCTGATCGCGGCTGTGGTGGTAGTGGCGATGTTCTTGGGTTATGGGGCGATCCGGGGTCTTGGTGGCGGCGACGACAGCACTCAAAGTGATCCGGCCTCGACGGCCGACGCGCAAGCCTCGCAGACCGATGACGACACTCAAGCCGGGGACGAACCCTCCGAGGATGGGGATACCGATCAGGCTGAGGAGACCGCCGAGCCGACCGAAGCATCCGGCGAGCCGCTGACCCCGGTCGGCATCACCTCATACGACCCCGAGGGTGACGGTGACGAGAACAACGAACTGACCGCTTTGGCCATTGACGGCGATGCCAGCACCGCGTGGCGCAGCCGGACCTACCTGGCCGCAAACTGGGGCAACCTGAAGAACGGTGTGGGTCTGTCGATCGATCTGGGCGACACGCAGACCGTCAGCGAGGTGGACGTCAGCTTCCCCCAGGGCGACTACGGGATGCAGATCTACGTCGGCGACGAGGTCTCCCTGGAGAGCATGACACAGATCGGCAGCCTGGACGACGCGACCGGAGAGGTGACCATCACGGCTGAGGAGGCCGCTGCGGGGCGCTACGTCCTGGTCTGGTTTGACCGCGCCTGGCCCGGCCCCAACGGCGAGATCGTCTACGTTTCCGAGGTCACCGTTCGGTGATCCGATGAGCACTCACGACCTCGCGGACCGCAGCGACGCCGAGCTGATGGCTTTGCATCGTTCGGGCGATGATCAGGCCTTCGGCGAGATCTTCCGTCGGCACAAGGACCGGATGTGGGCCGTCGCACTGCGGACCACCCGCGATCCCGAGGTGGCTTCGGACGCGGTGCAGGACGGCTTCATCAACGCCTTCCGCCGTGCAGATTCCTTCCGCGGAGACTCCCAGGTCAGCACCTGGCTCTATCGCATCGTGGTCAACGCCTGCCTGGATCGGATGCGCCGGACCAAGCCCACCGCCGATATCGCCGATCACGACCCCGTCGAGCCCCGCGACTATCACCGGAGTGTGGAAGTGCGCATCGACGTGCGTGCTGCGCTGGATGACCTGCCCGAGGCTCAGCGAATGGCGTTGGTGCTGGTGGATATGCATGGACTCTCGATCGCTGAGGCCGCTGCCGTGCTCGATGTCGCCGAGGGCACCATCAAGTCACGATGCTCCCGTGGCCGCAGCGCCCTGGCCGAAGTCTTGGAGCCACGATGACTGGCGGCCACCTGCGCAGGGAACCACTTCAGGCTGGCACACGTCGTAACCATGATGGTGTGCTACGCGGCACCATGGTTCGCGAGATCAACAGCGGTAAGGAGCAGTAGGTGAGCATCCCGCCCCAGGGCATCCCCACGGGGAGCCATGATGCCGATCCCACCGGGATGCGGGACGTGTTGTCTTCCCTGCCGGAGCCCGGTCCCATGCCCGATGATCTGGCCGACCGCATCTGTGCCAGCCTCGAGCGTGAACGGGGACTACGCGGAGCACAGCAGCCGTGGGACAGCCAATCCCGCGTGCACGACTTAGACCGCGAGCGGGCTCATCGGCGCCCCCAGCAATGGATCTTGGCGGCAGCGGCCGTCCTGGCGGTGGGAGTCATCGGCACCGTGGTCTTCGATCAGGTATTGAACTCCCAGGGCAGCGCCGACAGCGCCGCCGCGAACGTGCCGACCCCGCAGCGCGAGGAGAGCGGTGGAGACAGCGCGGACGCGCAGGTCGAGGAGGGCGGTGCCGCCGACAGCGACGCAGGCGCGTTCGCCGACGATGTCGATCCCGACCGAGCCAATGCCGAGTCGGATGCTCAGGGCGGCGACGACTCCGCGGATTCCGACTTGAGTGCGGCCGATTCTCTGGCTCAGGACGCACTGCAGGGTGTCGATGACGATGTCTTCGCCCTTGGCGCACGGTCCTTGCTGGACGTCGCCTCCGGCCAGAGCGCCGAGGACTCCTCTGATCTGGCTCTGGCGCTGCCGCTGGACCTCAGCGATGTGCAACCCCTGGACGAGGATGAGTTGGAGAACTGCATCGCTGCCGCCGGTATGCAGCCCGCCGAGCGCACGTGGGTAGGCGCACCCACCGCGATCAGCGGCGAAGACGTGGTCATCGTCGGCTCTACCGGCCCCGATGAGCCTCAGCAGGCCTGGGCGCTAGACCAGACGTGTCCTGACAATGCAGACGCCGCCGTGTTGATGGGCCCGGTTTCACTTCCGTAATCTCTGCTCGGGAACATCGTCACCGTAGGATCGGTTCACCACAGCAGCACTGCACCGTCTACAGGAGCGATTCCACGCACATGAGTCTTATCAGCGGCATCTCGCTAGATCCCACGCCGACTGCGACCACGCCGGGCCGCGCCAGCGATGAGGTCCATGAGTTGATCATTGTCGGGTCGGGACCGGCTGGATACACCGCAGCGGTGTATGCCGCGCGGGCCAACTTGGCACCGGTCCTCTTCGAGGGGGCCGTTACTGCCGGGGGTGCCTTGATGAACACCACCGAGGTGGAAAATTATCCGGGCTTCCAGGACGGCATCATGGGTCCCGATCTGATGCTGGCCATGCGCGCCCAGGCTTTGCGCTTCGGCACGACGATCCGCACTACCGACGTCACGGCGCTCGACCTCACGGGGTCGATCAAGGTCATCACCGACGAAGAAGGGGTCCAGCACCGAGCCTCGGCCGTCATCCTGGCGATGGGTTCGGCATACCGCGAGTTGGGGCTGCCGGATGAGAAGCGATTGTCCGGCCACGGCGTGTCCTGGTGCGCCACCTGCGACGGAGCATTCTTCCGCGACCAAGACATCGCTGTGGTCGGCGGCGGGGACTCGGCCATGGAGGAGGCCACGTTCCTGAGCCGCTTCGCGCGGTCGGTCACGGTGATCCACCGCCGCGGTGAGTTGCGAGCCTCGCGCATCATGGCTGAGCGGGCCGAGGCCGACCCGAAGATTTCGTTTGCTTGGCACAGCGAAGTCACCAACATCCACGGGGACGCCAAGTTGACGTCCGTGACCTTGTCCGACATCCGCACCGGCGAGCGTCGAGAGCTGCCGATCACCGGCTTGTTCATCGCGGTGGGCCATGATCCGCGCAATGAGCTCATCCTGGATCAGGTTCATCTCGACGCTGAGGGCTACGTGCTCGTCCAGGGCCGCGGCACCGCCACCAACCTTCCCGGCGTCTTCGCTGCCGGCGATCTGGTCGACCATACGTATCGCCAGGCGATCACCGCCGCAGGCTCTGGGTGCGCCTCCGCGCTCGATGCCGAGCGATACCTGGCCGCCCTCACCAGCCAGGAGCCCGGCGTCAATGCGTCCGCGGCGATGGCGACCGCTAGTTCAGTTTGATCCACCGTATTCGATTGTCCCACAACAGTTTTCACACAGATTGCGAGAGCAAGCATGGCAACTAAGCAGACCGACGACAGCAACTTCGCCAATGACGTCTTAGAGAACGATGGGCCCGTCCTGGTGGACTTCTGGGCACCCTGGTGTGGACCGTGCAAGATGGTCGCGCCGGTGTTGGAGGAGCTCTCGGAGGAATATTCCGAGAAGTTGACCATCGTGAAGTTGAACACCGATGAGAACCCACAGGTCACCGGCAAGTACGGCATCACAGGCATCCCGACGATGAACGTCTACGTCGGGGGCGAGGTTGTCAAGACCATGGTGGGTGCGCTCTCCAAGCCCAAGCTGATCCGCGAGCTGGAGCCCTTCCTGTCCTGAAAGTGCTTGTTACACAGAAGCGCCCAGATTATCCACAGCAGTGTGGATAACCTGGGCGCTTGTGTACGCCGTATCCGACCTAGCCGGCAGAAGGCTCCAGGAGCGCCAGGATCCGCTCCAGGTCCTCTTTGGTTGCGAACTCGACGCTGAGGCGGCCCTTGCGTTTGCCCATCGCAATGGTGACCCGCGTGTCCAGCCGATCGGACAGCCGCGAAGACCATGCCGCGACGTCGGGGTCGGGCTCGTCGGGGTCGGCGGCCGAGCGGCGCTTAGGTGTGTCGGGGACATCGAGATCACCCATTACCACGATCTCCTCCACCGATCGCACCGACAACCCCTCGGCCACGATGCGAGCGGCCAGGCGCTCCATGCCTGCCGGGTCCTGCATCGATAGCAACGCCCTCGCGTGCCCGGCGGACAACACGCCGGAGGCGACTCTGCGCTGCACGGGTCCGGGCAGTTTGAGCAACCGGATGGTGTTGGAGATCTGTGGCCGTGAGCGGCCGATGCGATCGGCAAGGATCTCTTGCGTGCAGCCGAAGTCGGCCAAGAGTTGCTGGTATGCGGCAGCCTCTTCCAGCGGGTTCAGCTCGCTGCGGTGCAGATTCTCCAGGAGCGCATCACGGAGCAGATCGTCGTCACGGGTGTCCTTCACGATCGCGGGGATAGTGCTTAGCCCCGCGGCGATGCTCGCCCGCAACCGCCGCTCGCCCATCACTAACTCATAGGCCGCTGCCGGCGCGGCGCTGCTGTGGAGCTCGGTCGGGGGGGCCGTGGGTGCGGGTGCCCGCCGGACGACCACGGGTTGCAGGACCCCCACGGAGGAGATGCTGTGCACCAACTCGGCCAGATCGTCCTCGTCGAACTCAACGCGGGGTTGGCGGGGGTTCGGGGCAATGTCCTTGACGTCGAGCTCGGCGAAAAATGCCCCAGGGACGGCGCGCAGCGATGCCTGCGGGGATGGCTCGTCCTCGCGGGCCCCGGGCCGATGGGATTCGGACCGACGCGACTCGGGCCACGCTTGGAAGGCCCCGTGCGGACCGGTTGAGAAGAAGACGTCCGTGGGCCGGGCGTGGTGCGTGGGCTCAGACGGGATCAGGGCACCAAGCCCTCTGCCGAGACCTCTTCTACGGTCGTTCATGGGTGCTCCTGTGCTGATCGGTGCGAGTCATCGGGTGGCCAGGGTCTGCCGAGTCAGTTCTATCGCAACTTCGCGGTACGACAGCGCCCCCACGCTGCTCGGGTCGTAGGTCAGCACCGTTTCACCGTGACTCGGTGCCTCGGATATCCGCACCGAACGCGGAATCGAGGTGGTAAGCACTAGATCACCGAAGTGTTCACGTACTTCGGCTGCCACCTGCGCCGAGAGACGAGTCCGTGCGTCGAACATGGTCATCAGGATCGCTGAGATGCGCAGGTCTGGGTTCAGATGGCGTTGGATCAAGTCGACGCTGCGGACGAGTTGGGTGAGGCCCTCCAGCGCGTAGTACTCACATTGGATGGGGATCAGCACCTCGGTGGCCGCGCTGAAGGCGTTGATCGTGAGCAGGCCCAGGCTCGGCGGACAATCGATCAGCACGAAGTCATACCGTCGCCCGTTGTCGGCGTCAGAGCCGGAACCCCTACCGGCGTTGCTGCCCGCGCCCTCTCCGGCGTTCGTGTCGGTCCCGGACGTGATGTGGGCCTTCAGCGCACCACGCAGGCGAAACTCGCGCTCCTCGAGATTGACGAGTTCGATCTCGCATCCCGCGACGTCCACCGTTGACGGTGCGCACCACACCCCCTCGACGCTGCTCGACGGCTGAACAACCTCATCCAAGGGCATGGCATCGATCAACACGTCATAGATGCCTCGGACGCCTTCGTGGTGGGGTATGCCGAGGGCGGTGCTGGCGTTGCCCTGCGGATCGAGGTCGATCACCAAGACCTGAAGCCCAGCCAACGCTAGGGCAGCCGCAACGTTCACGGTCGTAGTGGTTTTGCCCACTCCCCCCTTCTGATTGGCCACCGTGATGACCCGGGTACGTTCGGGTCGGACAGGAGCAGACATCCTCCCTGGAGAGCCGCTCGGCGACGGGTCATCAGGTGTTTCACGTGAAACATCGGATGAAACGTTTCCTGGTCGTCGGTTGCTCTCGACCTGGGGGAATGTTTCACGTGAAACATTGGCCATTTCGAGTGACCTGGCATCACTAGGCCAGCCCAAACGTGAGACGGCCTCGATCGAAGTGGTGGCTGTGACCGCTTGAGTAGCCGCCCCCTCTCCCCGAGCAGCTATGGGCCAACCTAATCCCGGCGTGACGCTCATCCGTGGGTGCTACCGGACGATCGACGCTGCCCTGAGGGCTTCTCGCCGCGCACGACCTCGACCACGCGCACCGGCTGCTCGAGAATGTCCCCGCCCAAAAAATGAACGGTGGTGTCCGTGATGCCGTGGGACACCAACCGTGGCCGTGCGGCGTGGAGTTCCTCTTCGGCGGATTGACCCTTCAGCGCCAGCAATCGTCCGCCCAGCGGGAGGAGCGGCCATGCCCACGTGACCAGCTGATCCAACTTGGCCACCGCGCGCGCAGTGACCACGGACGCCTGGATGAGTCCGTTCATGTCTTCGGCCCGGGCCCGATGAACGGTCACTTGAGTCAATCCCAAGTCCTCGATCGCGGTGTGTAACCACTCGGTGCGTCGCGCCAACGGTTCGATGAGCGAGATCCTGAGATCGGGCCGAGCGATGGCCAGGGCCAAGCCGGGAAGCCCAGCTCCACTGCCGATATCAATCACCCGAGTTCGGTGTGGCAGAAGGGATTCCACCATTGCGCAATTGATGATGTGCCGGTCCCACACCTTCGCCGCCTCCCGCGGGCCGAGGAGCCCGTGGTCAATGCCGGTGGTCACGAGCAGATCGGCATAACGGATAGCTTGCGGCAGGTGCTCCCCGAAGATCTCGCCCGCGAGCCGCGGTGGGCGCGGGGCAGAAGTGTCAGGACTGCCGTTGGACGGGCCGTCGTCGGGATGTTTCACGGGAAACAAGGCTCACTTTCGTCGGTGGGCCGGGGGATCGAGCTCCACGATCCGAGAGCCGCGTGAAGATGGCGCGCCAAGACTACGACGATGCGGGCAACACCACGACGAAGCGGCGAGGCTCTTCGCCCTCGGATTGCGAGCGCAGGCCGGCCTTCAACACCTCGTCATGCACGACCTTGCGCTCGAACGCGGTCATCGGCTCCATTTCCTGCTTCTCCCCGTCGGCCTTCACGGAGGCGATGACACCGGCCGCGCTGTGCACGAGCGAGTCGCGACGCTGAGCACGGTGACCTCCGATGTCCAGCATCAGGCGGCTGCGGTCGCCGGTCTCCGCCTGCACGGCGAGTCGCGTCAACTCCTGCAGGGCCTCGAGCACGGCTGCCTTGTTGCCGACCAAACGTCGCGGGACGCTACCTTCGTCTGAATCCACGATCGAGACCGCTGCCCGATCACCATCGACATCAACCTCGAGGTCGCCATCCAGATCAGCGATGTCCATCAACGTCTCCAAGAAGTCGGCGGCAACCTCGCCTTCACGCACGAGGTCCGCTGCAGCGCGGCTGCGGCGAGAGGGGCGAGCGTCGTCGTCCGAGCTCCTACTCTCAGGGTCCTCGTCGCCACCTTGGGACTCTTCGTCGGAGTTGGTGTCGATGTGGGTGTTGGTGTCGGTGTCGATGTCGATGTTGGTGTAGGTGTCGTGCGGCAGGACCGTGACCTCAGCGGTGGGACTGCTCTGCGCGCCGTCGCTCGCCGAGGTTGTTGTTGCTTCGTCGGTGTCGCTCGGCCCGTTGTGGTCGGTCGTGGTGTCCATAGCCGTGCTCCTGGAATCGGTGTGCTGGATGGGGTGGCATCGGATCGGCGCTCGAACGCAGTGTTGATCAGGGGATCACGCAGATCACTGCACACCGATCCGGTGGGCGCTATCGGCCCTTAGGTCTGTTGCTCTTGTTCTTGTTCTTTGCGCGTTTCTTGCCCTGTGGCTGCACGCGCTGGCCACTGTCACGGATGACGATCGGGGGGACGGTCTCGGGTTCATCCGCGCCACTGAGCTGGAACTTCTGGATCGGCTTGCCCTTGGCGAGACGCCGCTCCTCCAGGGCCTTCTCGGCCAGCGATCCGGGTGCTGGCATCCTGCGGATCACGAAGAACTGCTGGCCCATGGTCCACAGGTTGGTCGTGGTCCAGTAGATGAGCACGCCGAGCGGGAAGTTGACGCCGAACACGGCAAACATGATTGGCAGGGCGTAGATCAGGATTTGTTGCTGACGGGCCATCGGGCCGTCCAACGCGGCCGCTGGCATGTTTTTGCGCATCAACTGGTGCGAGGTGATGAACTGCGTAAACGACATCAGCAGGATCAGGACGATCGACAGGATCTTGGCCGCGTTGTCACCGTCTGCGCGCAGGAAACTCGACGAGAGCTGCGCCCCGAGTATTCGTGAGGCTTCCATCTTGATAGCCAGCTCTTGGCTGAAGAAGCCAATCGGATCCCGCGATCCCTCGGCCACCGCGGGGAGCCCGTTCAGCATTCGGAAGAGCGCAAAGAAGAACGGCATCTGCAGCAAGATGGGCAGGCACGAAGAGAATGGATTGGTGCCGTGCTTCTTGTACAGACCGAAGGACTCTTCGGTCATCGCCTTACGCGACGCCTCATCCTTCTTGCCCTTGTACTTCTTCTGAATCTTCATCAACTCGGGCTGCAAGAGCTGCATCCGCCGCTGCGACCGGATCTGCCGAACGAAGAGTGGCATCAGCAGGATCCGCAACACGACCACCAGACCAATGATGGAGAGCACCCACGTCACGCCGCTGGTGTCCGACATGCCCAGACTGGTCAGCGCGCGCTCGAAGCCCACCATGATCGTCGAGACGAACCAGGTGAATGGGAAGAGCACATTATCGAAAAACTCGCTCAAACTGATTCGTCCTCAGTGTCGGGGTGAGCTGAGCTCACCGTTCATCGGGTGCGCAGTGTCGTGCTGCTCCGGCTCAGCACGGCGGTGCGGATGAACATGCCGTTCAGGAACGTGATCGACCCCACCATGACTCCACGGGTGACAGCGCAACAGTCTTCGGATGGTCAGCCATGTTCCGCGGATGGGCCCGTGCTCGGTCAAGGCGGTGACCGCATACGCCGAGCACGACGGGTAGTACTTGCACGTCGGGCCGAGCAGCGGTGAGATCAGATACTGATAGGCCACCACGAGCCAGATCAGCGGAGCTGCTGCGATGCGTCTCATCCGAGCACCCGAGCGAGTGCCCGGTCCAGGTCTCGCTGCAAAGACATTGAATCGCACTGTGCTGCAACAGGATTGGCACGGACCACCACGTCAGTCCCGGGCGGCCACTGGGTGATCCGGTCAGCCATCAAACCGCGCAACTGGCGCGTCACGCGATGCCGCACCACCGAATTGCCCACCGCGGAGGACACGACAAAACCCACTCTCGCGGGGCGCTGCGCATCCGGGTCCACACGCCTACCATGCACGACCAGGCTGGGTGTGCCCGCCCGCCGCGCACCACCTCGACCACCGCCGCGCAACACGGAGGTGAACTCGGTCGGCTTACGGAGCCGATGGCGCTTAGGCAACATGCGGCCCAACCTGAATGGCAGGACTCCTCAGGCCGTCAACTTTTCGCGGCCCTTGCGGCGGCGCGAGGCCACAATGCTTCGGCCGGCGCGGGTCCGCATACGCAGACGAAAACCGTGCACCTTGGACCGACGCCGGGTGTTCGGCTGAAAAGTACGCTTGCTCATCACAACTCCATTTATCGCGGTGGCACGGGCCACCGCACCAGGGAAACTCTGTATTTATGCTTGATCGTCCGGTGATCACCCGTCTGGCAACGACGGGCTGGGCACACGAAATGGACGTCACACGGACCTGCTTACGGTACGGGAGCACAAAGGTGCCGGTCAAACGAGGCCAGCCCGCAGCGGATAGGCCGCTGCGCGGCGTTGGTGGTAGCGTCCCTTTCTTCGCGAGTTTTTGTCCATTGCTTTGTACACAGCTTGTGGATAAGGCTGTGGACGGCCACGTCGAACGCCCGGGGTGAGGACTGGCTCAGCACAATCCGAGCCACACTGCGAAGATCAAGTCGGCAGTGGGCAGAGCCAACAGACGAGGACACACGATGACCGCAGAGCAGATCGATTTTGCGCAGGTCTGGTCGAGCGTGGTCGAGCACGTCGACACCTCCGGCATCGCCCCGCGTGACCGCGCATTCCTTCGGCTGACCCGGCTCGTGGGGCTCTTGGACTCCACGGCTTTGCTCGCCGTTCCTTACGAGCACACCAAAGACACTTTGGAGACCACGCTGCGGCTCCCGGTGGTGCAGGCGTTGACACATCAGCTGGGCCAAGAGGTCCGGCTGGCCATCACGGTGGACGCCGACCTGCGCAGGCAAGTCGAGGACGAGGGCAAGAGTAGTGCGCTGTCCGACCCCGATTACGATTCCGCGGCCGACGTCGACGAAATGCCCGAGGACGCGCCGGAGTCAGGCGAGAAGGACACATCCACCGGACCGCGCGACAGCGTTCGGCGAGACACGGTCCAGCCCGTGGGCATCGGTGCCGCCACCACGACAGATGGCGACTCGCGGCTCAATCCCAAGTACACGTTCGACACGTTCGTCTCGGGATCCTCCAATCGGTTCGCGCACGCCGCCTCTCTGGCGGTGGCAGAGGCACCGGCGCGCGCATACAACCCGCTGTTCATCTACGGCGAATCCGGGTTGGGCAAGACCCACCTGCTGCACGCCATCGGCCACTACGCCCGCAACCTCTACCCCCAGACGCGGGTGCGCTATGTCAACTCCGAAGAGTTCACCAACGACTTCATCAACAGCATTCGTGACGACAAGGCTGGCGCGTTCCAGCGTCGATATCGCAACATCGATTTCTTGCTGATTGACGACATCCAGTTCTTGCAGGGCAAAGAGCAGACCGTCGAGGAGTTCTTTCACACCTTCAACACGCTGCACAACAGCGAGAAGCAGGTCGTAATCACCTCGGACCAGCCGCCCAAGAAGCTGTCGGGCTTCGCCGAGCGCCTGCGGAGTCGCTTCGAATGGGGCCTGCTCACCGACGTGCAGCCTCCCGACCTGGAGACGCGCATCGCGATTTTGCAGAAGAAGGCCGCCCAGGAGCGGATGTCCACTCCGCCAGACGTTCTCGAGCTCATCGCCAGCAAGATCAGCACCAACATCCGCGAGCTCGAGGGTGCCCTCATCCGAGTGACCGCGTTTGCTTCGCTGTCCGGCCAGCCGCCCACGGTCGACTTGGCATCCCACGTGCTCAAAGACATCATCCCCAACGCCAACTCGGGTCGGATCACCGCCGCGACCATCTTGGCCGAGGTCTCGGAATACTTCCGGATCTCCACTGACGACCTGTGTGGGCCCTCCCGTTCGCGCACGCTGGTCAACGCCCGCCAGATCGCGATGTATCTGTGTCGCGAGCTCACCGACCTGTCGCTGCCCAAGATCGGCCAAGAGTTCGGCGGCCGCGATCACACGACCGTGATGCACGCAGAGCGCAAGATCCGCCAGCTGATCGGTGAACGTCGTTCACTTTTCGATCAGATCACCGAGTTGACCGGAATCATCCGCAAGGCGGCCGCTCGCTGATCCACAAGTGTTATCCACAATTTCTGTGGACAACGCTGTGGGTAGTGCACACGGTATCTGGCGAGGTCACCCGCCCTTCACGTGTGCGAAACACTCCGTTCACCCACAGGCGCGCCTCGGCATACACAGGGCCTGTGCACGACGTGGGCATCACGACACGAAATGCGGGGATATCCCGTATGCCGTGCGAAGCCTCTTGTGGACCAATCTCACGCATCCCCAGGACGGGCCAGTTCATCCCGACCTCCTCCACCGGACACGCACACCCTCGACACGCTCGGTGACCAGCGGCGAACCGACCTTGTCCACAGCGTCCACAGCCCCGAAGACGACTACGAGACCTTTCCATCCCGATGAACTCGTTCCGCGTCCCTTCCGATCAGAGCGGGCACCCCATTGTCAGGTTGGCCTGGTCTAGCCGGAGGACTAATGTCATCCTGCACGTGTCCCGGCTCACATCCCCGAGCCGGAAATCCGAGGGAAAAGGCTGACTGGCGTGAAGTTCCGTGTCGAGCGCGACGTACTTGCAGAGGCCGTTGCTTGGGTTGTCCGTGGATTGAGCAGTCGGCCGCCGGTGCCGGTCTTGGCGGGTGTGCTGCTGGAAGCAGATGATTCGGGGACCCTGACGCTGTCCGCTTTCGACTACGAGATCTCCGCCACCGTCACGGTCGCCGCTGACGTCACCGAGGGCGGCACGGTCCTCGTGCTCGGCAAATTGCTGGCCGACATCTCCCGCAACCTGCCGTCCCAGCCCGTCGACTTCAGCACCGAAGGCACCAAAATGGCGCTGAAGTGCGGATCCAGCCGCTTCTCGCTGATCCAGATGCCCGTCGATGACTATCCCTCGCTGCCGACCCCGGCCGTGGCCAGCGGCAACATCGCCGGTGACACCTTCACCCAAGCGGTGGCCCAGGTGTCAGTGGCGGCCGACCGCGGCGACACCCTGCCGATCTTGACTGGCGTGCGAGTGGAGATCGACGGGGAGAAGGTCACCATGCTCGCCACCGACCGCTACCGCTTGGCGATGCGCGAGTTCACCTGGACCCCGGATAACAAGGATGCCTCGCACGTGGCCCTCATTCCGGCCCGGACTTTGTCCGAGACCGCCAAGGCCCTCGGTGCGGCCGGATCCATTGACATCGCCCTCGGTGACGCCGACGGTGGCCACGGGCTGATTGGCTTCGAGGCGGGGTCACGCCGCGCCACCACCCGACTGCTTGACGGCGAATACCCCAAGGTCACCAGCATTTTCCCCAGTAGCGTCGACACCGTGGCGGTCATCGACACGCACGCGCTCATCGAAGCGGTGCGCCGGGTCGCCCTGGTCGCCGAGCGCAACACCCCCGTGCGGTTGCGGCTGACCGACGGGCAGGTGGCGATCGAGGCCGGAACCGGTGAGGACGCCCAAGGAAGTGAAGCAATTGAGGCATCGCTGACCGGTCCCGAGGTCGAAATCGCCTTCAACCCCCAGTTCCTCCTTGACGGGCTAGGTGCCCTCGGCGCGGCCTTCACACGGATGGCGTTCACCCAGCCTTCAAGGCCTGCCGTGCTCAGCGGACAAGCTGAGAGCGACGGTGAGGCCGATGAGTCCTACCGTTATGTCCTGATGCCCGTTCGGTTCGCCGGCTGACTTGTCCGCCGGCATACCTGATCCGTTCGAGTTCGGAGCAATGAACACCCCCCACGAAGCGAGGATCTGACATGCAGCTTGGAATGATCGGCCTGGGCAAGATGGGCGGCAACATGCGCGAGAGACTGCGCCGAGCCGGACACGAAGTAGTGGGCTACGACCTGGACGAGAACGTCCGCGACGTGGACTCCATGGAAGAGCTGGTGGCGGCGGTGCAGCAACCGCGCACCGTATGGGTCATGGTCCCCCACGGCGGCCCGACCGAGAAGACGTTGGAGGCACTTGGTGACCTCCTCGATGAGGGTGATCTGATCATCGAGGGCGGCAACTCACACTTCATCGAGGACGCCAAGCACGACGAGCAGTTGGCCGCGAAGGGCATTGGGTTCGTGGATTGCGGTGTCTCCGGAGGAATCTGGGGCTTGGACAACGGCTACGGCCTCATGTGCGGCGGGCGAGATGAGCACGTCGAGCGGGCCATGCCGATCTTCGATGCGCTGCGGCCCGAAGGCCCCCGAGAAGAAGGCTTCGTGCACGCTGGCGACGTCGGGGCGGGGCACTACGCCAAGATGGTGCACAACGGCATCGAATACGGCTTGATGGCTGCGTATGCCGAAGGTTTCGAGCTGTTGACCGCCAAGACGATCGTTAAGGACGTCAAGGGGTGCTTCCAGGCGTGGAGCCGGGGCACCGTTGTTCGCTCCTGGCTGCTGGACTTGCTGGTCCAGGCGCTGGAGGACACGCCGGGGCTGGAGGGCATCAGCGAATACACCACCGACTCTGGCGAGGGACGGTGGACCGTGCAGGAGGCGATCGAAGTCGGTGTGCCTATGCCGGTCATCAGCGCTGCCCTCTTCGCCCGATTCGCGTCCCGTCAGGAGAACTCCCCGGCAATGCAGGCGGTGGCTGCCCTGCGCGGGGAGTTCGGCGGCCACGAGGTCACCATGCTGGAGACCGCGGACGCCGACAAGGCGGGCCCCTCATCGGGCTCCGGCGGCGGGACCGGGTCCGGCGAAGGACCGACGGCCGGCAGCGGGACTGCCTCACACTGATCATTCATGATCTCGCGCATCGCCCGCCACTCGTGGTGACTTCACGTTGATGACCTTACGATGCGACTGACCTCACTGGAGGTGGTCAACTTCCGCGGTTATGCCGCTGCGCAGGTGCGGTTCGAGCCCGGCGTGAGCACGCTGCTGGGGCGCAATGGTCAGGGCAAGACCAACCTCGTCGAAGCCGCTGGGTATGTGGCGACCCTCAGAAGTCACCGGGTGGCTGCGGATGCTCCGCTGATCAAACACGGCACGAACACGGCGATCATTCGGGCCGGAATTCACCGGGACGGTCGGGAATCGCTCGTCGAGTTGGAGATCGTTGCCGGCCGGGCCAACCGCGCCAGACTGAACCGGTCCGTGCTGAGCCGTCCCCGCGACGTGCTGGGGACACTGCGCACGGTGCTCTTCGCCCCGGAAGACTTGGCCCTGGTCAAGGGTGAGCCGACCGAGCGACGAGCCTTCCTCGACGATCTGTTGGTGGCCCGGCAACCGCGCTGGTCTGGGGTACGGCATGACTACGACAAGACACTCAAGCAACGCAATGCTCTGCTGAAGTCCATGAGGGCCGGGCGGACACCTGGACGACGCTCGGCCGAGCCCGAAGCTGATGAGACCACGGTCGCAACGTTGTCCGTGTTCGACACCCACCTGGCCCAGATCGGTGCCGCGCTGAGTTACGCCCGGCTCCGGCTCCTTCATGATTTGCGGCCCTACCTGGACGAGGCCTACGCGCAGATCAGTGACAGCGATCGCGACATGGCGGCCACCGCTAGCTACCGCTCGTCCCTGCACGAGGAGATGGCTACCGATATCGCCGAGGGTGCAGTGCCCGAGCAGGCAGCCCTGCAGGAGGCCATGATGGTCACAATGCAGCAGCGGACCCGCGCCGAGCGCGAGCGCGGGGTCTCGCTGGTGGGGCCACACCGCGACGACGTGATGTTGTCGCTCGGGGAGATCCCAGCCAAGGGATACGCCAGCCACGGCGAGTCGTGGTCGATTGCTTTGGCGCTGCGGTTGGCCTCGTTTCAGCTGCTTCGACACGATCTGGGCACCGACCCGGTGCTGATCCTCGATGACGTGTTCGCCGAGCTGGACTCCGGGCGACGCTCACGGTTGGCGGACATGGTGCGCGACTGCGAGCAAGTCATCGTGACCGCAGCAGTGGCCCAAGACGTGCCGCAGGACCTGGTGGCGGGGGCGATCTTCGACGTGGCCCAGCAGTCGATCACCCCACGGGTGGTCTCGTGATCGGCGCGGCCCCATGATCGGGGCCGACTCCAACAGCGAGGACAGCGCCGCGTCCGATCCGCCCCCGCTCGACGAGGACGAAGGTATGCCGGTGGCTTCCCAAGCTCTGGCGCGTGCTCGAGCCAACGCGAGGGCGCGCGGCTATCGGCCCGGTCAGGCGGGTCGGGTGCCCGGCACGGCATCGGGACTCCGGCGCAAGCGTGGTCTGGACCCTCAGGCGCAGAGTCGTCGGGATCCGGCGGCGCTGGGCGATGAGGTGCAGGCGCTGATTGCGGGCCGCGGCTGGGACGCCGACGTGCAGGTGGGCTCAGTGGTCGGTCGGTGGCCGGTGATCGTCGGCGATCAGGTGGCGAGTCACGTCGAGCCAGTGAGCTTCGAGGGCACCGTGCTGACGGTGCGGGCCGACTCCACTGCCTGGGCGACCCAGATGAAGTTGTTGACTCACTCCATCCTGACCAGGATCGAAACCGAGGTCGGGACGGACATTGTGACCGACATCGTGGTCCACGCCCCCGGCGGTCCCAGTTGGCGCAAAGGACCGCTTCGAGCACCGGGTCGCGGGCCTCGGGACACCTACGGCTGAAGGCCGCTCTGACCCGATGAGGGGCCTAGGTGCATACACGATCATGAGTCTGGGGGTAAAAAGCGTGCCTGAGGGCATTCATGGTCCACAGATGGCACGTCTGGGCGCGTGGGACAGGTAAACTTACGAGGTCTTTCCCATATTGAAGAGGAGCCCCGTGACTACGGTTGGACCCGAGGATCACACTGGACCCGATCTCGACCCCACAGCAGCAGAGGCAGACGAGATCACCCCCGAGTCGTTGGCGACTGCTCCTTCCTACGACGCCAACGCGATCCAGGTCCTCGAGGGCTTGGAAGCCGTGCGCAAGCGACCGGGGATGTATATCGGGTCGACCGGCGAGCGGGGCCTGCACCACTTGGTGTGGGAGATCGTCGACAACTCTGTCGATGAGGCTTTGGCGGGGCACGCCGACCACATCGCGATCACGCTGCTTGCCAACGCCGGGGTGCGCGTCGTCGACAACGGTCGTGGCATCCCGACCGACATCCACCCGGTGGAAAAGAAGCCGGCGGTTGAGTTGGTGCTGACCCAACTGCACGCAGGGGGCAAGTTCGGTGGCGGGGGGTATGCCGTCTCGGGCGGTCTGCATGGCGTCGGCAGTTCGGTGGTCAACGCGCTGTCGCAGCGTCTGGACGTCGAAGTGCGTCAGTTAGGCCATGTCTTCCGGCAGACCTACCGACTGGGTGTCCCGCAGGAGCCGTTGTCCAAGGACGAAGAGATCCCGAGGTCCGAGACCGGCACGATGGTCACCTTCTGGCCCTCGACCGAAATCTTCGACACCGTCGATTTTGACTTCGAGACGCTGCGGGCACGGTTTCAGCAGATGGCCTTCCTGAATAGGGGGCTGACGATCACGCTGGCCGACGAACGGGTAGAGCAGGTCGTGGACCCGGACGCCCTGGACGACGACCCGATCGACGGCATAGATGACAGCGGCGAATTCGATGAGGACCGTCGTCCCGAGGCGTCCGCCAACGCCACCAAGATGGTGACCTTCAAATACGACAACGGCTTGTTGGACTACGTCACGCACTTGAACAAGAGCAAGCGCAGCGACCCCGTGCACGAGGAAGTCATCGCCTTCGAGAGCGAAGACAAGGAGCGCATGCTGTCGCTGGAGGTGGCGATGCAATGGACCGGGTCTTACACCGAGTCCGTGCACACCTACGCCAACACGATCAACACCCACGAGGGCGGCACGCACGAAGAGGGCTTCCGCACGGCGCTGACCCGGTTGATCAACGACTTCGCTCGGGCCAACAAGGTGCTTAAGGAAAAGGACGTCAACCTCACCGGCGATGACATCCGCGAGGGCCTGACCGCGGTGATCCACGTCAAACTGGGTGAGCCACAGTTTGAAGGTCAGACCAAGACCAAACTCGGCAACTCCGAGGTCAAGGGCTACGTGCAGCGCATCATGAGCGACGAGCTCGGGCACTGGCTGGAGGCTCATCCGCGCGAGGGCCGCGAGATCGTGAGCAAAGCGGTCCAGGCATCGGCGGCCCGGATGGCGGCCCGCAAGGCCCGCGAAGCCACGAGGCGCAAGGGTCTGCTGGAGAGCGGGGGACTGCCGGGCAAGTTGCGGGACTGTCAGACCAAGGACCCGACAATCTCCGAGGTGTTCATCGTCGAGGGCGACTCGGCCGGTGGCTCAGCGGTGGCCGGTCGGAACCCGCACAACCAGGCGATCCTGCCGATCCGAGGCAAGATTCTGAACGTCGAGAAAGCACGGCTGGACCGCATCCTGGGCAACCAAGAGGTCAAGGCACTGATCTCCGGCTTCGGCACCGGCATCGGAGAGGACTTCGACATCGCCAAGGCTCGCTATCACAAGATCATCTTGATGGCCGATGCCGATGTCGACGGTTTGCACATCCGCACGTTGTTGCTGACCTTGCTCTTCCGGTTCATGCGTCCCCTGATCGAAGCCGGCTACGTCTATTTGGCACAGCCGCCGCTCTTCCGGATCAAGTGGACCAATCACGAGCACCAATACGTGTTCAGCGACCGCGAGCGTGACGCCGTCATCAAAGACGGCCTGTCCAATGGTCGCCGTCTCCCCAAAGACTCTGGCGTGCAGCGCTATAAGGGTCTCGGCGAGATGGACTACAAGGAACTGTGGGACACCACGATGGATCCCGACGGCCGCGTGCTCCTTCGCGTCACGCTGGAGGACGCAGCGGCAGCGGACGAGATCTTCGCGGTGCTGATGGGCGAGGACGTCGAGAGTCGGCGCGGCTTCATCCAGCGCAATGCCAAAGACGTTCGCTTCCTCGACATTTAGTCTCCCGGGGGCTTCGCCCCCGTGTCCCCCCGACCATCACCGGCCGCAACGAAAAGGACTCGCGTGACCGAAACGCCGATGACCGACCGTATCGAGGGCATCGACCTCAACACGGAAATGCAGCGCAGCTATATCGAGTACGCGATGAGCGTGATCGTGTCGCGTGCTCTGCCCGACGTGCGAGATGGTCTCAAGCCTGTGCACCGCCGCGTGATCTACGCGATGTATGACGGGGGTTACCGTCCCGATCGCGGTTTCAACAAGTGCTCCCGCGTCGTCGGTGACGTCATGGGCCACTATCACCCGCACGGTGACACGGCGATTTACGACGCCTTGGTGCGCCTGGTGCAGCCGTGGTCGCTGCGCTATCCGCTGGTGCAAGGCCAGGGCAACTTCGGCACCCCGGGAGATGACCCCGCGGCTGCCCCGCGCTATACCGAGTGCCGGATGGCGCCGCTGGCCATGGAGATGGTGCGTGACATTCACGAAGACACGGTGGACTTCGGGGACAACTACGACGGCAAAACGCAAGAGCCCGCTGTGTTGCCGGCTCGGTTCCCGAACCTGCTGGTCAACGGCTCGGCCGGAATTGCGGTCGGCATGGCGACGCAGATCCCGCCGCACAACCTGCGTGAGGTCGCTGATGGCGTCCAGTGGTTGCTGGATAACCCCGAGTCGACCCGGGATGAACTGCTCGAAGCACTGATCGAGCGGATCAAAGGCCCCGACTTCCCCACCGGCGCGCTCATCATGGGCAAGTCCGGCATCGAGGACGCCTATCGCACCGGTCGGGGATCGATCCCCATGCGGGCCGTGGTCGAGGTCGAGGAGATCCAAGGGCGTCAGTGCCTGGTCGTCACCGAGTTGCCGTATCAGGTCAATCCTGACTCGCTGGCCAAGAAGATCGCCGAGCTCGTCAACGACGGCAAGTTGGCCGGCATCGCCGATCTGCGCGACGAGACCTCCGGCCGCACCGGCCAACGCCTGGTGGTCGTGCTCAAGCGTGACGCAGTGGCCAAGGTCGTGCTCAACAACCTCTACAAGCACACGCAGTTGCAGCAGAACTTCAGCGCCAACATGCTGGCGCTGGTCGACGGGGTGCCGCGCACCTTGCCGTTGTCGGCGTTCGTGCGCCACTGGGTGGATCACCAGATCGAAGTCATCGTTCGGCGCACCCGCTATCGCCTGAAGCGCGCCGAAGAGCAGATCCACATCCTGCGCGGGTTGCTCAAGGCCCTCGACGCCCTCGATGAGGTCATCGCCTTGATCCGGGCCAGCGCCACCGTCGAGGACGCCCGCAACGGCCTGATCGAGTTGCTCGACATCGATGAGCTGCAGGCTCGCGCCATCTTGGACATGCAGTTGCGCCGTCTCGCGGCCCTGGAGCGGCAGAAGATCATCGAGGAGCACGATCGCCTCGAAGCGATGATCATCGACTACCAGGGAATTCTGGACAGCCCGCAGCGCCAGCGCACCATCGTCAGCGAAGAGTTGGCCGAGATCGTCGACAAGTATGGCGATGACCGGCGCACCGTCGTGCACGCCTTCGACGGCGACATGTCGATGGAAGACCTCATCCCCGAGGAAGACGTCGTGGTGACGATCACTCGCGGCGGCTACGCCAAACGCACCAAGGTCGCCGAATATCGTCCGCAGCACCGCGGAGGCAAGGGACGTCGCGGCACATCGCTGCGCGCCGACGACGTCGTCGGGCATTTCTTCACCACTTCGACGCACCATTGGCTGCTGTTCTTCACCAACATGGGCCGGGTCTATCGCGCCAAGGCGTACGAGATCCCCGAGGGCGGCCCGACCGGCAAGGGCCAGCACGTGGCCAACCTGCTGGCCTTCCAGCCGGGTGAGCAGATCGCTCAGGTGCTGACCCTGCGGGACTACGAGCACTCGGCATACCTGCTGCTGGCCACCCGCAACGGTCTAGTGAAGAAGACCCGGCTAGGCGACTACGATTCCCCCCGCACCGGTGGGCTGATCGCGGTCAACCTGCGTGATGGCGACGAGTTGGTCAGCGCTGGTTTGGCCGAAGCCGACGACGACGTGCTCTTAGTGTCGGTGCGCGGCCAGTCCGTGCGATTCACGGCGACCGATGACACGCTCCGCCCGATGGGTCGCGCCACGTCGGGGGTGACCGGGATGAAGTTCCGCGGCGATGACCGCTTGCTGGCGATGCAGGTTGTCGCGGCCGGTGAGGACCCGTTTGTCTTCGTCGTCTTCGAGACCGGGATGGCCAAGCGCACTCCGGTCTCGGCATACCGCATCCAAGGTCGTGGTGGTCTGGGGATCAAGGTGGCCAAGGCCAGCGACAAGGGCGGCACCCTGGTCGGAGCGTTGACTGTCGACCCCGGCGACGAGGTGCTGGTGGTGATGGAGGGCGGCAATGTCGTCCGTTCCTCGATCGACCAGGTGCGGGTCACCGGGCGGGACACTGCTGGAGTGCGATTCGCCACTCCTGGGGCTGGCGACTCGATCGTCGCGGTGGCCCGAAATGCCGAGAGTGAGCTGGCTGCGGTGCTCGACGAAGCAGAAGTGACAGTGGAGGTCACTGACGAGGCGGGGGCCGATGGCGTAACGTCGGACCCAGCAGTGGGCAGCGATGACCATGCGTCCTCCGATGGTGAGCCCGAGCCGCAGACTCCCGAGCAGGACAGCACCGGAGGTGAATGATGAGCGCGACCGAGCAGCAGACCAAGGCTTCGCAAGAGCCTAAGTCTTCGTCGCAGGATGCCCGCGAGGGCGATTCGACGAATTCTTCCGGCTCGGACGAGACTGTCGCTTCCTCCGGCAGCCCGGCTGACACTGGTGAGTCGTCGAAGGACCGACCCACCTCCGGCTCGATGCGCGAGGGTGCCATGGCCCGGGTCGCTCCCCGACGGGATTTGTCCTCGCGGCGCCCTGGACCATCGCGTAGTGCTGGTGCCGCGGGTGGATCGGCGGCGGCTGCCTCGGCTGGTCGCCCCCCACCTTCTGGTGCCCAAGGCGCGCGCACTCGCGCTGCCGGGCCCAAGCCTCGGCGCACCGGCCCGCGACGCGTCCGGCTGACGATCCAGCGGGTGGACCCGTGGTCTGTCTTCAAGATCTCGTTGTTGGTCGCCGTCGGGCTGGGCATTGCCATGGTCATCATGGTCGCTGTGCTGTGGACGGTGCTGTCGGGGATGAACGTCTTTGCCACGATCAACGAGTTCATCGTGCAGGTCACCAGCGGTGAGGACTCAGCCACCGCGTTCGACCTGATGGAATACATCGGTTTAGGCCGGGTGCTCTCCTTGACTGTTGTGTTTGCCGTGGCCAACGTGCTGCTGCTGACGGCTTTGGCCACGCTGAGCGCGTTCCTCTACAACGTCTGCGCTGCGTTGGTCGGTGGCGCACATCTGACGCTGTCTGACGAGTGAGGTCGGCGGTTTTGTCGGCCTGGCGTGCGGTGAGGTAACCTCATGCGTCGCGTGACCTGTCGTTCTCTCGTGTGAGCCCAGGTCAGCCACGCAAAGTGGGGCCTATAGCTCAGTCGGTTAGAGCGCTGTCCTGATAAGACAGAGGTCACTGGTTCAAGTCCAGTTAGGCCCACCCTGACATCAACCGATCACACATCGAGGAGTCGAATCGTATGAAGCGCATCCTGGTGATTCTCGCCGCAGTGGCCGGCGCACTGGCCTTGGCCAAGAAGTCGCAGAACGAGCAGGCCGAGCGTGACCTGTGGGCCGAGGCGACGGACGAGGTCAGCAACAACTGAACAACCAGATCCGCCGGTGAGGTATGCCGTCGGGTCGCCCTCGGGGGCGTGGCGCAGCTGGTAGCGCATCTGCTTTGCAAGCAGAGGGTCGTCGGTTCGAGTCCGATCGCCTCCACCGAGATCGCAGGCCCTTCCCGCTGTCGGGAGGGGCCTTCTCTCATGTCGTGGGCCACCAGGCTTTCCGGTGGCCCGTAGGCCCCATGCCCACGACACGCCCGACCTGAGCGGCTCACGCGAGCATGTGAACCCTGTGGCCGATCTCGACGGGCGCGTCGCGGGACGAGTCGGCTCGGTGAGCCTCGGCATACTGTGAGGACAGCACCACTTCGTGCATGAGTTATGGAGCGCTGATGAGTAAGCAGGCCGACCGCGAAGGTCTATCCCTCGGCTACCGGATCATGTATCGGGTCAAGCGCGCCTTGCTGACCGTCTACGGTCCCGCTCAGTTGAGCGGTGACGCCGATCCGCATGTCCGTATGAAGCGTCAACGCGACGCCAAGGTTGCGGCCGCTCGACGGGCGAGACTGGAAAGAGAAGCAGGGCAGGGCAGTTAGGTCTGGTTGTCGTTCCGCAGGGGGATCGCCGACAAACCATCGGCGATCTCGGACAGCGCCTCGTCGAGACCCACTGCCGGCGTCCAACCCCACCCGTGCGCTCGGTCAGCCAGGATCTGCCCGGTCCACGCCTCGCCTTCGTCCCACATCGCTTCCATACCCAGCGCTTCGGTGACCGTGCCCACGTAGTCGCGCATCGTTGCGGGCCCAGCAGCAACGTTCACGGGCGTGCAGCCGCCCTCGAGTGGCCCACTCGCCGGATCGTCGCTGCTGACGATCTTGTCCGTGGCGACATCAGCGGCGAAGTCGGCCAGATCACTAACGTGCACCCAGGCAAAACTCTTCTCCGGTATGGCGTGGCGCGCCCACTCCTCATCCCGCATCGTCGCGGGGCGCAGAGTGTTCCACACGGAGGTCTCACCGTTGCCGAGGATGGCTGGCGGGCGCACGAGGATGCGGGTGATGCCGTTGACCTCTGCGAGCGCAGCATCGGCGTCGCGCTTGGTGACCGCATAGTCTCCCGCATCGTCGCCCACCAGCGGCGAGGCTTCGTCGACGTCACCGGCCTGGGGCGAGCGGTCGTATACGGCGGCGGTCGAGATGTGGACGAACCGGGAGACGCCCGCATCGCGAGCCGCCTGCGCCAAGGTGGTCGTGCCCTCGACACCGACCCGATGCTGGGCCTGCACATCAGAACCCATCGGGTGCACCGTGCTGACCACCGAGTCAGCACCCAACACCACGACCGCCGCAAACTCAGGATCCGTGAAGTCGCCAACCTCTTCGCCGATACCCGGCAGCACGGGGGCGGTCCCGGCCCGGCGGACAACTGCGCGGACACGACTGCCGCGTTCGCTCAGGGCCGCGCAGACGCGTGAGCCGACCAGCCCGTTGGCTCCGGTGACGACGATCAGAGGTGATGGGTTGGGGTTGGCTGCAGTCATTCGACCAGCCTCGCATGACGTGCCGTATGTGGCCACGCGGGGATCATCGCCCGGCACCATCACCGGTCTGGACCTCGTAGGTGACGTCGGTGCTGTCCTGCGCCGGGAGCAACACCGCATAGAACCCGTCTTCGAGGTGGGTCGGGATGCGCCGGCCCGCCGCTGTGATGACGTCCACGGCCGTGACCGAGTCCGCGACCCGCCCGACCAACGGATACAGGTCGCTGCCGCTGGAGCGGATCGTGGGTTCGAGTGGGGCGATGACCTCGCCCGCTGGCAGCTCGGCGTCTTGGCTGGCGGTCCAGGTGATGCCGGAGCCTCCAGACACGCGGTGATAGTCGTGCCATCGTCGGCCGCCGCCAGCACGTAGTCGGTCTGGGTATGCTCCGCGATCAGATCGTAGGCGACATCGAAATCTGTCTGAGCCCGATTTCCGTAGGGCTCAGGCTCGGCGACCGTGATGTTCAAGTAGCTCAGGCACGCGCGGGCGGCGTCGTTGCTGCCTCGGAAGTTCTGGGAAACGGCAGACTCCTCGGCGCTCACTCTGTCGGTCCGACCGTCGGCGGACGTCACGGCATACGTCAGTTCATCGCCGGGTGGTGATTCAACGAAGGCTGAGAAGTAGCCGTCGGCAACATCGGCCTGGCCGATGGGCCGACCGTCGAGGAGGATCTCGACCTGTTCGACGTCATTCGCCACCTGACCGGCGACGACGCGGACGACGGTTTCCGCAGGCCACGGGGGTGTACTCAGATATTGGCGTAGGGGATCCGGGGCATCTCCAGCGTCGTAACTCGTGCTGAAGAACCCCTCGGGACTGGAGACGCACAGCGCGGTCAGTCCGCCGTCGGTGACCGCAACGGCGGCCCGATCGTCGCGCTGATGCTGATAGACCACGGACAAATCCGCCGAAGCCGGGGGTATGCCGAGTCCCCCGGTGCTATCGGCGTTGCGTTCGTCTCGGATCGTGCCGAGGCAGGCACCGGTGGCACGGGTTAGTGGAGAAATGCCGACGGGCTCGGCCTCAACAAGGGACTCGATGGGGTCGGCCAGATCCGGATCGACGTTCACCTCAAGAGAGAAGTCACCCGTCCCCACCAAAATGGCTGCGGCGATCACCGTGGCGGCGAGCCCCCCGCCCAGCACGAGCCAGCGCTTGGGCAGCGGGGGCGGAGCCCCATCGAGACCCGAGCGCCCAAACCTGACCCCGTCGGGTAGGTCTGGGGCGTTCTGGTTCGGTGGCATGACTGTGCCGAAACCCTACCGAGCCGGTCTATTCATCCCAGAGCAATCGAAAGTGCCGACGACACGCCCACCAGAATCGGCTCAGGCGTGCATGTGCTCGCCTGAGCCGATTCCCTCGGGCGTGTCGCCAGCATCGTTGCGCCCGCGAAGACGTCGAACCGTGATTTTCTAGGGATCAGTGATGGTCTCCGCCGACCCATCCTCGAACGTCACTTCGTACGTCAGGGCGGCTGCGTCAGCGCCCTTTTCAAGAAGCGCCGAGTAGTAGTTGTCTTGAACTATTGCCTCGGCGGTGTTGCCCTCGGGGGTCTCGATCGTGATCGTGCTAACGGTCGCGGCAACGCGACCGACCTCGACGATGTCTCCGGACTCAGTGACCTGACCGAAACTAATCTGTTCCATGACCTCCGGCTTAGAGGCGGCGTCGAGAGTCTGGGAGATATCCAAGTGGTCGCTGTGGTCTCCGACGCACACGGTCTGAGCCTCGGCGTTCGCAAAGACGGCGAACATATACTTTGCCGCATCGTGCTCAGCGATCATGACGGGCGAGTCTTCACGCGGAGAGACCAGTAACGCGGCCTGGGCCTTCTCAGACAAGCCGTAGCCCTCAGGATCGTTGGCCCACCGGGAGCACTCAGCCCCGAACTCCAGTCGTGTGTCAGTTGGCTGCTCGCTGAAGTCAGTCCCTTGCACAGACTCTCTCGACCCGTCCTGATGGGTGATGACGTATCTCACAGCATCGGGCGAGTCCAGAAGAACCGAGAAGTAGCCGTCCGCGATGTAGGCCGTGTCTCCCCTACCTTCAGATGGCTCGGCAGTAACCGATATGACGTCATCAGCCACTATGCCGACGATGACGGTTTCGCTGTAGTCATAGTCGGTTCTATTCACATAGCTGATCACAGTTAGTGACCCATCCAGTGAGGAAGTGGGAATGCTGTTGGTGCCCCAGGTTCCGTTTTCGTCGCCCGCACACACTGATTGCGTCGCTGAATTCTGAACGACGGCGATTTTGTATCCGGGTTGCTCATGGGCGGCGGCGACTCTCAGGGGGCCAGCCTCACGTGCCTCCTCTCGAGACGTGATGAGATCTGCTGGGGCGCTGGCCGGCAGCTGTTCCTGCAGTTGTTCTTCCGCATTGAAGAGGCACGTCTGCGCATAGTCTTCGACCCAATCGTCATTGGAGATGGGGTCGAAGACATCGTTTGGGGACTCGCTCGGGGCGGCGGGGGTGAGGCCGAGGTTATCGCCGAAGGGTCCAGTGCCGCCGAAGATGATGGCTGCCCCGGCCGCTGCGGCGACCAATCCGGTGCCGAGGGCGACATACCGCTTCTTGAGCTCCCCGGGTGCGCCCTCGTGGCCGGATCGGCCGAGCGTCGCGACGTCTGCGGCGGCGGGGTCAGCATCCAGCGGTGTGTCACGCACCTGGGCCATCAGGGCCGCTCGGGCGCGGGCAGTGGCAGCACCGCTCGGGGGTCGAATGGCAGGTCCGGTGTCAGGGTGATTCATGATGCGCCCTTCGGGGTGGGGTCGACCAGCGCCGCAAGTCGGGCGCGGGCCCGAGACAAACGCGAGCGCACGGTGCCGACGGGGATTTCTAAGGCGACGGCGGCTTCGGCATACTCCAGTCCCTGCCAAACGCAGAGCGCGATGATGTCTTGGTCGTCGGGCTTGAGTTGGCCGAACGCGGTCTCGACGGCGCTCAAGGTGCGCTGGTCGTCGACGCGCTTGGCGAGTTCCTCAGCCGGGTCGTCGACGATGTCGATGGGTATGCGGGCCAGCGCCTTTCGGTGGCGGAACTGGCTCCGCTTCTGATGCGACAGGGTGTGCCGAGCGACTGCATACAGCCAGGGCAACGCCGAGTCCTGCTCCAGCGTCACTCGATGGCGGCACCGCCAGGCCTCGAGGAACACGATCGACACGAGATCGTCGGCGACATCCGCCGAGCCTGTCCGCCTCGTGCAGAATCGGTGGATCGCACGCAGATGTCGGTCAAAGATGATGCCGAACGCCTCTGGGTCCTCGGTCAGCGCAATCCGCCACAGGTCGGCATCGGTAGCCGAGTCCAGGGCAACGGCGCCTCCCGGTGGGGGCGAGGGGTCTGTCATACCCCTCCTATGCCCGCAGCATCAGGCGAGTTCCACCTCGGTCGTGGTGACACTATTCGGGTCCGATGGTCATACTCTGTCCATCGTCGGTGTAGACCACGTAGGTCAGTCCGACAGCGTCCGTGGCGGGCAGCATCAACGAATAGAAGCCATCGCCGAGGTATGCATCTCGACGCCTGCCGTCGGCCAAGACCACCACCACGTCGGTCACGTGGGCGGCCACCCGGCCCATCACGGGATAGGCACCGGTGTCGATGGGGGCCGGTGTCGGCTTCATGGGATCGATGGGTGCCCCTGTTGGCATCGGGTCGGGCATCTTCGCCGTCCACACGCTTCCTGCTCGAAGGATGCAGCCTTGGACCGTGTCTGTGTCGGCGGCGGCCACGAAGAGATAGTTGCGCCGCGCCTGCCTGCTCACCACCTCGCCCTCGCTGGAGCACAACTCGGTCAGTGACCCCAGCTGGTCGGTCAGCAGTTGCCCCATCCGATCAACGGACGCATCGTCGGCGATGACGGTTTCGCTGCTGCCGTCACTGCTCGTCACGGCGTAGGCGAGCTCGTTGCCGGGAGTCAACGAAACCAGCGCGGTGAAGAAGCCGCCCTGGGTATCAGCGTCCCCGACGACCTCGCCACCGGATAACACCTGGACGGCGTCGGCGTCGTCGGCGATCCTGCCCGACAGCAAGGCGTTGTAGCCATCGCTGCCAAAGCCGCTCTGGCGGATGAATTCTTCGATGGGCGAAGACGCGTCGTCCTCTCCATACGGATGGATCGAAATGCCGTCGCGTCGGACGAGGCACATGACACCCTCAGCACCATCGGAGACCGCAATCGCGGCATAGTCGGGTGTCTGGCGCTGGTAGACCACGGTTGCTTCGGCGGTGACGCGGACCTCGCCCATGCACGTTCCCGTGGCCACGGTCAGATACGGGATACCGCTTGGCTCCCCCACCGTTGTGGCCTGAGTGCTCGCATCTTGCGTGGCCGTCGGCGGCGGTTCGAGCGGTTCGCCGGCGTCGCCCGACACGATGCCCGTGCCGATCATGATCGCGACACCTGCGGTCACGATGGCCAGTATTGCGGCCAGCACCGCCCACCGCTTCTTCACCGGCGCTGGGGCATCGCTGAGGCCGTCTCGTCCTGACATCGTCTGGTCGGCTGGGGTTTGCGTGCCCACGCTCGCGACCTTAGCCGGACCCGATCGTCGTCGTCTTTCCGTCGTCGGTTTCCACTTCGTAACTCAGATCGACAGCGTCGGTGGCCGGTAGGGCCAAGGAATAGAAGCCGTCCTGCACGTATGCGTCCCGGCGCTTGCCGTCGGCCAAGACCACCACCACCTCAGTCACATTCGGTGCCGCTCGCCCCATCACCGGATAGGGCCCCTTGGCGGTGGGTCCGGGCGTCGGCTCCATGGGTTCGATCGGCACCCCTGGGGGCATCTCTACGGGCAAAGTGGCCTTCCACTTCGTCTCCGCGGACCCTGCGCTCAGGCAGCTTTCGATGGCGTCGCCAGTGTTCGCGGCAAAGAAGAGATAAGTCGGCTGACCGTGTGCGGCCATGAGTTCGTATCCTTCGTCGAAACAATCGCCGGCGAGCTCCGATAGAGAGTCGTCCCGATCGGCTTGCATCTCCGCAGGATCCTGGTACATCGGATCATCCACGACCACGGTTTTGCTGGTGCCATCCCGCATCGTCACCAAGTAGGAGAGGTCAGCACTGGGCTCAGTGGTGGCGAACGCCGAGAACCAGCCGTCTTCGAGATGGGCCGAAGCGACCACTTCACCATCGGCCTGGATGTCGATCGCCGTCACGTCGTCGGCGACCTTGCCGCCGAGGAGCTCGGTGTACCGATCTCCCACGATTGACGTCTGTCGGATGAACTCCCCCACTTCACCGGAATTCTCACGGCTTGAGGACCAAGATGAACCCTCACTGGTCTCAGCGCACATCTGCGGCATCCCGTAAGTAACCGCGACCATGGTGTAATCGTCCGTTCTGTGCTCGTAGGCGACGGACGACGTGTCGTCCCGCGGTGCCCCAGCTTGATTTAGGCACCGCACTCGCTCGAGGCTCAAAGTTGGGTTTCCATCCCGGTCAGACTTGTCGCCCACGTACTCATTGCTTTCGTCTTGGGACGTTGTGGTGTCGGCTGGCGAGAGGCCGATGTCGTCACCGGAGATCACCCCGGAGCCGACGATGATCGCGGCACCCGCTGCGGCGACCGCAAGACCGGCGGCCAGCACCATCCAGCGCTTCTTCAGTGGTGCGGGTGCGCCGTCGAATCCGTCTCGTCCTAGCGTCGCCGTGTCGGCGTGAACGCCCCCGCCCCCGCCCTCGCCGTCGTGGTCGTGGTCGGCCGATCCGCTCACGGCCTCGGCGAGCAGCACCCCTCGCGCATGACTACGCACGTCGGGGCTCATCCGGCGCACCGTGGGGCCCGAGTCGCCGTGGGTGCCGGAGCCAAATGTGTCGTCGTTGGTTGCCATCATGCGTCCTTCGATCCCGGTTGTGGGTTGCCTTCGGGATGCTGCTGTTCGGTGAGAGTGGCGAGCCGTGCTCTTGCTCGGGAGAGTCGGGAGCGGACCGTGCCGACCGGCACGCCCAGAGTGATGGCCGCGTCGGCATACTCCAGGCCCTGCCAGACACAGAGCGCGATGACGTCCTGGTCGGCCGGATTCAGGCCAGCAAAAGCGCGCTCGACATCACTCAGCCTGCGCTTGTCGTCGAGGTGTGCCACCACCGCGTCGGCGTGATCGGGCACCCAGGTCCGGGGTAGTCGATCCAGCGCGCGTTGGTGCCGCAACCGGGTGCGAGCACGATGCGAGAGGGTATGCCGCGCCACCCCCAGCAACCAGGGCAGAGCCGAATCCCGTTGCAGGACAACCTCGCCTCGCTTGCGCCAGGCTTCCAAGAACACGATGGAGACCAGATCATCAGCGGCATCGGCCGACCCCGACCTACGAGCGCAATAGCGGTGCACGGCGTCTGCGTGCCGGTCGAAGATGACCCCGAAAGCTTCTGGGTCTTCGCCGGTGGCGGCCTGCCACACCTGGGCGTCGGTGGCCGCTTCCAGACGCAGCGGCCTACTCGCCGAAGTGCCTGCGGGGTGCGTCATACCCTTATGTGCCCGCAGGCGGCTCCGAGTTCCATCGGCGGCTGATGCTTCTCGACTTACAAGAAGTCCAGCGGGTCGAAGTCCTCGATGGCGATGATCCGCAGTCGGGGCAGGTGGGTGTTGAATGCGTGCGCGTCGTGCTCGAGATCGAAGAACTCCATGCCGCGCGACTGCAACGGGCTGAAGCCGTTGTTGCGGAACTCCTCGAACGCCATCAAGCCGACCCGGCGCTCGCTGTCGACCAGCGGGGTCATCGCGTCGACGAAGTCACCGTCATGGCTGACCAACATGACGTCGGCATCGCGGTCCAACAACGCGTCCAAGGTGGCGATGATCGCCATGTCGACGACCTTCTCCTCCGCCGTCCCAGCCAGCGGAACGGTGGCGTAACCGATCGCCCGCAAGGCTTGTACGAACGCCATCGGCAAGCCGGTAGAGGCGTTGAGGAAGAACAGACCTTTCACCGGCTGCTTCCACTTGGACTCGGTGAACGTCAGCAACCGGTCCCAGCGGGGACGCTCCTCGGGATTGGGCCGGCGATTGAGGATCGAGTTGCCGATGGTGGCGTCGATGTTTTCTCCGTCGACCAACAGATAGGTCGAGCGTTGCGTCTCTTGTGCGGGTTCGCTGTGCTGATCCATAGTGCTTCCTTAGTCCAGAGTTCTTTCGTGCCATAGTCCGGCGGGCCTTTGGCGGCTTCGCCGAGGCCAGGCTACTCGTAGACGAACTTTTGCGGCCCGGGAAAGATCCAGGACAGCCCATCGCGCAAGCGATCGCGCCAGTTTTCCCAGGAATGCCCATCCCGCGCCTCGACATACCGAACGGTCGTGCCGGTCCCCTCGAACACCGGGACCATCGAGCGGTTGTGCACGATGAGCGGCTCATAAACCCCGCACGACATGAACATCCGACTCGCAACCTGCTTGGGGTCGGCGCG
This sequence comes from uncultured Actinomycetota bacterium, assembly GCA_963803695.1. Classification (GTDB taxonomy): domain Bacteria; phylum Actinomycetota; class Actinomycetes; order Actinomycetales; family Dermatophilaceae; genus Ornithinicoccus. Next base: position 115,213 of record CAWDNY010000010.1, read on the forward strand.
ATAGCGGTTCATGAACCTCACGACCGGGTCAAAAGCTGCGCCGCCGCCGTGATCATCACCGATGTCGGTGAAGACGAACGATCCCGATTGCAGCAGCAGGGACGAGGCGAGGTCGGGTTTGCGATAGGCCGCCGACAGCGACGCCACCGCTCCAAAACTCGCCCCCATCAGGCAGCGCGCGTCCGGGCGATCAATCAAGGACAGTCGCTCACTGAGATAAGGCACCAATTCAGCGCTGAGGTGCCGGGCATGCGCGGCGCAATTCGGATATTCACGCATTCGGTCACCAGGATTGCTGAACACCACCACGGCCTCGGCCATATCGAGGCGATGAATGAGGTTGTCCAGCACCGTCTGCATCGCGGCGTAATTGAGATAGTCGTCGCCGTCGTGCACCACCAACAAGGGGTATGCCGTGCTCGGTCGATAGCGTGCGGGCAGATAGACCCGACTCGCCGTGTTGCGCCGCAAAGCCTTGGAATGGAACTCCACCGTATGCATCTCCCCCGGTCGCGATGACGGGTCGTGCTGGACCCATTCGGGGGTCTGATAGCCGCTGGCCTGGCACACCGACGACGGGCCGACGGGACTATGCGCGATGTGTGGATTAAGTGGATCGTTGAACTGGTCGGTGTAATCGCCGATGCGTTTGCTGAGCTGGTATTCGACCCGCGAGCCCTCGGGCAGCTCGATAGTCACCCACCACAACGAGGTGTGCGCGAGCCGCTTCATCGGCACCCGCTGGGGCTGATTCACGATGCGGTGCATCACGTGCACCTCATCGGCCTCCCCGCGAAACAGGAACGTGCATTTGCCACCCTCGACAATGGGGGCCTCGTGCTCCGCCAGGAAGGCCTCGACTGCATACTCGTCGAGGTCTTCGCGCTCACGGAACTGGTTGATGGCCAGTTTGGGACGCTGTTTGGCTCGGGTGCGGGTCGGCTGGCTGATCGTCATGCGGCCCGCCCATCGACGGTGCTCGGCGATCCGTCGGTGGCCAACACCGGGGCACCGGGGGGCAACTGACCGTCGTAGCCGATATGGACGGTCACGCCAGCCTCCAGCAGGAGCGAGCGCGAGGGGTCGAAGCGGCGCGCGAGCAACCCCATCCGAGTGTGGTTGCTGATGTCCAGTCGCTCCCGCGGTGAGGGCAACGCCACGGTATGCCGCACCAAGCCCATTCCGCGGCGATACACCTCGGCGATGGCAGGCCCGTGCGCCGCCCGGTCGTTGAAGAGCACGACCCGCTCGGTCAGCGCCATGGCCCCGGCCCCCCAGGCGATGATCGGCACGTCCAATGCCGGCCCGATGTTGAAGAGGTTCATTGCGCCCATCAACACCCCGACGTGGCCGCCGGTCAACACGATGGCCTGGGCCTGACCCAACTCCTCGTGCACGACCTCCCGAACACGCGCGGTGGACTCCCGGTCCTGCGGTTTCCAGTGCTCCCAGAACTGGGCGTATTGCTCCTCGACGCGTGCGAGGTGACGGGCGTCCATATCGCGCACGATCTGCTCAGCGTCATGGACCGCCACTTCTCGCACCTCAGGGTGGCGCGGCGAGTGCGCGAGCAGCTCCTTCAACGCCGACAGCGCATGATCGAGCCCCATCAGATACAGCTCGTGCATCTCCTCCAACACCTGGCGCCGGTCTCGGTCGGCCTGGGCCAGCTCGGGGTCGTCGTCCCACATTTGCTGCATCCGTCCCCATAGGCGGGGGTTGATCGTGTTGCCGCCGAGGGTCTGGGAGAGCAGCTCGTCGTCGGGTTCGCGCTCGCGCCAGCCAGCGTTGATGGTGGCAAACCGGGCATCGCTGAGGCCGAGAGAGGCGACAACGTGCCCCAAACGTGGAGTGCGTTGGGGTCCGAGCAGCGTGATCCAGGTATTAGCTGGCATGCACGTGCACCGTGGACCCCACGTCGTCCAGCATCGTGCGCAGGACGTCGTAGTCGGGGTGCCGCATCCGGATCCACGCGTTGGCCATATAGCCGTTCTCGATGGGCTGCGTCGGCGTGCCCGACGCGGGCAGGTGGGCGTCGATGATCCAGCGGCCAAGCCGGTTCTCGACGTCCTCGAGGCCGTCGTAGTGGCTGATCTGCCCGTCGCGATCGGGACGCAGCGCAATGATCCCGGCGCTGTGCGAGCGAGTGGGGTGGATCGTGGTGTGGCCGTAGAGCACGGCTTGGGCCCAGGCCAGATACAGGTCGATGTCGTTGCCGTTGCTGTAGAGGTCCCAGCAGCCGACACCGGGCGGCCGCGCCCCGATCTCGCTGAACTTCAGCCCCTTCGGCCCGTGGAACCACTCCATGTGGGTGGCCGACGTGCCGATCCCGAGCGCCTCGCAGACGCGCTGCCCCATTTCGCGGATCTCGGCATACAACCCGCCGCCATCGATGCGGTTGGTTGAGACGTACTGCGGTGAGATCCACCGGTGCCGCATGGCCTCGAGTACGCCGGGATAGTAGTGCGAGGCGAAGTCCAGTGCGGGAGCACCGTGGATGCTGATGGTGTCGTAAAAGCCCTCGTGGCCCTCGACGAACTCCTCCACCGCGATAGATGTCGTGCCCGCGCCGAACTGGTTGAGCGCGGTCTCGAGCTCGGTGTCGTTGTCGACCCGACTGGTGGCGGCGGCTCCGGCACCGTCGCGCGGCTTGAGGATGAGGGGATAACCGACGTTGGCAGCGAACTCGCGGACCTGCTCCACGTTGTCGGCGCCGGTCGAGGCAGCGGTCGGCACTCCGGCGGCGCGCAGCGCGTCCTTCATCGAGGGCTTGTCGCGGCATAGCCACGTGGTGTGCACCGACGTGCCGGGTATGCCGGTCGCCTCCCGGACCAGCGCGGCTGGCAGCGTGTGCGACTCGATGGTGGCTTCGAGGCGATCGATCCACACCCAGCTCTGCAGGTGCCTGACCACCGCGGTCATCTGGTCGACGTCGGTGACCGACCCGACCTGCTCGTAGTGACCCATCCACGAGCGCAGCTCGTCATCGAGGTATTCCGCTGGCGTTTCCCCGACGCCGAGCACGAAGGCACCGGCTTGCGCGAGCGCCCGGACAAACTCTCGCTGGTTCTTCGGGAAGTGGGGTTCGACGAAGACGATGTTCACAGCGCCGAGCCTGCCATAGATGCTGCCCGGCAGTCAGTCTTGGGCTCGGGCCAAGGCGTCGAACGATTCGGCCACCACACCGGCATACACGTGCATACCTTCGATGTCGGGGTGTATGCCGTCCGACTGCAGCGTGTCGGGTTGTGCTGTGGCGGCGGCATTCCAGTCGCCGACGGTGACCAGCGGGTAGTCCGCGGCGACCTCATCGATGATCTTGTTGGAGGGTTTGGTGAAACTGGAGCGTCCGTAGAGATTCATCAGCACCACTCGGCGTTGGGGCCCGAGAGTGTCGAGGAATTCGCGCAAGGCGTCTTCGTTGACACCAGCGTTGGTGCCGAAGTGGACCACGACGTTGTCCTTCACCTGGTCTTGCGCGAGTGCATCGGCCAGGACGCGGTTGGCGTCTCTCCACTGACGGTTGGACTTTGCGACGAACGTGGTCCCAGGGAAGCGATAGGTGATGCCGTCTGCGCTGGTGATGATCAGCGAGTCACCAAAAGCCGTGATGTCGGAGCCGTCCGGCACCAACAGTCCGTCGTCGTCCTGGGTATAGCCCCAATCCTTGAGGGGGTCGTTGCCCGCCGAGGTCGACTCGTCGCTCTCATCACTCTCGTCGCTGTTGGCGACATCCGCATCGTCGGCAATCGCATCGTTGGTGATCGGGTCTTTGCTGAGGGCAGCGGCGGCCGCACCCATCGCCGCGGTCACTCCGTCGCGCGCAACGATCTCGGGGCTGGTGGGCTGGTCTGCTGGGTTGCTCGCCGGGGGATTCGCCAACGCTGCCTCGGCGGATTCGATCTGTGTCTGCGTCGCTGACTTCTCGGGCGCGGTGATGACCGCCACTGCCATCAAGACCAACACGCCGGCCAGGGCACCAGCAATCAAGCGCGGCGCTCGGGACTGCTGCCAGGGGGTGCTCAGCCAGGCGAGTCCCGAGCGCAGCGGCGCGACGAATCCGTCTCGCCGAATGGGGGCCTCGACGAAGGCGAACGACAGCGCCGCGAGAGTGAGCGTGGTGATCAGCACCGCGGTCACGAGGATGGCCGAGCTGAGGGTTTGCGGCGCGACCGGCCAGATCGCGAGCGCCATCAAAAGGATGGGCCAATGCCACAAATAGATGCCGTAGGAGCGTCGACCCAGCCACACCAGGGGGCGCAGATGCATCGCGAGTCGCCAAGGACTCGGGCTCTCCAGCAGCCCGGCGATCAGCACCACGGTGGCCAGCGCAGCCAGCAGGATGCCCCCGCGGAACGTCCAACTGGACAGGTCATCGAGCACGACCATCAACACGATCAAGGTCACCAGGGCACCGGTAACGCTGGCACCCCGCCAACGCTGCCACCACGCGGTATGCAGCCACGCCCGTTCGGGTCCGGCCCACGCCATTGCCAGACCGACCCCAACCATCAGCGAAAAGGCATGGGTGTCGGTGCCGTAGTAGACGCGGCTGGCGTCTTCCCCCGGCACGAAGATGATCGCCATCGCCAGGGCCGAGCAGGCAGCGACGCCCAGGACAACCGCCATACGTGAACGCGTGCTGCGGGCAAGCGCCACGGTGAGGACGAGCCCGAAGGGCCAGAGCAGGTAGAACTGCTCCTCAACGGCCAGGGACCAGAAGTTCACAAACAGGAGCGGGGCCGTTGCGCTGAAATAGCTGGCCCCGGCCGAGATCTCCAGCCAGTTGGTCGAGAACGTCAGCGCGCCCAGGGTCTGCCGCCCGATCGAGACCAGCATGTCGCCGCCGATGAGTCGCGCGGCCGCCACGCTGAGCACCACCACGACGACCACAGCCGGGACAAGGCGGCGGGCGCGACGGAGCCAAAACTGCCGCAGGTCGATGCGGCCACGATCATGCAACTCGCGCAAAAGGAGCGTGGTGATCAGGAATCCCGACACGACGAAGAAGACATCGACGCCGAGGAATCCACCAGGCAACACTGAAGGAGTGAAGTGATAGATCAGGACGGCGATGATCGCGATGCCGCGCAGTCCATCCAAACCGTGAATGTGGCCGGGACGGGGTCGTATGCCGACGGGTCCGCGCGGCCCGCCCCGTCGACGCCGTGGCGGATCGGCCTGAGAATACTCGGACTCAGGTTCGGCTATCGATGTCGCCGCGGTGAGGGAATGCTCCGGTGAAAGATGGCCTGGGTCCAGCGCCGTGAATTCTTCGGGTGAGGCCAGGCTCGCTGAGGCACGGGCGTGCTCGGACATGCCACACCTCCCGGTCCACCGCAGGTTTGAGTTGTGCGTTGGCCTGAGCCTAGGAGCGGACCACGCCCTCACTTCTGCGCCACGCGGGAGTGCGGACAAGAAAACGGGCACGCAAAACGGTGATGCCCTCCAGGGTCACCACCGTTATGCGTGTCAATATTGTTCTGGAACGCGCCTGGGTATTTTCAGGCGCGGTGCTTTCCCTCGCGATCTTCTTCGCTTTCGGTGTCGGTGAAGTCCGTGCCAAAGCCAGCCTGGGCGTCGGGGTCTGTGCCGGGCACATCGTCCGCTTCGATCATCTTCGGCAGCTCTTCGGGGTCCGACTCCGCGCCCACGCCAGACTCATGCTCATCGCCTGACTCTGTGTCCTCGGATGCCTCGACTGGTTCGTCGTCCTGGACCGCTTCCGAAGAGGCCCCGGCCGTCTCAACCGGCTCGACCTCGTCCGCCGCGACTGCGGCCGACTCTGAGTCGGCCAATGGTGTCCCAACTGGTGACGGGTCGGACTTCGGAGCGGTGGCTGCGACCGGGTCCGACGTGGCTCCTGCGCCCGCCCAGGGGTCGGTGTCTTCATCGGTGGTGGTCTTCTGCTGGCTCAGGTAGTAGGCCACTCCAGCGCCGATAGCGGCCAGGAGACCGAAAGCAATGAGCAAGCCACCCTTTTTGCGTTGCTTCTTCGGGGCACCGGTCACGACAGCGGTCGCTCCGTCGGGCTTAGCCAGCGCGGCGTCTTTGGACGCCTGGACGTTGCTGAGCATCTCCTGCAACTTGGGCAGCAAGTCCTCGACGATCATGTCGCGCGCGTGGTCGACCTTGTCGCCGACGCCTTCGACGCCGTGCTGCAAGGCCGGCATCGCCGCATCGATGCCTTTGTCCAGGCCTGACACTGCCGAATCGCGAGCGTGCGTGACCTTCTCTTTGGCCAGCCCACGAGCATCGGCCGTGCGCTCCGCCGCTGCAGCGCGAGCATCGGCGGTGCGGTCTGCGGCAGTGGCTCGGGCCTCTGCCGCGCGATCAGCTGCGGCTGCACGAGCATCGGCCGTCCGGTCCAGAGCGACCGACTTCGCCTGCTCCGCACCCCCCTTCGCGGCGGCGGCAGCCGCTGCCGCCTTGGGGGTGATGGCGTCCGAGACCGAGTGCAGGGCAGAGGCAGCCGAACTCAGCACGCTGCCTTTGACGCTTTCGCCGCGAGCGGCGATGGCGTCGCCAGCGGACTTTGCCTTGGTCGTGGCTTTATCTTTGGCCACGTCAGTCTTGGTGCGAAAGAACACGGGGAATCCTCCTGTGGTTTCGGGCAACTGCCATCTTGCCTTGTCTACCTCGCCCAGGCCACCTGGAGCGCAGGGTTGGCCTCCGTGTCGCGAGGCGGGCAGGGCATCGTGGGAGGATGGGCCGCATGAATGTGACGCTGCATACCAATCATGGCGACATCGCGCTGACGTTGTTTCCGGATCACGCACCCAAGACGGTGGCCAACTTTGTGGGTTTGGCCGATGGCACGAAGGAATACTCCGATGAGGCGGGGCGGTCCAACCCGGAGAAGTTCTACGACGGCCTGATCTTCCACCGCATCATCCCCGGATTCATGATCCAGGGCGGCTGCCCGTTAGGCGAAGGCGTCGGTGGTCCTGGCTACAACTTCGACGACGAGATCAGCCCCGACAAGGACTTCACCTCGGCATACATCCTGGCGATGGCCAACGCCGGCAAACGCATGGGCAAAGGCACGAACGGCTCTCAGTTCTTCATCACCGTGGAGCCCACCCCCTGGCTGCAGGGCAAGCACACCATCTTCGGTGAAGCTGCCGACGCCGACAGCCGCGCCGTGATCGACAAAATCGCTGCGGTCCCCACCGGTCGTGGCGACAAGCCGACCGACCCCGTAATGATCGAAAGTGTCTCCATCGGCGAGTGAGCCTCGTTCAGCGGAGCGTCAGTTCGTGACGCGAGAATCACCACTGAACACTCCTGCACTGTCCGGATGAGATGAACTGTGACTGCTGACGCGCCGCCGGTCTGCCCTCGGCACCCCGACTACGTGACGTACGTCCGCTGCCAACGTTGCGGGCGACCCACCTGTCCGGAGTGTCAGCGACCGGCGGCGGTCGGCATCCAGTGTGTGGATTGTGTGGCTCAAGCCGCGAAGGATGCTCCACGAGTGACGTCGAGATTCGGCGCACCGGTGCGCTCCGGCACCGAGCGGCCGCAGGCCACGCTCACCCTGATGGGCATCTGCATCGCGGTGTATATCGGTCAATTGGTCAACCCGGCGCTCACCTCGGGTCTTCTTTTCAGTCCCCATATCGCCGTCGATGAGCCCTGGCGGGCACTGACTGCGGCCTTCCTGCACTCCCCGCGGTCGATCACCCACATCGCGTTCAACATGTTCGCGCTCTACGTCATCGGCGGGTATCTCGAGCCGATGTTGGGGCGACTGCGCTTCGTCCTGCTCTATCTGATCAGTGCGCTGGGCGGCTCGGCTGGCGTCGTGGTGCTGGCCACGGTGCCCCAAGGCTGGTTCACCTCGGTGGTTGGTGCATCCGGAGCCGTGTTCGGACTGTTCGCCGCCGTGTTGGTGCTGAACTGGCGGATGGGGAAAGAGACCGGCGGGATCATTGCCCTGCTGCTGATCAACGGAGCCATCGGCTTCTTGTTGCCCAGCATTGCCTGGCAAGCCCACCTGGGTGGCGCGATCACGGGTGCCGCGCTCGCCGGGATTCTGGCCTTCACCGCAGCTCCTGGGCGGAGCGCCGAGGCCGCCCGCACACCGCAGCTACGAAGACCTTTCCGGCTGGGAACGACACGACATCCGCACCTTTCTGACGGGTGAAAGCATTCCGAAATTCGACCGCGCGCTGACGCAGTACCGCGATCCGGATGTAAAGAACCGGGCATTCGAACTGAACCATCTAGACACCCAGAACAACTGGGAGTTTCCGATCAGCTATACACTGCACAGCATCGGGCCGGATGACACGATTCTCATGCTGGGCCGCGACATGCGCCCCGTTGCCGAGATGCAGCAGCAGCTGATCAAGGCGCAACTGGCGCTTGAACGCGACTACGAAAGCCAGCGGGAATACGACACGCGCTTTCAGGTTCTGCTAAGCCACACGACCAACGCGATCGTGTTTATCACCGTCAGCGATGGCCGCATCACCGAGATCAACAATGCCGCCGCCCGGATGCTGGGGAAATCCCGCGACAATCTGATCGGCAAGCAACTGACCCAGGAACTCAAGATCGGATCGCGGGCGGAACTGCTCAAGCGGCTGACGACGTCTGCACAGGCAGATGGTCATGGGACCGTCATCATCGAATCCGCCCGAACGGATCAGCAGATCCGCATTGTGCCGGCGATTTTCCGTGCCGCCGGTGAACGTCTGCTGCTGTGCCGCCTTGAACCCGTAAGTGGCGGCAGCGTGATCGACGACCGATATACCCGCAACCTGATTGCCCTGTTTGAAAACGGGGCCGACGGTGTGGTGATGACCGATCCGACGGGATTGATCACCTCGGCCAATGAATCGTTTCTTAACCTGGTCGACGCCACCGACGGGCAAAGCGTGCGCGGCAAGCTGTTGTCCGACTATCTTGCCCGCGGCGCACTGGATCAGAAGGCGATGATGGAGCAAGCCTCTCGGGTGGGGCATATGCGGCTTTATTCGACCCAGGTGAACGGCGAATACGGCGGCCAGCGCCCTGTGACCATGTCCGCAACCTATCTGAACGACGGCAACGCCCCCTGCTATGCTTTCGTGCTGCGCGACGCGGTGGTCAGCGAACTGGTCCGCAAGACCGGCCTGATGCCCACCACCGAAGAAGACGCAAAGCCGCTGATGGAACTTGTGGGCAGTGCCAGCCTCAAGGATATCGTCGCGCAAACCACCGATGTGGTTGAAAAGATGTGTATCGAAACGGCGATCGAGCTGACTGGCAACAACCGCGTTGCGGCTGCCGATATGTTGGGCCTGTCGCGTCAGTCACTGTATGTGAAGCTTCGCAAATACGGGCTTTTGCAGCGCGAAAGCTGACACGTCGCAAATCGCGAACTGTAAACCTAAGTTTACACTTGCTGAGTTGCCAAACGTCACGCTAAGCTGACACAATGACGATGGCCTCCACATATCCTGCACGGCGTTATCCCAGCCCTCTGGCAACGCTCAAGCTGATCAAGCCGGTCACATGGTTTCCGCCCATGCTGGCTTACGGCATCGGCTGCGTGTCTGCGGGGGTCTCTCCTTCGGGGCAGTGGGGCACTATCCTGCTTGGTGTATTGCTTGCCGGTCCTGTCGTCTGCGGGATGAGCCAGGCGGCAAACGACTGGTGCGATCGCCATGTCGACGCGATCAACGAACCTCATCGCGGCATCCCGTCAGGTGCCATTCCGGGCCGCTGGGGTCTGGGCATCGCCTGGGCCATGACGGTGCTGGCGCTGATCCTGGGCTGGCAGCTTGGCCCCTGGGGCTTTGGCGCGACGATGGTCGGCGTGCTGGCTGCTTGGGCCTATTCCGCCGAACCGTCCGGCTGAAGCGGTCGTGGCTGTGGGGGCCGGGCGTGTGCGGGCTTGCTATGAAGGGCTGCCGTGGTTCACGGGCGCGGCCGTGCTGTCGGCGGGTGCGCCGTCGATCTATGTCATCACCGCTGCGCTGCTTTATTCGGTCGGCGCGCACGGCATCATGACGCTCAATGATTTCAAGGCGTTGGAAGGCGACCGGCAGATGGGGCTGAACTCCCTTCCCGTGATCGCCGGCCCGGAACGCGCGGCGAAAATCGCCTGCGCCGTCATGGCCCTGCCGCAGGCCGCAATGATCGCGCTGCTGCTCACATGGGACCGCCCGCTGCACGCGCTTGGCGTCGCGGCGGTGCTTGGGCCTGCAACTGCTGGCCATGCGCAAACTGCTGCGCGACCCCAAGGCCTTTGCCCCCTGGTACAACGGCACAGGGGTTCTGCTGTACGTGGCGGGGATGCTGATCACCGCCTTCGCCATTCGCACATTGGGAGCCGTCTGATGACGCTAAGCTGGCTGCAAATCTTCCGTCTGGGTCTGGTGCAATGCTGCCTTGGCGCGATTGTGGTGCTGACAACGTCGACCCTGAACCGCCTGATGGTGATCGAACTGGCGCTGCCTGCCGTCCTGCCGGGGATGCTGGTCGCCCTGCATTACGGCATCCAGCTTAGCCGCCCGAACTGGGGCTTCAAATCCGACACCGGCGGCAGCCGCACCCGCTGGATCATCGGCGGTATGGCTATCTTGGGCGGCTGGCGGTTTTGGGGCCGCCTGCGGGTCGTCGCTGCTGGAGACCGCGTTTTCGGCGGGTCTTGCGCTGTCCATCCTGTCTTACGCCGCGATCGGTCTGGGCGTCGGCGCATCCGGCACATCGCTGCTGGCGCTGCTGGCAACGGCCACGGCACCGCACCGCCGCGCGGCGGCTGCGACAATCACCTGGCTGATGATGATCTTTGGCATCGCCATGACCGCCGGCATCGTTGGCGCGATGCTGCACCCCTATTCGCCCGCGCTTGCTGATCCGCGTCGTGGCAACCGTCTGCCTCGTCGCTCTTGCCCTGACCACCCTCGCCGTCTGGGGCATCGAGCGTCGCGTGACCGCCGTGCGCGAAACCGAAACGCTGCCCTTTCGCGAAGGCCTGGCCGAGATCTGGGCCGAACCCCGCGCGCGCAATTTCACCATCTTCGTTTTCCTGTCGATGACCGCCTATTTCATGCAGGAACTGATCCTTGAACCCTATGCAGGCCTCGTCTTTGGCCTGACCCCGGGACAAAGCACGCAGCTGAGCGGGATGCAGAATGGTGGCGTTTTTATGGGGATGCTACTGGTCGGCATCGCCGCCACCGGCTTCAAGTTCGGATCGCTGCGCAACTGGGTGATCGCCGGTTGCCTTGGGTCCTGCGCCGCCCTGTGCGCCATTGCCACCGTGGGCGCGATGCATATCGCCGCGCTGCTGAACCCCACCGTGATCGCGCTTGGTTTTTTCAACGGCATGTTCGCCGTCGCCGCGATCGGGTCGATGATGGCACTGGCCGGTCAGGGCAAGGAACGCCGCGAGGGCACCCGCATGGGCCTGTGGGGCGCCGCGCAAGCTGTCGCCGCCGGGTTTGGCGGGCTGATGGGCGCCGGTCTGGTCGATCTGTTCCGCCTTGCCGCCCTGCCCGATGCGCAGGCGTTCGGCACCGTTTTTCTGATCGAGGCGGCGATCTTCATCGCTGCTGCCCTCATGGCCGCGCGTATCATGACGCGCACGGCCCCCACCCCTATCGCCGTTCCGGGAGAATGAAACATGTATGATGTCGTCGTTATCGGGGGTGGCCCGTCGGGTGCCACAGCAGCCGAGGATCTGGCCCGCTCGAATATCAAGGTCGCCTTTATCGACAAGGATGGCCGGATCAAACCCTGCGGCGGTGCGATCCCGCCGCGCCTGATTGCGGATTTCAACATCCCCGACGATCAGCTGGTCGCCAAGATCAATACCGCGCGCATGATTTCGCCCACGGGGCGGCAGGTCGATATCCCGATCGAAGACGGCTTTGTCGGCATGGTGGACCGCGACAAGTTCGACGAATTCCTGCGCCAGCGGGCCGTTTCTGCCGGGGCGACACGCTATACCGGCACGTTCACCAAGATCGACCGCGATGCGACCGGCACCCACGTCGTTTATCGCTGCAAGGCCAGCGGCGAAACCAAGCGCCTTAGCACCAAGCTGGTGATCGGCGCGGATGGTGCACGGTCCAACGTCTGCCGTCAGGAAGTACCGGGCGGCGACAAGATCCCCTATGTCATCGCCTATCACGAGATCATCGAGGCACCAAAAGATCTGCGCGGCACGACCTATGACCCGAAACGCTGCGACGTGATTTATGACGGCAAGATCTCGCCCGGACTTCTATGGCTGGGTGTTCCCCCATGGCGCACATGCCAGCGTCGGGATGGGCACCGAAGTACCGGGCGTCGATCTGAAGGTCGCCACCGCCGCACTGCGGGCCAGCGCCGGGCTGACCGACTGCAAGACCATCCGCCGCGAAGGCGCGCCCATCCCGCTGCACCCGATGGACCGTTGGGACAATGGCCGCGATGTCGTGCTGGCGGGCGATGCGGCAGGCGTGGTCGCACCGTCCTCGGGCGAAGGCATCTTTTACGCGATGGTCGGGGGCCGTGTGGCCGCCACCGCTGCCGCCGCGACGCTGGCCTCTGGCCGGGTGAAAGACCTGCAACTGGCCCGCAAGCTGTTCATGCGCGAACACAAGGCGGTGTTCAGAATCCTCGGCGCGATGCAGCGTGCATACTACAAAAGCGATATGCGGCGTGAGCGGTTTGTCTCTCTTTGTCACGATGTTGACGTTCAGCGGCTGACATTCGAAGCCTATATGAATAAAAGGCTCGTGAAGGCGCGGCCCCTCGCGCATATCAAGATCGGGATCAAGAATTTGGCACATCTGGCAGGCATCGTCGCGGTGACACGGGTATGAGCGTGATGATTCCAGCTTGGGTCGGCGGGGTCATCACCCCCGTCGAAAAGCTGGAGGTCCACCAGCGCGGCCTGCGTCACAAGGCGATCAGCGTGTTCGTCATGCGCGGCAATGAGACCCTGATCCAGCGCCGTGCGCTTGAAAAATACCACACGCCCGGCCTGTGGGCGAATGCCTGCTGCACGCATCCCTATTGGGAAGAACCCCCCCTTGCCTGCGCCAAGCGCCGCCTTGAGGAAGAGCTGGGCATCAGTGGCCTGACCCTGAACCACCGCGAACAGGTCGAATACCGCGCCGAGGTTGGCAATGGTCTGATCGAACATGAACTGGTCGAAATCTACACCGCCGAGGCGATTGCGTTCACTCAGGTAACGCCCAACCCGGCCGAGGTGATGGAGACCCGCTGGGTCGATCTGGGTGTTCTGGCGCAGCACACCCGCGAAGCGCCGGAGTTCTATACCCCCTGGCTGCGCATCTATCTGGCGGAACACATGAACAGCATCTTTGCCGGTTGATCCCGGTCAGATGACCTTGCCGCCCACCCTGACCTGACCCACCGCTTCCAGCGCCATCGCCGCGATATCCGTCGCGGTCATGCCTGCATCGGCATACATCGCGTCGGGCGACGCCTGGTCGATGAACCGGTCAGGCAGCGTCATGGTGCGGATCGCGCAGCGTCCGTCCAGCAGGCCATCGTTCACCAGATCATGCAGCACCATCGCG